>JAFLBV010000002.1:0-600000 GCA_017302895.1 Ignavibacteria bacterium | reverse complement strand
GAAATCAGAAGTTTGAGGTTTGAAATCAGAAGTTTGAGGTTTCGAAGTTCTGAAGTTGAGGGAATATTTGCCTTCAAGCTTGAGGCACAATTGCGTGGCTTCAGAAAATTGTTCTGTGGCAATCAGCTCAATCAGTCTTGTCAAGTCGTTTATTATGCGGGTTTTTTCGGAAGAAAGCGCAGAGATTTTATCTTCGAATCTCTCTGTTGACTCATCAAAACTTCTTTTAAGGGAATCATATTTCCGCTCGAACTCGAGTTCCAGTTTTTTTCGTTCATCCTCACGAATCGAAGCAATGTAAGCTCCAGGAATCTCGTCTGCGGCCGGACTTTTTACATTACTGATGATATGCTCGAAAACATCTGAAATTATTTTTATATCAGCAGTGGCGATTTCTCTGATCTTTTTGTTTGGAGCCCTTAAGCCGAACTCATATTCACTTTTTAATTTAATAAACCTGTCTTCTATCATTTGGATGGAATCAGATTCATCATTCAAGAGCATTTTATATGCATCAGAAAAGGAGAGTGATCCTTCGGTCTCGGAACCTTTGATCAAAAAATGGTAGGCTTCTGAAAGTGCTTTTCGGTTCTTTATTAATGTTTCTCTGAGAAATTTAGAACCTGCGGATTCAATCTGCCTGGTGATATCGCTGTTTAGCTTGTTAAAAGCTTTGGTTACAATATCAGGATCGGCTCCTTCTCTTATTCCGAGAATGTCACATGCTTCTGAATGGGTCATTTTGCAAAAACTTTATTTTTTCAAAGTGTAAAATAATAAACTTAAACGGGGTTGCCACCACGAAAAAAAATCGTAATTTAGACGGTTAAAAAATAAAACCCCGTGGAAAATCACAAAAAGTACAGAACCTCCGAGACCAAAACAACCAGACCCGTAAAGAAGGGGATTCGTGAATTTGACGATCTTCGTGATGCAGTTAAGAGCATGGAAGAGCATAATTTACGATTTTACTTTCAACCGAAGGTCATTGATTTCGGACAGATTGATGCACCAACAGCCAATAAAATTGAAAAAGTGAACTGTTGGTGTGGTGATTATCTTGTGCACAAGGAGAATTTTCGGTCAACTCTCGAAATTCGATATACCTGTAAGCATACGGCTTTGAAACTAGCTGAGTTGCCGATTCATCCGATTGTCAAATCGATACTATTGAATAAATCAAAACACGGGAAGGAGAGATTTGTGCTGCTCTCAGAGGTGGAACCTGTGGTTCTTGGATTCAGTTCATTAGCAAATTTACGATGGATAAATGTTTATCATTACGATATTGAAAGAGATCTGGCGATCAGGTTTTCTTATAATCCATTTGAAAGCAAGTGGTCATACGGGAAACTTCCTCCTGATGGCAGGGAAGTGGAATTTAAAATCAAAAATCTGCTGCAGGAAACTCTGATGATGAAAAAATCATAATCTCCCGACAAATCTTTTGTTTATTGGATCCGGAATTTAAGCTCCCGCGAATATTTCTGTTTATTGGATCTCAGAAATTCAGCCTTCATCCCTCAGGAGTTCATCCCTCAGAAATTCAGCCTTCATCCCTCAGCCTTCAAAATATTTTTCCTCTTTTGCATCAATCACCTCTACTTCACCATTCGCTGAGGAGAGAATGTTTTCGAGAATCCCATCAACAGAATCCGATTTAATAAAACAATCCAGCGTTAATCCGGTTGCGTAATCTGAGGAGTTAATTTTTACATTTTCCCCGTTTAGATGTCGGAACATAAAAGATGACAGCTCATAGGGAGCCGAAAATAGATATCTGACGAACCTCTGCATGGTTATCTGCTCTGCTGCTTTTAGTGCATCAAGTGCAGTTTCGTAGTAGGCTTTACCGAGGGGACCCACTCCGAGTTTTACTCCCCCAAAATAACGGACAACAATTATACACACATTATTGAGGTTTTGATGTTCTATTGCGTTCATGATTCGCAGACCCGCAGTTCCTGAAGGTTCTCCATCGTCCGAATATTTCATAGTGCCGCTAATCAGCCGAAAAGCAGAACAATGATGCACCGCATCGTAATATTCTTTTCTGTAGCGGGAAAGAAGCTCGTCGAATTCCGGGAGGGAATTTATGGGATGAGCGAATGCGAGAAAGATTGATCCCTTCTCTTTATATTTCGAGTCTGCTTTTGATTTTAAAGTAGAATAAGCTTGAATTTTCTCGGGCATATTGAAATTTATTTCAGGAAAAGATTGTTTTAAATATATAGTTTTCATCGTTCAAACCGGAAAGAAATTGTTCCAAGACAAGATTATTGTAAAAGGCGCGCGCGTCCACAACCTCAAAAACATCGATGTAGAGATACCAAGAAATTCATTTACAGTAATAACGGGCCTCTCAGGTTCGGGAAAATCCTCCCTCGCTTTTGATACTATCTATGCAGAAGGTCAGCGTCGTTACATCGAATGCCTTTCCGCCTACGCCCGGCAGTTTTTGGATATGTTGGAAAAACCCGATGTGGATTTAATTGAAGGTTTGAGTCCTGCCATATCAATAGAACAGAAAGTGACCTCGGGAAACCCAAGATCTACTGTCGGAACTGTAACCGAGATATATGACTATCTTCGATTGCTTTATGCGCGACTCGGTGTCATCAATTGTTACAACTGCGGTACTCAGGTTCAGAAGCAGAACCCCGGTCAGATTCTTGAAAGAATTGGAAGGGAATATGAGGGGAAGAAAATTTCCCTCTTTGCACCGGTTATCAGGGGTAGGAAGGGGCACTACCGCGAACTATTTGAAGAAATTGCTAAGGACGGTTTTATAAAGGTGAGAGTCGACGGTGAAATAAAAGAGATTGAGAAGGGATTTCAGGTTGACAGGTACAAGATTCATAATATCGACATACTTATCGACAAATTTGTTGTGAAGCCTGAAGTTCAGTCCCGGCTTGAGTCATCAGTGGATGTTGCACTCAACTACGGAAACGGGGTAATGATGGTTGATGACGGAAAAGAAGACCATCTCTTTAGTCGTCACCTTAGCTGCCCGAATTGCGGGATAGATTATCAGGAGCTTGCCCCGAATTCATTTTCCTTCAATTCGGCATTTGGTGCCTGTCCCGAGTGCGACGGCCTTGGCGAGAAAAAAGAATTTGATTTGAATTTGATAATTCCCGACTGGAGTAAAACAATCAACCAGGAAGGAATTGCCGCCCTTGGAAAACCAAGATCAATCTACATATTCAACCAGCTCGAGACCCTGGCAAAGAAATTTGGATTTGATTTCGACACACCCCTAAAGGATATTAAAAAAGAATCGATCGACCTGATCCTGAATGGATCGACAGAAAAGTATGAATTTTTCTACAGTTATGGCGGGAAAAGGGAAGTTGCCTACAAGCACCGATTTACCGGTGTGATCGGGTATCTGCAAAATTACTTTACCTCCACCTCTTCTGCAAAAATCCGTGAATGGGTCGAATCATTCATGAATATCGGCAGATGTAAATCGTGTGAGGGAGGAAGACTAAAAAAAGAATCTCTCGCTGTCAGTTTTTCGGGAAAAAATATCAGTGAAGTGACCGCACTCTCAATTGCAGACTGCAAAAAATTCTTTGACGGAAATGTCCTTTTGGGGAGAGATGAGATTATTGCAAAACCGATTTTAAAGGAGATACGGTCGAGGCTCGAATTCCTGTTGAATGTCGGCTTGGATTATCTGACCCTGTCCCGCAGCGCCCGAACTTTGTCCGGGGGTGAATCTCAACGCATCAGACTTGCAACGCAGATAGGGACACAACTCGCGGGAGTGCTTTATGTTCTGGATGAACCCTCAATCGGCCTTCACCAGAGGGATAATATCAAGCTTATCAATTCCCTCAAAATGCTCAGGGATCTGAATAATACAATAATAGTTGTCGAACATGACAAAGAGACAATAGAGAGTTCCGATTATCTGATAGATCTCGGACCCGCAGCAGGCGAGCACGGGGGCGAAGTGGTGGCAATGGGTGAAACGGCAACATTGATGAAGAAAAATTCGATCAAAGGCTCATTGACACTCGATTATCTGCACAACAGAAGGAGTGTTGGTATTCCTGAAACCCGGCGAAAGGGAAACGGTAATTTTCTGACTGTAAAAGGCGCCAGGGGGAACAACCTTAAATCGGTCGATATTTCTATTCCACTGGGAACATTTACAGCAATTACGGGTGTCAGCGGATCGGGGAAATCAACCCTGGTTAATGAAACACTTGTAAAGATTCTGATGAAGGATGTTTACCATACAAAAGATGTACCACTACCGTATGACAGCGTGAGTGGATTGGAGCATCTTGATAAGGTAATTGAAGTGGATCAGTCACCGATCGGGCGAACACCACGATCCAATCCTGCAACCTACACGGGATTATTTACTTATATAAGAGATCTGTTCGCACAACTTCCCGAATCGAAAATGAGGGGTTATGCACCGGGAAGATTCAGCTTTAATGTTGCGGGCGGACGATGTGAAGCATGCGGTGGAGACGGACTAAAGAAGATCGAGATGAACTTCCTGCCTGATGTATATGTGAAGTGTGATGTCTGTAACGGGAGGCGATATAACAGGGAGACCCTCGAGGTGCTTTACAAAAAGAAATCGATTGATGATGTGCTCGAAATGACAGTTACCGAAGCACTCGATTTTTTTGCGGATATGCCAAGAATCAGCAGAAAAATTCAATCGATATACGATGTGGGATTGGGTTATATAAGACTTGGTCAACAAGCCACAACTCTTTCGGGCGGGGAAGCACAAAGAGTGAAACTGGCAACCGAACTGAGCAAAATCTCAACAGGCAAAACGATCTACTTTATGGATGAGCCAACAACCGGGCTCCATTTTGAGGATGTGAATGTTCTTCTGAAAGTAATAAACAAACTCGTTGACAAGGGGAACACCGTCGTAGTAGTGGAGCATAATCTTGATGTGGTGAAAGCTGCTGACATGGTGATCGATCTCGGTCCCGGAGGCGGTGAAGCGGGAGGGAGAATAGTTGCAGAGGGAACACCCGAAGAGATCGCTAAAAACAAAAAGAGCGTTACCGGGAAATTTTTATAAAAAAAGGCTGCCGAAGCAGCCTTGATCTAATTAAATTTAGTAGTTGTAGAGAACTTGTATTCCACAGTAGCAGGCCAGTTGGCAGCACCGTTTGCGATGGCCGCTGAATCGGCGGCAACGGCTGTTACCTTGAAAACAACATAACCGTCGAGTGCTTTGGCTGCCCAAATCTCACCATTCTTCAGAGGAGTTCCACAGACATTTGCTGACCATTTAGTTGTATCGATGGATGTTATTGTAGCTAGATCGCCGGGACCTATCCGGTAAATTTTATCATCTCTCGACCGGTACCAGATTCCCGTCATCCATCCACCACCACTTCCATTAGGACACCACGCGATTGTTTCACCGTCAATTTTTTCGTTCGCAAGTGGTGTTGCAGGATCTCCGACCTTACCCTCTGAAAAATCCACGCCAAAATGAGCAAGCGTCATTGTTTTCGTAGTCGGGGTTGTCGGGTTGGTTGTTGCATCATCATTTTTGCATCCGTTAAAAGCTACAAAAACGATTGTTGCAACGAATAAAAACACGATTATACTTTTCATTTTGTCTCTTGAATTAATGAAAATGCTCTGTTAAAATAACAATTTTAATTATTAAACAAAACAAAAAGTCTTTAAATATGGATTTTTAAGCAGAAAATTTTGCAAAACTGTGATTTTCGTTACAATTTTAAAGTAAAATGGTAGTGGAAGGGTTTAAAATAAGAAAGGTATGAGGTCGATGGCCATAGCCGTCAACCTTCATACCTTAAAATCAGAGGGTATTAACCTTTGTAATTCAGGGAAGCGAGACCTTTGTAAATCGCATTGGTATCGAGTTCTTCTTCAATTCTGAGAAGCTGGTTATACTTGGCAATTCTGTCAGTTCTGCAGGCTGATCCGGTTTTGATCTGACCGGCATTGGTTGCTACTGCAATGTCAGCAATCGTAACATCTTCAGTTTCACCACTTCTGTGGGAGATAACTGCAGTGTAACCGGCGTTTCTTGCCATTTCAATTGCATTCAAAGTTTCAGTAAGTGTCCCGATCTGGTTCACTTTGATAAGGATTGAATTGGCGCAACCGAGCTCAATGCCTTTCGAGAGGATGCTTGTATTGGTAACAAACAGATCATCACCAACCAACTGGATTTTTCCACCAAGACTTTGGGTGATCTTTTTCCAGCCGTCCCAGTCATCTTCAGCGAGACCGTCTTCGAGCGATACGATGGGGTACTGTTTTACCCAGTTTTCCCAGTAGGCGATCATTTCATCCGAACTGATCTCTTTTTGGGTCGATTTGAAGAATTTGTAGGTTTTTCTTTCAGGATTCCACATTTCAGTTGAAGCAGGATCGAGAGCGATGAAAATTTCTTTTCCGGGAGTATATCCGGCTTTGGTGATTGCTTCGAGGATTACTTCAATGGCTTCGTCGTTTGATTTGAGTGAGGGGGCAAAACCGCCTTCATCACCTACGGCTGTGTTGTAACCTTTTTTCTTTAGCACACTTTTCAATGTATGGAAAACTTCCACGCCATATCTCAAACCTTCTCTGAAGGTAGGTGCTCCAACCGGCATAACCATAAATTCCTGGAAGTCGACATTGTTATCAGCGTGTTTTCCACCGTTCAGGATATTCATCATCGGGGTTGGAATTACTTTTGCATTTGTTCCGCCGATGTAGCGATAGAGGGGGAGTCCGAAAGCTTCTGCTGAAGCTTTTGCAACTGCAAGCGAAATACCGAGTATGGCATTTGCGCCATATTTTGATTTGTTTGGAGTTCCATCCAGTTCGATCATATATTCATCAATACCGACCTGGTCGGTTGCGTCCCATCCGATAAGTTCTTCAGCGAGTTCATTGTTAACAAAATCAACTGCTTTTTCAACGCCTTTTCCCATGTAACGGGCAGAATCACCATCTCTGAGTTCGCAGGCTTCGTTGGAACCGGTTGAGGCACCGCTTGGAACTGCAGCTCTTCCGATTGCTCCACCTTCGAGCAGTACTTCAGCTTCGAGAGTGGGGTTACCTCTGGAATCGAGGATTTCGCGGGCAATTATATCTATTATTTCAGTCATTATTATTCTCCATTAAAGTAAGAGTGGGTGCCCCCGGGGCGACTCGAACACCCGACAAACAGTTTAGGAAACTGCTGCTCTATCCACCTGAGCTACGGGGGCATACCATTAAATTGTTCCGGAATTTTCCAAAACACATCTACAAATATATGAAATTAGATTTACCTGTAAATACCCGTTTCGTAAAACGCTTCGGAATAAAAATTTGATACAGATTTTGGGGGATAGAAATAATATTTTTCCGTATTTTAATGTTGATCAATAATTTAATTTGTTTTCAATTCCGCTTTAAATAAGGCACTAAATGCGTAAGATATACTCAATTTCGGTTTTGGCAGTTTTTGTATTCTCCACTGCCATATTTCCTCAAACGAGCGTTCAAACGATAGTAAATCAGGTAAGTCTCGATACCCTCATGAAATTCGTTAATGAGCTTTCGGGTAATGTTCCAGTCACTATCGGCGGCCAGCCATACACTATTGTATCACGGCATAAAAACAATGCAGCCAATGACAAAGCCGCGCAGTTTATTCAGGAAAAACTCCAGGGTTACGGGATAACCGCCACTCAGCAGAGCTTCAGCACAACGGGCAAGAATGTTATCGGTGTAAAAACAGGTACACAGTTCCCCAATCAAAAATATATAATTTGTGCCCACTTCGATGATATGCCTTCAGGCGCTACAGCTCCCGGCTCGGATGACAACGGAAGCGGTACCGCAGGTGTAATGGAAGCTGCCCGAATCCTGTCTCAATATCAATTTCCGTTTACTCTCGTATTTGCGTTGTGGGATGAGGAAGAACAAGGACTTATAGGATCAGCTTACTACGCCAATCAGGCTTCAACAGCGGGAGATTCGATTCTTGGAGTAATTAACATGGACATGATAGCCTTTGATGCGAATAATGACGGAAAGGCTAATCTGCATGTCAGGGCAACTGCTCAGTCGATGGACCTGTTTAACAAAATGGTGCAATTGAATTCCAGCCTCAATTTAGGGATTGTACCTGTTCAAAAAACTCCCGGTACAACAGCAAGTGATCACGCGTCATTCTGGAGCAAAGGTTACAGTGCAATGCTTTTGATCGAGGATGATGACAACGATTTTAATGCCTATTATCATACTGTGAACGATAAAGTAGCCTACTTCAATCAACCATATTTTCACAAAATGGCGAAACTTGCCATTGCTACATTTTCAAGTTTTGCACTAAATCTGAATTTGAAGATTGCACATACACCGGTAGCCTCTGCAGCCTACAGTCAGGGAATTCCTGCTGTTGCATCACTGCAAACAGGTCTGGATGTTGGAACGGGAGTTGCAGCTCCACGGCTTTATTACAGAACAGCAACGGGAAGTGGTGGCTTTTCACAATTTTCTTTCGTAACAGGATCTGCGACCAGCAGAGCCGGTGGCGATTACACATTTTATATTCCTGCTCAACAGTTGGGTACAATTGTGGAATATTACATCGCTGCACAGGATGCACCGGGTAATGTTATTGTTACTGCTCCGGCAGGTGGTTCAGGAGTAAATCCACCGGGAACCACCCCTCCGTCATCCTTTTACAGATTCTATGTGGCACAATCCGATGTAGTGATGAACGACAGTGCTAACACAACAAGCGGTTGGGTAATCTCCAATAACTGGGGACTCTCGACTGTTAAATCGGTTTCACCTCCAACATCGTTTTCTGAATCACCGTCAGGAAACTACGGTTCAAATATCACTGCAACAATGACACAAACTGCAAGCATCAGTTTGACCGGCGTGCTTGGAGCCGGATTGAGCTATTCAGCCCAGTGGGATTTGGAATCAGGTTATGATTATGTTCAGGTTCTTATCTCAACGAACAACGGTGGAGCCTGGACACCGCTCAGAGCTTCCGGGATGGTAACCGGGGCAGGAAGTTTCCAACCTGTCGGACAGCCTCTTTACAACGGAACCCGCGGGTCGTGGTTGAGTGAGTCGATTGATTTGTCATCGTATGTTGGTCAAAATGTAATGATAAGGTTCCTTTTCAGATCAGACGGGTCGTTAAATACTGATGGTTTTTATGTAGATGACATAAAGATATTCAAGTACTCGGTTGTCCCTGTTGAGTTGGTTTCATTCTCAGCCACACCAGTAAATGATGCGGTCAAGCTTGAATGGACAACAGCCACTGAAACAAACAATTATGGTTTTAATGTGGAAAGAAGGGATGCTTCGGGCAATTTCTCCACTGTCGGATTCGTTAAAGGAAATGGCAACTCGACCTCATCCCGAACATACACATTCGCAGACGAAAATCTTCATGCAGGAACTTACGCCTACAGGTTGAAGCAGATCGATCTCGACGGTACCGCAACAATTTTTAATGCTGTTGAAGTTGAGGTTTCGCCGGTTTTTGATTACGGACTTGAGCAGAACTATCCAAATCCTTTCAATCCTGTATCAAAAATGCAGTTTTCATTGGCAGAAGCCGGAAGTGTTGTTATCGATCTTTTTGACATCCAAGGCAATAAAGTTCGAACTCTCGTTAATGAGTCGCTGCCCACCGGCAAGCATTTCTGCTTGATCAGCGGAGAGAATCTCTCATCAGGAACTTACATGGTCAGGATGACTTCTGGCAGGTTTTCTGCTGTGAGGAAGATAATTCTTCTTAAATAGTTATTCTCTTTAAAATGAGAAAGGCTGCTCGTGGATCGGGCAGCCTTTTATGTATCGGGGAGATACAAACCATTATCTGGATCTCATCATCATCAATTACTTAGTACCAAAGAGTTATAAAATAGTAATTGTAACTCTCGGTTTCGTTTCCGCTGTTGTTCACAGAGGCGGAAGAATAAAAAATCAGATAAATTTTAAATCTCATTGGAAAAATTTCAAATATTGAAGAATATCTTTATAACATCCAGAAAATCTGAAAATCCTGCAAGACCTGAAATTTATCTGATTATAACATGCAAAATCCTCGACGGTTGTCTTTTCCTTTAACACCTTAAAACTGAAAAAGACAAGTAAAATATAATTTACATTAGAAAAATAGCTAATGCCTGAAACTGTAAATATAGAAAATAGTTGATTTTAGAGTCGAATTAATTCTACAACGATCTGAACCCGTTTTGTACCAGTCTCATCAGCATGTCAAATTCCTCTGTCTTATCAAAAAAGTAGGAAGCTCCCAGTGAAAGAGCTTTCTCTTTAAATTTTGAATTGCTAAAGTTTGAGAGAAATATGACCACCGGGGAAGGAGATAGAACTTTGATTCGTTCCATAATGTCAAATCCGCTCCCGTCAGGCAGTTTTATGTCGACAATGACGACATCGTGTACTTTTCGTTCAATTTTTTGGATTGCTTCGGTGCAGGTAGATGCCTGATGGATGATAAAATCAGGAGTTTTCTGTTGTATCATTCGAACAATATTGTGTCTTACACTGTCGGCATCGTCAATAATCAATATATCCATTACGACTTCTAAAAAATGATGTCCGAAAGATAAGTTGGATTAAGAGGTGACTATATAGGAAAAGGCGGATAGTTATTGTCGTAAAATTACGACCTAATCAATAAGATGGTTCTCCAGGACATACAGAATGAGTTCAGCGTTGTTTGTAAGTTTCAACTTTTCAAGAATCCTTCCTCTGTATGTACCAACCGTACTTACGCTGATAGACAATTCATTGCCAATATCAGTAAGGGATTTTCCCTGCGCAATGAACCTCAGTATCTCAAATTCCCTGTCGGAAAGAACTTCGTGAGGCAGTTTTTTCTTGTCGATATCCAACCCCCCGGCAAGAGTCTCAGCGAGACTTTCACTTAAATATCTTCTACCGGATGCTATTTTTTTAATGGCGAGAATAATGTCGTCACCTGCACTTTCCTTTGTGAGGTAACCATAGGCACCGGCTTTTAGAGACCTGATGGCAAAGCGGTCTTCCGGATGCATGCTCAGAATAAGAACCCTTGCGGAGGGGTCGATAGCACGCACTTCCTTGAGGATTTCCAATCCACTCTTTTTAGGGAGTGTAATATCGAGTACCAGAATATCGTATTCCTTCTCTCTAGTGGCTCTGAGAATCTCAACCGGATCATCAGATTCACCTGTTACCCGTATGTCGGGCTCGATATTAATTATTCGCTTCAGACCTTCACGAATGAGTATATGGTCATCGGCGAGGAATATTTTAATCATTTAACATTTCAATTAAAAAAAGATAACCTGACTGAATAATAATCATTTTTTTACTGTGAAGCAAGAAAAGATTAATAATTTTTTAGTTCTACACTGATTGATATTGTGGTGCCCTTGTTTTCAGCCGATTCGATACCAAGCTCAGCGTTTATCAGTTTAGCCCTTTCTCTCATTCCGAGCAAACCAAAAGTTGAGACACCTTTGAGATCATTGACGAAAAACCCTTTTCCGTCATCGGTGATGGTCACGACAAGTTTATCGTTTTGTTTTTCAATTTTAATTGCAGCATTTTTTGCCCCTGAATGTCTGTTTATATTGGTACATGCCTCCTGCACAATTCTGAAGAGTGATGTGGCAGTTGTTTTGTCAAGGTCAAGATGTTCAACATTTGAAGAGAATTTGTAATCGATCAGGTTTTTAGCCGGAGATTCCTCTACGAGCCATTCAATGGCAGCTACAAATCCAAGATGATCCAGCACTTCTGGTCTCAGTTCGGTAATTATGCGTCTGATTCTTTTTACAGTGGCATCAATCTGCTTACCCATGGTATTAATTTCTTCAAGCAGGAATTCACCTTGGTCTCCCTGATTGCCCGCTTTGATGGCATTCTTCATCATGGCGAGGTTCATTTTAAGAGAGGTGAGTACCTGTCCAAGTTCATCATGAATTTCCCTGGCGATTGACTCTCTGTCGTTTTCTGCGACGACCTGCATGTGGAGAGTAAGTCCCTCAAGCTGCCTGTAGGTTTCTTTGAGCTGTTCTTTCAGTTTTATTTCACCCGTAATATCAGAGAAAAAGACCGCAAAACCACCCGTAACGGGGAAAAGTTTGTTCTGAAAATAGATATCCCAGGCAGGGTAGTAATCGATGCTTGTATAAGGTTTTCCTGTTTTTTTTACTTCTGCAAAACTGTAGTAGAAACCTGAGTTTCTCAGATCGGGAAGTACATCGAGAGCTGATTTACCGATAATCTCACTTTTAGTTTTTCCAATGACCGAGATGGCTTTGGAATTAACCGCCAGGAATTTCAAGTCAGAATCGAAAACTACAAATCCGTCTGACATGCCTTCCCTGATACTTTCGAGAAATGCTCTGGATTCGGCAATTTTTTGAGAGTAAGACACTTCCTGCCGTTTGATTACAAGAGAGATTGCCAGAGCAGAGAGGATAATAGTAATGACGATGATAATAGTGAGGAGCAAAAAAATCGGCTTCAGAGGTTGTTCGAGTTGATCACCACTCACTCCGCAATAGACAAATATGTCGAGATTTGAAAGTTTTTTCAGGTAACCAAGTGTGTAGAGGTCATTAAAACCACTCACCTGAATTCTGCCACTTTTACCGGCATTTCCGGCTTCAAATATTTCATCCGGAAAGTTTTTTTCTGATTCACCGGAATTAACCGTGGTTATTTGAGATGAATCGAGCAGGGAGTAAATCTTTCCGTCGTTAAAATAAAACAGCTTCATCTGGTATGGGTCATTATCCGGCGTAACACTTTCAAATATCAATTTTGCATCGATTCTTATATCGATTTTTTGGAAGACATATCCTGTTTTAATATTTGCAGGACTGAAAACCGGAGTCAGAAAGGTTAAATAGGGGATTGAGTCGGATAAACCCCTGGTCGAGATGATTGCTATTCTGCCGGTATCTGCAGCGTTAAATTCAGTTGCCGGGTTAACCGGTTGAATCGAATCACCGGTCCGAACAAGAAAATTACCTTTCAGGTCAATCAGCGAGATTGTAGAATAGTTGTGATTAGCCCTCAGTTGTTCGAACAGTTCGGTTATTCTATGCCGGCCTTCAGCATCAATCATGAACGAGTTATTAGTGATTGATTCGGTAAGGACCGAGTTGGTTGCGAGATATTTCCCTTCAGCTTTTCTTTCACCAATCCAGTTCGACACTCTTTCTGATTTTTGACCTGCAATGGCTTTCACTTCAGCAAATTTTTCTGTCATCAGGTTTTGTTTTGTTTGACTGTAATAGTAAAAACTTGTGATGGTCACAATTATGATGAGAAGAACGAATATTATGGTAACCGTATGATAGTTTTTACCGGTTTCGATTTCTTGATCGATCATTTTGGTCTCGTTCTGATGAAGTGGATAGCTAAGTCAGGATAAAGGATTATATCATGATGCAAACTAACATTTTGTTCCAGAATTACAAAGAAAAAGAACCAATTTGAACACAAATCGACAATTAATCGGAAAAATTAATTCCTTCTGTTGACTATATCGGCCTCATTTATTAAGTTGAATTCAGGATTTTCTCAATGCCGAAAAGAGGTTTACCGCTCTGAAGCCAAAACATATTCTGATAATAATTGCCACCGGAATCACCTCCTTCCTGTCAATGTATCTTCTTGCGTCTGTAAACCTTGCGCTGAAAGTGATAGGTGAGGAGTTTGTGGTGAATCCAGCGGACCTGGGTTTAATAAATTCGGTTTATCTCCTTCTTTCGAGCATTTGTATCGTTCCTTTGGGGAAGGTTTCCGATATTCTTGGACCGAAGAAAACGCTCCTTTTTGGTGCTTCATTTTTCATAATTTCCAACCTGCTTGTTATATTTTTTGCCAACAGTTTCCTCTCACTTCTGATTTTTAGAACGATTCAGGGAATTGCCGCTTCGTCCCTCGTTGTTTCAAACACGCCAATAATTACTACAACAATTCCGGCGAAATACCGAACAACGGCGCTCGGAATATTATCGGGGCTTGTTTATTCGGGCACGACTGCGGGAAATTTTATCGGCGGATTCCTGACTCAGTCTTTCGGATGGAGAAGTATATTCATATCGGCAGCGATTGCCGGAGGAATTGCGTTGCTGATTATTAAATTTGTTGTACCCGATCGAGAAGTTGACAATGAGGCTTCAAGGAAATTTGATCTTCCGGGCATCGTTTTTTATGCGTTGGCATTGATTTTCCTTCAGGGAAGCGCCAACAGACTAAATGAACCCCTGGGGTGGATTTTGTTTGCCGGATTCGCTGCAGGGCTCGTCGCATTTATTTATTCCCAGTACAGAAGTTCTGAGCCAATCTATGATATAAAACTGTTCAGATCGAATTCCGTATACGCGGTTACCAATATTTCAGTATTTATTACATTTTTAACAACTTACGCCTCGCAGTACCTGCTCGGATTATATCTTCAGTGCAACCGTGAGATGTCGCCCGTAAAGTCAGGTATAGTAATACTTATACAACCCGTACTTCAACTTTTGGTATCACCCCTTGCGGGCTTTGTAGCTGACAAAACATCACCCGGTAAAGTCTCGGCCGCCGGGATGGGATTGATAGCTCTTTCGCTTGTTATTCTTGCAAATCTCGGAGAGGCCACTCCGATGTATCTCATCTATTTTGCAATGATTTTGACGGGATCAGGAATCGCACTCTTCTCAGCGCCAAACACTTCAATTATGCTCGGTTCAGTTCCCGAAAGCAGACAGGGGAGTGCCGTTGCATCAAATTATGTTATGCTTAGTGTCGGGATGCAAACAGGCATTATCATCTGCGGACTTGCTTTTCTCTTCCTTGTCGGAAAAGAAGCAAAAATTCAAAAAGAAAACTTTGATGAAATGTTGATCGCTACTCAGATCAGCTACTGGTTTTTCGCAATCATGGCTACTGCGGGTTTTGCCATGCTAATCAATCCCAAACATTTAAGAAAAATTCCGGACTTAAGAAAATGAATGCTTCACAAGAACTCTCGTACCTCAATGTGTTTGAAAACCGGGTTCCATTTTATATCGAACAAATAAAAATTCATACACGGAGATTCGATTTAAGTTTTCCTTTTGAAACCTCATTTGCAAGGTTTGATTCACTCATCAGGCTTTTCCCGGAAATAACATTCAGAACTGAATCGGGAGACCTTGTAACCGGTACAGGAGAATGTTCACCTCTAAGTGCCCCATGGTACGATTACGAATGCCACAGGAGTGTCGGGATTGCTCTGAATTATATCACCTCGGCTCTCACGGGGAAACCCGTTGAAGAGATTGATGGACTACCCGTGAAGGGTTTGCCACCGTTTACCGAAATAATTTCATTTCTGGACCGTTTCAAGTGGATTGTAGGGCACAACATGGCAAAGGCAGGTGTCGAGGGTGCCTATTGGGATGCCGTCGCTCAAATTCAGAAGTGTCCTGTCTCCAAACTGTGGGGTGGAACGAGGAAAAGAGTTCCGGCGGGTACAAGTGTGGGTCTGGAACCAACTATTGAATCATTTATCCGAAAAATCGATATTGCGATTGGTGAGTTAAATGTATCGAGGGTTAAAGTAAAGGTTAAACCGGGGAAGGATGTCACATATATTGAGGCAATCAGGAAAAAATATCCCGACATCAAACTTCAGGTGGATGCAAATGCCTGTTACGACCTGTTTAACCCGGAGCATGTGGCCGTACTTAAGGAGTTTGACAACTATAACCTTTTAATGATTGAACAACCGGGAAAAAATGATGATATTCTCGATCATTCGAGACAGTTATCATCCCTCAGAACACCCATCTGCCTCGATGAGAGCATCCTGAATGTGATGCATACCAGGCAAGCCATTGAACTGTGGCGACAAAATTCTGATACGAGCAAATTGATAATCAATATCAAGCCCCCGAGGGTGGGTGGCTATCTTGAATCGATCAGAATAGCAAAAATGTGTCATGAAAGCGGTGTATCGGTCTGGTGTGGAGGTATGTATGAAACTGCTCTTGGAAAAACTTCAAACATTCACTTTTGTTCAAGGGAAGAGGTTAATCTGCCCGGAGATCATATCTCGCAGGCACCATATTTCAAAGTAAATGTAGCCGATTCACCTGAGTATAAAGACGGGGAGATTACGGTCCCTGATGGAATCGGGTGGGGATTGAAGAATTTTGGTTTATAGAAAACGGTCACTCTTTAAAATAAAAAAACCGGCTCTGAAAAGAACCGGTTCAAACTATTGAGCTGGTGAAGGGATTTGAACCCCCGACCGGCTGATTACAAATCAGCTGCTCTACCAGCTGAGCTACACCAGCAATCAATAAAATTTAGATCACAAATATAGGGGTTTTCTGAATATTACGCAATATGCTGATCAAAAAAAAATATGTTTTCGTTAAAATTATTTGGAAAAAGTGGCATCAACTATTCTAATTTCATCAGGATAGGTGATGTCGCCGAGCACTGTGGAAACGACAGGTCGTGCATATAAAGAGACATTACTCGATCCTGAGCCGACTCCGCTTACCTGAAGTGCCAGATTGAGCAAACTCTCATAACCCTGGTCTTTAATCACTTTAGCGAGATCGATGGTCAGGTCTATTGGCAGATGCTCGGTTTCACCTGTTCCGGGTATACTTACGGGATTTTTGATATTGCCTGTCACGAGATCCCTGTTGTCCACGACCAAACGAAACGGAAGTGACTTCAGTTGTGCATCAGTTCTTGCATAGCCACCACTTCCCGTATTTGGATTAACCGCAGCAAGATCGAGAGTAAAGGTGAGGGGGAGTGATCCTTTAAAGAATGATTCAGTAACTTTTGCAATTTCGAAGACATTCAGATCTGAAAGTGATTTTTTACCGGTCAGTGAAACTCCTGCCACAGAAATCGAAGTAACGCCGTGAAGTTTGAATTGCAGTCTGGAAAGATTTACAAAGCTTTGGATTATATTGCAACCGGCAAACACAAGAGTGAATCCGATTACAAGGGTGAGGTAAAGTTTTTTTGTATTCATTTAATCTCCGCAGTTTAATAAAATTCATTTATCTGATTTTCAATTTATGAAAATTTTATCATAAATGTACTCCCAAAGGCATTTGCCCCAAAACTGCTCTGAAAATAATCTTTAATAATTTCCTCAAATTATTTAAATTCCTGATTGTTATTTTAATTTTGGTAAAACCATTCACTAACCGGAAAAATTCGGATCGCTTCATGGCTAATCGTATGAAATTATGCGCTGTTTTGGCATTTATATTGGTGACAAGTCTAACTGCACAGGATAAAAGTGCTCTTCTTACCACCCCAAAATCTGATGTGTTTATGCAGGGATTTTACTGGAACTCTCCTCCGGGTGGAATCTGGTGGGATTCACTCGCAATTCTCTCCACCAGACTCGCATCTGCCGGTTTCAGTGCAATCTGGTTCCCGTCATCCTCAAAAGGGGCAGGCGGAGGGATGTCGATGGGATACGATCCTTATGACCATTATGATTTTGGAGATTACAATCAGAAAGGGAGCCTCGAAACCAGATTTGGCAGTAAAGCCGAACTTAAGAATGCGATCAACGCATTTCATAGCGTTGGGATGCAGGTTTTTGCTGATGCGGTCGTCAGGCACATGATGGGTGGCGAGCAGAAGATTCCTTATGAGTGCCGCCCGTTGAACAACGGTAATTACATCGTTCCCGACTCTGCCTATATGCTGTTTCAGTACCCGTCTGGTCCCGGCAGATTCAAAAAGACCGCAGCATCATTCTACCCGAATTCGCAGAATTGCTGGGTTGATCCGTTGTTTGTGCAGACAGATCCCATCTTCCGTTTTGGAGAATGGCTTGACCACAACAAGCAGAGCGTTAAAGACAGTCTGATTGCGTGGGGAAGATACCTTCGGCAGGAACTCGGCTATGACGGTTTCCGACTCGATGCGGTAAAATCGATTAACCCTGCATTTATGGCACAATGGTTGAATGGATCAAATCCCGGTGGCTATGCCGTAGCAGAGCTTTGGGGCAGCACTTCCGAGATAGGTAACTGGCTGCAGGTCGCTAAATATCAGAACGGCGCAAATGTGTCGATGTTCGATTTTCCTTTGAGGTACAACCTTCGAGACATGTGCAACACCACAAACGGTGGATTTAATATGAACAACCTCGATGGGGCGGGTCTTATTAATTCCGGATTTTCAGGCTTTGATGTATCGACATTTCTCGAGAATCATGATTTTGACAGGAAAGGCTGGGACGGCCAGATCGACAACGGTCATGATCCTGTAATTTACGACAAAGCACTCGGTTATGCATACATTCTTTTCTCTGAGGGAAGACCTTCCGTATTTTTTAAAGATTATATTGACTACGGAGTTGGTGGGAAGATAGACACTCTAATCTGGATCAGACAGAATTTCCTCGGCGGCGGAACCACAAAGAGATCAGCATTGAACGCTTACTATATCAGACAGGATGGAAACACAAACCAGGGCGAACTATCCAATGACATCTATGTAGCGAAAAGAAACGGTTACGGAAATCAGCCCGGCGGTTACATCGTGATGAATGACAACCCGACTCAATGGATCGATGTGTGGGTTGATACCGACAAACCTGTCGGAACCTGGTACAAAGATTATACAGGCAGAGATGCGAACAAACAGGTTGTTGCCGGAATTGGTGGCAATCCGCCAAACAGAATAAAACTCTGGGCACCACCGAGAAGTTATACAATTTATATACCCGACACTACCAAAAGACTGAACAATCCGCCGGCACTTCTGCCGGTAGCCGATCAGACGGCCTATACCAATTCATTGTTTACTTATCAGGTGAAAGCATCTGATGCCAATGACACTGCGCTTGTGTACAGTTTGCAGGGCAATCCCGGTTGGCTGACCGTCAGCAACAAAGGACTTCTTACCGGCACACCTGTATTTGCCGATACGGGAAGAACGAATATTATTGTTACTGTTTCCGATCCAAGAGGCGCATCAGAGAAAGATACTTTTGCGGTTACAGTTTATAAAAATCTGCCTCCCGCGATAGCTGCAATTCCAGATACAGCAATAAAAGCGACTGTAAGATATGAGTATCAGCCGACAGCTTCAGACCCTGATTCAGACAGTCTGAGATTCTTTTTTGCGCAGGCGCCAAATTTCCTGAATGTAGATCAGATTACAGGAAAAATTGTCGGCACTCCTTCGCTTTCTGATACGGGTTACTACGCAATACAGCTTAAAGTAACTGATGGAAAAGGTGCTTTTGGCTCGGCAAACTATAATCTTCGGGTTAAAGCCAATCTCGACACGGTAATTGCTACTTATGGCAAACCTGTTATAGACGGAAATATTATCAAAGGAACTTCAGACTGGCGACCGGAGTGGCTCATTGTTGCAGATTCCGATACCGACAGCTATTGGAGACCCGTTGACACTTTAAATAATGAATTGCTCGGTATCTTCACCACCTGGGATGCAGATTCGCTTTACATCGGCATTGATTATAAATTGAACGATACTTACAACACCATGATGGTATATATCGATGCTGGAATACCGGGCGGAGAGACCAATTTCAACGGCCAGCAGGGATATTATGGAGACTATGCCAAGAATTTCAGGTTCCGGCCTGCAGATGCTATCGATTTCTTCATCCCGGCTTACAATCAAACTGCTCCGGGGATCTATAAAATTGTCGACAGCACAAGTTCAAACATGACTAACAAGATAAACGGCAGGCGGGGACAAAATGCCTTTGGTGCCGAAGTGGCGGTCGCGTGGAATGATCTCTACGGTCTCGGTGTGGGTCTTATCCCACCGGGTGTTAAACTGAAATTTGTTGCACTCATAGCGGGTGGGCTCAACTATGGTGCCGGTGATTCAGCTCCCGATAATCCCGATGTAAACGGAAATGCCGGACCTGACTCATTGATAAATCTTGCTCTTGCGGAACCCGACAGGAATAATGACGGAATACCCGACCCGACACTTTTTATCTCAGATATCAAGGAAATTCCAGGAGAGACACTTCCTAAAGAATTTTCGCTTGCTCAGAATTATCCGAATCCTTTTAATCCATCGACCAGGATACAATTTTCGCTTCCGGAAAGAAGTGTTGTTCAGTTAAGGATTTACGATGTTTTGGGAAGGGAACTAATCACACTTCTGGATGAGGAAAGAGCCGCAGGAACCTGGGCGGTCAATGCAGATATGTCGCAGTTTTCAAGTGGTATTTATTTCTATCAACTCGTAACACCGAAATTTTCAGAAGTCCGTAAAATGATGCTCGTCAAGTAAAAGGCACCAAGAGTGAAAGAAGAGAAGGCACAACCCAAGTCTGACAAGTCTGCCGATCTGATAAACGATTTCCTTTCCAGGATTTCGCATGAGATTCGTACTCCTGTAAATGCGCTGCAACAGGCGGCAAAACAACTGGAGCATGATCTTAGTTTCTTTAACAACCGTGATATCTCAAGGCTTACTACCATCATGGTTGAGGACAGCGAAAGACTGGGAAGGACCATCGATCTTCTAGTCAATACTTCATTGGTAAGAACCGGAAATTACAAACCAAAATTCGAAAAATTCGATCTCTTCCATGAAGTACTCGCCAAAATAGTCTCTGATTACAAACCAAAAGCGGAGGCTAAAGGGCTGCGGTTTATTATCAATTCCACAACCCTCAACTGTGAAGTGAGAGCTGACAGGTATTCTGTCACTCAGATTTTCTCAAATATTATCGATAACGCCATCAACTACACCGAGAAGGGTGTTATTGAAATAGATATCCACAGAAACTCCGACCAGTCTTTATCAGTCTCCATCATAGATACCGGGATAGGTATGAATCCCGAATATCTCGAGGAGATATTCACTCCATTTTCTCAGGAGTCGAACGGTTACTCCCGTAATTTTGACGGGATGGGGCTCGGTTTACTCCTGGTCAAAGGTTTCTGCGACCTCAACAAAATCGATCTAAGCATTCAATCCCAAAAAGAAGCGGGAACGGTGGTGAGCCTGAAGTTTGAAGGCTGAGGGCAGAAGGCTGAAGGCAGAAAATGGAATTCTAAAAGGCTATCTGAGAAATGAAAAATCGAATACTTGAGGAGAAAAGTTTTTGTGCTGCAAAAGCAGTTGTAAAATTTTCCAAAGTACTTTTCAGTCGAAATGAGTATGATCTTGGCAGACAGTTACTCCGATCGGGTACAAGCGTTGGGGCAAATATCCGGGAAGCTTCCCGTGCGGAATCGGATCTTGATTTTATCCACAAACTTGCAGTTGCTCAAAAAGAATGCGAGGAGACTCTCTATTGGTTAGAACTACTCCTCGCAACCGAAATAATACTTAAGGATGAATTTGACTATTTATTCCCTCTTTACGATGAAGTAATGAGGTTATTGGTTTATTCTATTATGAAAGTTAAAAACAAAACATAAAAACTTCGTTCACGGTTTTCAGCCTTCAGCCTTCTCTATTCAGCCTTTTAAAATTGGAACAATTTTGAATTGTCTCGGTCCACCTGTTTGCTCGACTTTGCCGTCGGGGTGGATGTAGACATCTATTTCGGAGCGGACGCCGAAATCACCTTTGAGATAGATGCCGGGTTCGATCGAAAATGATGTGCCCGGAAGGATTATTCGCATATCCTTTGTCTCAAAGTTGTCATTGTGAGGACCGGTACCGTGAAGGTTGGTAGTTATTGAATGTCCCGTTCTATGGACAAAATATTCACCGTAACCGGCGTCTTCGATCACTTTACGGGAGGCTGCATCCACTTCCCAGCCGCGGACGGTTTCACCTTTGGCGAATCTTTCTGTAACAAGATTCAATGCAGCTTCACGGGCATCTTTTACTGTTTCGAAAATTTTTACATATCGTTCAGGAACTTCGGTACCGACATACCCTGTCCAGGTAATATCTGCCCAGACACCGTTGTCTTTCTTTGGTTTTGCCCAGAGGTCGATGAGGACAAAATCATCTTTTTTAATCTTTTCCCATACTTCAGGGGTGGGGGAGTAATGCGGATTCGCACCATTTCCATTCACACCAACGATAACTTCATGATCGGTCTCAAATCCTCTTTTTTCGATTTCGTCCATGATGAGTTTTTGAACTTCATACTCAGTGGTTTCGCCTGTTGTCTCAATTTTCTCTTTGATAAATTTCCAGCATAGTTTTACTATGTCGGTAAGTGCGTGCGCAACAGGGATGTTATCCTCATACTGCTCCTTTGTCCAGACTGCGGTGAATTCAGTCAGGAGGTCGCCGCTCGAGACGATTTCGATGCCGAAGGTTTTCAGGAACTCATAAGTGCCCGCATCCAGTTTGGAGAGATAGGGGATTGCATTCATTGGTGAATATTCCATGGCAACTTTTTTCACACCTTTTAGAATCTCACCGATGATGCTGTTCAGTGATTCATAACTGCTGTAAGGGTGCATCCTGCCGGGAAGATGAGCGAGATTGTGAAGTTCGATAGCCATTGCGACTTTTTGTGGTTCACCTTCCGCAGGAACGAAATAGAAAAACCTTCTAGTAAGATGAGCTTTGGCAGGGATCTCGAGTACGCTGAGAGCGAGATCGTTTGAGCCTCTGAAATCGTAAAAAAGCCAGCCGTCGAGGTTGTTTTTCTTAATAAGTTGTTGCAGTTTGTCAATTTTGTGTTGATCCATGTTGTATCCCGGTTAATGATCGTTGTTGGTCGTTTTGATTCTAAAGTCAGTTAAAATTAATCAAAATTATATAGACTAAAATAGTTAAATTTAAATTTACTCTTTCCCCCAATTTCAATTACATTTAATCATCGAGGTAATATGAGGAAGTTTCTCCTCTCTCTGCTGTTTTGTGCATTTATCACCGTTTTTCCTCAAACCGCACAGGGTCCCGCTCCCGGTTCATACGCAAGCGGTGTGTATGTAAGCACCAATTCATTTACGAACCAGCCGGTGGTTCGTTCACCCAAATTTGAAACCGTTCGCAACAAGATCAGATACAAAGGTGAACCATGGTCGATTATTACAGATGCAAAGCTTCCCGGGGAGAAGGAAATTTACAGAGAAGGGGGAAATCCAACCGAGGCGGGGGGTGTAGCCCTACTTAAGAGTTTTGAAGGAAATACTGAGTCGAATTCAATCCCTCCAGATCCGCATGTGGCTGTTGGACCTGATCATATCGTTGGAACCGTCAATTCCGATTTTGGAATATGGGACAAAAATGGCAACCTGCTGAAAAGAATAAGTGCCAATTCATGGTTTTCTGCATTTTTAGTTGATCCGTTCGATCCGAAAGTGGTTTACGATCATTTTGCTCAGAGGTGGGTGATGGTTTGGCTCGATCAAAAGGATTCACCACCCTCAGGTTCAATACTTATATCTGTTTCTGACGATTCAAACCCTCTCGGGACATGGAGAAACTGGATTGTACCATCGAATATGAACGGCAGTACTTCCGCATATAACTGGGGTGATTACCAGGGAGTGGGATACGATGCCGGGAATTTTTACATTACCTCAAATCAGTTTAATTTTGGCGGATATTTTGATTATGCCAAGATCAGAGTGATCAAGAAAGATCAGATTTACAACAACCCCACCGATACCTGCAAGTGGTACGATTTCTGGGATGTAAGATATCCCGGCAGCAGTCAGAGGGTATTCAACATTCGTCCTGTAATCCATTTCAATGATGTCGACACTGCATATCTCGTACATGTGCCTTATTATTCATCAAACGCCTATGCTCTTTATAAAATTACTTACGATGGCCAGGGTGTTCCTTCTCTAACATCAAGTGTCGTTCCCGTAACTGCATTCAGTGATCCACCGCAGGCATCGCAACCGGGCGGGGCTCTGCTCGAATCGAGCGGACCGGAACTGACTAACGAACCCGTTTACAGAGACGGTTTTATCTGGTTGACGCATTCCACACGCAACCCTTCAAGCGGAGCATTTTCTGCTGTCAGGGTTTGTAAATTTAATCCCTCCACTTCCACACCTGTAGAACAACTGACTTTCGGGACGGCTGGTACATGGTATTTTTATCCTGCCATTATGGCCGACAAGAGCGGAAATATCGTTTTTACGGTAAGCAGATCCAGTCAGTCGGAGTATGTAAGTGCATATTATGTCGGGAAACAATCGGGCTCCAATTCCTTTACTGAAGCATATCGCCTCCGGGCAGGAACAGGTCAGTATCAGAAGGATTACGGCAGCGGACGGAACAGGTGGGGCGATTACCTCGGCATGTCGCTGGACCCTTCGGGAGAAACCTTTTGGATGATGAGTGAATATGTGGCTGCTCCTCATTCCTGGAGTAACAGAATCGGGGAAGTGCGTATGATGCCGGTGCCCGGTGCGTCACTTCTCACAGATAAACAGACGCTCAATTTTGCCACAATGGAGAGAGCAATGCAGAAGGATACACTTACTGTACAACTCTCCAATCTCGGCACACAACCACTCGTGATTACGGGAATCAACAAATCTAATTCCAATTTTACCCTGCTTGGTCCTGTTACATACCCGGTAAGCATTGCATCTTTCGACAGTCTTGAAATAAAAGTCGTCTGTGATCCTCAGGTTGCGGGAATACTTAAAGACACCCTTGTATTCATTGATAATGATCCTGCTGATAACAGAATTCCACTTGTGGTTGAGTCTTATGATCTGAATCCTGCACAACAGCAGAAGGTTTTTGTTGTCACCAATTCAACCAACAGCGGGAACACTTTTACGGTTAATAAAGCAACAGGAGAGTCAACCCTTCTCGGTCCGGCCGGGGCCAATTCCTTTACGGCTGTATCAGCTCATCCAAAAACGGGTGTTATTTACGGGTTCATGCCATCAGGTACAAAGACAGTTCTCCACAAAATGGATGCAAATTCGGGGAAGCTATACCCAAAAGTCACGATTGATCTTTCTGAAGTTTTCAGTTGTGCTTTTGATACATCGGGGAATCTCTATCTTCTTTCGAAGCGGAATCTTCTATACAGGTACGATGAACCACAAAACAGTGCTGTAAGGGTTGATTCAATAAAAACACCTCTGAATGCGATTGCTTTTGATCCTTTGACAAACCGGCTTTTTGCTGCAATTTACAAACCATTGGGTGCCGGAAAAGACCTGATTGTAAAGGTAAACCTCGGAACGGGTGATACTGTTAAGGTTGGATTTATCGGACCAAACAAGCTAGTTCGCGACATCTTTTTCGACGAGACAGGTAATCTATTCGGGTTTACTGGTCTCCTCTCCGAAACCGCAAACCTCTATGCAATCAGCAAACAAACCGGAACAGGTACTCTGGTCGGTTCAACCGGACTTGTCGGAATCGTCTCTTCTGCCTATTACCCCGGAGTTATTAATTCCATCGGAAATGACGGACTGAATAAGCTAATCACTGACTACAAATTGTTTGACAATTACCCGAATCCTTTCAATCCAAACACTGTAATTCGTTTCAGCATCCCTTCAGCGGGAAGTGTAACCCTCAACATCTACAATATCCTCGGCGAAAAAGTTGCAGAACTCGTGAACGGATACATGGCACAAGGCGACCACAAAGTGGAATTTGATGCCTCGGGTTTGAACAGCGGTGTCTATTTCTACGAAATGAAAGCCGGTGAATTCAGGATGATGAAAAAGATGATCCTGATGAAATAGGTATTAGGTATTAGGTATTAGGTATTATCTATGAACTATGAGCTGGGATTTTGGCCCCGGAGGGGTCATGTATGGGTAGAGATGGTTACACGGATTTAACACGGATTTCACGGATGGGAGATTTTGGCCCCGGAAGGGGTCATGTATGGGTAGAAATGGTTACACGGATTTCACCGATTTAGCACGGATATCACGGATGGAAGATTTTGGCGCCGTTGGGGTCATGTAAGGGTAGAGTACCCAAAACCTTAAACATCGGAAAAGGAGCGACAATCGTCTCGATTGTCCTACCGACCAATTTCGGAATCAGCGAAAAAAAATAATACCTAATCCCTAATTCCTACAAAAGAGCCCTTGTGGCGACATATAGGTAGATCCTGGTTTATACACCGACTACCGAAATTTATACAAAATAATTTTGTATTTCTACCAAATAAATTTTGTATACTACTAATAAAATGTGTATCTTTACTTAGTGCTTTTTCCCAAACACGACCGACAGTTATAGTTGCCCCTGCAAGAGGTCTTCCCTCAAAATTTCTCCAAAACTATAGTTTCACTGTTCCCCGGTCACGGAGAATTCCGCGAACCCTGGTTTAATCAGAAAAATATTCAATTTCCTTCTTTCTTCAGGAATAAATACCATTTCTTAACATTTGCTTAAAATAGCAACGGTTACTTTTTCTTATGAATTTTAATTTTTTATCCACAAATAAACTTTGGAGAAATATGTTTAAACATATTACTTTGCTACTTTTTATAACTGCTTTGCTCGCCTTTGATGGGTGGGCAGCAACATATTATTCACAGGGAAGTGTTGCTCCTAACACTCTCGCCAACTGGAAATCGACGCGAGATGGTTCAGGCAGCCCAACGACTCCCGGGAGTTTCACCGCTGGAGATATTTTCGTGATCCAAAACGGTCACAGCATGACTACATCTGGAACTTGGTCGATCTCCGGAACGAATAGCAAACTCTGGATTGAAAATGGCGGGATACTAACGATAGTTCACACTGTGACACTAGCCACTGCCACAACTTTTCAAATGGATAATGGTAGTAGTTGTGTTGTGAATGTTGCTCTTGCTTTGGCCACAACTTTATTTCAGGGAACGGAAAGCTTCTCATCTAATAGTACAATTGAAATAAAAGTTAATCCTTCTGGGACCACTGCACCTGGTGGAAGTGGTTATGGAAATCTCATTATCAATGTTGCCAGTGGTTCCAATTTTGGATGGGGTGGTACTTTAACAACTGTTCAAGGGAATCTTACGATCAAGGCGACAGGTGGGGGAGCTATAAGGCATGCCCTTGTCGCTTCAGCAGCCAACAAGTCTGTGACTGTTGGAGGTAATCTTGTGGTAGAAGGCGGCGCATTTTATTTTTCGAGTGGCTCTTCAACTGTGGATATGACAGTAACAGGAAATGTACTTATTTCGGGTGGAACTTTGGATCTTGCAAATTCCACAGGTGCTGGCACCCTAAATATAAGTGGTAACTTGACTATTAGTGGCGGAACATTGTTGGCGAATTCAACCGTGAGTACTATTAATTTTAACGGTGTCTCGTCACAGTTTACATTTTCTTCTGGCACATTAACCAATACACGAATTAATTGGGCTGTTAACACTTCGAAATCATTAACATTAAACAACAGTTTACCTGTTGCAACTAGTCGATCCTTGACAGTGAATGGGACGCTTGATTGTGGTACTGATACCGTAATCGGTGCAGGGTCATTTACATTAGCATCCGGGGCAACTCTTAAAATTGGATCACCTGATGGGATATCTAATGCGGTTTCTACCGGAAATATTCAAGTTTCAGGGACTAGGACTTACAATTTTGGCGGGATTTACGAGTATAACGGAGGAAGTGCACAGGTGACAGGACCATCGTTACCGGCAACCATATCAGGTACATTAAAAATTAATAACTCGTTTGGTGTAACTGCGACCAATGGAGTTACTGTTTCAGGGATTTTGGACCTCAGTTCCGGTTTCTTTAATCTGAATGACAAGAGTTTTACTTTCAGTGGAACAGTTACGGGTTCAGGGACTTTGTCCGGGACTTCATTAACAGATGTCACAATTTCCGGAACAGGGGCGTTTGGTACTTTAAATTTTTCGAGCGGAAGCAGAGTGTTAGGTGCATTGACGTTAAACAGGACTTCCAGTGGGACTGTGACTTTGGGAAGCGATCTTCTTATCGATGTTGGAGATTTAACATTGACTAGCGGGCACTTATCACTCGGTGCAAACACATTGACAATCGCATCCGGGTCTGATATTTTAACTCCATCCTCCTCATCATTCATTGTGACAAATGGAGCCGGTAGCTTAAAATGGACGATTCCTGACGCAACGTCCAAGATATTTCCAGTGGGTTTCTCTTCAGCAAATTATAATCCAGTAACTCTGACGAATCCAACTTCAAAAGAGTTCTCAGTCAGAGCGAAATCAGGTACATCAAATCCTGTTGTAAGTACTGCCCACCTGCCGGTCTTTTGGGATATTACACCTACAGGAGTGGACAACCTTAATGCAACTGTTAAGCTTCAGTGGAATGGTTCTCAAGAATCCGGGCAAGTAGGATTTGACCGTGCTTCCAATCTGGAACTTGCAAGATGGACCGGTGCACCTTTAGGTTGGGTTACGAAGACAGCAACTTTAACAGGCGCTGATCCATACACTGCGGAAGCCACAGGCTTTTCTGCGTTCTCCGAGTTTGGAGTTAGCACAAACGGTGCCCTCCCCGTGGAACTTACCTCATTCACAGCTTCAGCAAAAGGTACATCAGTTACTCTGAACTGGGAGACAAAGACCGAAGTTGACAACAACGGATTTGAGGTTGAGAGAAACACAAATGGCAACTGGGATAAGATTGGTTTTGTTGAGGGACACGGAACTGCGAACTCACCGAAGTATTACAGTTTTGTGGATAATGGTGCGATCGGGAATAAAATTCAGTACAGACTGAAACAGATCGACAATGACGGTACATTTGAGTATTCACCTGAAGTGGAAGTGGAACTTAATCCCACAACATTTGCGTTGTATCAGAACTATCCCAATCCATTTAATCCATCGACGATGATCCGTTTCTCGATGCCGGTAAATGGAAATGTCGCTTTAAATGTTTTTAACACGCTAGGGGAAAAAGTGGCAACACTTCTTAACGGACAGTTGGAAGCCGGTTACCATGAAGTGTCGTTCGACGCTCAGAATCTCCCCAGCGGACTTTATTTCTACGAGATAAAGGCTGGAGATTTCAGTTCGATCAAAAAAATGATTTTAATAAAATAGTAAAAGGACAGATTTGAAACAAAATCAATATTACAACTGGGATGTAAAGAGTGGTGATTACATCGCCGACAATTCAGAATACGACAAACTTTATCTGAAAAACAGAAAAAGAGAGAAACTGGTACGCAAACTCACATGGTTGGGTGTCGCCTCGGTATCGCTTCTGGTTTTCATGAAGATATTGTCGTATGCCGCCTGGAACTGACAACTCCTGGAAAAAGATTGAACCCGCACTTCGAAAGAATTGCGGGTTTTTTTATCCCTGCAATCCCGATCACAATTATTTAATATTAAGATATCAGGAATATCACTTGCATTAACCCAGGAATTTTATATATTTGAGTAACGCCTTTTCCCAATTGCGTTGAAAAACACAACACCACACAAATGAGGTCCCCGAACAGGACTCTCTCTCACACAATTTTCCTGCAAAGAAACCTGCTTTTTAGCACTTAAACCGGAAATTTTCTTCTGAATCTGATTCATCAGCATTCCGTTTATTTTTGAATGTGAGTTTGATGATTCAAATTCATTCACTGGTTTGGTTAGGTTTTTTCAAGAACAAGCAAAAGGAAAATCATGTTTAACAAGTTCTTTTCTTCATTAATTATTTTAACGGCGCTCCTCGTCTTTGACGGGTGGGGGCAAAGTGCGACAGTTACTCTTCGTCCATCCTTTGTGGATTTAAGCTCCACCACATCATATAGTGCGGTATTAATGACGCTCTCGAGTTATTCCTCTAATGATGCGAAATATCGATTGTTTAGTACAAATCAATATAACTGCTGGAATGGTACGACATTTGTCTCTTCAAGTACATATTCTGCTGGACCTTCTGTTCCCGGTACACCAAGTAGTAGTTCAACATTCTGGATAATTTACCAAAGAGGAAACAACAATACTACCTCTGCTTCATATAGAGACAGATTGGGACCAAGTTATGGTACAAACTACCAAACCGTTGCATTACCTGCAGCTACTTCAATCTCATCACCATTTACACTTTCTGGGAATGTAAGTACCATCGGGGGATATACATTAACAAATCGATATGTTGTGTTGGGCTATAGTGCCATCTCCGGGGGTACTCTTTTATCCGCAACATCAACAGAGCTAACTTCGGGTAACTTCTCTCTTGTATGTGATGGCACTTCAAATGTTAAGAGAATTGAGATTAGAGATTTAAATAATACATTGATGAACACAATACTATCACCAGTGGCTGGTTGGACGGCAAATTCTTCTGTGAATGAACCAACTTCAGCCGCAACAGGACTTTCTATCTCACCCTTTAGTAGTATCTCCATGACATTAAATTGGACTAATGGAAACGGAGAGAAAAGACTTGTAGTGATGAAATCCGGATCAGCTATTAATGGAGATCCTGTTGATGGAAGTGCTTATACAGCAAATTCAATTTTTGGATCAGGAGGTACTACTTCAGCGAATAATTTTGTTGTTTTTAATGGAACCGGGAATTCTGTTGAAGTAACCGGTTTAACGGCTGGAACTACTTATCATGTTGCGATCTATGAATATAATAGTGCGTCTTTGGATTATTTGACATCATCAAAATTAGTGGGAAATGAGACAACGGTGGGTTCTGGTCCGGATCCTAATGTCTCACTGACCGGTACCGATCCTGGTTCGGCACAAATAGTGGTTGGAACAACCAAAAATATTATTTACAGGACTCAACTATCGGTTACAGGGGCGGATGTGACAATGACAGATGCCGGGTTTACAACATCAGGAAATTACACAGCTTCTGATATTCAAAGCGGGGGATTCAAGCTTTATTATTCTACAGATGCCACTTTGGATATCGGTGATACTGAGCTTGGAAGCATCTCCTCACTGAGTGATGGTACAGCCGGAGATTTATTACTTTTTACAGGTTTCTCTCGCGACTTTGCTGTTGGCTCCGCTTACTTGTTTTTAACAGCAGATGTTGATGCTGCAGCGACAACCTTAAGAACAATCAGTACTGATACTCCTGGAGCAGCAGATTTCACTTTTACTGTCACAGTGACAAATACAGGATCAAGTTTTGCAGCAGGAAGCACTCATACATTTTACAAGAGCCCTCCCACACTGACTGCTGATAATTCTTCAAACACTGTTGATAATAATATTGATATTGCTTTCTCTGCAAATGCAGCATGGACAGCAGCAATCACCGCCGTAAAAATTGGTGGGACAGGTTTGACTGTAACGACCGATTATGAAGTGATAAATGGCATGATCACATTAAAGCCATCGGGAGGCAATTCACTTCTAACCACCGCGGGAAGCAAATTAGTGACTGTTGAAGCCACAGGTTATACAACAGCATCTGTCACTCAGCAGATAAATGCTGGTGCTCCGACAAGCAATTCGACCGCAACAATATCTGCAGCACTGGGATTGAACACAACCAGAACCGTAACCGTTACGGCGAAGGACCAATATAATAACCTGGTATCCGGATATACATTCAAGTACGATGCAACAATAACAGATGCAACTGCAACAACAGATGAAAGTTATACCATCGACGGGACTGCAAGAACTGTCACTGTAACTGACATCAATTTAACTACGGTTACAGATATCAGTGGAGTTGCAACTTTCACTATAGCACTACCTTCAATCGTTGATGCAAATGATGGAATAAGTGTACAAGTGCAACTTGATAATGGAACAACAAATGTTGGCACAGCATTTATTTACATCAAACAACCTGTCCAGGTAATGATTTCTCATCTTTCTGTAGATTATGGTGCGGCAACTGATGAATTTATCGTACTTTTCAATAATACAAACTCTGATTTCGATCTGAATGGGTATGAATTACAGTATTTTGCTGCATCGGGTGGAACAGGCCTTAAAATCTCTTTCAGTACTTCTACGATTATTCCATCCAAAAAATACTATCTTCTGGCTTCGAACGCAACAGTAACTATAGGAAGCGTAAATGTAACCAGGGATAATAGTTTTACAAGTGGAATGGGAACTTCCGGACAGTTGCAACTGAGGCAGGCATCCACCCCATCAAATATTTTATATGCTGTAGCCTGGGGAACAATCACTTCTTACGTTGCCGGAATGACAGATGCAGCCACATGGTCAGGGGATGGAATGATTAGTCTGACTCCATCGGGAACTACATATGTAAGAAATGATTACAATACTTCCAACACACAATATTCTCATACTTTGGCGGCTAATATTGCATTCATCCCAAACAGTAGTGATGCCCCCCTCCCCGTGGAACTCACCTCCTTCACTGCGAAATCAACCGGAAACACAGTCACCCTTAATTGGGAGACAAAGACCGAAGTTGACAACAACGGATTTGAGGTTGAAAGAAACGCAAACGGCAACTGGCAGAAGATTGGATTTGTGGAAGGACATGGAACGGCGAATTCTCCGAAGTATTACAGTTTCATTGATAATGGTGCGATCGGGAACAAAATTCAGTACAGACTCCGTCAGATCGATAATGATGGTACATTTGAGTACTCACCTGTTGTGGAAGTAGAACTGAATCCCACAACATTTGCCCTGTATCAGAACTATCCGAATCCGTTTAATCCATCGACGATGATTCGTTTTTCGATGCCTGTTAGTGGAAATGTAGCTTTGAATGTATTCAATACGCTTGGTGAAAAGGTGGCTACACTTCTTAACGGACAGATGGAAACAGGTTATCATGAAGTGTCGTTTGATGCAAAGAATCTCCCCAGCGGGCTTTATTTCTATGAGATAAAGACGGGAGATTTCAGTTCTATTAAAAAAATGATTTTAATGAAATAAGGAGGAGTTTTTATTATGATGAGCGAAAATTCGTATTACAAATGGAATGTACAAAAAGGCGACTATGTTCGTAAAAACGGCGATTATGACAAGCTGTATCATCGCGGGTTGAAGCGGGACAGGATTGTTCGTGCTCTCACCTGGGTTGGTGCAGCGTCAGTTTCTTTGCTTGTTTTTATGAAGATTCTGGCGTACGCTGCCTGGAAATAGATGGTTTTTGAACACGATATTCAGGATATGAAAAGATGGGAAGGATAATTGGGTCTGAACACGATATTCAGGATATGAAAAGATTGAAAGGAGAATCTATTTTCTTTTGTGATTTTTCCATAAATTTGATTATTCTCTAAAGATTCAAATTATCATTTTTGGAGATAAAGTTTGATTATAAATTCTTTAGCATCCTTTATTATCTTGAATATCGTGTTCAGAACAAATTCTTAATCATCTTGAATATGGTGTTCGGAACAAATTCTTTATCATCGTTAAAATCGTGTTAAACAATTAAGAGTAAAATTATGGAAATGAACGACATAAGCTATAAAGTCATCGGTTGTGCCATGAAAGTGCATAATGAGTTGGGAACGGGCTTTCAGGAGGTGATCTATCAAAGAGCACTTAAGATTGAATTAACGGAAGCAGGTCTGTCATTTCAGAGGGAAGTGGAGATGCCCATATATTATAAAGGTGAGATAATTGGTGAGCGCCGGGTTGACTTTTTAGTAGAAGAGAAAATGATGGTGGAGCTCAAGGCAATATCGGAAATACTGCCTGTTCATCAAACTCAAGCGGTTAATTATCTTGAAGCCTATCATCTTGCGGATGGATTATTGATTAACTTCGGGGCGTTCAAACTCGAATATCACAGAGTTTACAACAATCGACTGACCGGAAAAAATCAATCCTGGAAAACCGATAAATAATATATCTTATCTTTTCCATTCTTTCGCATCCTGATTATCGTGTTCTAATTGGCTTGTTAGTCAGGCAGGTTAATTGTAAGTTTGAGGGACTTAATTTTGGGTTTTATGCCGGAGATAAATAAACAATTTCCGGCAAAGAGCCCGGTTATTTATAAAAAATGGACATAAAATGTTAAAAAAAATTTTCCCTTTGTTTTTGTTATTCACTGGTTTGGTGTTCAGTCAAGCCTTGAATGTAACCATTCAGCCAAAATTTATTGAAGGTATTAACGGCACAAACGCTGCCAGAATGCCATTTGCATATTTTGCGACTCTGTCCGGGTTAACCCCCAACGCGACCTACAGATATTTCAATCAGTTTGTCATTTCAACCGATCTGCCAACTGCGAATGGTGCCGGTAATGTGATTTTTGTAAGATCAGACAGTGATTTTGTGAGAACATCGGGACCTTCGTTAGCCACTTATGGTAACTACGGTACTTTCACAACTGACGCTTCAGGCAACTATACAGGTTGGTTTGTAAACGAACCTACAGGAAATGCAACCCGTTTTATCCCCGGGAATTATGTGTTCCTTAGAATCAATATTAATGATGGTGCGAACGGTACAACAGTAGCGACAAGACTTACATCAACTGATTCGACTCAGGTAATAAAATTTGATACCGCCCCAACAAATGCAGGTTCCGGACTTTGGAGCAGATCCACCGCCCCTGCGAAAAGTTTTGTTGTTCTTTATGACAACGAAGCCGGTACAGGAAGACCACTTGCTGCCACTTTTGTCGAGAATGACGGAACAGCTAACACAACCGCCAATTCATACGCACCCTTTTACAGCGATAGCGTGAATGCGATCACAGGTTCATGGGGTGTGATAATTCCTAACACAAATCCGTTGGGAGTAAGAAGAATTGAAGCAAGAATGATGAATGGTACACCTTACCCAAACGCTGCCACAGATGCAGATGGTGTATGGGGAAGTGTAAATACTGTTAATCCAACAGTGGGCGTTGCGGCAATGATGATCCCTTCAGAACTCGCGCCACTTCCTGTTGAACTGACTTCATTTTCTGTCTCCACTTCCGGAAGCAGGGTTATCCTCTCATGGACAACTGCTACAGAGGTTAACAATCGTGCATTTGAAGTGGAGAGAAAAGACAATTCCGCATGGAGAACAATCGGAAGTGTAGCCGGAAACGGTACAACTACTGCTCCCAAATCTTATTCCTTCACGGATGAGAGCGCTTTTTCCGGTAGAGTTGAATACAGATTGAAACAAATCGATTTCGATGGCACTTCATCATATTCGAATTCAGTTGAAGTGGATATGACACCAATGGAATTTGGTCTATCACAGAATTATCCAAATCCTTTCAATCCATCAACTGTGATAAGTTTTTCACTGCCTGTTTCTTCCAATGTTTCTTTGAAAGTGTATAATACACTTGGTGAAAAAGTTGCGGAACTTGTAAACGGTGTGATGCCTGCGGGTAACCACTCAGTTGAGTTTAATGCAGCAAAGCTTAACAGCGGACTTTATATATATGAGATAAAAGCCGGAGAGTTTACTTCGAGCCGGAAGATGTTGTTGTTGAAGTAGGGACCGCCCCCGGACCGCCCCCTTACCTCACCCCCGGCCCCTCTCCTAAAATGAGAGGGGAGACTTGTTGAGAGTTGGGTGATGAGTGATTTTAACGGAACACGGATAAAACGGATTTTTCGGATTATCCGTGTTCTGTTTTAAACAAGAGCTTTTTCGGTTGGACAATCGAGGACGATTGTCGCTCCTTTTCCAAAAATAAAGGTTTTAACGACTCAAATTTTAAACCTCGAACCTCAAAAAGTCTCAAACTCATAACTCATAACTCATAACTCATAACTAAAACCTACTCTTCTGCCATCAGTGCTTCCTTGTAGCTTTGAAGGTTGGCCCTGTGTTCGTCCGAGATGATGGGGTAATGGACTTTAAGTTCTTTCAGTTTTTCGACGATCACCTCTGAAATGATGAGTCTTGCAAACCACTTTTTATCTGCCGGGATTATATGCCATGGAGCATATTTGGTGGAAGTGTTGGCGATGGCTTCCTCGTATGCTTTTTGATACTGATCCCAGTATCCTCTTTCTTTGAGGTCGGAGGAGGAGAATTTCCAGTTTTTGGCGGGATTTTCGATTCGTCCGAGGAACCTGTTTTTTTGTTCTTCTTTTGAGACATTCAGGAAGAATTTCAGAACTTTTATTCCGTTGTCGTTGAGATACTGTTCAAAATTTCTGATTTGGCGGTACCGTTCCTTCCAGATATTGGCATTCATTACGGGATCGGGGAGTTTCTCGGCTGCCAGGAGATTATGGACCTTGACCACCAGCACTTCCTCATAATATGAACGGTTGAAGATACCGATTCTTCCTCTTTCGGGGAGGGATTTGGTATATCTCCAAAGATAATCGTGGTCGAGTTCTTCGGCTGACGGTTGTTTGAAACTGTAAACCTGTGTTCCTTGGGGATTTACTCCACTCATTACATGCTTAATTGCGCCGTCTTTACCCGCAGCGTCCATTGCCTGGAAAAGGATAAGAAGACCCCACTTGTCGTGGGCATACATCATATCCTGCATCTCCGCCATAAGTTTTACATTAGCCTCAAGGTCGAGTTTTGCATCCTCCTTTGATTTCATTTTAGCTGTGTAATTGGCGGGGTGATTGGATAGTTTGAATTTGCCGGGACCGGTAACTCTGAACCGGTTAAGATTGATCTTCACAGAATACCTCACTTGAAATTTGTTTGTCAGGTTTATGAATTCCGCTATTCAACGGAAATGAGTCACAACCTCTGTGATATTAAAAAAATTAAGACTACATGGAATTATTAAAAATATTTGAATAAAAAACAAGTGTGTCAGTCACAAATTTTACACTTTAAAGAAATAACTCGAAAAATGGTTAAATTTCCGGTTTATTTTTGGAATAATTACAACCGGAGAAAGGATGAATGAAGTTCAGCGGATCATAGTTGACATATTGAATTACAGACTGTTCACGATAAAGAATGTCAGTTTCCATGTAGAAACAGTTCTGTACATTTTGGTTTTGATGATTTTGGTGGTATGGATATCGGGTAAATTTAAGAACTGGCTTGTTAAGAGGATCTTCCCGCGATTCGAAATTGAGTATGGTGTAAGCATTGCGATTGCACAGATGTTGAGATATCTTGTTGTCACAATCGGTTTTCTCATCATCGTTCAGAGTTCAGGGATCGATTTAAGCAGTTTTGTGGTGCTGGCAGGAGCTCTCGGAATAGGTGTCGGACTTGGTCTGCAGAATGCCATAACCGAATTTGTTGCCGGTATCATCATAATGTTCGAGAGACCGGTAAAAGTTGGCGACAGAATTGTGGTTGACGGTATCGAGGGAAATGTTATGAAAATTGCCCCTCGTGCAACTGTAATTCAGACGAACGACAATGTCAGCATAATTGTGCCCAACTCGAAATTTATCAGCTCAAATGTAACCAACTGGACTTATTCTGATAAAAAAGTGAGGATTCACAATCCTGTCGGGGTTTCGTACGGAAGTGACCCAGTGGAGATTGACCGGCTGCTGATGGAAGTGGCGGAAGCTCATCATGGTGTTTTAAAAGACCCGGCACCAAAAGTCGTTTTCAAGGAATTTGGCACGAGTTCTATCAATTTTGATTTGATGGTATGGACTGAAGAGTATATGTCACGCCCGGCGATTCTTAGATCGGAACTCAACTTTGCAATCTGGCAGAAATTAAAGGAGAACGGAGTTGAGATTCCATTTCAACAACTGGATGTAAGGCTGGTCGGAAACGAAATTGCAAAAAATTAAACTTCTGATGCTTGCAGACCTCCGTTCTGCACACACAAAAAAATGGGCTGAAATCCTGTCTGATTCCGGACTTGAAGTCCATGTTTTTGGACTTACGCAGGCAGGTGAGGAGTTCATGAATGTAACACTTCACCCCGGAAATATTGCACGAGACACAGCATCTGCAGGCGAGACATCAGTCAAAAAATTAGGTTACTTTTTTGAGTTGAAGCGGCTCAAAAGGCTGATTCGAAAGATAAACCCCGACATCGTTCACGCACATTATGCCTCAAGTTACGGACTTCTCGGGGCGCTGGCGGGCAGGAAACCATATTTTATTTCGGTTTGGGGGAGTGATGTGGTAAGTTTCCCAAAGAAATCGCCCGTTCACAAAAGAATGGTTGAATACGCCCTTTCGCGTGCGGATCTGGTTTTTTCAACGAGTGAATTCATGGCGGAAATTGCGCAAAAATACACTGATAAAGAGATAGTGATAACTCCGTTTGGTGTCGACATTTCGAAATTCTCGCCAGCGAAAGAAAAAAGGAGCGGGGAAACTGTTAGAATTGGGATAATCAAAACTCTGTCCGCCTCATACGGTCAGGAATACCTGCTGCGGGCTTTTGCTTTGGTTAAGGGTAGGTTGCCTCAACGAAAGCTTGAACTCGAGATAACGGGAAGCGGGAATGATCTTGACAAGCTGAAATCTCTCGCAAATGAGCTTGGCATTACTGACTCCGTCAAATTTAGCGGATATGTAATGCAGGACTCACTTCCTGCAGTGCATCAAAATCTGGATATTGAAGTTTACCCGACGGTGATAGAGGAGACCTTTGGTGTTTCGACTGTCGAGGCGATGTCATGCGGAGTGCCGTGTATTGTTTCAAAAACGGGCGGACTTCAGTTTCTCGTTGAGGATGGAGTTTCCGGGTTCCATGTGCCTGTAAAGGATTATGAAGCAATAGCTGATGTTCTGGAGAGGCTCATTCTTGATGAAGAATTGAGAAGAAATTCGGGTGCTGCTGCGAGAAAAAGAGTAGAGGAAAACTACGACATACGACAAAATGCCGGAATAATGCTCGAGAGATATCGCAGAATCCTACAGAAAAAGGGTTGAAACAAAAACCTCCGAATCAGACCAAGATCAAATCTGAGAGTTTAATTCCAGAGATATCGGTATGGCATGAAGCACAGGACAAGCCCGTTCCGAAACCACTCATCAAAACCTTCGATTTACCCGATTCTATTTCCTCTTTGACCTGAGTAATCGCTGTGAGCGGGATGGAAACCGATGAAGTGTTGCCGAAATCCTTCAGGGAGAGTGGCATCTGTCCTTCCTTTATTCCCAGTTTTTTTGCGATAATCCTGTTTATCATCAGATTAGCCTGATGGAAAAGAAAGAAGTCAACCTCTTCTTTGTTAATTCCAAAATTTTCGATAAAAGCGCCGATGACCCTTGGTACCAGTGAGATTGAAAAATTAAAAATATCCATTCCACTCAGGAAGAGATCAGTCTCCTTTACGCAGGACCCGTTTGGATGAGCATTGTCGATGAATGACTCGGGGGTAACGGGATTTCTTGCCCCGCCGGCCTGGATAATTATTGATTCGTATCCACCACCATCAGTGTTCAGAGCCCAAAGACTTTCCCTGTTTTCGCAAAATTCAAGAAGTGTAGCTGAACCGGCATCTCCGAAGATTGGTCTGGTAGTCCTGTCGGTTTTGGAAATTTTATGCGTCAGTACATCACCTGAGAGAACGAGAGCCCGTTTCGCTTTTCCTTTTTGCAGGATAGATGATGCTACAAAGAGAGCATAGACAAAACCTGAACAGCCCATATTCATGTCGAAACAGATGGTTGAGGTGCTCAAGCCAAGTTTGTTTTGCAAAATAGCAGAAGTAAAAGGGATAATGTAGTCAGGGGTTTGTGACTGAAAAATCAGAAGGTCGATGCTGTCTTTGTCGATTTGATTGTCGGCGAGGAGTTTTTCGGTGGCTGCGAAACACAAATCAGATGCACAAAGCCCGGGAGAGGCTACATGTCTTGTGTGAATTCCTGTTGTATTTATAAGTTTTGTATTCACCTCATCGCCGAAGGGGAGGTCTTCATTATTTTCCTTGGTTTTCGGAACAGCAACAGCCATTGCTGATATTTTTACATCATTAATAGTGCAGAAAGCCATTTTTTATACTATTGTTTGAGCCGTGTGATCAGATTGTAAACATCACTTATTTTATCACATGCAATGAAATCGTTTGCCTTGATGGTGACATCATATTCAGCGTCGATCATTGCGAGTACAGAAAGTGCGGCGAGTGAATCCCACCCGGGAATTACCACTCTGAATTCGGAATCCGATGTTAGTGATCCGGGTTCCACACTTTCGATTGCAGCCTCAAAATTTCTGATAAACTCTTCCATGTTCATAATATTATTCCAGAATGTCGATAATTTTTTGCTTTATTTTAATTTCCTTGCCTGTATAGGGGAGAACAAGACTTTCGACCCGTTTATTGACGGCGATCTTTCTTACTTTTTCGATTAACCGGTAGGTAAGAAGTTCCGACTCAAAGTGTCCTTTAGTAGCGCAATCGGGGTCGACGGCGATATGAAGAATATGACATTTTTCGTTTTGGAACTTGTAGCATATGACACCAAGAAGTGCGGCGTCATTTTTTTCACTGTCGAGGGCGAACAGGGATTCCGTCTCACTTTTTTCAAACTGAAGTTTAAGGTGATCCTTTTCTTCGATTATGCTTATCAAGCCGTCGGATTCGATGGTTTTTTGAATTTTATCGAGGTGGGATGACTGGTTCAGATTGAAAAAGAATATTCTTTCAAGCTCTTTCCTTAGGGGCAGTGCGAGTTTGTTACTATACGCGATTGTGTGATAACTCATTTTAGTATCAATCTAACTGAGAAAATAACAATTTTAAACATACAATTTTTTTTGTTAGATACAATACTTGGAATTTCGATATCCGGTTTTCAGAAGAGTGTGTTAAAGAAAAAATCAGTAGCAGGGAACCGAAAACAGATTTTCGATGTTACAACATTATAATGATAGCGACATTATCCTCATTTCAAACCGAAGCACAATCCAAAAGCTTCACCCTCTTTAACGGCAACTGTTGTTGCTGTCTCTGTTGTTGTTGCAGCTTCCAAGCTTAAAACAGCACCATTTCCAACTTTTTACACAATTAATTTCCATAAAATTGCCCTTTTGGGCGTAATCCGAGCAATAAATGAACAAAGCGATCAGAGAGTTTGCCTCTCAAGTGATAAAAAAATATGAAGATCATCAGTGCATGCTTCCTCTTAAGGATGAGAGCAGGAAGTTCATAGATAAATTTTTGAAACTGGCTTTTCCGCAATACTCCGAAAAATCATTCGAGAAAATTGAGGAAATAGAATCGGCTGCAATTCTTTTAATGTATGATTTGAAGAAGCTTGTCGGATCGGTGATTGAAGATAAAAGGGAGGTTGATCAAACGGTTGATCAGTTTGCATCGGCACTACCGGAAATAATAAGAAAACTCGACAAGGATGCCGAGGCCATATTTAATGGTGATCCCGCTGCAAAGAATCAGGACGAGGTCATTCTGGCATATCCGGGTTTTTTCGCCATCACAATCTACAGGCTTTCGCACGAGCTTTACCTTTTGGGTGTTCCGGTTATCCCGAGAATTCTTTCAGAATACGCACACGAGAGATCGGGGATAGATATACATCCCGGAGCTGAAATCGGGGAATCATTCTGCATCGATCACGGGACGGGAATCGTAATCGGGGAGACTACCATAATCGGCTCCCGCGTGAAAATTTATCAGGGTGTTACACTCGGTGCTGTCAGTGTTGATAAATCACTAGCAAGTCAGAAGAGGCATCCAACCATTGAGGATGATGTGATTATCTACGCACAGGCGGTCATTCTCGGAGGAGAAACTGTGATAGGAAGAAACAGTGTTGTTGGTGGAAATGCCTGGGTGACCGAGAGTGTTCCACCGGATTCAGTGGTTCTGCACAAAAGTGAGGTAAGACTTAAATTTAACGGGAAGCACGATCCCGTTCTTGATTTTGTAATTTAACTAAATTAAATGGAGAATAAAATGAGATACAATAATATTCTTGAGACAATTGGAAACACCCCTCATGTAAAACTGAACAAATTATACGGTAGTGATCATGAGGTTTGGATCAAGCTCGAAAAAGCCAACCCGGGTGGCAGCATAAAGGACAGAATCGCTCTCGCCATGATTGAAGATGCTGAAAAAAAGGGCCTCCTGAAAAAAGGAAGTGTAATAATTGAGCCCACCTCCGGTAATACTGGAATCGGACTCGCCATGGTAGCGGCAGTAAAAGGCTATGAACTGGTACTGGTTATGCCGGAATCGATGTCGATTGAGAGAAGAAAAATCATGTCGGCTTATGGAGCAAAATTTGAACTGACTCCCAGAGAGAAGGGGATGTCAGGAGCAATCGAGAAAGCAAAGGAGCTCGTTGCAGTAAATCCAAATGCATGGATGCCACAGCAATTTGAAAATGAGGCGAACAGCGAAATTCACAGAAAAACCACTGCCCTCGAGATACTGAATGATTTTCCTGACGGTCTGGACTACATAATCACAGGAGTTGGAACAGGCGGTCACATAACAGGTGTCGCGGAAATTTTGAAAGAGAAATTTCCGAATCTTAAGGTATTCGCTGTAGAACCCGAACTCTCACCGGTGCTTTCCGGTGGAAAACCATCACCACATCCTCTTCAGGGAATTGGTGCCGGATTTGTTCCTGCAATTCTGAATTTCCCGATACTCGATGGAGTAATCCAGGTCGGAAAAGATGAAGCATATGCTTATGCTCAACGCTCTGCTTCAGAAGAGGGAATTTTCATTGGTGTTTCTTCAGGAGCGTCCCTTGCAGCCGTTGCCAAAAAACTTCCCGAGATACCCGCCGGATCGAAAATCCTTACTTTCAACTACGATACAGGTGAAAGATACCTTTCGATAGAAGGACTTTATTAATTATTAGTTATGATTTATGAGTTATGAGTTTTTGAAGGATGAGGGATGAAGCATGATGGCTGAATTTCTGAGGGCTGAAGGATGAAGGATGAAAAAAAATCAGAACCCGGAACTGCGTAATCTGCGGTTCCGGGGTTCTGAGGTTCTTTTTATTTGATCAGAAGCATTTTTCGGGTTTGGGTGAATTTCTCAGATTCAATTCTGTAGAAATAGACACCGCTCGAAAGTTTACCTGCGTCAAAAGATACTGAATGTTTGCCGGGGCTCAACTCTTCATTTAACAGAGTTTTCACCAAAGCTCCGGTGTTGTCATATACTTTTAATGATATATGTGCGTTTTCGGGTATGCTGAATGTGATAATTGTATTCGGATTAAAGGGATTCGGGTAATTTTGGTTTAATTCATACACTCCCGGGATTCCCGTGCCCGGTTCTTTGGTTGAAACAGGTATAAAATTATAACGGGCTCCCATTCTCGAAAAAATGGTGTCAACATTTGCCTGAGTTACTGTGATAGAGTTGAGAGGTGAGTTCCCTCTTCCGACGATTATAGCTGTGTGGTATGTGAGAGTTGTTTGTTCATCGAGAGGTGACATGTAACTTGCGAGAGTGGTTCTTTGATCTAAACCGGTATTATTAATCCACCCTTTATTCAATACTGGATCTCCAGAGTAAACAAAAATTGGATTGACCAAACTGCAATTCACACCTCCTCTTACATCACCGAAAGTCCAGGTACACGGATCGAGATATTGCCCTGTCAAATTTTTACCGATGTGGTAGTTCCTTACATCCACTGGAGTATTCGGATCACCATGCGTCGGGTGCGACTGTATATAGTGTTGTGATACTCTCATTCCGCTGTTTATTGCTCCGGGATAAAGAATGTTATTGAAAGGTTTGCCCATCGGAAGGACTGCCGTATCGAGAGGGATATCAATTCCGTTTTCAAAAGTACCGTTGTTATTGAGATCAGTAAAACTGACTCCGGGGATATAAACCGGATTTCCAAACAGCATGGTATTATAGATTGCCGGTGGGTTCTCTCCAAATAACGGGTCAGCAGATTCGTTGTAACAAACAACGGAATTTCTTAGTGTATCAGTAGCCACGAGATCGTCATTGGCATCACCCAGGTCAGGATCGCTTTGAATTCCGAAAATGAAGTCACGGATTGCAGGCGAAACATTTCCTTTTTTAGTCATTTCATACCTTATAAATACAGCATCTCTCATTGCCGGAGCATCTGAATTCGGGAACGCATAAAGAGTTTGTCTTATTTCGATTCCTTTAGGTTCCTCCAAAAATCTTCTTAACGCTGAAGGTACACCATCATTAAAAACGGTAAAATAAGATACCTCTCCCAAAATTTCGGGCATATCTTCATTTGGTTCCCAGTTTCCGTTTTGATTAAGATCGACAGGGTCATAGATGTTATTGTTGTTTCCGTCCCAGAATTTCGCACCGAGGGATACAGCACCTTTCCATCGTTGCCATGAAGTTCCAAATGCGGTATCTGTGAGTGCAACTCTATAGATTCCATTTCTGGGATCGTTTGCAGGGTAACCAACCTGTCCTGCTCTGAAATCCTTAATTCTTGAAGCGCTAAATTCACCTGCAGCCCAGACATTTGATTCTATCAGCCCCGAAAGCAAAAAGCCCTGGGAAAAAATGGTCATCACTGAATCAAACTTCAATCCGGATCCCGAAGCAGTTGCAACATCCGCAATTGTGCCGTTATAGTCAAATGGAACGATTAGACGCCCGGTTTTCAATTCTGCACTGCTTGGGAGGTCACTGAAAGGACAAGCTATGATATTTTGTGCAGTGGTTGAAGTACCAAAGGCATTTTGCACTGAGACAGAATATCTTAGCAGATCACCCTCCTGAGCAACCCTTATGAAATTTCCAAATATTTTGTCTCCTGCCAGCGAATCGTTATGGTTTCCGTCATCGAATAGTTGCAGGTTATAAGGGAGATCGTTCAAGTATCCTGTAATTTTTGCCTCTGTAACAGGGGATTCCGATCCCGTAAAAACTTTAATTTTAATCGTATCTCCGGCAGTTACGGACGCGGAATTCGCCTCATAGTCGTAAATAACGGGTGGAGTTGAATTATCCTGGAGTTCAAGTGCATTTGTCCAGAACAATTTTTTGGCACCTTGAAGGTTGTTCCTGTCACTTGAGAATGTTATGAAGGGTTTGACGGATTGTGAATTAAGGTTCAGGTTTGCATCAACACCCGGATATTTTGTAACCTGAACCGGGGTTCCCCATGTTGCACCTTCGTTGCTGCTTTTGGAGTAAAAGATATTAGTGCGGGAGTATTTCCCAAAAACTTTTACACTCTTTGAGAAGAAGATATAAAGATCGTTGTTTGAGTTCCTGAACAAACGGGGGAGTGCAAGAGATGCTGAAGTGTCTTCGTGGACAATAACGGTATCCTGCCAGGTATTTGTAGAAATATATTTGACAAAAAAGATTCTTTTACTTGATGTGGCGGCAGTTTGCTGAGCTGCCATATAGAAACTGCCATTCCCGATACTCAGTAGAGAAGGATTCATGAACAGCGAAAATCCTGTTGAAACAAGGTTTTGCCAGGTTGTGCCATTGTCCGAACTTCTGACAGTGCCTGTAAGACTTGTTGAGTTGGAGCTCGTAAGGATAAGTTTCCCTTCGCCCAAGTGGACAACTGAGAATATTCTGTATGCCTGACTTGTGAAAGTACCATTCGCTATTATTATACGAATGTTTGGAGTCCAGGTAACTCCACCGTCATCGGAATACTTGTAGATTGTATGCCTGCTCGACCCCGTCTTGATGAAAAGGAGCAATCTGTTGTTGTTTCCTTTTATGAGGTGCGCACCACGCCACGCATCTTCCATACTACCGTTTATAACGGTATCAAAAACAGTTTCTTCATTTTGCCACTGATTACCGCCGTCGGTACTCTTTCGCATAAAAAACTGAATTCTGCCGGTTGATTCGAACTTCGACCAGAGAGCATACATCTCATTATTGCCAAAGTCAACAACTTCTCCGTGCAGCCGTTTGATGTCATCATCGGGAAAGGGACTGTTGAAGATTGCATTTTGTGGATAGACTGAGCTTATGCACAAGCAAAGCAAAATTCCTGTAAACAGCTTTTTCATATTTTAACCTGCCAATTTAATTTGATCCAAAACATTATTAGATAATCAAGTATTATCTTTTAAGACTGCCAAATTTAATAAAATTATTTGAATAAAAGAGTGTTCAGTTATTTTGCAAAAAAAAATCACTTTCCCGAAAAATATTTTTCCAAACCTATTGACTGTGAAATATTTATTTCGTAACTTGAAATAAACATTACAATCTTTCCTAAAAATGAAACAATGATTACAATAGACAAAAACAGACTGATAGAGATATTTACATCTCTTGTAAAAATTGATGCATTATCTCAAAACGAGAAACCGGTTGCCGATTTTGTCAGAGAATTTCTCGCCGGCAAACAAGTTGTGATTTCGGAAGACAATTCCAAAAGTGCGACAGGCAGCAACTCAGGTAATATTATTATAAAGCGGGGAAAGGGCGGGAAGATGATGCTGACCTCCCACATGGATACGGCACGAACAACGGCAGGGATAAAAGTTGTTATTGATGAAAAAACAGGAAAGATTTCTTCCGATGGAAAAACGATACTGGGTGCTGATAACCGTCAGGGGATGGCTATTCTTCTTTACCTACTGGAAATAGCTGAAAACAACCCCGAGATTGATGATTTTACAGTGGTGTTCACGACATGCGAAGAGACCACTCTCGGAGGGTCAAAGAATCTGCAGGTTCCAAAATGGGTGGAGGCGGGTCTGGTATTTGATTCATCCCATCTCCCCGGGAAGTTTGTTTTCAGAGCTCCCGGTTCAAAAACTTTTACAATTGAAATCTTCGGGAAGGCTTCTCATTCAGGAATAGCTCCAGAGGCCGGAATTAATGCCATTGCCATTGCAGCAGCCGCTATTTCAAAACTGAAACAGGGACGGCTGGATGAAGACACCACCATGAACATTGGTATAATCTCCGGTGGTACTGCAGTAAATGTTGTACCGGAGAAAGTTGTTCTGACCGGGGAGGTCCGTTCATTCAAACCTGACCGTCTTGACGAAGAACTCGAGAGGGTGCTGGATACTTTCGGTACGGAAGTTTTCAATGCCGGAGCCACTATCAAGATTGACACATACGAAGATTTTACTCCTTATGAACTTTCACCCGATCATCTGGCATACAAAATGATTTACAAGGCGATTGAAGAATCGGGGATGGAAGCTAAACCTGTAATCTCTTTTGGTGGAAGTGATGCCAATTCATTCAACGGACTTGGTATTCCATCAGTGAACATTGGAATTGGCGCTCAAAATCCTCATGCAAATGATGAATTTGTGTTAATTGACGACTTTATGGCAGCCGCAAAAATTGGATTAAATCTGGTGAGGAAAAAATGAAAAAACTTTTAATTTTATGTGTGTTGTTCAGTTTCGTTCTTCTTCCGCAACCAAAAGGTAAGCTCCTTATAATTGGCGGTGGATCCCGTCCCGAATATATGATGAAGAAATTTATTGAATTGGCGGGTGGATATGATGCGAAAATTGTTATTGTACCGAATGCAAGTTCTGTTCCGAAGGATGAAGCATGGGATCACAGCACCGAATTTGTAAAGCTTGGATGTAAAAATGTTAAGGCATTATATTTTGGGAGAGCGGAAGTTGATTCTCCTCAGAATCTTGCGGAGCTTGACGGAGTAACCGGGGTGTTTTTCTCAGGCGGTGATCAGGCAAAACTTTTTAAAGAAGTCGGGAACAGTAAATTCATCGACAAGATAAAAGCAATTTATAACAATGGTGGAATAATCGGCGGCACATCTGCAGGGGCTGCAGTAATGAGTAAAGTAATGATAACGGGTGAGGAACTGATTGTGAAAGACTCAACGCTGAGTTTTTTCACTGTTCACGCAAAAAATGTTGAGACTACAGAAGGATTTGGCTTTTTGACAGATGTAATTATCGACCAGCATTTCCTTGTAAGAAAAAGACAGAACCGGCTTATCACCACGACCATAGAACATAAACTTCCCGGAATCGGAATTGATGAATCCACAGCAATTCTTGTTGATAAAGGGAGATATTTTACGGTAGTAGGCGAGAGCGGGGTTCTTGTAATCGATCCGACAAAAGGTAAAAGAAAAAAAGAAAATAAAAACGGAATGGTTTCAGCCACAGACATCACAATGCATCTTTTAATGGATGGTGACAGATATGACATGAAGACCAGAAAAGTTTTATCTAAATAACCAAATAATGGAGTTACCCATGAAAAAAACATTACTTTTTTCTGCTTTTTTAGTTGCAATCATGCTTTTTGATGTTGCAGCACAGAATGCCGTTTACCAGTCAGGAAAGATCGAACTTACGCTCCGCACCTACGGTAGAGTGAGAATCGGTATGATGAACAACGGCGCATATGTTCGTCAGTTGGATCGTGCATCATTGCTTTACAACATGCAGGATACCGCAACATTTGATTATCTCGAGGATGCCGACGACGAAATACTCCCTGATACAGTTGACAACCCAACATGGGGTGATGTGGAACTCGCTTCGAGGATAAACAGTGACTATTCAAATCAATCACCACTTCTCAAAGCTGATGTTCACATGTACGGCTGGGCAAACAAAGGATATACGATCGTAAAGTATACGGTAAAAAGTCAGGAAACCGCTGCCTACCAGGGAAGATTCGGACTCGAAATGATTCCTCAGGTTGAAGGTGCCTACGGAAACGAAATAATGACATACGACCCGGCAAAAAGGCTTTTCAGTTTCAGTAAAACGAATTATTTCGGTTTGAAAATATTGAATCTTCAGGTGCCTTCGGCTCACAACTTCGAATGGTATGAAGGATACAATGTTGATACATCACTTACAAGATGGATGACAGACGGTCAGTACGAGAATTTTCATTGGGCAGGAATTGACGGTGGAACAGCAGTTTTTGGAACCTCACCTGTAGCTACAAATCCAAATGATTCAACCGTCATGTACATCGCTATAGCAGTTGGACTCGATTCTTTGGAAATGAATGCTAACATCGACTCTGCTACCGCAAAATACAACCAGTTGACAGGCATTTTGGATGAAACTCCTGTTGCTTCAATCACTGATTACAAGATGTACCAGAACTATCCAAATCCTTTCAACCCATCAACAAAGATAGTTTTTGATGTACCACAGGCATCGAATGTAAATCTTTCAGTATACGATCTGCTCGGTAATAAAGTGGCAGAACTTGTTAACGGATATCAGAATGCCGGCAGACAGTCGGTCAATTTTGATGCTTCAAAACTTTCAAGTGGAGTCTATTTCTACACTTTGAGATCAGGGGCAACCGTAATAACAAACAAAATGATTTTAAGCAAGTAAAGAGTGACGAGCGAAGAGTGGCGGGCCGGAATCGATATTCCTGAACCCGTCACTTTCTCCTCTGAACCACGACTATGCGTTACCGCCAGTTAAAAGAGCTGATAGAGGAGAGGTATAACTCTCTCCCAAAGAATCAGAAGAAAATTGCCGATTTTTTTCTGATTAACTTTGACCGGATACCTTTTTTGAGCGTGCAGGAGATATCCGGGAGTTCTCATGTCTCTGTCGCCTCGATAGTAAGATTTGCCCAGAATCTCGGTTTTTCGGGTTTTTCGGAAATAAGAGATGAAATTTCAGAACTTCTACAGACTGAAATAAACAGCAACAAAGACCTTTTTCCATTGATAGAGATGGAAGACGGTGATAAAAACACCCTGACAGAGGTAGCCAACCTCGACATAAAAAACATTAACGAAACACTTCATTTGATAGACCGGGAGAAATTCTCCTCGGCTGTTTCACTCCTTTCGGGTGCTGACGAAGTTTTTACAGCAGGTATGGGGATATCCTATCTTCTGGCTGAAGTGTTGGGTTATCAGCTCACTCAGATCGGAATAAAAGCCCGCAATTTCAGAAATGGCTGGGCTTCGTTTCAGGAAGAGAGCCTTTTTATATCGCAAAAAGGTGTACTGATTGTTTTCTCGTTCCCTCCATACTCTGTCGAGACTATTGATCTTGCGAAATCCGCAAAAATGCGAGGCATAAAGGTTATTTCTATTACAAACAAATCGACCTCACCCGCAGCAATGTATTCCGATATTTCTCTCACTGTAAGATCGGAAAATATGCTATATACCAATTCTTTCGCAGCCATTTCTGTCCTTATTAATGCTCTGACCACTGAAGCCGCAAGGCTTAACAAAAAAAGAGCGAAGGACTGGTTGCTTAAACTTAATGAAATTGAACAAGGCCGCCTCATCAACCAATAAGAGGAAATCATGAAAAGATTTATTCTTTTTCTATTGTTTTTAGTCCCTGTCGTACAAGCCGGAATTACCGGGAAGCTGGCAGGAAGGGTTACGGATGCCATCACCGGAGAGCCGTTAATCTCAGCCACCATCGTAATTGAGGGTACAAAACTCGGAGCCTCGACCGATACGGACGGCAGATTTGTGATCTTGAATGTTCCTCCGGGAGTATACAGGATAAAAATCACCTATGTAGGTTATGAGCACCTCACCTTCGAGGGAGTAAAGATTGTGGTTGATCAGACCACAACCATCGACTTCAAATTGAAACCTGTTTCGATGACAACTGATGAAGTTGTAGTTACCGCGAATACTCCTCTTATCCAAAAAGATCTTACAAGTTCCATTTCTGTGGTTGGACGGGATGAAATTGAATTGTTACCTGTTGGTAATTTTAGTGATCTGCTCGCACTTCAGGCAGGTGTTGTGGGAAGTGGAAACAATCTCCATATCAGAGGCGGGAGATCAAATGAAGTTGCCTACATGATCGATGGAATGTATGTTACTGATCCGTTACTGGGAGGTCTGGCGACCCAAATAAATAATGATGCTATACAGGAGATGAGCCTTCTTTCGGGAACATTTAATGCAGAATACGGGAATGCGCTCAGTGGCGTTGTAAATATTGTAACCAGGGATGGTGCAGACAAGTTTTCCGGAAAACTTGAAGTGCGGTCTTCCAATTTTGGGGTTGAGAGATATTCAAAATTGAATGAATTAAGAATAAGCGGAAGCCTTGAAGGGGCTATAATTCCTAATGCACTAAGGTTTTTCCTTTCGGGTGAGCAGTTGAATGAGGGAAGTTATCTTCCATTCGGATATAACAATGCCCAGTCATTTTTTACGAAACTGACTCTGACAGCAATTCCACAGTTCAGGCTGACGATTTCTAACAGAGGCAGCAGAGGATTGAGACAGAGCTACAATCACGACTATAAGTATATACCGGAACAGTATTTAAAGAGAAGGACCGACAGTTGGCAATCTGCACTGACTGCCACTCATACTGTAAGCCAGTCCTTATTCTATGATATAAGATTTTCGTATTTCAATCAGGGATTCTACTCCGGACTTGACAAAGACACATCGCAGTATCTGCCTGTGAGTTCAAGAGTGTATCAGTCAAACGCAGGAAACGGATTCGAGTTTTATGCTCTCGCTGATCCGACCGTGCTTACAGACAGCAGGACCACAACACTCGATTTTAAAGGTGATGCAGTCTGGCAGATAAATAACAACAATGAAGTGAAGTTTGGTGCCCAGTTCAAGACTCACAACCTGATGCTTTACAGTATCGAGGATCCAAAGAGAAATTTCCCTTACAAGAACAATTATACAACATCTCCTTTCGAAATTGCCACTTATGTACAGGACAAAATTGAACTTGCATATTTGGTAATCAATCTCGGACTCCGTTATGATTTTATGAATGCAAATGTGGAGTTCAGGGCAAATCCTCTTGATCCTGCATCAGTGGTAAAGGTGAAATCGCGTTCACAGTTCAGTCCAAGAATTGGTATTGCTCATCCGATCTCCGATAAGACAAAGCTGCATTTCGCATACGGCCACTTCTTCCAGAATCCCGAGTATCAGTTCCTTTTCCAGAACAAGCAATATGATATCCAGGTAAGGGAACCGTTGTTTGGTCAGCCTGATCTTGATGCTCAACGCACGATTGCTTATGAAGTGGGTGTTTCGCATCAGTTCTCTGACCGGGCTGCAGTTTCTGTTACTGCATATTATAAGGATGTAACCGGACTGATTGGAACCCGCTATTTCTTCCCCTTTACTGAGGGCAGATATGTCGGTTACACTCTCTATGTGAACGAAGACTATGCCAACATGAAAGGATTTGAAGTAAATCTGGATATCAGACCCGACAAATACTTCTCCGGTGGTTTGACTTACACATATTCAGTTGCAAAGGGAAGTGCTTCCTCAGAAACAGAACAGTACCCCGGCACTTCGGAATCCACACTCCTTTATTATCTGGATTTCGACAAAACGCATGTGATTAACGGAACAGCATCATTCACCATACCAAATGGTGAAGGTCCAAAGGTGTTTGGTTCACCATGGTTTGAAAATATGGATTTCTCATTCATATTTTCATGGTCTTCGGGTTATCCCTATACACCTTCGGGAAGAGATGTCGGTTTTGTTGTGAAGAATTCGTTAAGACAGCCTTCAACCTGGTCGATGGATCTGCTTATCGGAAAAGATGTAACGATATTCAATAATATCCGTCTGCGTCTTTTTGCCGAGATACTTAACCTGACAGATAACAGAAACATCGTTTATGTTTATCCCGATACAGGAGAGCCCGACTTCACATATGTAGGTGGTCACTCGAAAGAATACATGGAAGATCCTTCAAATTACGGGGCACCGAGGCGAATCCGTCTTGGGGCTACTTTAAGATTTTAAGTGAGGGAGAATAAACAATGAAATTTACAAAAGAAATGACATCAAAATTCATGAAACCGGTAAAACACTCGGAAATCGAAAGACAGAATAAATTGATGAATAACAAACCCGTTTTTTCAATGTCAGGCAAAGCTCTTCTGGTACTTGTATTCTTTTTGCTTGCATCACCGCTTCTTCACACCCAGACCAAAAAGGCGGGGGGAGGAGATAACTCGGTACTTTCCATTCGGGACAGAGCCGGAGGTGTGCATAACGCATCAGCCATCGGGCTCTTCTTCGAAAACCGAGGAAAACTCTATCCGAGAAGGCTTTCACAAGGTCCCTCCGGCGAGTTTCCAATCAACAGCGGAAAGCACTACATCTACAGGATGAATCCTTATGTGGGAATCCCCGGAAATGTTATTCAAGGAAGATACACAACCAATGAGGAGTGGGAGGCTGCTTCCGGTTATCACAATAATGAAGGTGCCAGAATTGCCTTCTCCGATAATCCTGCTTCGTGGCACCCCGTAAAAGGTTGGCCTGTGAAGGATGCGAATGGTAATCCGGTCTTCAAATCGGATCAGGATTCATATTGTGTTTATAACGATTCCAATAACACAAAGCAGATACTCGGCATCACCCTCGCACAAACCGGATATGCATATGGAGTTAAATTTGCGCAGAATCTGCTCTTTTTTAAATATGATATCATAAACAACGGACCCAAAGATTACGACAGTCTCTTTTTTACACTCTATACTGATATTGATGTTGGTAATGTTTCAGGTGGTGATCCTGAATATGCTGACGATAAAATAGATTTCGACAAAAGCAATAATTTTGTATGGTTCTATGATGACGGGGTTTCTGCAGAATGGCCTAACGGCAAAACAGGTATGATGGGTGTTGCATTTCTTCAGACTCCCAAAGTAAACGGGAGTGAACTTGGACTTACCGATTTCCATTATGCACTCTATGATGATGATGAACTTTCCGATCTCGACTCCGTCCTTTTCGGTCGAATGACATCAGCACCTTCGCTTTACAACTCCAACCTGAGGAACAAGTACTTCCACCTTGGAAACAACACCTCACTGAACTATGATGATGTTTCTACCATACCAGCATCCGGTTTGGATCTGTTGACGACTTTTTCTTCGGGTCCTTATTTCATTAAAAGGGGAGACACACTCTCATTTTATACGGTACTTGTGGCAGGAGAAAACCTGAATGAGTTGAAAACAGCTCTTGCTCAGGCACAGGTAATTCATTCATTTAACTATGATATTGCAAAACCACCTGTTACGCCAAAACTTTCGGGTGTCCCAAGTGACAACAAAACCATGCTTTACTGGGATGATGCTGCAGAAAGGTCATTTGATTCATTTTCAGGTCAGTATGATTTCGAAGGTTACAGACTCTACAGAAGTATTGATAAAGGAATCCAGTGGACAAAATTAGCCGAATTCGATGTTCCAAATGAGATAGGTATCGACAAAGGGATACAATATTCTTTTATCGACTCAACTGTAACAAACGGTTTTGAATACTGGTACACTATCACCGCGTACGACAGAGGTGATTCTCTTCTTGAGCCGCTTGAAAGTCCGCTCGGGAAGAATCTTGATCAGTTAAACATTGTCAGTCTTACTCCTGTCTCATCGGCTGCAGGCAGAACGCCGGTTACTCTTGATAATATCAGACAAATCGGAAAAGGCACTTCAAATTATGTATTCAATGTGACTCCGGTCGATGATGTAAAACTTGCTTCAGGCGAGTATAATGTCGGATTCAATTATGTCAGCAGGACAGAAAGAGGTGTCCTGAAAACACAGCTCGTTCCGGTGATCACTGACTCGGCAAACACGAAACCGGAAAAATACGGTGTTTACTTCAAGTCGCCGACTGTATTCGATTTTGTTAATCTCACAACCGGGGAAGATATAAAAACTGATAACAGCTATGTCTGGACAAACCCTAATCAGATTATTTCAGTCCCCGGAACAGGGTTGAGGATCAGAATAGTTACACCTCCCGGTACTGCTCCCGAGTATTTACCGAGAAAGGGTGACTTGCTTACGCTCAGTTTTGGTGTGTACGCCACAAAGGATAATGATACACTGATTAAGCCAAGACCGTTTTTGTTTGAGAAAACTCAGGCAACTTCTGATGGTATTGTATTCAGTATGACAAAACCCGGTGCCGTAAAATCCCTTTCGAAAATAGGCGGGACCGATATCTTTTCACTCGGTTTTTCACTTGAAAATGAAGTGAATCTGAAATCCACTCTATATTTCGTTGAAGTGAAAAACAGAGGATTCGGAACAGGTGGAGCGGGATTTGTTTCACTGGAGATAAAAGACACTTCAACAAATTCAGCAATAGTGAAGTTTGATACCGTTTACACTCTGTCAACATTTACATTTGGTGGTGTGAGGGGCCGGATAGAATTTAATCCTGCCAACCCTCCACAGGCGGGCAATCTTTATTCTCTGGAGACAGTAAAACCAAAGGCACCGACACTAAAAGACAAATATGCATTTACATTCAGAGCCCCTGTGGTAAATAATGAAGTCGCCAATACATCGTTGAACAAAATAAGAGTTGTACCAAATCCGTATGTGGTCTCATCATTGTATGAACCTGAGTTTGGTGAATTGCGGCGTGAACCGCTTCGTCAGATACAATTCATCAATCTGCCACCTGAATGTACAATTCATATCTTCACGATTGATGCCGATCTGGTCAAGACGATTAATCATTCTTCATCCAACGGTACAGAGGTGTGGGATCTCCGTTCCGAGGGTGGAAGAGAGATTTCAGCCGGAATGTACATATATGTTGTAAAAACCAGCGGAGGCGAGTTCATCGACCGCTTCGCCGTAATCAAGTGATCAACGGAGCATAAAATGAAAAAACTGATATTTATCTCAATCTTAATGTCGTTTACTCTCGCTGCGCAGTATTCCAATCTTGGGACATCAGGTGCACAATTTCTGCAGATTCCACTTGGAGCAAGACAGGCGGCAATGGGTGGTGCTTCGATTGCTCTAACCGATGATGCCTCATCCATATTTTGGAATCCGGCAGGACTCTCAAGCGTTTCCAATGTTGATTTTCATTTCACGAATCTGAACTGGTTCGGGTTATTCGACCTGAACGCTGCAGCCGGAGCCTACAAACTTGGAGGTGATGCGGGTGTTTTGGGTGTTCATTTTATCTCTTTTTCAACAGGTAAAATAGAGATTACGACTGAAAAGAAACCAAACGGAACAGGACGGTTTTACGATGCACAGGATATTGCTCTTGGTTTGACTTATTCCCGGGCTATAACTGACAGGTTCAGAACCGGTATCACAGTCAAGTATGTATCTCAAAGAATCTGGAATGAAACAGCAACAGGTATAGCTTTCGACATCGGAACTCAATATACTCTCGATTTCCAAAATCTGACAATTGCAATGAGCATGACAAATTTTGGACCTGACATGAGATTTGACGGACCCGACTTGAATGTTACCTACTTGAGGGACGAGAACATACCGCTTTCGAGACTTGCACCCGCGAAACTCGGCACAGAAGATTTCTCGCTTCCGCTTCACTTTCAGGTTGGTATAGCGATGGACATCTTCAAAATTGATTTCGTTAAGATGCGTGCCGCCCTTGATGTAACACACCCGAATGACAACCTCGAAAGAGTAAATTTTGGTACCGAGATCTCGGTATTTGACAGGGTGTTTCTGAGAGGCGGTTACAGATATAATTATGATGATGAAAAGATAACTTTCGGAGCCGGAGCAAACCTGCCTTTGGGAGAATCTGTCGTTTCGTTTGATTATGCTTATTCCATTTACGATATCCTTCCAAATGTCCAAAGGATTTCCGTCGGGTTAAGGTTTTAGTTCTAATTATACCCTGAGAGAATGAGATGAGAGGCGCTAACTGGTTGGTTTTGTTGATGATAGCGTGCTCGCTTCAGTTGTTCTCTCAGGGTTATATCTGTGCAGTCGGTGGTGGTGGCGAGGGTGTAAATGACTGGAACCGCGAACCTTATTCATGGATAGTTCAGAAAGCTGATTCAGGTGCAGTTGTTGTACTTTCAGTCAATGACGAGACTTCATGGATACCCGACTATTTCCGTTCACTGGGCTCCCGTTCCTCATACAATCTCAAAATAAACTCCAGAACATTAGCGAATACACAATCCGTTGCAGATTCAATTCTCGCAGCATCTGCTGTTTTTATCAAGGGTGGCGACCAGTACAATTACATAAATTACTGGAAAGGTACTCTCGTTGAATCTGCCATAAAGCAGGTTTATGCCCGGGGAGGAGTTGTATCAGGCACTTCCGCAGGAGCAATGGTGCTCGGGAAATTTATACTCTCGGCGAGATATGGTTCGCTTTATCCCGATGATGCACTTGTAAATCCTTTCATACAGACTTCAAACATTGAAGACAACTTTCTCGGCCTGGTTCCGGATGTTATTTTTGATACTCATTTTATCGAAAGAGGACGGCAGGCGCGACTTGCATCTGTCCTTCTCAAACTTGGATTGCAGGGAATTCAAAATGTTACAGGCGTTGGTTTGGATGACAGAACCGCTTTTTGTATCTCACCCGATGGAAAAGGGGTGGTGATGGGAAGTGGTTCTGTTTCTATTTATCGGGCGGATTCCCTTACAAGACTCTGGTCGTCTGGAAATCTGTACGAACTCGAAAATCTTCATGCCCGGCAGCTTACAAAAAACTGGGTTTATGATCTTAACAGTAAAAATATCAGTTTTGTACCTGCCTCAGCAAAAGCATTTAATGCGACATTATCTGAAACCCCGACAGGAGATGTGACATTGACGGGGAGTAACTGGGTTGCAACATCGTGGCTGGCTGCGCTTTCAGCATTTGTATCAAGGGCGAATACTCCGGATGTTTTAATTGTCTCATATCCTGCCTATGAGGCAAAAGCAAATTCGATTCTTAACGAAGTTGCAGCTTATGCACCCTTGGCTAAACTGATACTCTATACTCCAGGATCCGAGACTGATACTCTGGTCCATCAGAAAATACTGGGAGCTTCGGCATTCATTTTTGCCGGTGATGACCTTACAGCCATTAAAAACATCACTTCATCGACTTCTTTGGTTGGTAATCTGCTTCGACAAAAATTGATTAACTCCCGATGTCCATCTTTCTATTTCGGTGAAATGTCAAAACTTGCCTCGACTTCTTTTGCTGACAATTTGAACAGTGATCCGTATGCTGCGTACCGCGGTAAGATGACATTAAATGAGGGTTTTAGGGTTTTACCGGGATTTTCAATTCAATCACTCACTTTCGCAAACAGCGATTATTATGAAAACAGGATGGCATCCGTACTGTGGTCAATTTTTAAGTCGCAGGTACCCCTCGGGATTTACAGCAATGGAAATGGCATAACAAAATTCATTATTGCTGACTCCTCAATTGTCTTTTCACGATTTCCGTTTTTTTTAATTGATGCAACAGAAGCTTCACTTCGGGACTCATCGGTGTACAGGGCTTCGAGCAGTACCGGTCCGAGACAGGTGGTTGCACTTAATTCATTCAGAATTTCCGCTTCCAATAACTACGGACGGGGATACAACCTCGCCCAAAAAAGATTTGTAACTGCTGATCCCACCGGAGTCAAACCGGAAGGAATCTTCGAGGCCCAAAATAATTCAGAAAAAGACAACCTGAAGGTGACTGCCTTTCCAAATCCATTCACTTATTCCACTAAAATCGTTTATGAAGCCGGTAGAGCAGGGGAGATGAAACTGGAATTGTTTGATATTCGCGGGTTGTTGATCAGAAGACTATTCTGTGAAGAGATCACCGCCGGACAACATTCTCTAACTTTCCAAAGTGGCAGTCTCTCTTCCGGAATCTACTTTTTGCGCTTAACATTTAACGATGTGATGAAGACCATCAAATTGATCCTGAACAAATGATCAAACAGTAAAATCTTTCCGTTTTCCTCTCTTATTGGGCGGAAATAGTTATATTTCACTGTACCTTAATTAATAATTTGGACGAAAAATGGATAATAAAACAATAAAATTCGAAAAAGAAGTCGAAGTGCTGGATCTGATTTTTCAGGACATGGTCGAGGCAATTCACATGAAACCCGACGGAAATGACATTGAAGATCTAAGACTCTATGTTGACAATATTTATGCAACTCTTAACACTACTGCATTGAGAGTTAATGAGATCAAGAAACAACTCGAAAAAGATGCGAAATTGATTCTTGAGACATGGAATCCACCTGCCTAAAGGTTGTAATTTAGAAAAAAACCGGATTGGAAATTCCCAGTCCGGTTTTTTTATGCAGTTAATAAACAATCAGTCCGGTTTACTTCTGTAGCACTACTTTTTTAACAAACGACCTTCCTTCAACTCTGACCGACAGGAAATAGATACCCGATGGATTACCTGAAAGATCGAAGTACTCTTTTGAAATGCCGGGATAAATTACTTTTTCAGATGATAAAATCCTTTTTCCGCTGATATCATACAACTCAAAAAGAATATCTGTCGTATTCTGATTATCGATGGTGATGGAGAATGCTGGATTAAATGGATTGGGGAAAACACCGGAAATTCTAAGTGTACTCAAATCAGGAGAACCATCTGCCACAGATAATGGAGGTGAAAGTGTCAGTTTGATCGAATTATTGCTGAACTTTTGAATCCCGCCGGGGGTCGAAGCGACAATCCGTACATAAAGATCTCCCGGGGGGATGGAATCGATAATAATAGAGGAATCCGCTACAGCAGGCGAAACATAAAAAAGTGATTCAAACAGTGAATCAAGTGCAAATTCCACATTGTATCTGATGTTCTCGAGAGGATTCAGTGTCGAAGATTTCTCCCACCTGATATAAATGTTTTGGTTGGTTACCGATCCCTCTTCGGTTAGCAATTTAAATGATTTTAATGGAAGTCGATTCACCGATTTCCTTAAAACAATGGAAGTATCAGCATTTACAGAATCACCAAAGGCATAATTCCAATAGCTTTTATCTTCATGCAGGAACAGTTTTAAAACAGCAGTCAAATACTTTTGCGAAAGATAGATTTGGAGATTTCTGTTAATATATCCACCTGCATCAGTCCAATCCCAAATATTAGTATCCATAAATTTCGTGTGGTTACCACCCTTGATCGTGAGGAGTGCCTTATTGTCAGGTGTATTCTCATACATTGGAATCTGAGTTGTTGCGGGTGGAGTGATTCCGTCGTTTTGTGAGGAGATCAGGTAGATAATCGATTTGGTTGAATTAATGGTCGAAATAATTGACGGTACAGTTTCGGCAGCGGCAAACGGTGCAGAAATCGTTATAGTCGAGTCATAGATTGTGGACAACAGAGAGGCCCCACCTCCCATTGAATGTCCTGAGACACCCGTTTTTGAAGTGTCGGCGAGTTTGTAAAATCTGTTACCTGGGACTGTGGAAGATGATTTGATGAAATTCAGACAGAAGATAAGGTCTTTTCCGAGTTCTCCGTGTTGTGTATCTGTAAACTGAGGAGCAATAACGATGAATCCGTGAGAGGCGAGTTGTCTGAATAGTGAGAGGTAGTAGTTTGTCTGCATGAAAAAGCCGTGTCCAAATGCCACTATTGGCCAGGGACCGTTAACAGTGTCGATCTGGCTGTTTTCACCGTCTGAAAAGGAGGGGTAATAAATTCTGCAGTTCATATTCCTCCCCTCACGGGAAATGGTCTGACTAAACCACCCTTGTGGGTACTGACCTCTTGCACCCGGATCAATCTGAGAATATGATGTGGAGGTGAGTATGAATATAAAAATAAAAAGCTGGATAACTCTGAACATAAAACCCGGCATTTCCGATTGTGACTTTATAAGTTCACAATCGATGAAAGAATAAAAATCTTAATGCAAGATAATTGTTACTTCAGAGTTATCCAACTCATCAAATCGGGTTACTTTTTACCGATGAAACGGGTTCCGGCCTCATTCAGATTTTTTGAATATTTCTCCGGGTCTTTTGCGAATTTGGCATCACAACCTGCGCAGCAGAAACCATAGGCTTTTCCGTTGTAGACTTCGAGCTTTATTTTAGGATTTACCTTGTTTCCCATAACCGGGCAAACTGTATTCCATGGAGTAGTCGGCACTTCTGCCGTTTTTGCTACCGTCGAATCACAACAATCCGATTTTTCTGTAGTACATGCCTTTGATTTGGTCGAGTCTGGTTTTTCCTGAGCAAGGGCTAATCCACTAACGGTCAGGAATACGAACAATACGTGAAATAATTGCTTTTTCATGATAATACTTTCTTTTTTTTAAATTAAAATACACTTAACCGGATACCGGCATAAAATTTTCTTCCTGAAACAGGACCCCAGACCATTGAAGCGTCGAAATATTTTCCGAACGGATCATCTGAAGCTATTACAGGATTTGCCTGTTTAAAGTCTGTTAAATTTTCAGCACCAACATAAAGTTCGAAGATATCAAACTTTTTGCTGATTTGTGCATTGATATTCACAAATGCATCGAAGGTTTCAGGTCTTTGATACTGTGCGGGGTTGGTGGAAGTTGAAGGGATTCTTCCCGGTCCGTTAACCAGAAAACTGGCATCAAAAACCCATCCACGCTCGGGTGTAGAATATGAGACAGTGGTCAGCACTTTATATCTGCTGTGCAGAGGGACAATATTAAGAGTACCGTTATAGGTGGTTCTCACATCGGTGTACCTGTAAGCCGTCGATATATCAAGGCGGGGGAGCAGTTCATAAGCGAGTTCAACCTGATAGCTGTTTGAGAATGAAGAACCGTTCAAATCATAAAACAAAATGCTGGAGGGATCGGTATCGATGTCTGTAACAACCTGTTTGATGAAGTCGGTTCTGTAGTAATCAAGAGTCAACCTCAACTCTCTTCCTGAAAGCATAAAGTAACGGGTGAAATTCAGTCCGTAGTTGTAAGCTTCTTCGTATGAGTTGGTGTTATTAAGTACAAAATTTCTTGAACTGGCAAGATAACTCATATTATTTGAGTAGATGTTTACCGCTCTGTAACCTTTTCCTGCAGAGGCACGAATTGATGTGTTTTCGTCAAGACTGTACTTAATATGAATTCTGGGTGTAACAAGTGTACCAAAAAGATTGTGAAAATCAACTCTAACGCCGGGAACTATGGAAAGAAGATTGTCAGGGGAGTAGTTGTACTCAAGGAATACACCCGGGACTGATTCTTTCTTCGTTGAACTTGATGCGTTAAGCGACTCATTAATCTCATCATGGGTATAGCTCAGTCCGGTTATTACAGAATGAATATTGTCGATCGAACGCATTTCAAAAATCAGTTTCGAGAAAAAGATTTTTTGCGCTGCATCATATTTTCTCTCTCCGAACATGGTGTTTTGGTCGTGGGAATGTGCATCAAGCATCAAACCGAGACTGATGTATGGCTCCGCGGTGAAAACATAACCTGTTTTAGAGTAGAAATCGAAGTGTCTCGAGTCAATGTCAATTTTATACTGCTTTCCCGAGAGCATCGGAAGCATTTGTCCGCCCGTCCGCTTTTCAGAAAGATAGTGAATACCAAACTGGGATTCCAAACCAAAATCGGTATGAATTTTCCATCTGTTCATAACATTGTATTGCATGGTTTTTGGGTCATCTGTGAATGAATCAAAATTGTCATCCACCATTTTCGATACAAAGTTTGAATGAGCCAGGAATATTGTGCTGACATGATCACTAAGTTCAATTGCAGCATTTGCATTTATGTCTGTTTTGTAATGTGAACTTTGGAAAGCGTTGAAGTAGTACCTCTCGGCGTCAGTTGCACTTTTATATCCGACATTTATCTGTCCTGTGATCGATTCATATCCATTCACAACCGAAGCGGACCCTTTAGAAACGCTGATTTGTGATATCCAGGGTCCGGGTACGAAACCAAGTCCGAATGAATTTCCGATACCATTCATCGATGGGATATTTTCGAAGAGCATTTGGGTATACGCACCTGCAAGTCCGAGTAACTGGATCTGCCGTGCACCCGACACTGCATCCTGATACTGAACATCAACCGAGGCATTGGTGGTAAAACTTTCGCCAAGGTTACAGCAGGCAGCTTTTAGAAGCTCTTTTCCGGTGATAATTTCGACCTGTGCGGGTTCAAGATCATCCAAAAAGCGTGAAGATCTTTCAGCAGAAATAAGAACTTCCTTAAGTTGGGCATTTAGAGTGAGAACGATCTCGATGGAATCCTTGGTGCTTGAGACCTCTATTGTGTCTGCTACATATCCGGTATAACTTACAACCAGGAATGCAGTTTTGCCCACCGGTTTCTTGACCGAGAAAAACCCATTGAGGTCGGTGACCGTTCCGATTTTGGTATCCTTCCAAAACAGATTGGCTGAAACAAGAGGGACTTTTTTGTTTTGTTGATCGAGTTCGTAAACAAAACCTTTTAGATTCTGTGCGACGGTAACCGCGCTTAGCAGAATCATCATCTGTAATAAATATTTAAATTTCAATTTGAACCTCTTCTCTTTATGAGAAATCAATAATAGTGGGTTGTTTGACAGTCCTTTATGCCCACGAAGGATGGAGCAATGCCAGGAACAGTCTATTGATAAGCGTTTAGCTTAGAGGTAAGGCTATTTTTAGTTGGTGGATAGAAGTCAGAAGGGATTTACCGAATGAAGGAGGAGGAAGATCATCAGTATTCCTGAGAATCTGAGTAATTTCCTGTTCACCGGTAAGGTCAGAAGAGACTGTAACCGCATCAAATTCACTTACGAAGAGATTTGACAGGTTAAATATTGAAACATCGTATGAAATTTGGTGAAAATCGACTTTTTCGAAGCAACAGGACTCACCTTCAAGTGACTTGATTGTTTCGAACTGATTAAAATCTGATTTCTTTTCATCAGTGTTTTGATCGCAACACGATTCCGGTTCGGAAACCTCAACTGCGTCATCACACATTTCACATCCGAATAATGTACTGACGCCCGAAGATTCACAAGTGTGAATTACAACGGGAAAACCTGTTGCGGACAGGAAAAATACAAAAATTAGAATGGAAATAAGAAATTTTCTTTTCATACCTCCTAATGTAACGAGATATTTGCTACTAACAAATGTTTTTTTTTGTTCTCCAAAAACTATTTCAGGCAGTTTCTTGAGTTTTAAATGAAATAAATGTAGATTGCGATCTGATAAATAGCAGATTAATGTCGATTTGTTAGCAGATACAACTCGTTTTTTCAAATCATTCAATCGTCAATTTAACAGTTAACAACTTTTAATCATCAGTTATTCAATCGGATCAGATATGAAAACGAAAATTCTTCTTGTCATTAACTCTCTATTACTAATAGTCTTTTTGACCGGTTGTTCAACCCCGGTTGAAGCCGTAAAAGATGACTCGACACCTCCGGCAAACTACAAACCACTCTATGTTAGTGGAATAAGCCGAATAAGTGAAATGAATGCCCAAAATCCTGTACTCACCGTGAGTCGTGTCGATGCATCTCAAGCAGATTTGATTTCAATATATATGAATATTCTAAATTCTGATGGCATAATGCTGACTAATGCACTCGAAGGTGAGTGGTTGAAGAAGTGGTGCAGTGTTTCTGAGGAAGTGAACGGTAAAACATATAAAATAGATGACTTTAAGCTCGCCGAGATTCCGGGTGCAATTGTTGAACCGATAGCTGTTTCGCTCGTAATGGATCACAGCGGATCCATCGGGGAAGATCGTGCAAATATCATTCAAGCTGCTGCTGCAGATCTGATAAAGATTAAAAACAAGGCTGACGCTGTTTCCATCGTAAAATATGACGACAAGGCGGTTATTGAGGTTCCTCTCACAACTGATGCTTCAATTCTTCTGAATAAATTAAATCCTTCAGGGCTGACCGGTTACGGTGGAAAATCATCTCTCTCAAAAGCCATTATGACAGGAATTGACGCTGTGAAGAATGCACCTGTCAAGAGCAAGATAGTGATTGTCTATACGGATGGAACCGAAGGAGCGAATTTTCTTGACAGCCTCACAGAATACGCTCTTGATAATGATGTTATAATCTGTGCGATCGACTTTGGCCGGGATGTGAATGAAAATTTTCTGAAAGAACTGGCAGTCTCGACCGGAGGAACATATAATCACATGTACCTTTCGTCCGAATTCAGCAGAGTGTATGCGGATATTTACAGCCGGTTGCAGCATGCCTACATCCTTCAGTACAGGCCCGTTGAGTATGGACAGCACACTGTCAGTATCAAATTCTGCATGCCACAATATGAGATAGAAACATTTGCCAATTTCAACAATACCCCCGAAGCGAATGTACCTGTGTTGCTTAACATTAATTTTGAATTCAACAAGTATGATCTAAAACCATCCTCGGAGCGGGCTGTTCAAACCGTTGTTGAGCTTCTGGTTAAGAACCCGCTTTTTGATATTGAAATTCATGGCCACACTGATAATGTCGGGGACAAGGGTTACAATCTGAAACTTTCGCAACAGCGGGCTGATGCGGTCAAGACCGAACTTATCAACAGGGGAATTGACGGTAACAGGATAAAAGCGATCGGGTTCGGCGACACCAAACCTGTTGCAGACAACAAGACGGAAGAGGGCAGGGCCGTGAACAGAAGAACAGAGTTTATCATAATTCAAAAATGAAGCAAGTCTAAATTTTTACTAAATGTTGACACAAGACAGCCAAAGAAAAGGACAGAAAAATGATCGTTGACGAATTCTATCGTGAATTTGAACAGGAATTCAAAGGAACAAGGAAAGTGCTCGAAATTCTCGATTTTAGTAAATTCGATTTCAAACCGCATCCCAGGTCATTCTCATTAAAGCACCTTGCCATGCATCTTGCTAACATTTCATACTGGGGATTAATGACTCTGACCACGGATAAATATCATCTAAAAGATTCCGAAGTTAATCCAGATATTAATGCCCCTGAAAGAAAGGAGGAGATGCTCAGAAAATTTGACGAAAATGTGAGAAAATTTCTTGATGTGCTTCGTGGGATGAATAAGGAGCAAATGGATGAAATATGGACTCTATATTATAACGGGAAACCGTTTTTTGGAGAGCCGAGGCATTCAGTGCTTAGGTCCTCAGTGATGAATCACATGATTCATCACAGAGGGCAATTGACAGTTTATTTGCGGATGAATGATCTGAGAGTACCGGGACTCTATGGGCCCAGTGCTGACGACAAGAAATGATATTTTAGGCTAATCCTAAGGTTATCAACTATTTCAGCAGACTGATCTTTTTCACCGATCTTCCAACAGGTGTGTTCAAAATAACAAAATATACTCCTGATGAAAAACCGGTGGCTTCAAATTCAATTTTGTAATGACCCGCAGTTTTGTAACCGCTATGCAGGGATTTAATAAATTCACCTGCAGCATTAAATACGCTGAGATTAACTTCTGTTGCCTCAGGTAGTGAATAAGAAATCACTGTTGACGGATTAAATGGATTCGGGTAATTGTCGTAAAGCGTTACTGTTGAAGGAAGGTGTCCTGTTTCATCATCTTTCAGGCCGACTGGAAACTGGAGTGGTATCCTGCTGCTTCCGGCGTTAACCACTTCTTTCGTAATATCATCCTGAACAACAGCTATGGAATATTGATTTGAATCCTTCCACGCAGTTTCGAATTTATATCTCCAGGTAAACTCATATATACCCTTCGAAGACGGGAAAAGCTCACCGGAAGAATTTGGGATCGATTTTCTGAATACATGAGGGAAATACTTTTCCCCATTCGAACCGGGTGCAGTAGTGAAATTAACCGGGTGTTCAACTGCATAAACTCTTAACTTCCATGTACCTGCCGGGAGGTTTGACAACAAATATGCCTTCACTCTCACTTCAATGGAATCAGGCGAAATTCGTGACTGGCTCACTTCAAGTCCGAGCGGGGAGGAGATAGCCATTCTGGTCTTGTAGGCTCCTGACAAGTTTGAGGGAGAAAATGGCCAGACATCTACAATTATTCCATCGACATTCAACCACGGTGTCGCATTCACATTTCCCTTCATAAATTGAATCCGATCACGGTTTTGCTGAATATTGTGCTGATACATCGGATCGCTGACCCCGGGCCACCATGCATGATAGGTTACACCAATCAATGAGTCTTTCATTGTCTCCATGTATGAATTCAGGGCAGGATTACTCTGTGCACACGGACCACACGAGGCATTCGTCACTTCCTCATAGAGGGGGTATCGTCTGAATCCGGAAGTAACATTTTCAACGGCATGTGTATCAAACTGGGCGGAAAGAGGAATTACCAAGGTTATGAATACGAGACAAACAGTAAAAATATTTTGCATTGAACACCGGAATTATGGGTTGGGCGAATAAGTATTAATTAAATTTATATCTTGAAATTACAAAAAATTTGAGAGATCAGAAAACAACATGAGCAGAAAACTTGAGATCGATTCACACTATATTCATCGCACAACTTTGTTTTCAATGTACGGAAGCGATGGAGAGTGTGTCGTTTTTTTAGGTGACAGTATAACAGAAATGTGTGAGTGGCAGGAATTTTTCCCCGAAATCAGAATCATAAACAGGGGAATCTCCGGCGACAGTACTGCCGGAGTATTGAACCGGTTGGATCAGATTATCGGATTAAATCCTGAAAAAATATTTTTAACCATTGGTGTAAACGATTTACAGAGACACTACCCAATGGATGAAGTGATTTCCAATATCAGAGAAATTATTTTAAAACTTTCCGGTTCCACAGGTGCAATAATTTTTCTTCAATCGATACTTCCTGTCAGGGAAATGATGCTTCAAACAGGAATAAAAAACAGCACAATTGATGAAGTAAATGCCTCACTTGCTGTAATGGCGAGAGAATTAAATATTCAGTTTTTAGACAATAACGCTCTTTTAAAGGACATTTCAGGCAACTTGTCGCTCGATTTTACATCAGACGGACTTCATTTGAACGGTGATGCCTACTCCCGCTGGGCAATGAATATCAAGGAAAAAGTAATTGGGTAAACACATCCATTAACTTTGAAAAAGGTTGCCATTCTAACTATATTAGAAGTTTAAATTATTTAATTTTATGGACATAAGTTGGTTAAGTACATTTTTATTACCGGCGGGGTAGTATCCTCGATTGGTAAAGGAATAACAGCCGCATCATTGGGATTGTTACTGAAACAGCGTGGCTACCGGGTGACAATCCAGAAATTTGATCCGTATATCAATGTGGATCCGGGAACGATGAATCCATTTCAGCACGGTGAAGTGTATGTAACCGAAGACGGTGCTGAAACAGACCTCGATCTGGGACATTATGAGCGATTTCTCGGTTTGAATATGAACCGCGCGAATAATACTACCACCGGTCAGATTTACTATGATGTTATAAACAGAGAGAGACAGGGTGAGTACCTTGGAGCTACTGTTCAGGTTATACCCCACATCACAGATGAAATTAAAAGACGGATGTGTAAACTTGGTGAATCAGGTGATTATGACATAATAATTACCGAGATTGGCGGAACTATCGGCGATATAGAGAGCCTGCCGTTTATTGAGGCGGTAAGACAACTGCTTCATGAGTTTGGAAAAAAGAATGCACTTACTATCCATGTTACTTATGTGCCATATATTCGCTCTGCTGCCGAGGTTAAAACCAAGCCCACGCAGCATTCTGTAAAAGCCCTCCTGGAACTCGGGATTCAACCAGACCTGCTTGTTTGCCGTTCTGAGAAGAATCTTTCACTCGAGATAAGAGCCAAGATTGCTTCATTTTGTAATGTTGAGAGTTCTTCGGTTTTCTCGACTCAGGATTGCGACACAATCTACGAGGTACCGCTCATACTGCACCAGGAGAAGATGGATCTTGTGGTGTTGAAAAAATTCAGGTTACAGGATACGAAAATTGAACTTGGGCAGTGGAAGAAATTTGTCAATAAGATTAAAAATCCTGACCGTACCATAGAAATCGCAATTAGTGGTAAATATATCGACTATCATGATGCCTACAAAAGCATAATGGAATCTTTTGTACATGCAGGTGCCGAAAACGATGTAAAAGTCAAAATCAGGTGGATAAATGCAGAAGACTGTGAGACCGGTGATTTAGATGAGCTCTTTTCGGGCATAACCGGCATTCTGGTACCGGGAGGATTTGGTATCCGGGGAATAGAGGGAAAAATAAAGACCATCAATTACGCTCGAAAAAACAACATTCCTTTCTTTGGAATTTGTCTCGGTATGCAGTGTGCGGTAATTGAATTTGCCAGATCAGAATGCAAACTGCCAAAAGCGAACAGCTCTGAAATCAAAAAAGGCAACTATTCGGTTATTGACCTTATGCCGGGTCAAAAAGGTATTAAAAACCTCGGTGGTTCAATGAGACTCGGTTCCTACAACTGTGTAATTAAAGAAGGAACCAAAGCAGCCGAGGCATACGGTGTCAGCGATATCTGGGAAAGACACCGTCACAGATATGAGGTAAACAACGATTTTCGGGGTGTTTTAGAGAATGCCAGATTGATAATAAGTGGCACTTCTCCAGACGGTTTGCTTGTTGAAATGATTGAATTGAAAGATCATCCCTGGTTTGTGGCATGCCAGTTCCATCCTGAATTGAAGAGCCGGGCAACAAAGGCGCATCCTTTATTCCGGGAGTTTGTGAAGGCAAGTAAGATTTATTCTCTTACAAACTGACATTTTATGGCAAAACTGAAACTGGCAATTTTTGTTTCAGGCAGGGGATCAAACCTTCAGGCCATCGTTAACAGCGACTTGTTAACTGATTTAGTTGAAACGAGTTATGTCATTAGTGACAAACCTGATTGTAAGGCGTTTGAGTTTGCTCATTCCAAAGGGATCAAGACCCTGACAGTTGGAAAACACGGTTTAAGTTTTGATGAAATTGCTGGAATACTGGTTGATCAGGGAATCGGGCTTGTTGTGCTTGCAGGTTTTCTTAAACTGGTTCCTGCCGGGTTTGTGGCAAAGTTTGAAAACCGTATTATAAACATTCACCCCGCACTACTTCCGTCTTTTGGCGGGAAGGGAATGTACGGGCATTTTGTCCATGAGTCAGTATTTGATTCAGGTGCCAAAATATCAGGTCCGACAGTACATTTTGTGAACAATGAATATGACAAAGGATATATAATTGCTCAGTCTGCAGTTGATATATCCATGGTGAAATCTCCTGATGAGATAGCCGAAAAAGTGCTGGTAGAGGAGCATAAACTGCTGCCCGCCACAGTTGCACTTTTTGCAGAACAAAGGATAAAGATTGTGGACGGCAGAGTCAGAATCGTCTGAATTCGTTCCACGAGTAGTTAATTGACAGAAAGAATAAAATTGAAGAAATATGCTCTTGTCTCACTGACGGATAAAACCGGTTGTGTCGAACTGGCATCCGGTTTGTCAGGTTTGGGATATACAATCGTTTCAACAGGAAACACAGCCCGGCTGTTAAGGGAGTCGAAAGTCGAATGTGTTGAAATAAGTGATTTTACGGGTTTCCCTGAAATCCTGGGAGGAAGAGTAAAGACAATTAACCCAAAAGTTTTCGGCGGAATTTTGGCGAGAAGGGATAACAAAGATGACCTTGCCGAGATGGCACAACACGGAATTGTAGATATCGATGTAGTGGTTGTAAATTTGTACAATTTTTCAGGGGCTGCCTCAAATGTTGACTCATCAATTCCGGAACTTGTTGAAAAGATTGATATTGGCGGGGTTTCACTGATACGGGCTGCTGCCAAGAATTTTAGATTTGTCTCGATACTCACTGCTCCACATCAGTACCTCGAGTTTCTTGAAAGAGCGGGAAAAGGAGAAATTGACGAACCTTACCGGCAGTTTTTAGCAATTGAAGCATTCAAGGTTACCGCTCAGTATGATTCACTGATCTCCTCAACTCTTGAGAGGAGAACTACCGGTGAAAAAGGAACACTTTCGATATTTGAACCTGAGCGGAGGGTTTTAAGATATGGTGAAAACCCTCACCAAAAGGGATATTTTTTCGGTGACTTCAACGAATACTTTGAACAGCTTATTGGCAAGGAGCTCTCATACAACAATATACTTGACCTCTCGGCAGCTTCAGAGCTCGTATCTGAACTTGACGGAGTTGTGTGCGCCATTATCAAACACAGCAATCCCTGTGGAGTCGGAACAGGTGAAAATTCACTGGATGCATACACAAAAGCTTTGTCATGCGATCCGGTCTCTGCATTCGGTGGAATTGTGGTATTTAACAGTATCGTTGATGCCGAAACAGCGGAAAAACTAAACGAGATTTTCCTTGAACTCGTGGTTGCCCCTTCATTCACGGAAGAGGCTATAGAGATTTTGAACAGAAAAAAACAAAGAAGAGTGCTTCTTCAGAAGAAAAAAGTGGATATTCCCTTCGTTATCAGAAATGCAGCAGGGGGCTATCTCGTTCAGGAAAAGGATTCATACCGGGGTGAACTCGAGAATTTTGAAACAGTAACCAGAAAAATGCCTGAGAAAGGGGCTGAAAAGGATATTCTTTTAGCCTGGAAAATCTGTGCAAATGTAAAGTCGAATGCCATCGTGCTGGTAAAGGAAGGCAGGTCAATCGGGATTGGTGCCGGACAGGTTTCCAGAGTGGATTCAGTAAAAATTGCAATCAAAAAAGCTGAAGAGTTCGGATTCGACACCAAAGGGGCTATTGCTGCATCAGACGCATTTTTCCCGTTTGAGGATGGAGTGAATCTTCTTGCGGAGGCTGGAATTACAGTGATCGTACAACCCGGGGGGTCGGTACGCGACAAAGAGAGTATTGAAGCTGCGGACAGGCATGCGATCTCTATGATATTTACAAAAGTCAGACACTTTAAACACTGAGGTTTCTTAGATGGGATTATTGGATTTTTTAGCAAATGATATAGCAATCGACCTTGGGACAGCGAATACTCTTATTCATGTCAAAGGTAAGGGAATCGTGTTAAACGAGCCCTCAATCGTGGCCTACGACCGCAACACCAGGAAAATCATCGCCCTTGGCAATAAAGCCAAAGAGATGATGGGCAGAGAGCACCGTGAGATTGCTGTAACCAGACCGATGAAAGACGGAGTAATCGCCGATTTCGAAATTGCCGAAGGGATGATTCGTGCTTTCATCAAAAAAGTTAATTCAGGTATTGTTTCTGCCAGAAAAGTGGTAATAGCTGTTCCGAGCGGCGTAACCGAAGTTGAAAAAAGGGCTGTTAGAGACAGTGCCGAGCATGCAGGGGCAAAAGAGGTTCACCTTATTTCTGAACCAATGTCTGCTGCCATAGGTATAGGAATCGATGTTTCCAGACCCGAAGGTAACATGGTTATCGATATTGGTGGTGGAACTACTGAAATTGCTGTAATTGCACTTTCAGGTATCGTGGTTGAAGAATCGATCAAGGTTGCCGGTGATGAAATGAATGAAGCAATTGTAAGCTTCTTCAGAAGGAACTACAATATTCTGATTGGAGAAAGGACGGCTGAAGCAATAAAATGTCAGGTCGGTTCTGCCATGGCGTTACCGGAAGAACTTACCATCGAAGTAAAGGGACGGGATCTTGTAGGCGGTGTTCCAAAGAAAGTTGAAGTTTCATCTGTGGAAATCAGGGATGCCCTCGAGGGACCTGTAGTTCAGATTCTTGAGGCAGTCAGGAGATTACTCGAGAGAACCGGAGCCGAGCACTCAGCCGATATTCACAGTTCCGGAATTATGTTGTCGGGAGGTGGTGCGCTCCTGAAGGGTCTTGATAAAAGAATAAGATTGGAGACAAATCTGCCCGTTCACATTGCGGAGGAACCCCTTACTGCAGTGGTTCGCGGTGCCGGAAGGGTCATTGATAATCTGAATGGATATTCTGCAGTTTTGATAAGGCACCGTCGCTATTAGAATGAGAGAATTTTTCTATTCACTTTTTCAATCTTTCAAGTCTTATCTAATCCTGATAATTCTCATAATCATTTCATTTTTTCTGATGTCGTTAAGTGAATCCGAATCGACACAGAAGCTTAGAGCACTCGCTTTATCGACTTTCTCGAGAGTTTCCGGGGTATTTGGATATGTCAATTTCATCACTGATCTCCGGTCCGACAATGAGGAACTCAGGCGAAGAAATGCGGAGTTGATGCTCGAAAATAATCAGTTGCGGGAGTTCGGTCTGGAAAACAGTGAGTTGAGAGAAATGCTTGCATTTCAGGATACGAGCTCATACGAATTGATAGCCTCAGAAGTCATTTCCAAATCATACCTTGCAGATCAGGTTAATTTCACCATCAATAAAGGTACAAAAGATTCTGTAAAACCCGGGATGCCCGTGATATCGCACAACGGACTTCTGGGAATCGTCTACACTTCCACAGAAAACTACTCGATCGTAAGAACTTACAAAAATGTCAATCTGAAAATCATCGTGAAATTGTTGAATTCGGGAACCCCCGGTATCCTCAAGTGGAACGGCACAGAACTGATTATGCAAGGGATTCCAAAAACCTTGCAATTGAAGAAAGGGGAGAGAATTATCACTTCTGAAATCAGTTCATTAATCGGAATAAATTTGCCGGTAGGAGAAGTTGTTAAGATATTGAATCCCGAGAGCGGTTTGTTCAACGATATCCTCATCGATCCGTATGTCGATCTGAACAGTACCCTGAATGTGTTTGTTATGCGTATGGTGCAGAGTAAAAAAGTGGACAATTACGAACTGAATTATCTGAAGACGAAATGACAAATAACAAATATTTCAAGTACCTTCTTCCGGTTTTATATCTAATACCTCTTCTGTTTGTGCAGGTCGTTTTCGTTCCCCTTATTTCAATTGAAACCATAGTTCCGGACCTTATCCTGATACTTGTAGTTTACTATGCAGTGAAACAGGGACAGATACCGGGTACGGTGTTTGGATTTGGTGCCGGGCTGATATTTGACCTTGTTACAGGAAATTTACTGGGAAGTGCTGCTCTTGCCAAAACTGTCGCGGGATTCGTAGCAGGTTACTTCAGTACAAACAGAATTGACATTAATTTAAAGTCCTACAGATTTATATTTATAATTCTGCTTGCAGCCTTCATCAACTCTTCAACTTTCGCTCTGGTAACAAATTTCGACCTGAATAATAATCTTCTTAAACTTATTTTTGAGCAGGGAATTACTCCCGCACTTTACACAGGATTCATAAGCGCAATTTGGATCTTTGCAACTCCAACAAAAAAAGGTGACTGGCTGGAATGACACTACTTTCCTCGACAAGAAAGACTGTGCTCGCCTCTATTATACTAGGTCTTTTTCTTGTTTACGGTTTAAAGCTATTTCAGATGCAGATAGTTTTCAACAGTAAATTTGAAAATAAATCTACCGACAACAGTATTAAGGCGATTGAACAGATGCCCCTCAGGGGTGTTCTTTATGACCGTAATTTTAGATTGTTGGTTGACAATGTGCCGTCGTACACTGTAAGAATTACTCCTTACGAATACGACACCACGAAAAATTCGATGCTCGAATCGCTCCTCCAACTTCCCAAAGACACTATTTCACGCATACTTCTGAAGCACAAAAAATACGGGAAGTATCAACCTGTCCGTATCAAGAAGGGTGCTACATTTCAGGAAATCGGTTGGCTGGAAGAGAATTCTGAACGATTCCCCGGAGTCGATTACATAATCGAAATAAAGCGGGGTTACACAAATATTTTTGGTGCATCCCATGTCCTTGGTTATCTAAAAGAGACGAACGATAACGACTTGAAAAAAGACAGCTTCTATACTCTTGGTGATAACATCGGCATGAATGGTATTGAAAAGAGCTATGAAACCTACCTTCGCGGTGAAAAGGGGTACAACTACATTCTTGTAAATGCATCAAGGAAGAAAATTGCAAGATTTAAGGAAGGGAATGCCGACAAACCTTCGATAAAGGGGAAAGACCTCGTACTTTCTCTTGACTCTGCCGCTCAACTTACTGCCGAACAGGTGATGCACGGAAGGAGCGGAGCGATAGTTGCAATAGAACCTTCGTCAGGTGAGATACTGGCGTTTTCAAGCTCACCCGGATACGACCTTTCGAAGTTTTCCGATATTACTCCCGCAGATTATATGAGGGAACTGATTTCAAATCCACTTAAACCGCAGTTTAACAGAGCTACCATGTCAACCCATTCTCCCGGGTCCACATTTAAAGTAATTGTGGCTTTGTGTGCGCTGGAACTCGGTGTGTTAAACGAAAACAGCACAATTTACTGCCCCGGATCATTCACCTATGGAAACAGAACATTCAAGTGCCACGGTGCTCATGGCGCGACAACAGTTTACAGGGCGCTTGAGGGTTCATGCAATGTGTTTTTCTACAAATTGATTTTTGAAATTGGAGTGGACCGTCTTAATGAATTTGCAAAGAAATTCCGGATTGGAACCAAGACAGGAATTGATCTTCTGGAAGAATCTAAAGGTTTGATACCCTCCACTCAGTATTATGAAAAAATATACGGGAAAGGCTGGCCCAAAGGTATTTTGGTTAGTGTTGGTATCGGACAGGGCGAGGTGAGTATGACACCGCTTCAACTGGCTCTGATGACCGCAATTGTTGCAAACAACGGCAAGTCATTTGTCCCTCATCTTGTTAAAGGCTATCTCGATGAGAAGAGAAAATTTGTTCCTTTCCGGTTCGAAGAAATCAATACCGGAGTCAGTGAGAGCAATGTAAGGATTATCAAAAAAGGGATGTGGCTCGTGGTCAATGGTGGCGGGGGAACTGCCAAGAACATCCGGAGTACCGATGTGGTAATAGCGGGCAAGACAGGAACAGTGCAGAATATCCACGGGAGAAACCACTCACTGTTTGTCGGGTTTGCCCCCTATGATGATCCCAAAATAGCAGTCGCAGTTCTTTTTGAAAATGCAGGTTACGGAGCTGATGTGGCTGCACCGGTGGCTGAACAGGTCATTCTTGCATATCTTCGTTCTTCAGGAGTAATAAAACAGAAAGAAAAGGAAGAGAAACCGAAAAAACCTTCAAAATCAGGGGATACAACCCAACTTCTCACTAACATTGAAAACGGGGATTAGATGAAGTTAGGCGGGAAAATATCCGGGAGATTCGATTTCCTGATTTTTGGTGCTGTTATTATTCTTTTAACATTCGGGTTACTGGCGATTTACAGTTCAACTCAGAATGTAACCCAGGTTCGAAACAATTTTGAAAAACAGATAGTTGCTCTTGTTCTCTCAATCATAATTTTTGTTGTAATCTATAACCTTCCCAGCACACTTATAAGAACTGCAATCCCATGGGCTTACGGGTTAAGCATCTTTTTGCTGATAGCAGTACTCATCTTTGGTAAAACAATTGGTGGTGCCAAAGCTTGGATAAGTTTGGGCCCTCTGAATCTCCAGCCGGCTGAATTTTCGAAAATTGCAACACTTCTTGCCCTGGCATCATTTCTGGAAGAAAAAGGGAATGATATCGAGGATATAAAAGTAATTTTGAAATATCTGGCAATCGGACTTTTTCCTGTTGCTCTGATAATGCTTGAGCCCGATCTGGGAAGTTCGCTGGTTTATTTTGGGATGATCCTTACCCTGCTTTTTTGGCGGGGAATAAGTGCATTTGGTTTGTTTGTCGTTCTAGCTCCACCTCTAGTAATGATCAGTTCCCTGTTCGGGGTTTGGTACATTGCAGGCGCATTTGCTGTTGTTATTGCTTTTCTGTTTGTATTTAAAAAAAATATTTTCATCACAACAGCCCTTCTGGGTGTAAATTTTGCTTCGGCATTCTTTGTAAAGTATTTCTTTAACATCCTGAGCCCTCACCAAAAAAAGAGAATTCTTACATTTGTCGATCCGAACTCAGATCCACTTGGTGCAGGTTATAATGCCATTCAGGCGCAGATAGCCATAGGCTCCGGAGGACTTTGGGGCAAGGGATTCATGTCGGGCAGCCAGACTCAGTTACAGTTCATACCCGAATTGTGGTCGGACTTTATTTTCTGCGTGGTGGGAGAGGAATTCGGCTTTTTAGGCACGATTGCAGTGATTTCATTATTCGTGCTAATATTTCTCAGAATCCTCAAGATAGCAAGTGAAACAAAGAGTGACTTTTTCAGTCTGGTCGTTGTAGGAATACTATCAATTTTTGTGATACATTTTGCCATCAATATCGGAATGGTTATTGGAATAGTTCCTGTTATCGGAATTCCGTTGCCTTTCGTTAGCTATGGGGGGTCGTCACTTCTGTCAAATTTTATTATGCTCGGAATTGTATTTAACATAGCCAAAAGCCGTCACGCAATTAATTGAGGTGGTGAATGAATTCGTTTGAAAAACTGGAAGCACTTGTAAAACAGGGAAAACATATCTGCGTTGGTTTGGATACCGACATCAAAAAAATCCCTGCTGTTGTTAGAAAATCTTTAAATCCTCTGTATGAATTTAACAGACTAATTGTTGAATCAACAATAACTGAAGCCGCAGCATACAAGCTTAATTTTGCCTTTTATGAAAGTCATGGAATGGAAGGTTTTAAGGTTTTAAGGAAAACTGTGGAGTTAATCCGCTCCAGGAGTGAGGATGTACTGATAATTGGAGATGCCAAAAGGGGGGACATCGGAAATACTTCCATGATGTATGCCAAAGCAATCTTCGATGAACTGGGATTCGATTGTTCAACCCTGGCTCCGTATATGGGGAAGGATTCCCTTGATCCATTTTTTGAGTACGAAGGGAAAATTAATTTCATACTCGTACTCACCTCGAACAAAGGTTCGGAAGATTTTGAAAAAATGTTGTTGAGCGACGGAACAGCTCTCTATAAATCTGTGCTGCGAAAAATCAAAAGCTGGTACCCGGCAAATCAACTTGGCACAGTTTTTGGAGCAACAAGGATCGAAAACTTGAAGGAAGATATTGTTGATTTGAAAGGTACCACGGTTCTAGTGCCGGGCGTCGGAGCGCAAGGTGGCAGTGCCGGTGAGGTCGCTTCAATATTTAATTCTGCAGGACACAGAAATTTTCTGATTAATTCCAGCAGAAATATCATTTACGCATCACAAGAAGAAGATTTTGCTTCATCTGCATTTGACGAACTTCAAAAACTTAACAGAGAAGTGAATCAAATTTCTGAAAGCGTGTGATCAACAGGAGAGTAATCAAAGAGTAATTAACCCGGTATAGTAAGCCGGAGGAAAGATATATTTCTCGTAAATGGGAATATATTCTAATAATTGATAGATAATACTGTCGGCTATTATCGTATTTCGATGGAGAGAGAATGAAAACTGCTGCATTACCCGAAAAACTGATTTATGAAATTTGGAAAAATCAGGAGTTCAAGTCTGATATTTATACAAGAGATGGCGAGAGGATTCGTGTTCTCGACAGGGGTGTTGAATCCACTGAACTGGGAGGTCCTGATTTCAGGAATGCTCATATCCAAATAGGCAGTCTGACATTTGTCGGTGATATCGAAATAGACAATTTTCATACCGACTGGAAAAATCACGGTCACTCAAAAAATCCAAAGTTTAACAAAGTTATCCTTCATGTAATTCTTGACGATTCTGATCAGCGAATTTTTGTTACAACCAAAGACGGCAGAAAAGTCCCCTCCATAAGTGTAATTGATTTTATTGATCAATCTTTAAGTACATCGCTCCGAAAGCAGATAGCAAATTTCAGATTAAGCAGTATCAATAAAATTTCGTGCAAACAGTTGACTCTGCTTGTTACAGAGGAAGAAAAACTTCAATTTTTGAAGAGACTCGGAATTGAGCGGTTCAAGCGAAAATGTGAAAAAGTGGCATACAGGATGAAGGAGATACTTTTCCTTGAGGAGATGAAGATATGTGAACCTGAACATGGATACGATGTACCACTTGAGTATCTTGAAAGAAAACTGACACGAAAGGAAATGAATAACAAAGCCGTATGGGAACAGTTATTCTATGAAGGGATATTTGAGGCTTTGGGCTACTCCCGAAACAAAGAGATTATGCTAAGACTTGCGAAGGCTGTCGAATTAAAATATCTGAAAACACTGGGGCAGGATGCAGATTTTATTCACAATGCTGAAGCACTCTTCTTCCATGTGTCCGGTTTGCTTGAGTTAACGCATAAAGGGGAGTCAGAGGAAACTTCAGGTTACATCAGATCGCTGCATGAAAAGTGGCTCGAGCTTGAAGAGATATACGATGGAAAGACTTTTTCTTCGGAAGACTGGTCATTTTATCGTATGAGACCTCAAAATTATCCAACTGTGCGCCTTGCTGGTGGTGTGAGACTTCTGAATGAAATTATTAATCATAATCTGATCGGCGGATTACACCGTAAATTTATCGACATTCACAATCTTAACACTCTAAAAGTTTGCATAAGAAGCATCTTTGTAACAAAAGGACATGGATACTGGAGCCGGCACTATATGTTCGATACGGAAGCCAAGCCGTATATAAATTTCTTTGTCGGAAAAAACCGTGCTGACGAAATGGTGCTTAATGTGGTACTTCCGATACTTTATATCTATTACGAGTTGTTTGGCAAGCATAAATTTGCGGCTAAAACATTGAAACTGTTTAGTGAAGTGGATATGGAAATCGATAACACACTTGTTAGTGAAGTGTCTTCAGCTTTGAATCTGGATTCACACAAGCATGGACCACTGATCTATCAAGGAATGCTGGAACTCTTCAGAAACAAATGTTCCAAAGACAAATGTGACCAGTGTTTGATTGGAGAGAAGGTCTTTTCAGAATAGGAGAGACTTTTCAGGTTTCTGTTTTGCCTGATGGGTTGGGAAACTAATCAACGAAATATTTTGATTTCCCTTTTTTCGCCATGATTGAGGAGGATTTCCTGTTTTCATGAATTGCTCAGTTACTCTTCCCTCCGAGTTTATTAATCTCATCGCGTACTTTTGCAGCCTGTTCATAATCTTCATTTTCGAGCAATTCCCTGAGTCTGTCCTGGAGTGCCGCAAGTTTGGTTTCCCTGATTGTTGATCTTTCAGAAGGATCGCCTGATTCATCATCCTTGGGTGTTTCTTTTGCCGGATAAAATCCCGCCTCATCCATCACTTTTTCAGCGACATAAATTGGTACCTGACATCTGATTGCGAGATTGATTGCATCCGAGGGACGGGCATCAACTTCATTAGTAAAACCGGATACATCGAGTACGATATTGGCATAATATGTGTTTTGGAGGAGTTCATGAATGACAACCTCGACGACAGAAGCGCCGAGGTTATCAATCACAGATTTCAATAGATCGTAAGTATTTGGTCTTTCCAGAGCCTGCCGTTCAATTACAAAGGCAATCGACTGAGCTTCGAAGTGTCCGATGATAATTGGCAGTTTACGCTCTCCATCCACTTCTTTAAGAAGCAAAACAAAAGCTCCTCCGCCTGCCGGACTTGTAGAAATACCGAGAACTTCACATTCTATTTTGTTCAATTTGCGATCACTTTCTTTAACTCGTCTTTTAATGCAGGCAATACTTCGAAAACATCGCCGACTATACCATAGTCTGCAATAGTGAAGATCGGTGCATCCTTGTCTTTGTTAATAGCGACAATATACTTTGAAGAAGCCATGCCTGCAAGATGCTGAATGGCACCGGAAATCCCACATGCAATATAAAGAGAAGGAGTCACAGTTTTACCCGTCTGGCCCACTTGTTCACCGTGAGGTCTCCAGCCTGCATCAACTACTGCTCTTGAGGCACCCACTGCGGCACCCAAAACCTCTGCAAGTTCTTCCACCATATGGAAATTGCCTGATTCTTTCAAACCTCTTCCGCCTGAAACGATGATATTTGCTTCAGCGACATCAAGTTTGCCTTCAGATTTTTTGATCTCGCTCACGATGGTCGAGAGATCAGAACCTGAAAGCGTAACAGTCTCAAAAACTGTCTCTACCGGGGAATCAACTAAAGGAAATACATTCGGACGAAGTGTAAACACCTTGACACCGGCAGCAGATTTTACTTTTTGTAAAGCCTTTCCTGCAAATACGGGTCTTACGGCAATCAGTTCACCGCCTTCAACTTCGAGAGAGGTGGCATCAGAAATAATTGCAGCATTCAAACCTGCTGCAACTCTGGGTGCAAGATCTTTTCCCATTGCGGTGTTTGCGAAAATCAGAGTATCGGCTCCACATCCTTTTGCATAATCGACGATCGATTGGGCATATCCAGACGGCGAATATTTCTCGAAAGCCGGATCAGAGAGGGTAACGGCTTTTTTGATACCATACTGTGACAGTAATTGAGAGTTCTCAACAGAAGCCGCAGGGATTACAGCCAGGGCTTCACATCCGAAAGTTGCAGCCAGCACAGAGGCTTTTGAAGCTGCTTCCAACCCGGATTTCTTTATTTTTCCATCTCTTTGTTCAATAACTGCTAAAATCATTTTTGACATAAATAATCTCCTTAGATAACTTTTGCTTCTTCTCTTAAAAGGCGTACCAGTTCGGGTACTGCTGATGAATCGGTTCCAAGAATTCTCCCGGGTGCTTTTGGATTTGGGAGAAACATTTCAACCACTTCCACCAACGGGGCAGGTGCGGTGACAGGTCTCTCTTCAAGTTTTTTCCTTTTGGCATCCATAATCCCTTTGAGATTTGGATATCTTGGATCATTCAGCCCTTTTTGAGCAGTTATCACGACAGGAAGGGACGATTTTACTACTTCTCTTCCGCCTTCAATCTCTCTTTCCGCAGTAACAGAGCCATTTTCAATATTCAACGACACGCAGACAGTTATGCAATTCAAGCCGGCTTTTGCAGCGGCGAGTTGTCCCACCATCGAAGTATCATAATCTACAGACTGTTTGCCCATGAATACAATATCGTATCCGCTCGCTTTGATTTCCTCTGCAAGAAGTGTTGCCACACCGTTAGAGTCGAGTGTATCCTGTGTTTTTAAAAGCAAGCCGGAATCAATTCCCATGGCTAATGCTTTCGTCATAATCGCCTTGTTTGAGTCATCACCGACACTGATAACAACAGTCTCACCACCGAATTTCTCTTTGGTTTTAACTGCCTCTTCAATGGCGAACTCGTCGTAGGGATTAACTATAAAAGATACACCGGTTTTATCGATCTCTTTACCGCCGGCAGCAATCTTTATTTTGGTAGCTGTATCGGGTACATTGCTGACGCAAACAGCTATTTTCATTTGACCTCCGTATTGTATGAATTTGTTAAGGAATGACTTACAAAAATAAGAAAGATGATGGTTTTTTCTTTAAATTACCGTTTTATGTTTTAAATTATTTTACTACGAAATATCTGAAATAAAATGACCAAATTTGAAAGAATCTTGACCATTTTTGGAGGAAATCCAGGAACCGAAGGTCAGGAAGTTCAATCACCTGAGATATCCGAGGACATCGACTCGGGCTCTTCCTCGAAATATGCTGCGAGGGTCATTTTATACAATGATGACTTTCATTCCTTTGAGGAAGTAATAGGACAACTGATAAAAGCCCTGAATTGTTCCTCTGCGAGGGCAGTTTATTTGACTATGAAGGCTCACAGCGAAGGGAAGGCGGTTGTTTTTAAGGGAGAGTATTTAAAATGTATAAAAGTTTCATCAGTTTTGGAAGAAATTGCACTGAGGACAGAAATTGTATACTAAAATATCTATAAAGTTTTTCTTTTTGGTGATGTGTCTTTCATTCACCAGGGTCTCAGCTCAGGAGGAGAAATTCCTCTCAGAGTTAAATACCATTCTTAATGATACCTTTTTCACCTCCTGTAATGCGGGGATCGAAGTTTACAATCTATCGCAGAAAAAGTCGTTGTATTCCCGTGACCGGCTTAAATTGATGAACCCGGCATCCAACATGAAGGTTATCACTTCAATTGCAGGGCTTGTATATCTCGGAAAAGACTACACTTTCAAAACAAAAATTGGGTACACCGGTCAGATAGAAAATTCAGTTTTGAATGGCGATATTGTAATTGTGGGATATGGTGACCCTGACTTCAAGATGGACAGTCTGAATAAATGCTATGACCTGCTAAGTGCTTTTGGCATAAAAGAGATAAAGGGAGATATTTTGCTTGATGTTTCATACAAAGACTCTCTTTTTTGGGGTGAGGGCTGGATGTGGGATGACGACGGTGCCGTAACTTCACCTTTTATGTCAGCTCTGAATATTTACGGAAACACAGTGAAAGTTACCGTTTCGCCGGTTGCTGGGGGTGGAAGACCTCATGTTTCCGTTTATCCGGTAACTAATTATTTTGAAATTGTAAATTCCGCATCGATGAGCAATGATGGAACTGATTTAAGAGTCTGGCGTGATTACCTCGAGAGAACAAATAAAATTTTTGTAAAGGGTAAAATGAGTTACGGTTCCCAGCCGGCAGTCTATATATTTAATGTCTGGCAACCGGAATTCTATTTCGCAACCCTTCTGAAAGAAAAACTTGAGAGGGGCGGAATCAAGGTTTCAGGGAAAGCAAGAATCATCTACCACGACTACAAGATGACTCAACTGTATGAGTTTCAGCATCCTTATTCAAAATTGATTAATCAGTTAAACAAAAAAAGTGATAATCTGTATGCTGAAATGGTGCTTCTTGCGTTAGGTGGTATTTCAAGAAACAAAAATGTCTCTTTCGCTGACGGAAAGAAATACCAGGACAGTATCATAAAGTGGGCGGGGAAGAATCCGGCAGATTACAGACTGTCGGATGGTTCAGGTGTCTCCCGATACAATGTTGTCAGTGCCTCTCTTCTACTGGCTCTCACAAACAAAATTTACGAAACAGGCGGTGAACTGTTCGATATTTACTACAATTCATTACCAATCGCAGGGGTGGATGGTACTCTGGCTTCAAGAATGAAAACAGGATTGTGCTACAACAATCTCCATGCAAAAACGGGCACACTTTCAGGAGTGAGCAGCCTCTCGGGTTATTTAAGAGCAAAAAGTGGAGATATGATTTCGTTCTCTATAATGATGCAGAACTTTCCCGGCAGTTCCTCAAAAGCAAGAGGTTTTCAGGACGCCATTTGTGAAATAATTGCACAGAATAATTGAGGTGAAATTATGAATTTTGGGAAAGTAACAGTAGCATTGATTCTTTTCGCATTTATTTTTACTTCCTGCAAGAAAAAAGAAGAACCTCCCGCCGTTCAACCGCCTCAATTTGAAATTCAAAAAAGAGATAATATGCCGGTTTATGACAGTCTAAATGTTTACGAGTATGTAAAAAGACAGACAGAATTTGGTCCGAGGGTTTCGGGACTTCCTTCCTGGGAGAATGCAAAAAAGTATCTTATCGAGCGGCTGCAAAAATCGGGAGCGAAAGTTACAGTTCAGGACTTTGAAGCTGTTGTCCCATGGGGAGACAAATTGAAGTTTACAAATATCATCGGAAGTTTTAATCCTGATGCCACTAAGAGAGTGCTGCTTTGTGCTCACTGGGACAGCAGACCCCATGCTGATAAAGAAGTTGACAGCAGTAAACACAAAACTCCGATTCCCGGAGCCAATGACGGCGCCAGTGGTACCGGAGTCTTACTTGAACTGGCAAATGTAATCGGAAAAAACAAACTGGAATTCGGTGTCGATATTGTACTGTTCGACGGGGAAGATTATGGACTTTCGAACAGTCTCGAGGGATATTGTCTCGGTTCAAAACACTTTGCCTCCAATTATCCTCTGCCTGTAAAGCCAAAATTCGGGATTCTGCTCGATCTTGTTGGTGATATGGAAGCTGTTTATATGCGGGAGCCGGCTTCGATGCAGTATGCAGGGGATGTAGTGGAATTGCTTTGGCAATATGCCCAGAGTTCAGGTAACACAAGATTCAAGGATTTTGTCTCACAACCGATATATGATGACCATATCCCGTTAAATGAATCAGGCATCAAGACTTTGAACATAATTGATGCCGGACTGGTTGGAGCCAATTCCGCCAATCCCCGAAGAAACTACTGGCATACATTGAATGACGATATGAGGAATATCAGCATAACCACATTGTACGACCTCGGCAGGGTACTAACAGGATTTTTATATTCACTTAAAATTAATTAGGCAATGTTTTACGATTATAACGGAATCAAGTGTTTTTACAAATATGAGGAGAGGGGAAGCAGGCATACTCTTGTCTTAATCCACGGTTTTGGTGGCAGTTCCGCTGACTGGGAACCGTTCGTTGAAGTACTCGGTGAAAAACAGAATTACCTGCTGATTGACCTGCCCGGCTGCGGGCAGTCTGAGTTTACATCGGATAGCGCTTTTTACACTTTCGAGGGACTTGGTGGATTAATATCGAGTCTGATTGATTGCTTAAGTATTAAATCACCGGTCATCTGCGGTTACTCTGCGGGAGGAAGACTTGTTTACTACATCACCGCCCATAATCTGGTAAAATCACAAGCAGGATTTGTCGCCATTTCCACCACTCCCGGTATTCCGGATAAAGCGATGAGACAGGATAGACGGGAAGGTGATATCCATCATGCGAAAATGATTGCTGAACATGGAATTGACGAGTGGGTCGAAAACTGGCTAAATCTTGACCTGTTTGAGGGATTGAAGTATCTTTCACCAGAGTTCAATGAAGAGTACAGGAAAAGAAGGCTTAAGAATAATACCGAGGTGCTGCAGAAGTATTTGTTACATTCCGGGCTCGGTATTCAGGAACCACTTCAACCACTATTGAGAGAATCAACGCTTCCGGGACTTCTGATCTCCGGCGGGAATGATGAAAAATATTGTGAAATAGGGAACCGTGTCATCAGGTTGAACAATAAATTTAAACATTTTGTTATAGAAGGAGCGTGGCATACTCTTTATTTGGAGAAACCGGAAGAGACCGCCCGTTTGATAGAAAATTTTTTAACTGAATTGAACTAAAACCATTTGGAAATTTTATGCTGATTGAATGGAAACAGACCGGAAATTATAAAGACATCATTTACGAAAAAGCTGAAGGCATTGCAAAAATTACCATCAACAGACCTGAGGTACGAAATGCATTCCGTCCTGACACTGTAATAGAAATGTACAATGCCTTTGTTGATGCCAGAGAGGATCAGGAGATCGGTGTCATTCTATTGACAGGCAAGGGGCCTGCCGAGGATGGCAAATACGCTTTCTGTTCGGGTGGTGATCAGAGGATCAGAGGAGATCAGGGTTACATCGGTTCAGATGGAGTTCCGAGACTTAATGTGCTTGATTTGCAGAAAATGATACGAAGTATCCCAAAGCCTGTAATAGCCCTCGTGGCCGGTTACGCAATTGGTGGCGGTCATGTTCTCCATGTGGTTTGTGACCTCACCATAGCCGCTGATAATGCGATATTCGGGCAGACCGGTCCGAAGGTCGGAAGTTTCGATGGTGGTTTTGGTGCATCCTATCTTGCCAGACTTGTCGGACAGAAAAGAGCCCGTGAAATCTGGTATCTTTGCCGCCAGTACAATGCAGCTGAGGCATATGAAATGGGACTCGTGAACAAAGTTGTACCCGTCGAAGAACTTGAGGCTGAAGGAGTTCAGTGGGCGAGAGAGATTCTTGAAAAAAGCCCCCTATCCATCCGTTTGTTAAAATCCGCATTCAATGCCGAGCTCGACGGACAACAGGGTATTCAGGAACTTGCCGGAAACGCAACACTTCTATATTACATGACCGAGGAAGCTCAGGAAGGTAAAAAAGCTTACTTGGAGAAGAGAAAGCCCGATTTCAATAAATTTCCCAAACTGCCGTAGAATTTATGAGTAAATTGAATGTCTGGATTCTGGCGGCAAGACCTAAAACTCTTCTTGCCGCATTCGTCCCGGTGATTGTTGGTACCTCACTGGCGGTTGCAGAGAAGGAGTACCATCTTGTTGCGGCTTTTGTTGCTTTGATTTGTTCAATACTGATCCAGATTGCAACGAATTTTACAAACGATCTTTATGATCACCTCAAAGGTGCAGACACCAAAGAAAGGGTGGGTCCCCAAAGAGCTTTGAATGAAGGATGGGTTTCGGTCGGGGAGATGAAACTTGCTATTTACCTTACATTCGGACTGGCTTTCATTCTGGGGTTGTATCTTGTCTACCTTGGTGGTCCGCTTATTTTAGCGATAGGTATTCTCTCCATAATTGCAGGATTTATGTACACTGCCGGACCGTTTCCATTTGCTTACAACGGGCTGGGTGATCTTTTTGTTTTCCTTTTCTACGGTTTTGTGGGCACTGTAGGGACATATTTTATTAATACCCATACCATCACAAGTCAGGCCCTGATTTCGTCGATACCTGTGGGAGCCTTGGTCACGAATATACTGGTTGTAAACAATTATAGAGATGTGGATCAGGATAAAAAAGCCGGAAAGAAAACTCTCGCTGTGCTGCTTGGGAAGAATTTCGCGCTGGCAGAATATTTTATTCTACTTGTTTCCTCATTTTCAGTGCCTCTAATCATGTATCTCTACTATGATCTGACCTACTGGGTATTTCTCCCTTATTTAACCCTCCCTTTCGCATATAAAGCGATACTGATGTTGCTGAGCCTTAAAGGTTCGGAACTGAATTCAGCTCTGGAGCTTTCGGCTAAAATATCCGCACTTTTTGGGTTTCTGTTCTCTCTCGGTCTCTGTCTCTAAGGATTATTAAATGACCGTTGTGGCAAAAAGTAAAATTTTAAAGCTTTTCCATACCCTCGTGATCGAATCTCCTGCAAGTATGGTACATTCTTTAAAGTCTGAAAAATTGCGGAAACTGATTTTGGGTGGTTCGGTTTTGGAAGAGGGCTATTTCATTTTTTCCACTGAAAAGCTATCGGACTACACTACACAAAGGTCTGAGCGGGATCTCAAAAACAGACTTGTTTTCATCCGGGAAGAAAATCCTCTTCAGTGCATCTTTTCGATCTTCTTATCCTGGTCTAACGGTCTACTTCCTCTCTTGGTTTCTCCATCGGTGACTGAAAATGAGTTCAGGGAATTACTTTCGAGATTCAAACCCGGGGGAGTGATCACTAAAGGTTTACTCGTTTTGACCAGCTTTGAAGATACTCTGAATCCCGTTTTGGATGATGATGCGGTTGTGATTCTCACTTCGGGCAGTTCAGGCAAGCCCAAGGCGGTAGTCCACACATTTGATTCATTGATGAATGCAGCCAGAAGGAGCAATCTCGCGTGCCAATTAAAAGTAGAGGATAAATGGTTGCTAAGCCTGCCAATATACCATATTTCTGGATTTTCCATTCTTATGCGTTCGATTGTCGGGGGAGTAAATCTGGTGCTTACCACCTCAAACAACCCGGAAAACCCTGAATTCTATGAAGCTGAAATCCGTAAACCAAATCTGGTATCATTTGTTGCGACACAGTTAAAAGGGTACATCGAAAACATCAGTTTGTCACAAACAAGTTACAAAATGATTCTTGTTGGTGGCAGTGCAATCGATGATAAACTTTTAAAGGATTCAATCGACCGCAAACTGAGGCTTTACAAAGTTTACGGTTCGAGTGAAACTGCTGCTTTTATTGCCGGGCGCGATTTGGAATCAAAAAAAACAGGGCATCAAGGTGACTATAAACCTCTGAAAGGAGTAAGAGTCGATCTGGATAACGGAGAGCTCACAGTAAAAAGTGATCAGCTATTCGACAGATACCTTGACGACCCCGGGCTTACTGCCTCGAGGAAGATAGATGATACTTATCATACAGGTGACGAAGCCATGATCTTTGATGATGGTTCTTTCTCGATTACCGGCAGGATGAGTCGTTTCATAATCTCAGGTGGAATAAATGTGGATCCTCTTGAGGTGGAGGCAGCAATAAAAGAGTATTCGGGTATTATCGAAGTCTTTGTTTTCTCAGTCACAAACGAAAAATGGGGTGAGGCGGTATCAGCTTTGCTAAAAACCGTGGAGGAGTTTGATATAATGGAGTTCCACAAATTCTTAAAGGGCAGGATGTCGGCACATAAAATCCCCAAATATTACCGCATTGTTGATGAAATCCCGGTATCTGCAATCGGTAAATACGATCCTGTAAGATCGAGAGAAATTCTGTTCGAACGCTAAAGTTCGAGTTTAATCAGGGCATTTCGTAAATCCTCAGGTACACCGCACTTCCTGTTTTCCTCCGGCATGAACATTACATGTACTGTTTTTACCTTTATTGCAATCTCATTCGCAGAGTTATAGATATTGTAGGCAAGAGAGAATGAATTTTCCTTTATCTCGCCCAGTTTCACCATAACAGTCACTCTGCTACCCGCTTTTAGCGGAATTTTATAGTCTGCTTCTGCGTGAACCAAGGGGATTATCACCCCTTTCCCTTCAAAATAGCTCCCCAGTCCATTGTTATACAAAAACTGTTCATAAGCAATATGAGCTATTTCAAATGCACGGGAAAAAAACATTATACCTGCCGGATCACACTCACTGAATGAAATATACTTTTCGGTGGAAAACATTTGCTTTGTCTATTTGTTTGATAAAAAGGCTGTCAAATATATTTTTCGTAATTTTGAAAATTGAAAATAACAAAGTAAGGAATCAAAACATGAAAATATTCAGATTTTTAGCGATCTGTTTGATTTTTACATCTGTAAATATTTTTTCACAAAATTCAGGGTTCGGACTGGGGATTATAGTCGGGGAACCGACAGGGCTGTCTGGTAAATATTTTCTAAATGAAAACAATGCCATAGATGCCGCTGTTGCCTGGTCTTTTAAGAAAGTTGCAGCACTTCATATTCATGCCGATTATCTCTATCATGACAACTCCTTTTTTAATGTTAAAACAGGAAAACTGCCCGTTTATTTCGGTTTTGGTGGAAGACTGAAATTGCAGGACAAGAGCAGATTTGGGGTAAGGGTCCCTGTTGGAATAGCCTATCAGTTCCCCAAAGCTCCTGTTGATCTTTTTGTTGAGATCGTGCCTTTACTCGATCTGATTCCCGACACTCAATTCGATTTTAACGGCGCAATTGGTGTCAGATACTATTTCCAGTAATATATGAGTCATTTCGCGGGTCAGGAACTCTTCCGGTGTAACATCGGAATGGAGGACGGAGGGAACCTGGTTCTCACCGGAAGCGATATCAGGCATATAACAAAGGTAATGCGTCATAAGGCGGGCGATATCATTCATGTGACTTCCGGTGACGGTATTATTTTAAAAGTAGAAATAATTTCAGAGTCAGATGATTTGATCAAAGTGATGCCACTTGACAAATTTGAGTGTCTGAATAAACTCTCGAATATAGAGATTGCGATTCCGAGACTGAAAAACAGCGATAAAATTGAACTGGTTATCGAAAAACTTGTTGAGACGGGATTTACAAAATTCGTATTCTTCGAATCTGACAATTGCGTAGGGAAAGGATTCAAACTCGACAGATGGGAAAAGATTGCGATATCCGCATCCAAGCAGTCTTTTAATCCTTTTACTGTGGAATTACGCTCAGTAAGTAAATTTGATGAACTTTTCAAAACGGGGAGAGAGGTGATTGGATTTGATTTGGAGGCTGAAAACAGTTTTGCCGGTTTCCAGCCTGAAAGGGGAGTAAACTACATTCTCGTTACTGGTCCCGAGGGAGGTCTTAGCAAAAAAGAGTTAGCCAAGTTCAGAAAAGAGAATCTTTTTCAACTCACCGGTAACCGGTTGAGAAGTGAGACAGCAATTCTCTATTCTGCTTTTCTGATAACCAGATTTTTCTAAAAATACTCGACAATTCTTTGAACAAGTCTGTTGAATTTGTTCTCAACAAGTTTTGCTGCAACAGTCACATCTTCATGACTCAGTTTGTGAGGCGAAAGACCTGCAGCGTAGTTCGTTATACAAGAAATACAACTTACCTTTATGCCATTGGCTGAAGCCCAGTAAGCTTCTGCAACAGTTGACATTCCTACCGCATGGGCACCAAATTTGTCCACCATTCGAATTTCAGCAGGGGTTTCGTAAGTCGGACCCTTGTTATACCAGTAGATGCCCTCTTTCAAGTGAACCTTTTCCTCGAGTGCCGACCAGATAATAATATCGTTAAAATCGGGATCGGGAGTTTTCAGGAACATGTTTTTTTGATCGGGAGTGGCAGCCCGCATCACCTCGTTGATTTCATTTTTGATGTTGATCCCGATGAATGAAGTGCAAAGCATCAAGTCGCCCGGTTCGAAGGCGTAGTCGACGCCGCCTGCGGCATTTGTAAGCAAAAGATAGGGGATACCCAGACCTTTTGTAATAATTGAAGGGACGATGGTCTCATAGAGCTGGTAGCCCTCATAAAAATGGAAACGCCCCTGGAATACGAGACACTTTTTCCCGTTTATTTCGCCAAGGATAAGTTTCCCTGAGTGACCTTCGACTGTGGAACGGGGATAGTTTGGAAGTGAATCACCATCCCAGGTCTTAATAATATTAATTGTTTCCGGGAATTTACCCAGACCCGAACCAAGAACAATTGAAAGTTTGATATCGTCTTTGATATCCTTTTTCAGGATCTCAATCAGGTCTTTGTAATAGAATTCGAAATCAAACATCTTAGAAAAAGATTCCTGCAATAGTTGCCGAAAGAAGAGTAGAAAGAGTTCCGCCGATCACCGCTTTGATGCCGAGTTGGGCAAGATCAGCTTTTCTGTGTGGAGCGAGGGCACCGATGCCGCCAACCTGGATGGCAATGGAGGAAAAATTAGCAAATCCACAAAGTGCATACGAGGACATGAAAATCACTTTAGGATTGATCATCTCTTTCATCTCAACCATGCGTGAAAGCTCAAGGTATGCCACAAATTCATTCAATACTGTTTTTGTTCCGAGCAGACTGCCAAAGTTTAATGCATCTTCAAAAGGGATACCGATAGCGAATGCAACAGGTTGAAGAATAAAACCGATTAGCAACTCAAAACTGAGTGGTTTACCATATTGATCCTGCATTATAGCGCTTAATCCGGTAACATCACCGACCCATCCCAACATTCCGTTGAAAAGAGCAATAAGGCAAATAAAGGCTATCAGCATACCGCCAACATTTATGGCGAGTTGAAGGCCGTCGATCGCTCCGTTAGAAGCAGCCTCAATAACATTGGAGCCGTTTTTCTCAACACTGAGTTTAACCACACCGCGGGTTGCGGGTTCTTCAACTTCCGGATAGATAATTTTTGAGATAAGAAGTGCTGCAGGAGCCGCCAGAACGGAAGCACTCAAAAGTTGCTTTGCAAAGAGGAACTGTCCCTCGGTGATTGATATACCCTTAGCGGCGGAATAAGACTGACCAAGCATCTGAATATATGCCGCCATTACGCCACCGGCAATCGTTGCCATACCTCCCACCATGACAGTGAGCATTTCACTTTTGGTCATTTTATCGAGGTAGGGCTTTATAATCAACGGAGCCTCTGTCTGACCTACGAAAATATTCGCGGTACATGAAAGCGATTCAGCACCGCTTGTTCCCATTATTTTTGCCATCACCCACGCCATTGCCTGGACCACCTTCTGCATAATACCGAGGTAATAGAGGATAGCCATCAGAGCAGCAAAGAAAATTATGGTAGGCAGTACCTGGAACGCGAAAAAGAACCCAAGGCTTCCTTCCTTGCCGGGGCTGATTGCAAGATTTCCGAACACAAAAGATGCACCTTTTTCGGAATACTGCAGAATGATTACAAAGAAAGAACTGACCCAGCTAAAAAAATCTTTCACCCATCCCAAGGGGGCAAAAAATGTTGCCATGTCATCGCCTTTAATAAGAAAGATGGCAAGAACAAACTGTATTGAGAGCCCTCCGGAGACCAAACGCCAGTCAACCCTTTTCTTGTTGTTTGAAAGAAGAAAAGCAATGCCAAGGAGCACACCGATACCAAGAATTCCACGAAGTATTGAAACTATATCCATAAGTGAAGCCTAAATAATAAAACTATTTCCAATTAAATTTTGTAAAACGAGATGCAAAATAGTTAATTATCAAGAAAATCTCATAGAAAATCTGGTAGAAAATGATCTCCGGGAGAGAAAATTTGTAATTTAATTTTTTTTGCATTGCCAGCACCAGAATAGTGTCGAGTGTAATCTTGATAAAAAATGTGTACACCACTTCCGGAAACCAGGGGAGTAAAAGGATTGAGGATTGTGCATATAGATTTGGCAAATGCCAAAAAACAAGTATCCACTTTGAAAGTTTCGAATAAAACTTTGAAGCTGCAGTGTGTCTGGCTTTTTGCCTCAAATAATCCTTAGGAAGATGATTCGTTTTTGAAAAGACAGCCGCACTTGCTGAGGGACAGAGGTTTATTTGATATCCTTTATCGAGAAAATTTTTAAGTAAAAGGTCATCATCACCACCAAGAGATTTTCTGGTGGAATTGTATCCCCCCTCACTGTGGAATACGCTTTTGACGAAACCCATGTTTCTTGCGGTAGCCGACACGGGGTGACCCCAGCCGAAGGAAGCCGAAATTAGAAGGAATGACCTCAGATTTTCGAAACAGGAGAGTCCATTAAAAAAACCATGATCCCTTATCAGCGGAGCGATTCCGATCAGGAATTGTGAATCTTCGGTGAAATACCTGTCAACCTCTTTCAACCAGCATGGCTGAACGATACAATCGGCATCGGTAATCATTATCCGGTCAAATTTTGCCTTGGTTATACCCCTTTCGAGTGCATTTCGTTTTCCGTGGGGGTCATCAGGATTGTGTTCGATAAGTTGCAGATTCTTGAAAGAAGGCAAAAATGCCGTTATGATGTCGCGGGTACCGTCCGTAGATCCGTCGTCACAAATCAGAATTTCGAAATTCTCGGAGGGGTAGTCCAGTTTTGGGAGCGACTTCAGCAGATCGGGGAGGTTGGCTTCTTCATTCCTTGCAGCAATAACGATTGAGTAACTTCCGGTACCGGAATTCGAATTTCTGATTCGTACTGACTTTTTCGCGCGAATAAGTCCTGTTACGAAAAGGAAGTACGCCAGAAGAAAGAAAATAATTACGATCAGGTAGAAGAGTTGCAACGGAACCGAAAATAAATGAGAATTCAATATAAGGAAAGAGAAAAGATAAAAAAAGAGGCTGCCTCGAATGAAACAGCCTCATCTGATAATTTTACTTCAGATTCAGGTGAAAACCGGCATAAAACCAGAAAGCGGAATCCTGACCTTTTTTCTCTTTGAAGATGTCTCCGGGGAGGAAAGTGGCAGCTCCGAAATTGAAATTCAGATATTCATTGTATTTAGCCATAAAAGCGAGATCGATTTCAGTACCGAATGCGTTGCTTTCGGTTCCGGTAGCAAGCTTATATGGTTGTGCAGAACCGAAGAGGTGACCACTTAGTTTACCGGCAAGCCACTCTGCAAGCGCCATTTTGTAATATCCATAAATATCAGTTATACCAAGATTGTAAGTGGAAGCTGGAACAACTTTGAAGAGATCCATATCTCCAAGGTAAGCGTGTTTTGTTGCGTAGGAGTTGTCGAAAACTTCATACTTGTTATCGGCTGCATCTTTGTCACCCGAATAGTATGCGAATCCTGCACCGAGGGCAGCTTTCGACTGTACCTGGAATGAAAACTCCAGATTTATGGCAGCGAGAAAAGCCGAAATATCCATTTCCTTGTTTGTTTTAATATTGCCGGTTTGGTAGGCAAAATCGATGTCGTGTGAAAGGGGACCGAATGATCCTGTCAAATTGACACCGAGAGTTAACCGTGCGAGATTTTCAACCGGGACTTTCCGGTCGAACATTACGAACGGGTTCAACTTAAGATTGTCCGCGAGTCTAAATTCTGAAAATACACCAAAGAGATTTTGATCCAAGCTGTCACCAACAAGTTGTTTGTCAGCAACTCTGAAAGCGAAAGCAGAAATCTGATAACCTTTTCCGGCATATCTGACAGTTGCCCCATCGAAGGTGATAGGGGTGTTTCCCCAGTCTGATTGTCCAATCAATCTGGCGTTGTTGTATCTTGCCTCCTGTCTTCCGAGCAGGAATTCCCAGTTGCCTTTTTTAATTTTCAGATAACCTTCATTGAGATCGAGATTTGCCGAATTCGACTGAACCGATGCTTCCTGTCCGAAAACTCTCGCATCGATAATACGGAAAACAAATTCGAGATCGTCATTATTGCTGATGACGGCACCCAGCCTTGCTCTGTTGTTGATGTAGTGATGGAAACCCGTGTTAGCGTTAAAATCGAGTTCATCCACTTCGAGTCTGGTTCTCAGTTCTCCATTAAATTTTACGGTTAATTGCCCAAAAGTGTGAGGAGCAAAAAATAGAAAAGCAACAAATAAAAGGATATGATTTCGCATAAAAGTCCTTGAGTTTAAAAGGAATAAAAAAGTCTGATTCAAATTTAATCAAAAAATACTTCCTGAAAAAAAGATCAGGTAAGGGTCAACCAGTCTTTACCGATTTCATCAAATCTTGACTTTATGCGGGTTATGAGCTCGTCGGGTAATTTTCCTTTTTGAACCAGTTTTATGTTGGCTTTCAAATGACTCAGATCGTTTGTACCAATCAGAATTGAATCAACTCCATAAGTGAAAGCGGTAAACCTGATCATTACTTCTTCGAGAGACATGCCATAATCGATATTCATTTCGTAGATTCGCCTTTTATACTCTGCAACCACGGGGTCGGAGACATTGGCATTTTCGTGCCATGCGAAATTTGCGAGAGGTCTTTTTGCAATTACACCCATGTATTTTTGCTTGGCAGGGTGAAGAAATGAATTTATGGTCTTTTGGTCACAAACATTGATTGATGACTGAAATGCAGCGAAAGAATCACTATATATTGCATATTCAAGAGCATCGTTATCGCCGGAATAAGCGGGTACACGAACTTTCCCTTCCTGGGTCATCCTCGTCAGAGCTTCGATAACTTCACCTTTCTCGAGAATATCTTTGTTACAGGAATGAAGGTGCACTATATCAATATAATCAGTCTGAAGAATTCTGAGTGCCTTCTCTACACCCTTAATTATACTGTCGTATGTCCAGTCCTGAGTTCCTTCGACATCGTATCCGATTTTAGTGGAGAGAATAAACTCCTGTCTTCTGTTGTGAAGGAATTTACCAATTCTGTGTTCGGACTCGCCATAACTTCTTGCTGTATCGATAAGGTTAATCCCCAGGTCAAGTACTGAATTCAAAAGTTTTTCAACCTTTTTATCTGTCATCTCTTTTCCGCCAATTCTGCCTGCACCAAAACCGAGAGGCGATACTTTTAGTCCGGTGAACCCAAAATCACGCAGTTCAAACTTCATTAATTGATCTCCAAAATTAAAATGATTTGATAGCAAAATGTAAGAAAAAGATTAGTTGGAAATGAGGGGGGAGGGTATTTAAAATAAAAAACGGGCTTTTTATAGCCCGTCGGGATCTTTTGCACTATTAAAATCGATTAAATGGTGTTAAACCTGTATTAAAATGTCATTAAACACGATTCAAAAATAAGGTGCGGGAAAATGCTTTGATAACAGAAATCAGTCAAATTTTAACATATTTCGGACATATGAAATTATGACTGAAAAATCTAATAATTCTTTCCCGTTATTATTCTCGAACCTGCGTGACATTTTAGTTATTCCTGTTCCAAATCAGTGGAATCTGATGGAGATTCGCCAAATTCTTCCTTAAAACATTTCGCAAAATAAGAGAGATTGCTAAATCCGGCCGAATAAGCTGCCTCACTGACAGACATTTTACTGCTCACAATCATCTCTCTTGCCTGAGTCAGTCTGTATGACCTGATCAGGTTATTTGGGGATTTGCCGGTAACAGCCCTTACTTTTCTCTGAAGTTGTCTTGGACTCATCCCGATCAGGTCGCTCAGATTTTCAACACCAAAGTCTTCATCGGAGAAATTCTCACTGAGAATATTGTTTACTTTGATCATAAACTTGTCGATGTAAGTGCTTCCGGTTACCCTGGGTTCTGCAACCTCGGTTACCATGGTCTTCCGCAATTTTTCTCTGTTTTCCAGCAATAGAGCCACTCTAACCCTTAGTTCTTTCAGAGAAACCGGTTTAATAAGGATTTCATCTGCACCTGATTCGATCGCCTTTATTTTGTTAGCTTCATATGTGTCTGCTGTAAGAAGAATGACGGGAATGTGCGAGGTCTTTTCATCATTTTTAATAATTCTGGTCAGGTCAATTCCATTTACTCCAGGCATGTGTATGTCTGAAAGGATCAAATCAGGAATAAAAGAAATCGCCTTTCTGAGTCCTTCGAATCCGTTTAGCGCTTCAACTATCTTAAATTCCTTTTGGAAGGTTTTTTTCAACAACCTGCCAACTTCATGATTATCTTCTATAATCAGGATAATCTGTGATTCATTGTCTCCGGATGAACTGTCGATGACGGGTTCCTCCTGGCTTCCGTATTCCTCTGCAATCTGGAAAGTATTCCAAAGATTGAACTCATCAAGAAAATCATCCTCAACTTTCGAGTCACTCTGTGGTGGCAGGGGAATCGAAAATATCAGCCTGCCATTGAATGAACTCATTGACATCATGATTCCGTAAGTGTCACAAATCGTTTTCAGCAATACCGAGTCGATCAGATTCGACGGTTTTGAAAATACCTGTTCCATAAGGCTTTCCGAATCGGAATTTTCACTTATTTTATAACCCGGGGTGAAAGTAACCTGCAAACAGAAATATCTTTTCTCATCTCTTTGAACGATCAGATTTACAATTTCAGATGTTAATGAAACTCTCAACACCATCATTATAAGATGTCCAACTATTCTGTCCACCATCAAGGGGGAGCATCTGGTAAAATAGTGAGTTCTCTCGCTTAGAAGCACAATTTCTATGTTTTTTTGCGATGCCAATCCTTTCAGGTTCTCTGTGATAATATTAAGAATTTTTATCAGATCAACATTTTTTTGAACAAATGCCGGGAACGCCATATAGCTTAAAGTATTGATCTGAGAAGCGAGATTTTCTATATTTGAAAGTGAATTTTTTAAGGCAGTTAGTGATTCGGAGGTGAAACGATTTTGGTTCGATTCTGAAATGATGTCTAAATTTCCGACTGCAATTGTTATATTGCTTCTCAAATTTGAGGCAATGGAAGAAAAAATATTCTGTCTTAAATTCTTCCGGTAAACATCAAACGATGGAGCCGGGGACTTTTTCTTGCTCATTTATTCAGTGAAGATTTTCTTGGATAATTTTTTGATGAAATTAAATGTAAATATAAATAAACAAAAACTTTTTATTACTTAAATGATACACCTGCTGGAACATAAAATTTTTATTCTCTCCGTGCTGATTGTTCTCTCGTTGCTGGTAACGAGACTTACCAGGAATTACGGAGTCCCCACACTGCTTCTTTTTTTGGGTCTTGGAATGCTTGCCGGTTCAGACGGACCGGGGGGAATCGAATTTAGTGATGCTTCCCTTGCCCAGTCGATAGGCACCATCGCTCTGGTATTTATTTTGTTTTCGGGAGGGTTGGAGACAAGCATACAGTCAGTAAAAAATGGTATTAAGTCATCTCTTTCACTGGCTACTCTCGGGGTGGTTATTACAGCAGTTCTGATGGGGGCATTCCTGTATTATGTAGCCGGTTACTCTGCCGGTTTTTCTTTTTTCATCGGTGCGGTAATATCGTCAACAGATGCCGCAGCAATTTTCTCGGTTCTGAAAGCCAAGGATTTAAATTTATCGGGTGATATTCAACCCGTTTTGGAGCTTGAAAGCGGCAGCAATGATCCCATGGCAATATTTCTGACCATGCTGATGATTTCCATTCTTACTGAACCTGAAAAAACCGCTGTCGAACATGTGGTATTTTTTGTGTCGCAATTTGGAATTGGCGCGGTCGCGGGATATGCAGGAGGAAGAGTTATGTCGGTTATAATGAACAAACTGGATTTTATTACCCCAGGGTTTTATCCTGTATTTGTTCTTTCAGGTGCTTTACTGATTTACAGTGGGACAGCATTAATATCAGGAAGTGGATTTTTAGCTGTTTATATAGCGGGAATTGTGGCCAACAGTCATGAATTTCAACACAAAACAAACACAATCAGGTTTTTTGAAGGACTCGCCTGGTTGAGTCAGATTGGCATGTTTCTCACCCTGGGATTGCTGATATTTCCTTCACAGTTACCTGAAGTTGCTCTTATCGGGAGCCTCTTTGCACTGTTTTTGATGTTCGTTGCCAGACCTGTAGCAGTGATGGTGTCACTGTTATTCAGCAATTTTAATTTGAAAGAGAAAGTGTTTATCATGTGGGGTGGTTTGAGGGGGGCAGTGCCTATCATCCTTGCTACATTTGCGCTGACCTCGAATCTGCCTGACGGACAAAAGGTGCTGAACCTTGTCTTTTTTGTTGTGATATTTTCAGCCATCGGTCAGGGATGGTCCATACCTGCAGTGTCCAAACTTCTTAAACTACGAAATGTCAAAAATTTAAGCAAAAAAGTGCTGATGGACCTTGAGACAGGAAGGGACGACAATAAAACATTGTTCGATCTTTTTGTTCAACCGGGGTCTCCTGCCTGTGGTAACAAGATTGTGGAGATTGGACTTCCGGTTGGTGTTCTGATTGTTTTGATAGAACGAAAAGGGAAATATGTAATTCCGTCGGGAAGTACAATAATTGAGGAGGATGATTTGATTATCCTTCTGGTTGACAAGTCGGACATAGAACTTGTCGCAGGATTTTTTAAGTCGTCTTTCGATTAGATTATTCTGACAACCGTTTTATTCATCATATAACGATACATTCGTCTGACAACTCTGAAGAAGAATACGAGGTAGAAGGCATAAACTGCTATTCCGACAATTCTGACCACAAAGGAAAACGCAGCATTTTTCACCGGTTTGTATGCGGGCAGGATGCCGTCGGTTCTGATCAAAGGATTGAGAAAGAATGTGGTTTTCGGGTTGTAAACCTCGGTTCTTAAATAGGTTTTTACTTTTTTAAGAGGAAAGACGAGGGAGTCGGTTTTATGAAAGGATGCCAGCACCTCACCGTAGTTACCAATCAAAAGGATGGAATCAGCAGGTGTCATGAGCCGCAATTTCATCGAATCGTTTTCCACCCGTAAATATCTCAACTCGTTGTCAAGTTCAGCATTATTACCTTTGACTGCCACAGAATTTCCTTTTCGTAAAGCATCCACAATCAGGTTTCCGAGCAGTGAACCTGCACGGACCATAGTCCAGTACCGTCCGGTTTCATCTTTTCTGGTTTGATTGTGGGAATCATCGTTTCCGTAACCAAACGCCGGATAGCCCGCAGAGAGGGCGGCATCCCAGTGATGAACGGAAGTCCTGTAGTGGTTAAGAATTTCTATGTGAGTATAATTTGATAAATACTGAAAGTCATCGGGATGATAGCCTTCAAGGAATTCAGGGTGATTAATAGCCAGCAGTTTGGTAGTCTGCCTTAATCTTTCGATGATATCCTGTTTATGGTGTAATGACTGGAAGAGGGGATAGTCAAAATTTACAACCTCTTTTGCTCCGATCGGATGTTGATGTCTTTTCCAGACATTTAAACCGTGCTCATATAAAGGGATGAATTCATCATCTTTGATATTTTTCGATCTGGTAATTTTATGATAGTCAGAGATTCCGGCAAAATCGTAACCGAGGGATTTATAAACGGAATCCACCTGCTCCGGTGTAAGTGTGCCGTTGGTCAATCCTCCCCATGCCTGTGCATGTGCATGAAAATTGGTTTTAAACCACCTGCCTGAAGTGTCGGCATACGGGTTATACCACTCTGTTCCTGAAAACGGCTTCATCGCAGGGAATTTGTAGACATTTGTAAATATGTAAGGGAACATTGCAATCGCGACAATCAGCAATAAGAGGATTGTAACGATGAATACAGGTGTCAACAGTAATTTTTTAAAGTTCATTTTGTAATTTTTGGGGTGGAAGCAGGGCTGAAAAATATTATATTTGTAACTACAAATTTACGAAAATTTATGATCATTTCAAGATTCAATTTAAAGCGAAAGGACTAACTTATATGGAAGCCAAAGTACAAGAAAAGTTCACATTTCAAGCGGAAATCACACAACTTCTCGATATCTTAGTTCATTCCCTGTACAGCAGCCGCGAAATATTTTTAAGGGAGCTGATATCGAATGCATCCGATGCAATCGATAAATTAAGAATAATCTCTCTCCGCGGCGATGAATATCATCAAAAAGACCTGCCATTCGAAATAAAAATATCCTTCGATCAGGAAGCAAAAATGCTGGTTATCACCGATACAGGTATCGGAATGACCAAGGATGAACTTGTAAAAAATATCGGCACAATTGCAAAATCAGGAAGTTCTGAGTTCATCAAAGCTTTAAAAGCAGGTGAAACTGATGCGAAAGAAATTATTGGCAGGTTCGGTGTAGGGTTCTATTCTGTTTTCATGGTTGCTCACGAAGTGAAGATTAAGACCAGATCATATCTGCCTGATGAGACCGGTTTCGTTTGGCGTTCATCGGGAAGTGGCGACTTCACCATCTCCGAAATGGAAGAATCGATTAATCGCGGAACGACAATTGAGATTTACTTAAAGGATGACGCTGTGGAATTTGCAACCAAGGAGAGACTTGAGGGAATTATCAAGAAACACTCCGGATTCATTTCCTACCCGATTTATCTTGCAGCCGAAAGAGTAAACACAATAACTGCCTTGTGGAAAGAGCCAAAATCCACTATCAAACCTGAGCAGTATAATGAGTTTTACAAATTCGTATCCCACGATTTCGAGGATCCTGAATGCCACATCCACTATTCTATAGAAGCACCGATTCAGTTTAATGCACTTCTCTTTATCCCCAAACGGAATTTTGATTTGTTTGGTATGAACAGGGAGAACTACGGTCTCGATTTGTATGTGAGGAAAGTGTTGATTCAACACCAGTCAAAGGACCTGCTGCCTGAGTTTTTGAGTTTTGTGAAGGGTGTTGTTGATTCCGAGGATCTTCCACTCAATGTTTCGAGGGAGACACTTCAGGAGAATGCTGTTTTTGGAAAAATTTCGAGAGAAGTGACAAAAGCCGTTCTCAATGACCTCATTAAAAGGGCAAAAGACGAACCAGAGCAGTACAAGCGAATTTACAAAGAGCACGGTAAGCAAATAAAGCTTGGTTTCAATGATCACAATAACCGGGAAAAATACCTCGAACTTCTCAGATTTGACTCTCTGAACAATACTGATCCTGAAAAACTTGTTTCACTTGAAGATTACAAATCAGGATTAAAAGCAGATCAGAAGGAAATATACTATGCGTTAGGTACTACCCGAGAATCGCTTCTGGCAGACCCTGCAATCGAGATCTTTAAGAAAAAAGGAATCGATGTCCTTTTCCTGATGGATCCTGTTGATGAATATGCTCTCAGCATGTGCGGAAAATATGGTGAACTTGATTTCGTTTCAGTTGAAAAGGCGGATGTCAGCAAACTGGATGCATTCGTGGATATTGAGGAAAATGAGAACAAATTACCGGAATTAACTGAAGCTGATGAAAAAGTGCTCGAGGATATGGCAACGAAAATCAAGGAAATTCTCGGTGAGAAGATCAAGGAAGTGAAAATATCCAAGAGACTAAGCGACCATGCTGTTTGGCTTTCAGGCGAGAATGAAATGTTCTCAGCATCTTTCAGACGCATGATGAAAGGAAGCAATCCGATGTTTGATTCTTTTGGTGCCTCCAAAGTTATGGAGATAAACAAGAACAGTGCCGTGATCAGGAACCTTCTCAACATTTATAAGGGAGACAAAAAATCTCCGGTTATTCCGAGAGTTGTGAATGTGCTTTACCTTTCCGCAGAGCTCGGGTCGGGTGATCTAAAAGATCCTTTTGTGCTTGTGAAGGAGATGAACTCGATACTTGAAACTTTCACCGGTTCGTACACCATAATAAAATAGAGATATTTTAAACAAGGAGGCGATGCCTCCTTGTTTTTTAAACATTTTGAATTAATGAATTAATTAAAATGTTTATGTTTAAATCATAAATCCAATAAACTTCGAAAGAACATATGGCACCAAATATTTTCGATACAATGGCGGCAAAAATAGAGTTCTGGCGTTCCGACATGTCAGCATTTTTAAAGGAAAGTGGAGATCAAAAAGTTTCTGACATTACCGTTTCGCAGATAATGGGTGGAATGCGCGGAGTAACATCTCTTTGGTGTGACACCTCAGTTGTTCCCAAGGATCAGGGTCTCATAATCCGTGGAAAACCGGTTGCTGAACTTACTGATATCACCGGAGTGCAGGTGTTTTATCTCCTTCTTACGGGGGATTTGCCAAATGAGGAAGAACTCCATGAATTTCAGGTGGCTCTAAGAATAAGGAAATTTGTCCCGTATTATGTCTGGGAGATACTCAAGGCAATGCCTAAAGATTCTCACCCGATGACAATGCTTTCGACAGCGGTGCTTTCCATGCAGAAGGAGTCATCTTTCGCCCGTCATCACGATGAAGGAATTCACAAAAGTGAATACTGGCGGTACACTCTGGAAGATGCGCTAAATATCATCGCGAAACTTCCGGCAATCGCTGCAGCAATTTACCGAATCAGATACAACAAAGGTGAACTGATTCAACCGGATCCAGATATGAGACTCTCGGAAGATTTTGTTCATATGTTGGGATTGGAAGCCTCCGGCGATGAATTTTTGAAATTGATGACCTTGTTTCTCGTCGCTCATTCCGACCATGAAGGTGGTAATGTGAGCTCGTTTACAGCTTCAATTGTGAACTCGGCGTTATCGGATCTCTATTATTCAATCTCTGCAGGATTCAACGGACTTGCAGGCCCGCTTCACGGTCTTGCAAATCAGGAAGCCCTCAAATGGGTGTTGGATGTAATGAAGAAGTATAATGGAACACCAACAAAAGAAGAGATTGAAGAGGTTGTGAACGAAACTTTGGCATCAGGTCAGGTGATTCCGGGTTATGGCCATGCAGTTCTTAGAGTTGTAGATCCAAGATTTACAGCTTTTCTTGAATTCGGAAAAGTTCACTGTCCCGATGATCCTGTTTTCAAAACAGTTGTAAACACCTTCGAAGTTGTGCCTGAAGTATTGAAAGGAATCCCCAAAATTCAGAATCCTTGGCCCAATGTTGATGCCGTTACAGGTTCACTCCTGTATCATTACGGTCTAAGGGAATTTTCCTACTATACCGTGATTTTCGCGCTGTCAAGATCAATTGGTTTAGCCTCACAAGCGGTTATGAACAGAGCTATGGGCCTACCGATCGTTCGACCAAAATCAGTTACCACTTCATGGTTGAAGAGTCAGGTAATAAAGTAAACCGGGTTTTCTGAAAACCTCGTGCTAATTTGAAAAAGAGGCTGTTGCATTGTAGCAGCCTCTTTTAAGTTTAAATGTTTGATGATTTAGAAAAGACAAAATGTGTGGATTTTCTAATCAAATGGAAATACATATATTGCAAAATGAAAAAAATATTTAATTATTCAAACGAAAAATTATTATGCCGATCGAGAATGTAATCAATATCAGACCAGCAGAAAACAAAGATATCGATAAAATCAGGGAACTGCTCCGCACAACATGGCACGATGCATATGCTTACATCCCTGCAGAGGATTTGGATTCGTATCTCGATGAGAATTATTCGGCTGCGAAATTGAAAGAAATCCTGAATACTGACCGCGAGGAGTGCTTCGTTTATGATGACGGGGTTGAAGTAATTGGCTGGATGAGACTAAGAAGAGATGATGACAACAACATTTTCACTGTAATATCACTGTATGTTCTTCCAAAAAGTCAGGGAAATGGAATTGGAAAACAGCTCCTTGATTTTGCTTGTGAGTTTGCTCTGGAGTACCGTTTCGAAAAAGTTACACTTGGTGTAATGACGCAAAATGAAAAAAGCGTTAAATGGTATAAAAAACAGGGATTTGAGACTGTGAAGACAGAACCTTTTACGATGGGTAAAACAACAGTCGAGCAGTTAATCATGGAAAAAATAATTTTCTTTCAGTAATACCTGCCAAAAGTTTTTATTAGCCCCTTATATAGTTGTAGATTTAAATTTGTGATTTTTTAAATTTCCGGATTCCAAAATTCAACCAGGAGAATTTGCATGGCTGACTTTCCAGTAAAAAGGCTGCGTCGTTTAAGATACAATACAAAAGTGCGTGATCTCGTCAGAGAAACGATTCTTACCAAAAATGATTTTATTTATCCTTTGTTCGTAATTCCCGGAGAGGGGAAAGTAGAAGAGATTCGCTCGATGCCGGGAGTTTTCCGGTTTTCGATAGACGAACTGGTAAAGGAATGCAAGGAAGTGGCAGCCTTGGGAATACCCGCAGTGATCCTATTTGGTATTCCTGATCACAAGGATGAAGTCGGTTCCGATGCGTATTCAGATGACGGTATCATTCAGCGAGCCATTCGTGCCATTAAAAAGGAGGTTAAAGACCTTCTGATAATGACAGATGTCTGTCTGTGTGAGTACACTTCGCACGGTCATTGTGGCGTGTTGAATGGTGAGGAGATTCTGAACGATGAAACCGTAGATCTTCTTGTAAGAGAGGCAGTGTCTCATGCAAAAGCCGGAGCTGATGTAATAGCGCCGTCAGATATGATGGACGGAAGAATTGGTGCCATAAGAAAAGGACTCGATGAAAACGGTTTTAGAAACATTCCTGTCTTAAGCTATGCAGTGAAGTATGCCTCCGGATACTACGGACCGTTCAGGGATGCCGCCGATTCGGCTCCAGCATTTGGCGACAGAAGATCTCATCAAATGGATGTTGCGAACAGCAGTGAAGCGTTACGCGAGGCTTTAAGTGACATAGATGAGGGTGCTGATATAATTATGGTCAAACCGGCAGGTGCATATCTTGATATAATTAAAATGGTAAAAGATGCCACCGGAATGCCACTCGCGGCGTATCAGGTGTCAGGTGAGTATGCGATGATTAAAGCAGCCGGAAAGCTCGACTGGATAGATGAAGAAAGAGTAATGATGGAATCACTCGTCTCGATTAAAAGAGCAGGAGCTGATATGATTCTGACATACTTTGCCAAGGAAGCATCAAAATTTCTTGACAGACAAAAATGATATTTGAAAGGCAGTTTTTTAATGGAAATTAGAAGAAGCAAAGAACTTTTTGAGCAGGCTAAAAATTTTATCCCCGGCGGTGTGAACTCACCTGTACGGGCATTCAAATCGGTCGGTGGCAATCCTGTTTTCATGGCTCGCGGTGAAGGCTCCAGACTGTTCGATGTTGATGGAAATGAATATATAGATTACATCGGAAGTTGGGGACCGCACATTTTTGGGCATAACCCTCCTTTTATTAAAAAGGCAGTGATTGACGCTCTTGAGAACGGGTCAAGTTTTGGTGCACCCACTGAAATGGAAGTCAGGATGGCTGAGCTAATAACTTCAATGGTACCATCTGTTGAAATGGTACGAATGGTGAATTCGGGTACCGAAGCGACCATGAGTGCAGTCAGGGTTGCAAGAGGATTTACCGGACGGGAAAAGATAATTAAATTTGAGGGCTGCTACCATGGTCATGCGGACTTTTTCCTGATTAAAGCGGGCAGTGGTGCCCTTACACTCGGCGAACCGAACAGTCCGGGTGTTACCAAAGGGACTGCTTCAGATACTCTGATAGCCAGATATAACGACCTTGATAATGTTAAGGAGATCGTAAAAAACAATAAAAATGAAGTGGCTGCGCTGATCCTTGAGCCGGTGGTTGGAAATATGGGCGTTGTAATACCGACAGAGGATTTTATAAACGGACTTCGCGAACTGTGCAGTGAAGAGGGAATAGTTTTTATACTTGATGAAGTTATGACCGGGTTCCGCCTCGCTGCAGGTGGTGCACAGGAAGTATTTGGAATAACTCCTGATCTTACGACTTTTGGTAAAATTATTGGTGGAGGACTTCCGGTTGGAGCATTTGGTGGTAAAAAAGAGATTATGGAAAAGTTGGCTCCTCTCGGCCCTGTATATCAGGCAGGAACCCTTAGCGGAAATCCACTTGCAATGGCAGCAGGTTACGCGGCTCTTTCACACATAAAGGAAAATCCCGGAATTTACAACCTTTTGGAAGACAGAACTGACCGGTTGGAGACAGGATTCAGAGAGAATCTTGATAAACTTGGAAGAAGCTACAGAATAAACAGGATCGGATCGATGATCAGCATGTTTTTCACGGAATCTCCTGTTTACGATTTTGATACAGCTGTCAAATCTGATACTGCTCTTTACGCAAAGTTTTTCCACGGAATGCTCGACAGGGGGATTTATCTTCCACCTGCACAATTTGAATCGTGGTTCTTGAGTACAGCTCTTAGCGAAGAAGATATCGACAGGACTGTGAAAGCCCATTTCGATACTCTTAATGAAATTATTTAATGAACTGAGGTTTTTACCTCAGTTCTTAAAAACTGCAACCTGATTAAAAAAACGGGTTAAGAAGCCTTTTATTTCTAAAAAGGTAGTAAACTGCAAGTGGTATGTAGAAAAGTAAAAAAGTGAAGATTGTAAGAGCAAGGCCGAAAAGTAAAATACCGTGCAATTTTCCCAGGAACAATGAAATTTTACTCATTAGTAAAGTTGTGTCAAACTTCATGAAGGCAGCTACTAAATTAAATGTTAATATTACTCCTGCAAGAAGTCCAAAACCGGGCAGTGCATTTTTCAGATCGGTATGACTCGGAGCAATATGGGCAGAGATTGAGGTCATGACATAGAGGATGGCGATTGCGAGAATGCCGGGTTTAAGAAGTGAAGCCCGCAGAATTGAGAAATTTGTTCCAATTCCCGCATAAACTTCCTTAAAAACTTCACCGATGGACGAATCGAGTTTGTTAATATTGATGTTGGATTTCATGGCAGTCGAAGCCTGATCAGGGAAAAAAGTGTCGAACAGCAAAAAGAGTATAAGACTTCCCACCAGCAGGGGGGCAATACCTATGAAAAAATTCCCGATTGACTGGTAAATACTTTTAGGATTGTAGTTGTGTGTGACATATCCAAGTACACCTGAAGCCTTATCCGGTTTAAAGAGAGCAACTTCATTTATTTTGTGTCCAAAAATAACACAGAACAACGCATGTGAGAATTCGTGAACAGGGGTTCCGATCCATGCGGTGATGTAGACACCTTTCCACCCTGTGGTTTTATTAAAGGAGATGCAAATCATTCTTTGTAATAAAAAGAGCATGACTGTTATGATTCCCGTTAAGCCAAATATCAGAATCAGGTGAAGAAGGGTGTTTTTGGATGCACCAAGAAGAATGTCAATCACAGGTCTCCGGGAAAATTATTGATGTATGATTCAATTTACAAAATTTTTGGAATCAGATAAAATGAATATGGATAAAAAAGCAAGGGCTAAAGAAGTTGTCAGAAGGATGAAAGAAGAGTATCCCGAGGCGGTGTGTGCTCTAAATTTCAGTTCACCTTTTGAACTTTTGATAGCTACCATTCTTTCAGCTCAATGCACCGATGCAAGAGTTAATCTGGTAACGGCTGAGCTTTTCAGGGATTTCAAATCACCTGCGGATTTTGCCGGTTCATCTCTTGAAACGATAGAAAAAGCGATATTTTCCACAGGATTTTACAGGCAAAAGGCGAAAAGCATCAAGAACTGTTGCGAAATATTAGTCGATCAGTTTGACGGGGAAGTGCCATCAGATTTTGACACCCTTAAGGAGTTGCCCGGGGTTGGGAGAAAAACCGCATCGGTAGTGGTAGGGAATGCATATGGAATTCCTGCAATCGCCGTTGACACCCATGTTAAGAGACTCTCAAATTTGCTTGGGCTGGTAGAAAGTTCTGATCCTGATAAAATTGAGGCACAACTCAAAGAGTTACTCGATCCATCTGACTGGGTACTCTTTTCTCATCAGCTTGCTACACATGGCAGGAATATTTGTTTTGCGAGGAAACCCGAATGTGAAAAGTGTGTGTTGAGGGACATTTGTCCTGCTGCAAAAGTACAGTATTAATGGAATTTTGGTCATTACCGTTATTTTAGCGGTGTAATTATCTTTTCGAGAGAAAAAAATGCAAGAGATCAGGAAATTTGTCGCTCCGGAATTCATATTCGGAGCCGGTGCCATTGATATGGTTGGACGATATGCGATTAATTTTGGATCATATCGACCGCTGATCGTTACTGATCAGGGTGTAATGGATGCGGGTTGGGCTGGGGTTGTCTCAGAAAAACTTATGGAAGAAGGGCTGGAACCATCTATCTATTCAAACATAAGACCAAATCCCAGGTCTTCACAGGTTATGGAGGGAGCGGAGTTTTACAAAGAAAATAAGTGTGACATAATTGTAGCAGTGGGTGGTGGCAGCCCGATGGATGCAGCAAAAGCAATCGGAATTGTAACCACCAACAATTGTGATGTTTCCGGATTTGAGGGAATTGACGCAGTCTCAATCCCGGGACCCCCGATAATCTGTATTCCTACCACAGCAGGTACTTCAGCAGATGTTTCACAATTTGCAATAATCTCAAATGAAATTGAGAAAAGGAAGTTTGCGATAATCAGCAAGACCGTAGTCCCTGATGTGGCCCTTATCGATCCGCTCACCTGCATGACAATGGACAATTATTTAACCGCCTGCACCGGAATCGATGCTCTTGTGCATGCAGTAGAAGCCCTGGTCTCTACTGCCAATTCACCAATCATGGATATTCATGCTATCGCGGCAATCAAATTAATTTGGAACAATTTGCATAAAGTGCTTTTAGAGCCTGATAACAGGGAGTACAGGACAAATGTAATGCTCGGCAGTCTTCAGGCCGGACTGGCATTTTCAAACGCAAGTCTCGGAGCTGTTCATGCGATGGCACACAGCCTTGGTGGGCTGAAAGATTTGAGTCACGGAGAATGCAATGCCATGCTTCTGAACTCTGTGATCAGGTTTAATTATAAGGCAAGCCCTGACAGGTATAAAATTCTCGCCGAAACAATCGGACTGGACATCAGGGGGATGACTGAAAAGGAGATTCTTAAGAAACTAACGGAATCGATCGATCAGTTTAAGACAGACGCAGGAATCAAGGATTCACTTTCTGGCAAGGCCATCAAAACCGGAGATATTCCCAGTCTCGCAAAAAATGCAATAAAGGACCCTTGTATGGCAACAAATCCCAGAATTCCTTCAGTAAAAGATATCGAGGCGGTTTATGAAGAATCACTCTGAAGAGTCGGATTCTTTCGAACAACTTCGGGAAAAAATTATCGGTCTTGGGGAGAGTTCTGCAAGAAAAAGTTATTACCCTTCTTTAAGAAAATATATTGACGAGATAGAACGGGCGAACAGGGAACTTGAAAATGAGATAGTCGAGAGAAAAAAAACTGAAGAATTGCTTATTAAAAGTGAAGAGAGATTTCAGGAGTTACTCCGAAAGTCGAGTGAAGGGATTTTTTATGTGGAATATCATCCTCCTGTTGACACTTCAGATAATATTTCGCATCAGGTTACTGAAGTCATTACCCGGGGTGTGATAACTGAAAGTAATTTTGCACTGGCAAAACTGTATGGTTATTCACTCCCTTCTGAAATGACAGGAAAGACTCTTCTCGAACTCTATGGAAATAAAATTGATGCAATAAACATAAAAGCGACTGAAGACTTTATCAAATCCAATTACAAAATTGAGAATCTTGAGACAAAGGAGCTGGATGTTGACGGAAATATTAAATATTTCAGCAATACCCTAATCGGAAACATAAAAGACGGGATGCTAATTGGAAACTGGGGGATACAAAAAGATATCACAATACAAAAAAAAGCTCTTTTGTTACAATCGATGCAATACAGGATGTCCAATATAATTCTCTCTAATCAGGATACTGTAAAAGTTGCCGGAGTAGTGGAAAAAGAGCTAAGACATCTGCTTGAATTTGACCGTTTCATTCTTGCCTCATACAATAAAATTACCGGTTCCTCGACTATTGAATATTCCACACATTCCAACATGAAAAAAACGGTAATTCATACTCATGATCAGACTCTTTGTAATCTTCTCCTTCACCAAAAAAACAATTCAGTACTTAACCAGCCACATCTGAATAAAATTGTTTCGGAAAAGGGGAGTGATTTATCAGGCTTAATTCCTGTTTCCATTGCCTTCACGAAACTTGTGATAAAAGGAGAGATGATTGGCTTGGTATTGGTAGAAAATATTACCAATCCGCAATTCTTTGATCAGAAAACGGTTGATATACTTAATATAGCAGCAACTCATATCGGCATTTTTCTCCAAAGAAAGAATTACCTGGAAGAGTTGATTGCGGCAAAAGAGAAAGCTGAAGAGATGAACAGGGTAAAGGCCAACTTCTTTGCCAATATGAGTCATGAACTTCGGACCCCCTTAATTGGAATTCTTGGATATTCTGAAATTCTGGGAGAGGAACTCAAAAACGATGAGCATCTTACCAGAATGATAAACACAATTCACAAAGGTGGTTTGCGGCTGTTAGAGACCGTAAAACTGATACTGGATCTATCAAAATATGACGCAGGAAAAATAGCGGTCTCACCTCGTGATGTTGATCTCGTTCAGTACCTCGAAGAAGAAGTAAAACTCTATACAGCAGCAGCCGGCCAAAAGGGACTGGAATTAACTTTCCACTCTATGGCAAAAGAGGCCCCTTGCCATCTTGATCCTGATTTGTTCCTTAATGTGATCAGCAATCTTCTGAATAATGCAATCAAGTTTACTCAAAAAGGAAGTATTCAGGTAAAACTGAATGAATCAGGGGATTTTTGGCTGATCAGGATCATTGATACCGGAATTGGTATGTCTGTAGAGGAGATAAAACTGGTTTGGGATGAATTTAGACAGGCGAGTGAGGGGATGGGAAGAGGATATGAGGGTTCGGGACTTGGGCTTAGTATTGCCGAAAAATATACCCGATTAATGAACGGTGAAATAAATGTGGAAAGTGAATTGGGTAAAGGTTCTGTATTTAATGTCAAATTCCCTAAAAATGGCAATAAAAAGTAAAAAATGTGAGTTGTACAACACTTTTGATTTAGCTTATTAACAAATAATTAATTATCTTGAAAGTTGAAGTAAATAATTTTCAGAACTCGCCAAGGCAACAAGTCATGAATTTTGACTTGACATTCAGTCGTGAATGTAGTAGTTTGCCTGTAAAATCGGAGCAATTATACGAGATTTTTATACTAAGTTTATCAAAGTTTGTTTGTAAATAACAATAAACCGGAAAGTATGCTCAAAAAAATCTCACTGTCAATTGTTGCTCTGTTCCTCACAGTGTTTCCTCAGAGTGATTTAAGACTCGTTCAATCTTCTCCTTCATCGTGTATAATTGAATTTATACCCGACTTTACGGATACATCCGTGCATTTGTATGGTGAAAGATTGTATCGTGAGATTAATTTCAGGGGTGCCGGTGTCCTTCCAAATCTAAAAGCAGGTATGCCAAATATGAAATCCAGAGTGATTTCGCTTGGTATTCCCTTTGAAAATGGCGTAACCGCTGAGATCATTTCCGCAACATTTAAGTATTTTGATGGCGAACTCCCGCCTGTGGCAGAAATCTCCTTTAACGAAGACAGAAACCCTGTTTACACTTATGTTTCAAGACCAGGATCGACAGATTTATCTGAAAATATAATCTTCGGTGAGAGCGGGATAATTCGGGGACTAAATGTACAGGATATCCACATTGTTCCTGCGATTCAAGAGTATGGCAAAATAAAAGTAGTGACCCGGATTCAGGTAAAATTCTCATTTGGTGGATCATCAATTTCCTCCAATGTTGAAGATGATTTGCTAAGAGACATGATAATAAATTATGATGTCGCAAAACGATGGATAACAAAGGCAAAGCCTGCACTGAAAAAAGGGGCGGGAGCCGGTTCCACAGTGCTTTCGTCAGGGAAATGGGTAAGATTTGAGGCTCCGGAAGAAGGTTTTTACCGCATTACCTATGATCAGCTGCGAAATTATGGTGTTGATCCTGCTACTGTCAATCCCAAAACAATAAAGATTTACAACAATGGCGGTTATGTTCTCTCGGAGAACATTCTCATGCCAAGACCCGAGGACCTGCAGGAGATTGCGATAACAGTTTCAGGTGAAGATGATGGTAGATTCGATCCGGCTGACAACATCATTTTTTACGGACGGGGCACCGCATTCTGGTATTATGATACCCTTGGCAGACAGATGATGAGAAACCAGCATTCCTATTCAGCCAAAAACTACTTCTGGATAACATCCGGTGGAGCCAACGGCAAAAGAACAGGTACCAAAACAGCAGTGACCGATCCGAATCCAACTGTGGTCGAAACCTCCAATGCCTATGAATTTTGGGATGAAGATAAAATAAATATCGGACAGAGCGGCAGATACTTCGTTGGCGATGAGTTTTCGCAGTCTGTTAAATCCCGGGTTTATCAGAAAAAGGTTGAGGGTATCGTACCCGGCACTCCTTCATATTACCGTTACTGGTTTGTGAACAGATCAACAGACAGAATAAGTTTGACAATTGAGGAGAACGGAAACCTTGTAAGACAGAGCAGTATGACGGGAATTGGCTCTGACCCGTATTCTTACGGCAGGATGGACAGCAGCAGAAGTGTCACACATTTTGGGACTTATCCCGACGAAAGAAGTGTGCTAAGATTTACTTTTGGTGCTCTGAACAGCACTTCCTACGGTTATCTCGATTTTTATGAGATTACATATACAAGATATCTAAAAGCCTATAACGATATATTATTGTTTTATTCTCCGAAAGTATCAGGAACGACGGGTCCTGATTCATTGTACGAGTACAGACTGAACAATTTCTCGAATACCGATATCAAGGTTTATGATATTACCGATCACTCGGCTGTAAAGCTGGTTACAAACCCGGTAATGCAAAGCGGGAGTGAGTATCGTTTCAGAGTTTACGAAAAGCCAAATTTCGTCAGCAGATATTACGCTTTCTGTGGAAACCAGTATAAAACACCTGTAAATACCGTGGAAGTGGCAAATCAGAATATCAGGGGTGATCTTTCAGGTGCAAAACTGATTCTCGTGACAAGCAAGGATTTCCAGGAATCTGCAAATCGATACAAGCAGCACAGAGAATCAAATACAAATGACCCTCTTTCCGTAAAAATATTTTTTGTGGAAGAGATCATGAACGAGTTCAACGGTGGCAGTCTGGATCCGAGCGCACTAAGAGATTTCATAAAATACGCATATGACAATTGGCAAATCACTCCCGATTATGTTTTTCTTTGGGGAGACGGGGATTATGACTTCAAAAACATTGAAGGTAAAAACAAAAACTTTGTCCTGACTTATCAGACCCGTGAATTTTTACAGGAGATCGAGGCATATCCAACTGATGATTTTTTTGCATGCGTATCAGGGACCGACAGAAAAGTTGATATTGCGATCGGAAGAATAGCCATTCAAAGTCAGAAACAGGCGAATGATTACCTCAACAAACTCATAGCCTATGAGAAAACCACCGACAAAAATGCATGGAAGAATCTCATTACCTTAGTGGCTGATGACAATCTTACATCGCAGGGGATCGATCTGGCAAGGAATACGGAACAGTCGGAGAGACTTTCGCAGACAGTAATACCGAGGGAATATGATCAGAAAAAAATATATCTGATCAATTATCCAACAGTTCAAACGAGCCTTGGCAGAAGGAAGCCCGAAGTGAACGCCGCAATTATCAATTCGATAAATGAGGGATCGGTACTTCTCAATTATATCGGCCATGGAAGTCCTGAACTTTGGGCACATGAACAGGTATTCGTGAAAAGCTCGACAATTCCTCAACTAAAGAACAGCAGATACTTCTTCTTGACAGCCGCTACATGTGATTTCGGGTACTACGATAAAACAGATGCTCAAAGCGCTACTGAAGACCTTCTGTTTCTTCCGAATGCCGGAGCAATAGGAGTTTTTACAGCGGTAAGACCTGTCTTCTCGGAACAAAATACGATATTGAATGATGATTTTTATTCGCAGATTTTGAGCACACAACGGGATTCAGACAATCTGCCAAGAAGAATAGGAACGGCTTATCTGACCACAAAAATGAGATATACCAGTTCGAATGACCAGAAATTTCATTTATTCTGCGATCCTGCTTTAAGACTCGCTCTTCCGCAGTTCTCAGGAAAGGTTGATTCGATAAACGGTATTGATCCTTTTGTTCAGACCATACCCGTTAAAGCTTTGAATAACATAAAGATAGCCGGAACAGTTAAAAAGGCGGACGGAACTAATTGGAGTGATTTCAACGGCGAAGGATTACTCACAGTTTATGATGCTGAGACTACTTTGCCACTTCCTGAAATTGGACCGAATGTCAGCATGAAAGTGCCTGGTGGTTTGATCTTCCGAGGAAGGGTTTCGGTTCTGAATGGCAAATTTAACACCGACTTTGTTGTTCCAAAAGATATTTCATACGACAATCAAAAGGGTAAAATTGTATTTTACTTTTTTAACAGTGAAAAAGACGGAATTGCTTTCACCAATAATGTTTCGATAGGTGGAGTTGATCAGTCTGTGATAAATGACGGCAAAGGACCTGTAATTGATATTACTTTTGACGATGCTCAGTATGAAAATGCGTATTTGGTGAATCCAAATTCAACTCTCGTTGTTTCTTTAAAGGACGAGACAGGCTTGAATACAACGGGTCTGGGAGTAGGGCATAAACTTGAAGCAGTTTTGAATGAGAAAGAAGAGAATCCAATCGATTTGACGAATTATTTTACCGGTGACCTTAATTCAGGCGGTAAAAGTGGCAAGGTAAACTATAAATTCGTAAGTCTGGAACCGGGTATCTACAACATCCGTATAAAAGGATGGGATGTGTTTAATAATGCATCGACTGCAGAGACAGAGTTCAAGGTTGTCTCCGGGAACGGGACAGCAGTGGAATATGTAATGAATTATCCTAATCCATTCTCTTCCAACACATTTTTTACATTTCAGCACAACATTGCCGGAACAGTTGATGTCAGAATTCTGATATATACGGTTGCAGGGCGTAAAATCAAAGAGATAGATTCAAAATGGGTAAACGACCGTTTTGTTCGGATTGAGTGGGATGGTCGTGATCAGGATGGTGATCTTGCCGGAAACGGGACTTACCTTTACAAATTAATTGTCAAACCATCAAACGGTGGTGAGACAAAAACAGTACTCGGTAAACTGAGTATTGTAAGATAGAGTTTTTAATTTATTTTTCATTGGAGGTTAATTAATGAACAAGTTCAAAATCGCATTCCTGGGTTTCTTTATAGTTTTCGGATTCAGTAAATCCGTTCTGGCTCAGGGAGAAGCAGCGGTACCATTTCTCTTAATCGCACCCGATTCAAGAGGTGGTGGTATTGGAGAGTCCGGAGCCGGTCTTGCGGACAACTCTTCGGCTGTATTCTGGAATCCTGCAGGAATTGCGTTCCTTACAGGTCAGGAATTCAGTTTTACCCACTCTAACTGGCTGCCACAGTTCAAACTCGATCTTTTCTATGATTATGCTACTTACAGAAATTATATAGAAGACATCAACGGAAGTGTAACTGCGAGTATTACATACATGAATTATGGTGAGTTCGTAAGAACAGGCCCTGATTCACCCGATCCTCTCGGTACTTTCAGATCATTCGATATGGCTGCAACGGTTGGTTATGCAACAAAATTATCGAAAGACTGGGGTTTGGGTGTTAATTTAAGATTAATACACAGCCGTCTTTCAGATCAGCCCACAGGTCAGGAACAGGGAACCGGTACGGCAACCTCTGTAAGTTTTGACCTTGGTTTCATGTGGAGACCAACTTCACTGGTTTTACCTTTTGTTGACTACGATTTGGGAAACAAATTCTCCATTGGTCTTAATCTAAGTAATTTGGGACCAAAAATCTCGTATATCGACAGAGCTCAGGCAGATCCAATTCCAACCCAGTTCAGACTCGGTCTTGCATACAGGATTCTGTCTGATGAATACAACAGTTTGACCTATACCCTTGATTTCACAAAACTTCTCGTCAGAAGGTATGCAGATGGAACAAGTGATGATTTCTACAAAGCTGTTTTCACTGCCTGGGGTGATAAACCAATTGGTGAAGAGCTTGCGGATATCGTAACTTCGATGGGTCTTGAATACTGGTATGGTACACCCGGTGATTTCCTTTTTGCACTCCGTTCCGGATTCTTTTATGAAGATCCAAATTACGGAAACAGAAAATTCATCACTCTTGGAGCCGGTATCAGATACGATATATATGGATTTGATTTCAGTTATATATCCACATCCGTCTTCAAGGATGGCGAAAATCATCCTCTGAGCGATACACTTCGTTTTACTATTCTGGTAGGATGGGGTGGACTTGTTGATCAGGTAAAAGGTTTACCAAGAGGTCTCTAATTTTCAGGATCAGGGGACAGGTGACTGTCCCTTGATTTTTTTTCTCTACAACAGAGCTATTTTTCGCTTTTCTGTTTTTCTTAATCCCCGATACCCTTATCTTTAAAATTTGTATAAATTTTATTCCCGGCAAATGAAACTACTTAAAACTTCAATATTTCTACTTCTATTGGTACCGCTGACCTACGGTCAGGTGATTAAACCGGCTGTTTACCCGCAAGGGGCAGTTTCGAATAACACTCAATTGACAGGTACAGACACCATTAAAATTCTTGCTGTTATGGCAGAATTTCAACCCGACAATGACAATACAACGGTCGGAAATGGTACTTTCCCTTCCATCTATTCTCAGGACTATGGAAAGAAAATAGTTGATCCTTTGCCACACGACAGGAATTACTTCCTTGCCCACCTTGAGTTTGTAAAAAACTATTATCAAAAAGCGTCGAACGGGAAACAGACAGTTGTTTTCGAAGTACTTCCAAACAGTGTCACTCTCTCCAAAACAATGAGAAATTATTCTCCTCCAATCAACTCCACTGACTTTAAGGTTATGGGTGATTTTGTTCAGGAAACCTGGACACTGGCAGATCAGGCGAATCCGGGATTCAATTTCAAGGATTACAATCTTTTCTTCATTTTTCACGCAGGTGTGGGACGCGATGTTAGCCTTCCCGGAAGTCTTGGTAACGAACGAGATTTACCCTCAATTTACTTCAATTTACCTGCGTTACAGAAATTTTACGGCAACAGTTTCCAGGGTGTGCCTGTAAGTGGCGGAACATTTAACATTAAGAATACCGGAATTCTTCCACAAACACAAAACAGGGAAGTTTCTTCATTCAACACTAAATTTTTATTTCAGATAACCATCAACGGACTTCTTGTCTCAACGGTTGGCAGTTATCTCGGACTTCCGGATCTTTTCGACACAAACACCGGTCTAAGTGCCATTGGAAGATTTGGTTTGATGGACGGTCAGTCAATCTTTGCGTATAACGGGGCTTTTCCTCCTGAACCCTCACCATGGGAGAAGATAAGACTGGGATGGATTACACCGGTAGAATTCTCCGGCACGCTTAAGGATGTAACGATTGCTGCAAAAAATGTTGCAACGCTCTCAGATACTGTTGTACTTAAGTTGCGGATAAATGAATCAGAATATTTTTTGATTGAAAACCGGCAACGGGATGCTTCAAGAAATGGGGTGACATTGACACTTCGTGACGGTTCGGTGAATATCACAAAAACATACGTAAAAGATACTACAGGATTTTACAGTTATTCGATAGATTCTCTTACAGGCGTTCTTGTTGATGTAGATGAATTCGACTGGGCACTTCCCGGCAGTGGCATTCTGGTCTGGCATATTGATGAAAAAGTAATCACTGAAAAAATTGCCGACAACAAGGTTAATACCGACAAAAAGAGACGGGGAGTTGCAGTAGTTGAGGCTGACGGTGTAAACGATATTGGGGAAAAATTCCGTACAATTTTCGGAGATGAAGTTGTGGGAGAGGGAACAGAATATGATTTCTGGTTCCTCGAGAATAAAGCTGATCTCTATAAGAATATTTTTTCGAACACTTCAAGGCCGGACAGCAAGAGTAATGACGGGGCCAATTCTCTCATTACGATGAAAAATTTCTCTCAGAATTTTGGCCGGATGAAAATGACAATCTCTTTGGGGGATTCACTAATAAAACCGGTGATCTTCGGGAAGAGAAGTAATGGATGGGTACCATCTCAAATAATTCTTACAGACATAGGAAATTTTTACCGTTATGGAAATTTGCTTGTTGAACAACCAAACGATCTAAGTCCGGGCAGAGCAATTGATTTTGGTTTTTCGTCGAAACAGGTAGCCCAGACGGTCTATTCATCGAAGAACTATTTTGCAGGTGTAACCGGGAAGCAGGTTAAGATTGCTGTTGTTGATCCGGTTACCATTGGTCTGGATACACTTTCAACGAGCGCAGACATAACGAGTGATCCTGTAATTACCTCAGGTCCGACAGAAATCCCGGCTTTAGCAGTCGGCACTTCAACAGGAGTAATCTACAGGTATTCATTAGCTCCTTTCAGCCTGATTGAGGCTATTCCGGCAACAAACTCAGTACCTGTAACTGATCTGTTTTCATCAGGCGGTACATTGATGTTCATTCAGAGTGCTCCTTCCACAATCTACCATGTCGGAGTATTCAAGGGTAAATCTCTCCTTGTGAGTGGAGAATTTAAAAATGGAGTGATGGTAGATCAGTCGGGGGTAATCAGATTGGTAGTTTTAGAATCGGGTAATATCGTCAAAATATTTAAGAACGATAATGGAACACCGGTATTGGAGAAAGAATTTAAACTCCGTTCCTCCAAAACCGTTGAAGAGATTTCGGTTACAGACACCAAACGGGACGGGAATCTATATATCAATTATGTCGCAGGTAACGAACTTAATTCCGTAAATCTTGAAAATGTTCCGGCTGATAATTTCCCTGTTTCAATTAAAGCCGGCGAGATTTTTATCGGTAAACCGGTATCTGCTGATTTTATTGGCACAGGTCATCCCGAGTTGCTGGCATCTACAACCGCGGGCAATATTTATGCGTATGACGGAAAAACAGGTAATCAGATTGGTGGTTTTCCTTTGACGATAGGAGATTCACTGAATTACACGCCGACATTCTCCCCGACAAATAATAAAATTGTTCTACAGGCAACCGGGAAATCGGGTTTGATTGCTGCATGGGAGTTGAATCTTAATGGAGGGACTGTATTTTATTCCGGAAAGTCCGGAAATAATGCCGGTACCAATTCGATAAAAATCGGCAACGGGTTTCCTGTTTACGGTTCCTATCTGCCACAGGAGAGCGTATACAACTACCCTAATCCTGTAGTTTCAGGTCAGACTTATATCAGATACTATGTCTCGGAAGATTCGGATATTTCGGTAAAAATTTTCGATCTGGCAGGAGATTATGTCGCCGAGTTGAAGGGATTTGGACAGGGTGGGATGGACGGAGAAATTAGTTGGAATGTCGGTAATATTCAATCCGGGGTTTATCTCGCGAGAGTTGAAGCAAAGTCGACCGTCTCGGGTAAATCGGATTATAAGATAATTAAAATTGCAATAATAAAGTAACGGTATTTGATGTTCAGGAAACTTGCTCTAATTTCAGTTTTTTTGCTTACTGGAAATTCTTTTGCACAATTCGATAAATACAATTCAGAATTTGAATGGTACACTATCAAGGGGAAGAATGTGGAAGTTCATTTCCACGAAGGTGCCGAGAGGACTGCGAGAGTTGTACTTAAAATAGCTGAAGAAGTTTGGGACCCCGTTTGTTCACTTTATGAATATTATCCCGATAAAGTCCACTATGTAATAAAAGACATTGATGATTACTCCAACGGGGCGACCTATTTCTTTGACAATAAAATTGAGATATGGACTAGTGCTCTTGATTTTGATCTTAGAGGCTCTCACAACTGGTTGAGAAATGTTATCTCCCACGAGTTCACTCATATGGTGCAGATTCAGGCTTCTCTTAAAACCACCCGTTCGGTTCCTGCTGTTTATCTTCAGGTATTAAACTATGAAGATAAGAGAAGACCCGATATCTTGTACGGATTCCCTAATGTTATAGTATCATACCCTTTGGCAATGCTCAACATGCCTGCATGGTTCGCAGAGGGAACAGCCCAGTATATGAGAAAAGAATTTGATTATGATTATTGGGATGCTCACCGCGACATGATCCTAAGATCCTATGTCCTTGACAGCACCATGCTCACATGGAACCAGATGGGGGTATTTGAAAAAACCAGTCTTGGAAATGAATCTGTTTACAACTCAGGATTTGCCCTTACTAAATACATTGCCCAAAAATACGGTGAAGAAAAACTGACGAAACTAACAAAGGCTCTCGGTAAACTCACAAATTTTTCGTTTGATGCCGCTGCAAGTGACATCCTCGGAATGAGTGGAAAAGAATTGTATAATGAGTGGGCAGGGTTTCTAAGGAAAGATTACAGGGAAAGAATTTCCTCAGTTCTTGAGAATAAAGTAACAGGTAATTTAATCGGAGAGACAGGTTTTGGTAATTTCTACCCTTCGATTTCATCCGACGGTAACAGGATTTATTACATTTCGAATAAGAACAGTGACTATTTTTCACCAACGGCACTGTATGAATACAATTTATCAAACAAAGAGGAGAAGGTACTGATTCCGGGTGTAAGATCCACTTATTCCGAGGTTCCCGGCACTGATCAGGTAATCTACTCAAAACTGTCTGATGATAATCCGAACGATTACAAAGTACATGACATCTATGTTTTCGATAAAAAAGGTGAGAAAGAAACCCGCCTTACGCACAATTTGAGAGCAAACATGCCCTCAGTTTCACCGGATGGAAAGAAAATCGTCTTTCTTTTTCAAAAGGACGGCACCACTAATATCGGCACAATTGATATAGATGGAAAGAATTTTAAACAACTGACATTTTACGCAAATGGTGAACAGGTTTTCAAACCCGTGTTCTCTCCTGATAGCAAAATCATTTATTTTGACTATTCCTATCTTCACGGGCGGGACATCGCTATGATACCGGCAGCAGGCGGAAGTGTCGAGTTCGTGCTTAATTCACCGAAAGATGAGAGAAGTCCGGTTCCAACCGCTGACGGCAAACTTATCTACGCATCGGATGAGACAGGTATTTTTAATATCTACAGCTACGATTTGACAAAAAAGGAACAAAAAAGGCTTACCAATGTCACTGGTGGTGCTTTTATGCCTTCAGTTGATCAATCGGGAAATATTGCTTATGCAGGTTACACTTCAGGAGGCTACAAGATTTTCTTTCTCCCTGTTGCTGAACAACAGAAGGTTGACGAAAATAAAAAGTATGTTAAACGGAACGATCCACCTTTGGACAGCAATCAACCCAAAAAAGACAATACTGTTGTTGACTGGGACAGACTTAAAAACTTTAACGATTATCAGTATCCTGATTCGGCTAAAACCAAATATTCGGGGGCTTTTTCAAGGTTGAGTATTTTTCCTTTTGTAAGATACGACAATTACAGTACCACAAATAATGTGCTCGAAAAGATTAAACCCGGACTTTATGTCAGTTCTTCTGACATGCTTAACAGGTTCAGTATTTTTGCAGGAGGTTCGATAAACACAAGGGGAGAGAGAGATCTTTTTCTAAGTTTCGATTACAGGAATAAGTTGCCGCTTCTACCGGCTCTTGGTTTAAGACCTGACCTCGGTCTTGAAGTGTATAATGTGACCAGAAAAGCAGATGTGGATATAATTTTTGAAGAGTTGCCCAAAGCCTCTACGAATGTAATTTACAACCTTTTCGAAGTGGATCTTATTGCAAAACACAAACTTTTTGGCACGGAAAAAGACCTCGAGCTGAGGTACATTTACAGCAGTTACACTGCTACAATCGAGAGTTTTATTATACCGGGGACAGTTTCAGATCTGTATCCAACTTTTAACGATACATATCTGATTGGAAGTAATTTCAGAGCCACTTATAAAACTGACTACAAGAAACCGAACAAGGATATGGATATTAATCCGATTGGGAGTAATCTTGAAATCAGGTATGATTATGAGATGAACAGATTCAATCCTGATGGTGAATACTCAGTGGATAACGGTATTCTGGTGGCTCAGTACAAAAATTATAATTTTCACCGACTTGAAATTAATACAGGTTATTCCTTCGAAACTTTCAGAGGACATTCTCTCGGCGTCAAGTTGAGGGGAGGAACCATCTTTGGACCGGCCGTTCCCGATTTCTTCGATTTCTTTCTTGGTGGACTTGTCGGGATGAAAGCTTACCCATTCTATGCGATCAGTGGCAATGAGATAATGTATGCCAACCTGACATACAGAATGCCCCTCTTCAGGGATATTGATTACAAATTCGGACATCTTTACCTCGACAAGATATATCTTTCTGTATTTGGCGATCTTGGAAACGCATGGACAGGAAACATCTCCGAGTCAGGAAACCTGAAAAAAGGTGTTGGTGCAGAACTCAGATTTTCGCTGAATTCATTTTACCTCTTCCCGACAGCGGTGTTTTTCTCGGCGGCATACGGTTTTGATGATGTTACCAAGACTGCACAAACCGGGGAAGTGGTGAAGTATGGGAAAGAATGGAATTTCTATGGCGGTGTGCTTTTTGGCTTCGATTTTTAAAAAGGAAAATTTATGAAAATAATCTTTTTGTTCACAGCGTTCATGCTTCTTAATTTCACATCCTTCTCACAGGTTACAGTTGAAAATAAAATCGAACTCACAGGTGATTTGAAGACAGATGCCAGACTCCTCGCCGGGAGTTATTCACCTGAGATGATAAATGAAATAAATCTTAATCCTGAGCACAAATCAGTTTGGCTTGCCACAATTCTGTCTGCCGCAATACCCGGTGCAGGGCAGGCCTATAATGGAGATTTTTGGAAAACCGCCATATTTGTCGGTCTTGAAGCGGGTCTCATAACTGCTGCCATACTCTACAACAACAAGGGTGATGATAAAACGAAGGAATTCGAAGCTTATGCTGATGAGAATTGGAGTGTTGTCAAATATGCGAACTGGTTAATCGCAAACAGAACTGCTCTGGGTCTGCCAGACGGTAATGTGACTATCGATCCAAACACATCGCTAAAACCGTGGGAAAGAGTCAACTGGACTGAATTGAATCATGTCGAAAGCAGATTTTCTCACAAGCTGCCAAGATATGGGGAGCAACAATACTACGAATTGATTGGAAAATATCCCCAGTACAACCACGGGTGGAGAGACCAGTTGAACGATAACTCGCCTGAATATAATGCAAATTTGACTCCGATGTTCCTTGGTTACAGTCAGATGAGAGGTGAAGCAAACGATTTTTATAATGCTTCGAGCAGATTTATTGTTTTTGTGGTAATCAATCACATACTTTCTGCAGGTGAAGCTGCGTGGTCATCCGCGGTTTTTAACAAAAATCTATCGATGAATCTTCGTTTATCACCCGAAATAATTAATACAGCTATGGATGTTGAGTTTATTCCAAAACTTAATGTCAGCTTGAGGTTTTAATCATTTATTGACAGTTTTTAGAAATGCTTTTTCCAACCGTTGAATTTGGAATTTTCTTTTTAATAGTCTTTTTTGCAAGTTGGCTTGCGTACAGCAAACCTCTCTTGCGAAAATACATCCTTTTAGTCGCAAGTTACTTTTTCTATGGATATTGGGACTGGCGATTTGCAATACTGCTTTTCTTTTGTTGCTATTCTTCATACTGGTTTGGAAGATGGATGGCAGGTACCGAAGATGCAAAACTACGGAAACGGTTAATTATCATCTCAACGGTTATTAATCTGGGAATTCTTGGTTTTTTCAAGTATTACGGGTTTTTTATCACAAACTTCAACGAGATGCTTGCTGCTTTTGGGTTCGGGTTTCAGATTAGTGCACTCGAAGTCATACTTCCCGTCGGAATATCCTTTTTCACTTTCCAGGCAATGAGCTATGTAATAGATGTTTACCGAAAGGATATTCCAGCTGCTGACAGTGCGGTTGATGTGTTGCTCTATGTGGCATTTTTCCCTCAGTTGGTGGCCGGGCCAATCGTGAGGGCATCGGAGTTTCTCCCTCAACTCTATAAACATGTTGAGAAAGATCAAATTAAAGTTGCACAGGCAGCCACTTTGATTCTGGGAGGACTGTTCAAGAAGGTTGTCATCGCAAATTATCTTGCGATTCAGATAGTTGATCCTGTTTTTCAGGATCCGTCTCAGTATTCTTCTTTTGACACTTTGTTTGCGGTATATGCGTATGCAGTACAAATTTACTGTGATTTTAGTGCTTATAGTGATATCGCGATTGGAGTCGCATATTTGTTTGGATATGAGTTTACGATAAACTTTAACCATCCATACAGGTCATTGAGTATACAGGAATTCTGGAGAAGGTGGCATATCTCGCTTTCGACCTGGTTGCGTGACTACCTCTACATCCCGTTAGGTGGAAACCGGAAGGGAAGATTGATGACTTACAGAAATCTTGCATTAACTATGCTATTGGGAGGATTGTGGCACGGTGCTGCCTGGAATTTTGTCTTTTGGGGAGCGTTACACGGTGGTGGTCTGGCAGTTGAGAGGTATATAGCAGAGAAGAGGGGGAAAAGAGAAAAGAGAATGATTGGTAATGTTGTTTCATTTTTATTTGTATTTCATTTCGTCTGCCTTACTTGGGTTTTCTTCAGAGCCAGCAGTTTTGCTTCAGCAATGGAATATCTCTCTTCGATAGCGAAATTCGATTTTTCCGGCTCGATTCTCACTCCGTTGGGAGTAACGATTATCCTTTATGGCATTGCTTCGAATTTTACACCCAAAAACTGGGGACTGTATATCCGGGAAAAATTTGCGAATCTTCATCCCGTTGTTCAGGCAGGGGCATTCGGTGTGGTACTTGTTTTGATAGGTGCTTTTGGTCCTGAAGGTGTAGCACCATTTATTTATTTCCAATTTTAACTTATCCTGAATATGAAAGAACCGGCTCCTTATCCATTAAAAACTGTGATTATGATGGTTATTGTCGTTTTCGCACTTACACTTATATTGAACTCAGTTGGATTATTCAAGTGGGCATACCGTCTGCCGGTCGAGTCTCCGTTCAGGTCGATTTTTATTGAGGTTTTCGAACCCGTTTATACAGTTACAAGGACTGCAGGATTTACAACCCCTGTAACCAAACTTCAGGAAGGGTATCGTAATTTTGCGCAGGTAGACGAGGGAGCCGGATTTGACCAGAACCCGGATGAACTCGTTAGAAAGGATCGATATCCCTGGTTTGAAGCAGGGAGTTCAAGTGAAGAAGTGTTGGAGGCTAAGATTGTCCCATTTGATGTTACCGCAAAAAAAGATGCTGTTTCAACAAAAAACACAGGTACCGTCGAAGTTTTGTTAATAGGTGATTCAATGATGAAGGTGGGGTTTGCTGATATTCTTCAAAAAGCTCTCGAATCACTGGGAAATGTAAAGGTTACTGTGTTTTCAAAAAACTCTACAGGACTTACCCGTCAGGACTACTTTGACTGGTTCAAGCAGCTTGACAAACTCTGTTCCGGTAAAAAATATGATTTGATAGTTCTGATGATAGGTACCAACGATGCCCAGGGAGTAAACAGTGGGGGAAAAGATATTTATTACGGGACAAAGGAGTGGACAGATCTTTACAGATCAAAAGTAAATAAATTTGCATCAAAAATGTCTTCTTCAGCTTCCAGGTTTTATTGGATTGGAATGCCACCAATGAGAGACAAAACCTTTGATGGAAAAATGAGAACACTTTCCAAAGTTTTTGAGGAAGAAACAGCTAAATTTGCAAACGGGAAATTTTTGTCAGGAGTAAAAATATTAGGGGATTCACAAGGGAATTACACGGCTTACATTAAAGATGGCCAAAAACAGGTGCTGACTCGCGCTAACGATGGAATTCACTTCACCAATGGTGGCGGGGATTTTCTTACAAAGGCGGTCATCGAAGTGTTCAAGCTCGATTATAAAAGATAGAACAGGAAATTACAATATATCATGAGAGATAATTTAGTAGTAATAGTTGGTCGTCCCAATGTTGGAAAATCAACTCTATTCAACCGGTTGACCGGAACAAAGGATGCCATCGTTGACGATGTCAGTGGTGTAACGCGTGACAGGCAATTTGGCTATGTCGAATGGAACCTGAAAAGATTCAGACTTATTGATACCGGTGGCTATGTCCCTGATTCTCCCGATCAGTTTGAAACTGCAATCAGGGAGCAGGTTGAGATAGCTCTTACTGAGGCTGACAAAATTATTTTCGTGGTTGACGGCAGAACTGGCTTGCTCCCGATAGATGAAGTAATCGCCGATTTACTCAGAACTTCCGGCAAAAGGACGATTCTTTGTGTGAATAAGATTGACTCTGAGAAGCTGGAAAATAATGTGCACGAGTTTTATGCCCTGGGGTTTGGAGAACCACACCCAATATCTGCTCTTAATGGAAGAATGACGGGCGATTTCCTTGAAGTAATCATTGACGGGTTCCCGCTCGCAGAAGAAGACCCTTTGGATGAAGGCTTGAAGATTGCATTTGTCGGTCGACCGAATGTCGGAAAATCATCCCTGACGAATGCACTTCTCGGTGAGGACAGAAGCATCGTAACGAATATTCCCGGGACTACAAGGGATTCCATAGACAGCATTATCAAGTTTTACGGTGAGGAAATCACGATTGTTGATACCGCGGGATTAAGGCGGAAATCGAAAATTAAGGAGAATATTGAGTACTATTCTTCGGTCAGAACCCTCAGAGCTATTGCTGATGCCCACATAGTGGTGCTGATGGTAGATGCTGTTCAGGGCTTTGAAAATCAGGAACAAAAGATTCTTGAAGAGGCTATTCAAAGAAGAAAAGGTGTAATAATCGCCATAAATAAATGGGATCTGGTTGAGAAAGACAGCAATACCGCTAAATACTATGAAAAAGTGCTGACACAAACTCTCGGTAAATATGATTATTTCCCTGTGATTTTCATATCCGCTGTAACAAAACAGAGGATTTTTAAACTCATAGAACTCGCTAAAGAAATACAGCAGGAACGGCACAAAAAAATCCCAACGAGTGAGTTGAACGACAAAATCCTGAAAGAGATAGAAGCTTCACCGCCACCTGCAACACACACAGGAAAAGAAGTCAGAATAAAATTTATCAACCAGGTTGGTGATAATTACCCGGTATTTCTTTTCTTTTGCAATTATCCAAAAGCTGTTTCTGACAATTACAGAAGGTTTCTCGAAAAAGCCATCAGACGGCATTTTGGATTTAAAGGAGTTCCTTTTACAATTTCATTCAAAGAAAAATAATGAAACACCTGATCAAGAAAATTGTTATCGTTGGGAGCAGGGCAGCGGGACCTGCTGCCGCAGCGAAGGCCAGGAGAGAGAATCCTGATGCTGAGATAACAATGATCGATTCAGGAAGATATGTATCCACAGGAACCTGCGAGATTCCTTACCTGATCTCCGGGGAAGTCACTTCACCCGGAGAACTGCTCTTCTTTTCGAAGGAAGATTTCTCCCGCCATTATAATGTTGAACTTCTCCTTGAAACAAAAGTACTCTCCATCAATGCACGGACAAGAGTCCTGCGTGCTGAAAAAAACGGTACCGGATTCGACCTGACCTACGACCGACTGGTACTCGCGACAGGAGCCCGGCACATAATACACCCGCTGTTTCCCCGGGAGACAGAGAATGTGTTTTATGTCCGTAATATTGAAGAGATTGAAGAACTCCTTATTCAGTCAGAGACTGTGAACAAGAAATGGTGCGTTGTGGGTGCGTCATACTCGGGTGTCGAGTTTGCTGAATCGCTGAAGAAATCAGGGAATGAAGTATTTCTCATTGATAAAGAACCTTTACCGGTTCACGGATTTGTAACGGAGATAAGGGAGCTGGTTAAAGAATCACTCGTTTCGGAAGGTATCGATTTCTACGGAAACATCAGTGACTTAAAAGTGTTTTCTGATGGTGGGAAGGTCAGGAAAATTAAGATTGACGGCAGGCTGAAGGAATGCGACCATGTAATTGTGGCTATTGGCATCGAACCAAATGCTGATCTCGCCAAAAGTGCAGGACTGGAAATTGGGGGCTATGGAGGCATCAAAGTTGACAGCAGAATGAGAACATCCGACCCGAATATTTTCGCTGCAGGAGATTGTGTTGAACTGAAGGAAAAAATTACGGGAAGACCTGCATGGCTGCCGATGGCGAAACTCGCCAGGGATGGGGGACACATTGCCGGAGCAAATGCTGCAGGCGGCAATGAATTTATGAATCCTGTTATTCGAAATCTGTCTTTGAGAGTATTTAACAATTTTGCCACTGCAACAGGCATTTGCACATCAAGAATGGAGAAATATCAGATTCCTTATAAATCAGTCTCCGCCACTTCTGACGCAATAATTAAGGTAATGCCTGACTTTCATAAAGTATTCGGGAAAATTTTCTACGGAAATGATGGTAAAATTCTTGGTGCCGGGTTTTTTGGCGGGAGAGAGGTCTCAGGATACTGTGATATCATCGCGCTCGCAATCAAGGCTGGTCTTAAAATTACCGATTTGAGAGAGAGTAACTTTAATTACACACCGACACTTTCACCTTTTAAGAATTTACTCGAAATCCTTGCTTATAAAGCAGTTCAAAAATAAATTGGGAATTTAATTGAATCGTATCACACTCATCCTGGTAACTTCTATCTTTTTAGCTCTCTTTAATTCCTCGGTCTATTCTCAAAAATATCCCGATCCTAAAGTGCACTCCATAATCGAGAGGGGGATTACATTCCTCTCCGGATCCCGCTATGACAGTGCCAAGGCTACTTTTGGGAGACTTGAGAAGGATTATCCTTCTCTTCCTTTCGGTTCTCTTTATCTCGCAGGAGTTGAGATCGTAAAAGCTTACGACTGGGGAGTACCTTTCAATGAATCGTATATTTTGAGTAAGCTCGAACGGGCAGAAGATATTGCCGACCAAAATTATGACAAAAACAGCAAAAGTGTTTGGAATACCTATGCAATGGCTCTAATCTATTCCTACGAGGCATATTTCGACTTTATAAAGGAAGACTGGTTTGGAGTATTCAAAACAGGGACAAATGCTCTGAAGTACTTCGAACGGTGTTCCGAACTTGACAAAAAATTTTATGAAGCTTCCACAGCCATGGCAATCTTCGACTATTGGAAGAGTTCGAAGACAAAAGATCTTTCCTGGCTTCCTTTCCTGGAAGATAATTCGGAGCAGGCGATCAAAATTCTGGAGAGGAACAGGAATTACTACTCATATAACGACTTCCTGACTGCCAATTCTCTTGCCTGGATTTACATCGATAAAAAGCAGTACGCCAAAGCGCTCAATCTTTGCAATGAAATACTTAAAAAGGCGCCCGGTAACCGGATTGTAAAGTGGACCAAAGCCAGGGCACTCGAGGAGATCGACAAAAAGAAGGCGATCGAAGTTTACGGACAGATTCTCTCTACATTTCCCGTATCAACCAATTATTACTATTTCAATATAGTGACTCTTAAACACAAGATAGCCATGAATTATGAAAAACTTAAGATGTACAAAGAGGCACTTAAATACTGTGAAGAGATACTGGCTTTGAAAAATTTCAATTCATGGGATGAGAAAAAACTGGCTGAACGACTCAAAAGAGTAAAACAGCTTCGCGACTCATTGAAAAAAAGGGTATAATCTCTTCTTTAACATTAATTAAGTGGATTTTCTTGATTATTTTACGCTGATGATTTTTTGATATCCGGAGCAAATACCTGTAATGAGTGAAGATGGAAGATTAGATGAACTGCTGAAACTCTGCAAAGAGAAGATACCCAACGCCGACCTGGCGCTTATTAAAAAAGCCTATGAATTTGCTGCGATTGCCCACCAAAATGACAAAAGAGCATCTGATGAACCCTACTTTAGTCATCCCCTTGCTGTAGCCCGCATCCTTATAGAAGAAATTCCCTTTGACGATGTCTCAATCGCCTGTGGCTTGCTGCATGATGTGGTTGAAGATAACGAGGAGTATTCTTCAGACCTGATTAAAAGAAATTTTGGATCGGATGTTGCAATTATTGTGGACGGTCTGACCAAGATTAAAGAGCTTTTCCGATCGGCTGAGATAAACCAGGCAGAAAACTACAGAAAACTCCTGATGTCTATTATGAAAGATATCAGGGTCATCATAGTGAAATTCGCCGACCGTCTTCACAACATGCGAACCCTTGAATATCTGGAACCCGACAAGCGAAAAAGAATTGCCACCGAGACTCTTGAAATTTACGCCCCGCTTGCTCACCGGTTTGGATTGGGCAAGATTAAATGGGAACTTGAGGACCTTGCTTTCAAGGAATTGAACAGGAATGCCTACGATGATATTCGAAAAAAACTGAATCTGAAAAGGGACGAGAGAAATGAATATCTTGACAGGTTCTCGGCACCAATCCTGGCTGCTCTCGAAGAGAAGAACTTTAAATGCGAATTGAGTGGCAGACCAAAGCACCTGTACAGCATTTACCGAAAGATGATAAAACAGAACAAGCCGTTCGAAGAGATATTTGACCTTTTTGCAATAAGATTGATTCTGGATTCTGATAATTCCTTCGATTGTTATACTGTTTTTGGTATCATCAATGCACTTTATATTCCGGTACCCGACAGATTTAAAGACTATATAGCCATTCCCAAAGTTAATAATTATCAGTCGATTCACACTGCCTTGATAGGTCCCGAAGGAAGGGTAGTGGAGGTTCAGATCAGAACCCGAAAGATGCACGAAATTGCCGAGAGAGGTGTTGCAGCACACTGGCGCTATAAAGAGGGGAACACCGTAAAGGACAGGAATACAGATGATTATGTCCAGTGGATCAGGGAAATGGTTGAAAGTTCGGGTAGCGATGATCTGAAGAAAAACATTATAGAAAACTTCAAGTTAAATCTCTACGAGAATGAAATTTTTGTAATGACTCCAAAAGGCGACCTGAAAAGGTTGCCTGTAAGGTCGACTCCAGTTGACTTTGCTTTTGCAATACATTCCAATATTGGACATCATTGTATCGGGGCGAAAGTCAATAAAAAGATTGTACCTCTCGATTTTGTGTTGAATCGTGGTGATCAGGTTGAGATAATTACCTCAAAAAATCAGCACCCGAATAAAAACTGGCTTAAGTTTGTTCAGACGCAAAAAGCCAAATCTGAAATCAGAAAATGGCTCAATAAAGAGGAAGAGGTCTTTATTGAGAGTGGTAGGGAAATCTGGGAGAAAAGGTTAAAGAAATTAAAGCTCACTCTTGGTGAGAATGAGGTTGCAAAAATACTTCAGAGGAACAAGTTTCATCATACCCGTCAGATGTTTAAGATGCTTGGGCAGGGGAACATCACCATTGAAGCGATTTTGGAAGAGCCAAAGGAGAAGGATCACAAATTACAGGGTTCACCCAACATAGAGTTTGAGGATTTCGCCCGTTATGCAAGAGGAACGGGTGGAGAACTCGTTGTCGATGGTGAAGACATCAAGATGATGCTCTCATACTCCAAGTGTTGTAATCCGATTCCGGGTGATGAAGTTGCTGGATTTATTACGACCGGTGAAGGTATCCGGATTCACAGGAAGACCTGCCGCAATCTGATTGAGAAGTCTAAAGTTGAGCCGGAGAAAGTGGTTTCGATAAAATGGCCCGAAGTTGAAAACTCATCCTTCATCGCCGGTCTGGTTATTCGTGGAGACGATTCCGCAGGTATGCTAAAGGATATTGCTAATACGATAGTAAGCTACAACAACACTTCGATCAAGTCAATCAGTCTAGACACGAGCGATTCATTTTTCGAAGGACAAGTCACTCTTTTTGTACAGGATCTGAATCATCTTTCGAGAATTATCGACCGCCTGAAGAAGATTAAGGGGGTTTATTCCGTCACCAGAATGGCTGAGGCTAAATAGTGGCGGAAGGACGAATTCTTTCGATTGATTACGGTTCGAAGAGAGTGGGCATAGCCCTGAGTGATCCTTTAAAAATAATCGCCTCACCTTTCGATACCTTTGAAAACAATTCAGCTTTATTGGGAAAGATCGTGATTTTGGTAAAGGAGAAAGATGTAGAGCGGATAATTGTCGGTTACCCTCTGAATGGTGACGGTTCTAAAACGGTTTTGTCTGATATTATCGAGAAATTTTCAAAATCGGTTGAGCAGGAGACAGGGGTTCCTGTTGAATTGTATGATGAGCGTTATTCCTCATCCATTGCAAGTGAAAGAATTCTCCAATCAGTAGCAAAAAAATCGAAAAGACGGAATAAATCTTTGGTTGATAAATTTGCCGCTGCTGTAATTCTTGAAGATTATCTTAAGGAGTTTGGATAATTGCCATGATGTCTTTCAAATCTAACCCGCTTACTGTAATCCGGTTTATTCTCGTCTCACTTCTTGCCGTGGTCTCCTCAATATATTATCCACTGATAATAGTTGGTACCATTGCTTACGATGAGTTGTATCTTATCCTGATGGTTGCTAATTTGATAATAAACGGCTGGGATTTGATCGCCAACTACAACATCTATAAAGAGAAAAGTGAGCATTACAGTTCTTTGGCAAGAGATTTGGGAATAAGAAAGAAGAACCTGTGGTTGTTCATTGACTTACTGGCTGTTTTTCCCTATGAATTGTTTGGTTTAGTGCCTGTTCTTCTGCTCAGGTCATTAAAATTGTTGAGGCTCTCACAACATCAAAAACTGTGGAGGCGGAGGGACCTCAAGAGAAATGATTTTTTGTACATTGTGTTTTTCCTTTTTTGGATCACTCTTGCTGCTCACTGGCTGGCATGTGGATGGATAGCTCTTGAACCCGGTGTGCAGGAGAAAGATACCCTCTCCCTCTACATCGAAGCGATGTACTGGACAATTCAAACTCTTACAACTGTAGGATTTGGAGACATTGTTGCTGAAACCAGGGGACAGATGGTTTACTCGATGGTGGTTATGATGTTCGGTGTTGGTATCTATGGCTGGTTGATTGGTAATGTTGCAGGTATATTGTCTAAGCGGGACTCTGTTGAGCAATATTACTATGAAAATATGGAAAGACTTAAAACCATTGTGGGTAACAGAGGTCTCCCTCCGGAACTACAGCACAAAATTGGGGATTACTACGATTATATCTTCTCGCGAAATTATTCGGGGAAAGATGAACAGATATTCTTGAATTCCTTGCCTGAATCATTACGGAATGAAGTAATGATCAGCCTTAAGCAGAGAATTATCAGGATGATATCTGCATTTTCAGAATCTCCTGAAGATTTTATCCGCGAGATTTCCGGTGAATTGAAAACAGAGATATTCATTCCCGGAGATATAATTTTTGAAGAGGGAGCTACGGGTGATAAAATGTACTTTTTGTTGTCGGGAGAGCTGGAAGTAGTCGCGGGGCAGGAGAGAAAGCATCTTGCAACTCTGAAAGCCGGTGACTTTTTCGGAGAAATCGCCCTTTTTGAAAATACCAAAAGAAACGCCACCATCATCTCAAAAAGTTATGCAGAGGCATACTCATTGGACAAAGCTGCATTCAACTATGTGCTCCTAAGATTCCCGAATGTAGCATCTGTAATCATGGCAAAAGCTGCTGAAAGACGGTCTTCAAACGGCAAATCTGAAAACTAATCGGTGATAATCTTGTTCACTTCATTTTCGAGTGAATGAACTGCATCATTAACAGTCTCTGAAACATCGAGCAAATTACTGATTGCCTGTTTGGTATCGATACTGAGTTTTTCAACTGCAAGAAGATTACTGCCGATAGAGGCCACGCTATTCTGAGCCACTGTCATTGCCTTTTTGAACATTTCAAACTGTGGTATCAATTCTTTGTTCTTATCAAGGATGATACTGAGGTCATCAATCATTTTTTGAATTTCTCTGAAACCCTCCAGTGATCTGCTGTGGTATTTGGAAACTGTCTCGACACCATCTGCGACGGATCCTTTCACATCTTCTATAATCTCACCAATCTCGTTCAGCGAATTAAATGTATTTTCAGAGAGTCGTTTAATTTCATCCGCAATAACCTTGAAACCCAAGCCTGCTTCGCCTGCCTTTTCAGCTTCAATAGCAGCGTTTAGCGAAATAAGATTGGTTCTGTCGGCAATATTGGAGATTGTTGTGATCACCCGAGAAATATTTGCAGTTCGTTTGTTGATGTTATTCAATTTTTGCACAATGGAACCGGTTGATTTACCAATCTCAACTATTGAATCGCCGATATTGCCAATATTGTTCTGCCCCTGCATAATAAGATTGCCGGTTTCTTCCACTGCCTCAGTAAGTCTGACGGTGTCATCTGCAAGAGCTTTGGTAATGTTATCAATTTCTTCACCGAAATGTCGAACATTTTTGTTTGCAATGTCCTGTTCTGCGAATGTATTCTCCAAGAATGCTGCTGCATCATTAAGAGTGCCCGCCGATGATTTCAGGTAGTTACCGGCTGATTTTATCCTTATCGAGAGACCTCTCAAGTCGAATATCATCTTCCTCATGAAGAACCAGAGTTTTGTTATTTCATCTTTTGACGAACTCTCGTCTTTCTGTGATGTCTTGATGCCTTTGTTTAGTTCTTCATACTTTTCAACCGCCGCCCTCAGGTTGCCATTCGCGACAAAAGCCAGAACATCTGAGATTGATGAGACCGGTTTGGTGGTCCTTTGGATCACAAAAAATATAAAAATCGCAAGGACTGAGGCACCAGTAAAACCTACAAAAAGAATAACATTATTGAGGAAATAAAGCCCGGAAAAGAGTTCATTTTCAGGTATCATTATTCCTACTGACCACCCGGCTGATTTCATTGGGATGTAATAAATCCTGTAATCCTCTCCAGATACGGGTTCCACAATTTTATTAAACCCGGTTTCTCCGGCAACCATTTTTTTGCCAACAAGACTGAATTCCTCATCCTGAAGTCTTTCCGAAAGACTGAAAACCGTCTCATTCAAAATCAGAGACGAGTCTCTGTGAGAAATGAATGTTCCAAATCTGCTGATTGCGAAGGCATAGCCATTTTGAAGAATCTTGATATTTGAGATCACATTGCGAAGCTGAGTGAGATCTACATCAGCTGTAACAATTCCTCTTGTTTTGCCTGAAACCTTGTCGACAAACGGTACGGAATATGTAATCATCAGATTTTCTCCGCCACCTGAATCATAATATGGCTCTGACCAGATTGCTCTTTTTAGGACGAAAGGAATCTGGTACCAGTCCCACATTTCGTATTTATACTCCTCTTTGGCAAGGTCAGTGTAAACCACGGAATCTTTGTTCCTGTAATAATAGGGAGCATAGGGGAGTGAGTCTTTTCTTGCAGAAGGTTCAAAAGCAATACAAATTCCGTAAACTCCCGGATTATCTTTAAGGATATCTTTAATAAGGGTTGAATTGCGGGTTGTATCATAAGGAAAGTTGGAAAGTACAGCCGAGAGCGCCTCAGGAATTTTTTCGACATTCGTCAGGTACGATTCCATCATATTAACTTTAGCTTCGGTGATGTTTCTTGAATCCTCTTCGATTCCATCGAGGATTATTGATCTGGAAACAAAATAATTGGAGAGATAGATCGCAATCAAAATGACGAGTGAAATGAGGAGGATATAGACTGACAACCTTTTATTAAGAGGCAGAGACCGTATTTTCTTTATCATTTCCTGACCTCCTTGAAGAAGGAATCGTAATTGATGTCACCTTTTATCCTTTTTGCATCTGTCAATACCTGAATGGCGATAGCGAATGAGCGTTTGTCGAGTACAGGGTCGATTTTGTCATTCACCGGCGAAATGATATCTTCCATCGTGTTCAACATCCGCATCTGATGAGCGTAGTTGGCGGAGAGACCCGCTTTTCTTTTCAATTTCATACATTCATTTACGGTCTCTTCCTTGTTCTTGAACGCCTCTATCCAGCCTTCCATCGATGCCAGGAGGAAGTTTTTGCAGATTTCTTTGTTGTTCCGGAGAAACTCATCCGTACAATAAATTCCATCCTCAGGGACATTCAATCCATAATTGGCAATCCTGAAAAGGGTAAGGTCATCCTCACTTATTCCTGAAAAAATGATGCTGTTCAGTTCATTGTAATCCATTACCACTTGTGCATCCACACCTCCCATCAGAAACAGATTTACAGTGGACCTGACAGGTACAAATTTTGAGTTTAAGTTGTATTTGGTCAGGAATGCCTGTGGGAGTTCCCGAAAACCCGCTTGCCAGATGGCGATCTTTTTATTGTTGAGATCATTTAGTTGCTTGATACCTCGTGATTTTAATCCCGCGATGGTAAGTGCAGATTTTTTTGAAATTTGCCCGATTAATCTGTATTTAAAACCGTGGTCGTAATCTTCCAAAGCGCCTGATAGAAAGTTGGTAATAAAATGTGCACTTCCTGCCTTGAGATAATCAATTGCATTATCCTTAAAACCGGTGTGTCTTATTGTTACATCCAAACCATATTTTTTATAAATTCCTTTTGTTATTGCAACATAGTATCCGGCAAACTGTGCCTGTGGCTGCCAGTGGACTGCAAGTATGATCTTCCTCAGTGAGCTGTTACTCTGCATTGGCAACAATGCGAATATGCCCGTCACGAGGAAGAGCAGGATTATTTTAAGACGGTTTGGACTAAAATATCTCATAAAATTTCAAAACTAAATGGTTTGCAACGACTATGGTGATACAAAAAAAACAATATTTGAAAAGGAATCATTTAATTTAAGATGAATCACGCATATTACAAAAAAAAGTGATTAAATTTACACTTAAGATGTTCTGAAATTGTCCCAAATCAACAAACAATCAAATATTTGATGAAAAAGATACTGATAATTGAAGATGACAAGAGTTTGTGCTCGAGTCTGGAGGAAATTCTAACCACGGAGGGGTTTGAAGTTCTTGCAACCCCGAATGGTGTCAGTGCACTTGAGGCGGTACCAATATTCAATCCTGATTTAATCATTTCTGATGTTTCGATGCCGGAGATGGATGGATACGAGTTGCTTGCGGAGCTTGCAAAAAATGAATCGTGGGCAACAACTCCCTTTATTTTTCTCACAGCTCATAGTGAAGGAAATTATCGAAGAAAAGCGATGGAACTGGGTGCGGATGATTTTTTAATTAAGCCGTTTTCAGTGGATGAACTTTTGTTGACAATTGATGCCCGGCTGAAAAAAAGCGAGAAGGTTCGGCAGGTAAGTGATGACAGAATTAAATCTATCACCAAGAGTATTTCTTTCAGCCTCCCCCACGAATTAAACACCCCTCTGTCGGGAATTATTGGATTTTCAGAAATCATGATTAATGAAGCTGACATTATGACTCCGGATGAGGTAAGGGAAATGGCGGGTTTCATTAATGAATCCTCCATGCGGTTGAAAAAGACAATCGGCAAATACCTCAACTATTCCAAACTACAGGTCCTCCTGAATGATGCAAATGAGAGACGAAGCCTTCTGAAGGGTGATTCCATCATCTCCAATGAACTGGTGGAAGCGGTAATGAACAAGGAGAAATTTGAGAAAAACAGATTCGAGGATCTCGTGGTGGACCTTGAGACTGCTGTTGTTATGATAAACGGTGACTATCTGGCTCTTCTCCTTTCTGAACTTATTGAAAATGCACTTAAATTTTCACGGTCAGGTTCCAAAGTGTTGATAAAGGGGAAGAAGGGGAATAAAGTCTACTGGTTGACTGTCTATGACAAGGGCAGGGGAATGACTTCCCGTCAACTGGCAGATATCGGGGCTTTTGTGCAGTTTAACAGGGATATGTTCGAACAGCAGGGATCAGGACTGGGACTCGCAATCGTAAAGAGTATTATGTCAATTTTTGAGGGGAATGTGCGGTTTAGCTCTGAACCGGGATTGGGAACCACTGTCACTCTGGAACTGAAACTGAATAAAGAGTAAATTTATTGGAGTGAATTCGGAAATCGAAAATCGTTATATTTAGAGGTTAAATTTCAAATATCCGGAGTATCATTTGAAAAGATTTCTCTTTTCAATCCTAATAATTACATCAGTGGCAGTAAATGCACAGAATACTTTCGAGTTCTTGCGAGTCGATGTCAGCCCCCGGGCAGCAGCCCTGGGTGGCAGTTTTACAGCGGGAACTGATGACGCCAATGTAATCCACTATAACCCGGCTGCTTTAAAGCAATTAGCCGGCTCTCCTTTTTCCGCCAACTTTGTGAAACATCTGCTTGATATCAATTTTTTCGGTGTTGCATACACCAAAGAGTTTGAAGGAATTGGCAGATTCGGAGCCGCTTTTCGTTATGCCAATTACGGTACATTTACCGAAGCTGACGAATTCGGGAACAAAACAGGTACCTACGGAGTTAATGAACTGGCTTTTACGGTTGGTTATGCGAATGTACTCGCTGAAAATTTTTATTATGGTGCAAACTTAAAGCTGATCCACTCATCGATAGCTTCCTACAGTTCTTCGGGTATTGCCTTCGATTTGGGATTACAGTATAATATTCCTTCCCAACTGATTAATATCGGCTTCACAATGACCAACATTGGCGGTCAGCTCTCCTCATACACCGGAGCAACTGAAAAACTGCCATTTGATATAAGTGTCGGTGTCACGAAAAAACTTGAACACTTGCCCGTAAAACTTTTTCTGGACTTTCATCGTCTCAATGAAGATACAGATGAGTTTATTAAAAGGCTTGAATACTTCAGCTTTGGAACCGAGTTTTATCTAAGCAAATCTTTGACTCTTCGTTTGGGATATGACAACAAAAAAAGAAAAGATTTGAAGGTGGGTGATTTTGCCGGACTTGCAGGTTTCAATGCCGGTCTGGGAGTCAAAATTGATAAATATACCTTCGATTACGCCTTTTCTTCCTACGGGGAAATTGGTACACTTCACCGGATTGGTGTAAGCACAGAGTTTTAAGGAACTAATATTTGTTTCAAATTATTTGTATCTTTGATTGTTTTTTATAAATATTCTTGAGGAAAAGACTCTTAATGTTAAGAGAAATGTGTAAATCCAAAATTCAAAGACCGACTGTTACAGCTTCCGAACTTTATTATGAGGGAAGTTTGACTGTCGATCTCGATCTACTTGATGAAGCGAACATTTTACCGTATGAAAAAGTACAAGTTGTAAATGTAAATAACGGAAGCCGGCTTGAAACCTACACCATACCCGGTGAAAGAGGTTCGGGCATTATCTGCTTGAACGGGCCTGCCGCCAGATTAGGTTATGTTGGTGATAAAATTGTGGTTATATCCTACGCAATGATGGAAGACGAAACCCTGGTTGATTACAAACCAAAAGTCGTGATAGTTGATGACAACAACAGAGTAACCAAAACCTTCTAATTGATGATTATCTGAACGATACCCGGAGACAATTATGAAAAAAATATTGATTTTAGTATTGCTGATCACCGCAGTTTCTTTTGCTCAGTTCAAAAAAGATCCGTTTTCAAAACCTGAGGTTCGTGACGGTATTTTCTCAAAAGAAACCGGCGGGAATTTCCTCTCCAATATTTTTAACTCAGATAATTTTTCGATGAAACATTCGTTTGATGCATCTTTTTCAACTTTTGGCGAACATGGGATAGCAACAACAGTCTATACCAACAGTATGTTTTATAAATTTTCTGACAATTTAAACATCAGACTTGATGCGTCTCTCGTCTATTCACCTTATAATTCGCTGGGTAAAACCTTTCAGGACAACATAAACGGACTATACATCAGCAGAGCAGAGTTAAACTTCAAACCATGGGATGATACAGTTATTCGTATTCAGTACCGCAATATCCCTGCGGGCATGTACAATTCGTATTACGGATACAATAATCCTTTTTACGGAAATTACAGCCCCTGGGGAAATTCATTTAATGATGACTGGTTTGTTCGCTAAAAGGTTGGGGCAAATTGTTCTCCAATAAAGAAGGTGCTGAGAATAAAGAGAAGAGTTCTGTAAAGGGACCCCTCAATGTCCTGCTGAATATCTCCATTTTCGTTCTATTGGTTATGCTCGGGTATTTTATCTATTCGGGTATTGGAAAACTTGCTGATTCTGCGAAAGAAGTAAAGACAGGCGATCAACCGGGAGTACAAAGGTTGATTCAGGTCAAGATATATAACGGATGTGGAATTAAAGGTCTGGGTGAAAAAGTAACCGAATATTTGCGGAAGAATAATTTCGACATTATAGATGCTGAAAATTATTCATCATTCGATGTCGAAGAGACTCTGGTTATCGACAACCGGGGAAACCGTGAGAATGCCCTCCAAACTGCCAAAGTGCTTGGCGTTGACCCCAAGAAAAATGTTTCAGAAAATATTAATGAAGACTACCTTCTCGATGTGATAGTTATCATCGGGAAAGATTATAAAAATTTAAAACCTTTCAACAATCAATAAATGGAAAAAATGAACGAACGGGACCAGGAACAGGATCAAATATTAAAGATTATCACAGAATCGATATTTGAGAAAAAAGGGGTTGATGTTAAGATACTTGATCTTAGAAACATAACCACAATTGCAGACTATTTCGTTATCTGTAGTGGTGAATCAGATATGCAAGTAAAAGCCATCGCCGACAATGTTGATAAAAGCCTTTCCGACGAAGGGATCAAAGTATGGAAAAAAGAGGGATTCAAAGCTCTTTCGTGGGTACTTATTGATCTTTCCGATATTGTTGTTCATGTATTCAGAAATGAATCAAGACAATTCTACAACCTCGAACGACTCTGGGGTGATGCACCAGTTCAGGAACTAAAAGACCCCATCGGCTGAATCTCATCCAATTAAATTACCTCATGGAGTAGAAATTTGAAAAAGTATTTGTCAGGTTTGTTTGCCGGACTTAAGAATAATTTTGAGTTATCGGAAGATATCGAAGTAAGCTTTGACATCCCTAAGATTGAATCTCATGGAGACTTCTCAACCAATATTGCGATGTTGATGGCAAAACGGCTTGATAAAAAACCAAGGGACCTTGCTCAGGAAATTATCTACAGTCTAAATTTTGACAGGTCAATAATCTCCAAAGTTGAGGTGGCCGGACCCGGTTTTATAAATTTTTATTTTACGCCTGAGTACATTTCTTCATCCGTGAAAAAAATTCTTGATGAAGGGAAGCAGTTCGGTAAAAGTGATTCCAACAGGGGGAAGAGAGCGATAATTGAATTCGTCTCCGCAAATCCCACAGGACCTCTTACCGTAGGTCACGGCAGAAATGCTGTTAGTGGCGACACTATGGCTAACCTGCTTGAGGCAACCGGATTTGAAGTGGACAGGGAATATTATTTTAACAATGCCGGCAGGCAGATGAGAGTTCTCGGCAATTCGGTCAGGTTGCGTTATCTTGAATTGACAGGCGAGCTGGAGGAGTTTCCGGAGGATCATTATCAGGGTGAATATATTACGGGGATTGCACAGGATTTGTTCGAAAAACATGGTGACAGCCTTAAATCTGAAGGTCCCGAGGGTATTTTTAAGGAAGAGGCTGAAAGAGTAATTTTCGAGGATATAAAGAAAACACTCGAACGGATTGGGATAAAACACAATGTTTTCTTCAACGAGAATTCCCTTTATGAAGATGGGAAAATTGACGGTTTGTTAAAAACTTTCAAAGACAGGGACCTAAGTTACGAAAAAGACGGGGCTGTCTGGTTAAGACTCTCCGATCTTGGCAACGAAAAAGATAAGGTAATAGTTAAAAATACCGGAGAACCCACTTACAGACTGCCGGATATTGCATACCATGCCACAAAATTTGAGCGTGGTTACGATTTTATTGTCGATCTTTTTGGATCCGATCACACAGCCACATATCCCGATGTTCTGGCAGCTCTCGCTGAACTTGGCTACGATATCGAAAAAGTAAAGGTGATGATTCATCAGTTTGTAACCGTTATCAAAGATGGTAAAGCGGTGAAAATGTCGACCAGAAAAGCAAATTATATCACCCTTGATGAGTTGATTGACTGGGTGGGTTCCGATGTTGTGCGATACTTCTTCAATATGCGGGCAATTTCGACACATCTAAATTTTGATTTGAACCTAGCGGTAAAACATTCCGAGGAAAATCCGGTATTTTATCTTCAATATGCACATGCGAGAATTTGCTCAATCCTTCGGATGACCGATCAGGAGGGTTTGAGAATGCAGACCGATCAATTGGAACTCCTTGTTACTGATGAAGAACAACGACTGATTAAGAAATTGTTGTCATATCCGGATGTTGTAGAGAGTGCAGCAAAGGTGCTTGATGCAGTGATTCTTTGTGCGTATCTTGAAGAACTTGCAGCGGCATTTCATAAATTTTATACCGTCTGCAGAATTATTGGTAGTGAACCAGGACTCGCCGGGGCTCGACTTGCTTTGGTAAATGCAGTTAAAACCGTTATTTCAAATGGTTTAAGTATCCTTGGTGTAACTGCTCCTGAGAAGATGTAGTCAGGCTATCAAAACCGAAGTTGCATAGATATTGGAAGCACCGGAATCCCAAAGGGCTTTGGCTGCTTCCCGGATTGTCGAACCCGTGGTAATTACATCATCAACCAAAAGGATGTTTTTTGATGTGAACTGCAGTGGGTTTTTTGCTTTAAATGCCCCTATAAGATTGCCCTCCCTTCCACTTTTCGATCCGGTAACCACTTGAGCCTCGGTGTAGCGAATTCTTCTGAGATGGCTCTTTTCCACAGATAGTCCTGTTACACTGCTTATTCCTTTGGCTATTTCTTCTGACTGGTTAAAACCCCTCTCAATCATTCTTAATCGGTGAAGGGGAACCGGAACGATATAATCGATACCCAAGACACTGAATGCCTCATTGAAGTGCGCTCCAATCAGATCGCCGAGATACTTTCCTGCGTGATATAAATCGTTATACTTTAGAGATACGACCAGTGTTCTAAGAGGGGACTCGTGAGTAAATTTAGCCAGTGAGAAGAGATCAGTTATCACCCCGTCGTGAAACTTTTCGTGGTGCAACTTCATTAAATCGAAATGGTTAAGTTTGGGCTCTGTCTCGAAACACTTTTTACACAAAAAATTTGCCTCGAAGGGGAGAAGAGATTCGCAGTGGATACAAAACCGGGGGACAATAACATCAGCAAGTTTTGAAACAAGCCGTGCCACCTACATCATACCTTCTCTTTTTCTTAAAAACCATTCAGTCGAAAGCAATAAGACAAGCACTATCAGCATCCATGAGTTGTTCCACAGATTGTGGGATTTGTTCTCCCTGAATTCCAGTGATGTTTCCTTGTTTGCTTTTTCCAGTTCATCAAAGAATTTAAGGTAGTTGGTGTAAGTATAGAAATTCCCACCGGTTAGTGAGGACAGGTCTCTTAGAAAACCGGGGTTAGCGTAAGGGTCAACCATTTCGATATTTACATCACCGATATTAAAAGTACCCGGATCAGTACCAAAAGGATTCCCGGCGAGTGAACCTGTACCTGAAAATGTATGATCGCCAACCTTTTCAGGTTTGTATATTCCCTGATAAATTCCGGATCCAACCGGTGAAAGGTTGAATTCAGTTTTGCCACCGGGAGAGTTGATCAAAATTTTAACATCGGCATCGGAAAGAGGGTCGAACGACTCTGTATAAGCCTCTGCAATAAACTCAACCTGCTCATTCCTGGAATAGAATCTTTTGTTGGTTCTTACGCTGAATCTTTTTTTGTCTTTGACCGCTCCAAGCCATTTTGCCGAACTGAAAAGAAAATCATCAAACAACTTTTCCTTCTTCGCCTTCAATTTCCATTTCCAGATATCTCCTGCGATTATTGCCAAAGACCGCTTAAAACCAAAATTCCGGCTGACAATCAAGGGGTTAGGCAACACTTTATTGTTCAATTTTACGAAAGCCAGTACCTGACTCTCAGGTCTTGCATCAGCCCGCAGATTGGGAATCAGAACAGGGGGAAGTGCATCCCATTCTTTCAGCGATGCAGGGTCACTCGAATAGAAGAGTGGATTTCTTTCAACCCCCTCCGCCATCGAAAGTTGAGCCTCGAAATCAACACCGGCTCCGGGTCGAAGCGTAACCGGCAGCCAGGGCTCAATTTTTTTCAGAAGTGCGAGATCAGAGTATTGATTGATCAGTATGAATACGGGAACATTCCTGTTTGAAATAAGATCAACAACTTTATCCTGGATTGATCCCGGGATTGATTTGACAGGATAGTTAACCAGTACAAGGACCCCCGTGCTGTCGAGAACAGAGCTATTAATATCCTTTTCGAGTGGTTTATCTGAAGCATCAAAAGTCATTGATCTTACTGTCAGATTGGAGTCTCCTGAGAGGGCATTTTTGATGAATGTAACATCAGGTGTTGGGGCACCGGATAAAACGAGCACCTTTTTTCTGTTGTCAATTACATTAACAAAGAACGGAAAGGTGTTGTTTTGCTTGTTTACCTCAGCCGGGAAAATTTTTGCGGTCACTGCAAGTTTTTTAATCCCTGTCGAATTCGGGATATATGTGAAATTAATTGATGTAGAGCCATTTTTATCAACTGATACGTTAGCAGACTCGATAATTCTACCGTCTTCAGTGAGATCGACTTTTATATCTGTATTCGGAAATCCTGCCACCTGCAAGGTAGCAGTAACAGGGGAACGACTTCCCTTAAAAATATAGTCGTTGTACAAAACATTTTCCACTGCTATATCTTTTTTAACGGTAGAATCGCCAATAAGGACTGACCAGACCGGAACACCGAGTTTTCCGGCACTGATAAGTGGATTTGTGCCATCAGTCATGACACCATCAGAAACGATAGTGATGGTAGCATTTTTTATTTTTTTTTCCTTGGCAAATTCAAATATGCTCTCAAAATTCGTTACCTCTCCGTCAAATTTCAGTTTTCCTGATGCACTATTCGAGGAAATGGAATCCACTAATTTGGAGAATGAAAAAACTTTGGAATTTTTACCGAGAGGCGATGCGGCGAGGTCAGCCAGAAATTTGTTGATTACTTCTTCTCTCTTTGTTCCATCGTCAAACCTGATCGATTCGGATCTGTCGATGAAAAAATAATTAACCGGTTTCTGTATCGATGTAAAGCCCAGATTTAGCGCCGGACTGAACAAAAGTAAAGCAAGTGTCATGAGAATTGAACTTCTCAAAATCAACAGGAAAGTTCTTTTGGCGGTTGAGACAACAGGTATGGTGATTCTGTAATAATACCATGCCAGCACAGCCAGCAGAGATGCAGCGATGAAGTAGTAGAGCCATGACCCCGAAATCAGAAGTGATATTTGCTCAGGCAATTCTAACTTCCATTGGTTCCATTCAAATCTTCAAAGTTCCAGGTTTTTATTTTGGCGATCTCCTGATGGTCTGTTGAATCGAGTTGGATCGGGGTAATCGAGATGTAACCATTTTCGATTGCATTCTGGTCGATGGAAAGATCAGTACCGTCAAGATTGATAAAATCGCCCTTGAGCTGGTGATACTCTCTTCCAATAATATCGTGTACTGTGTCATAAGTATCAGCAAATCTGGATATTCCCTGTCTTGTGATAAGGGTACCTTTAATCTCTGATTTTGGAAGATTCGGGAAATTTACATTCAGCAGTTTCCCTTTTTCGAAGCCGTGTTCGAGAGCTTTAACCGTGATTATTGCAGCCGCTTCGGCTGCCCAGTCGATATTTTCCGAAGTTCTGCCATTTATCGAAAAAGCAATTCCGGGGATATCCATCATTGATGCCTCTCTGGCAGCAGACACGGTACCCGAGTAAACGATATTAGTAGCGGTGTTTGAACCATGGTTGATTCCGGAGACCACGACATCAGGAATGAAGTTAAGAACTTTTGTAATACCGATTTTTACACAGTCAGCCGGTGTTCCGTTAATAGCATATCCAAAAAATCTGCCTTCCACGAAATGTTTTACTACTTTCAGTGGTCTCTTCATGGTGATTGAGTGCCCGGCAGCACTTTGTTCGAAAATGGGAGCAACAATGAACACTTCACCAAATTTCTCGAGCTCCCTTCCCAAGGCAATTATTCCGTAGGAATCTATGCCGTCGTCATTTGAAATTAATATCTTCAATTTTTGCCTAAAATATAATAAATCAATCAAAAATATAAGAAGCATGCCCTTAACTGGCAATGTAAAACATTTTTCTTAAAAAAAATTGCAGAAAGTACTTGACAAGTGTACATCTGTACACTATATTTGTGGTGTACAATTGATTACTTTAGGTGAACAGTGAAAAACGACCTTACAGACAGACAAAAAGAGATACTGGTATTTGTATCTCAGTATATCGGGAACAATGGATATGCTCCCTCAGTAAGAGAGATAGCATCACATTTTGGTTTTAACTCCCCAAGTGGAGCAAAAAAGCATTTGGATACTCTCTACAAAAAAGGATATCTGAATATGAGCAGCAATGTAAGCAGGGGAATTTCCTTGAGAACAGATTCCGGATTTGACCGGGAGACAGAGTCGCGAATCGATTCAGCAATTAATGTTCCGGTAGTTGGAAGAGTTGCAGCCGGATTGCCAATTCTGGCGGAGGAAAATCTTGAGGGAAGCATCGTAATCGATTCGGTCTTCGTGAGAACTACTGATGACTGCTATGCTCTTAAGGTGAAAGGGGACAGCATGATAAATGCCGGGATCTACGAAGGCGATATTGTCGTAGTCTCACCAAAGAAACCGGTACACAATTACGATATCGTTGTTGCGATGGTTGACGGTGATGCAACGGTGAAAAGATACCTGAAAAAAGATGGCAAGACTACTCTTGTTCCGGAGAATGATGCATTCCCCGTTATCGAGATAAAGCCAACAAGTGATTTTTCAATAGCCGGTAAAGTTGTCGGTGTTTTAAGGTGGTATAACTGAGGAATTAAAATGAAAACAGATATATTGAACAAAGCAATCAAAAACAGAAACAAAATCAGATTTTACTATTCAATGCAACAACTGGTAATTGATCCGTACATCATTTCTTGTGACAAAGAAGGTAAAAAGACGATATATGGAAAAATAAGTGATACAGATACGATTCAAAAATTTGAGTTTCGCAAAATCTATAATATCAAGGTACTTGAACAGGAGAAATTCGCTCCCAGAGTAGTTAATACATCCCGCTTTCAATAGGAACCCGGAGGAAATTATGCAATCGTTAAATAAAAGAGACCTGACAGACAAGCTGTATTTTAAGTTGAGATCAAGTGGATACTCGACTCTCGGCAGGCGATACGGTACATATATACCGGATCCGCCCGACATCGGTGAGTTTCAGATTGATATTCTGGCAAAGCAAAAGAAGGAATTCGCCATAGGAATTGTGATCGATGATTTGTCCGGGATGGATATGGAGTTTATCAGAAAAAAGATTAAGTTTCTTGCTGAACGGAAATCGACATACAGCGGGAATCCGGTTAAACTTTTCATAGCCCTCGCGAGAAAGAACTTTTTCCTGATAAAACATCTGGTCGAAACTGATCTGGCTTCTATTTCCGAAAACATAGAACTCGTACTCTGTGAGCCGGAGTCCGAAATACTGTTCAACGAAGCTCTTGCTCAGTCAAAAACTCTGCTCCCCAGGTTCATTAATTAGCTAAAAGAGACAATTTCTAAAAATCTCCCTTCTTTTTGACTTTTTTAGCAAAAAAATTATTCAGATGTTTGCTAATTGTTAAAGTAATTTGTTTTTCCGTCGAAAAATATTTAAAATTCCTTTCTTTGAATTTTTATTTTTGTAACTAACCGGTCCACAGTTGGGCAAAGCAAATATCAGTACATCTCAAACAGAATCTAAAACACTGAATACTCATAGCGAAGTACCCCGTCACATAGCCATCATCATGGATGGAAATGGTCGTTGGGCGAAGAGTAACAATCTCCCCCGGATTGCCGGTCACAGAGAGGGAGTCGAGTCGGTCAGGGAAATCGTCAAGGCAAGTGCCAAAGCCGGTGTCAAGTATCTGACCCTCTATACTTTTTCAACAGAGAACTGGAAACGCCCGAAAACAGAGGTAACAACTCTCATGAGGTTGCTTGTGAAAGTTCTCAGAAGAGAAATACATGAGTTGCATAACAACGATGTGAAACTGATGGCGATTGGGGATATTTGTTCTCTTCCGACGGAAGTCCAACATGAACTTTCCGATGCCATCGAAAAAACAAAAAACAACAAAACACTCACCCTGGTACTCGCTCTCAGTTACAGCGGCAGGTGGGAAATAATCGATGCTGTCAAAGGGATCGTGAAAGATCTGAATGATGGCAAAATAAGCGAGAATGAGATAAAAATTGAAACATTCTCAAAATACTTAAATACAAAAAACATTCCTGACCCTGATCTCCTCATCCGCACCAGCGGCGAAATGCGAATAAGCAATTTCCTTCTGTGGCAACTCGCGTATTCGGAAATATATATAACCCCTGTATTTTGGCCCCAATTCCGAACCAAGGAACTCATGGATGCAATCGAGGATTATAAAAAACGCGAAAGAAGATTCGGAAAAGTCAGCGAACAATTACAAAAGCAAAGGCAATAATGATGAGATTCCACTTTTCGGGATTGAAGTTTTCATTTTTCTTATTTTTACTATTTTTTTGTGTCCCTTCTGTATATTCCCAGATAAATACGACATACTATAAAGTTCTCTCTGTTTCGGTAGAGGGGAATGTCACTGCAGATGCAAACACCATAGTGGAATATTCAGGACTGAAAAAAATCAAGGATACCGGCAGGGAAATTCAAATTCCCGGAGATGAGACCATCAGTGCCGTAAAAAACCTGTGGGATTTGAGAATATTTTCTGATATACAGATAATTATTGAAAAGTATTTTGAAAATGGTGTTTTTCTGAAGATCAAGGTTTCAGAATATCCCCGTTTTGAACAAATGGTATTGCAAGGAAACTCCGAACTCAGCAAATCAGAGCTTGAAGAAATGATTTCTCTTGTACGGGGTCAAATTCTTAAACCTCAGGAATTGATCAGGATCAAAAATAAAATTATTGATGCCTATACCAAAGAAGGTTATTTAAACACCAAAGTCGATGTCATTTATTACGATTTCCTTTCTGTCGATTCCACAAGTAACAAAATGTCAGTTACATGGCGGAATCAAAAGGATTTCTCTGACGAAATAACAACCACATACGACGATCTGCAGGGAGTGAACCGTAACCTCTCTGACAAGATTAAAGTTCGCAAACTGGTTAAGTTTAAGATAGAAGAAAACAGCCGTCTGAGCGTAAGGACTATTAGATTTACTGGGAACAGTTTTTACTCTGAAGATGATCTGAAAAGCGAACTTGAGGAATTGTCCGAGAAAAAATGGTGGAAATTCTGGAGTTCTGCGAGATATGAACCTGAAAAAGTAAAGAAAGATAAAGAGACCCTTCTTAAATTCCTGAATCAAAACGGATTCCGCGACGCTGAAATTCTGTCAGATTCGCTCGTATATACCGAAGACAAGAAAATGGTTGATGTTTATTTCAACATTCTTGAAGGTTCAAGATATAAAATAAGAAATATCGTGTGGGAAGGGAACACAGTCTACAATTCCGAAGTATTAAACGAGAGATTAGGATTTAAAACGGGTGACATCTACGATCTGATTACTTTCAATCAGAATTTGAGGGGAAACGAAAAGCAGAATGATGTCGCTTCACTCTACCTCGACAATGGTTATTTGACTTTTACAGTTAATGCTGCCGAGAAGAAAGTTGCCAAGGATTCGATTGATATTTACATATCCGTGAATGAGAATAATCAGTTTAAGATCGGTAAAGTCTCAATCAAGGGAAATGACAAGACTAAAGAAAAAGTTATCAGAAGAGAATTATACACGGTTCCGAGTGACTTTTTCAATAAAGCTGCCATGATCAGAAGTCTGCAACAGCTCGCAAACCTTCAGTATTTTAATGTTGAAAAATTATACAAAGAAGGTGTTGACTATAATTTAGAGAACGACAGCACAGTAAATGTCGCTTTCATAGTTGAAGAAAAATCGAGCGATTACTTAAATGCATCAATCGGTTACAGCGGATCATTTGGATTTTCAGGTGCAATCGGTGTGACACTGAATAACTTCTCGATTGCTGAACCGTTCCAGCTTGGTGCGGGACAGATATTAAGTTTCAACTGGCAGTTTGGTGTTGGTAATCTATACAGAACATTTTCATTCGGTTTTACAGAGCCATGGTTCATGAATACACCTACGCTTGTAGGTTTTGATCTTTTCTCTACGAGACAAAGCTATATTTATGATCTGTTCCAAGCGGGCGGATCGGTCAAAGTTGGCCGTCGTCTCAAGTGGCCCGATGATTATTTTTACATTCAGGGATTTTTCAGATACCAGAACAATAATGTATTGAATGGTGGTGGATTCTACAGAGAAGGTGAATCGGAGCAGTTTACTCTTGGTTTCACTTTGAACAGAAAAGATGTGGATAATCCTATTTTCCCTTCAAAGGGATCATCACTCACCTGGTCGTCTGAAATCAGTGGCGGGCCTTTTTTACCGGGTTCGGTGGATTACTTTAAAATGACACTCACAACAGAGTGGTACAAGAGATTGTTCAATTCCAACAGATTTGCCCTTTATCTCAGCAGTGATATGGGTTATATAGAGGAATTAAAAAAGAACACAACCATACAACCATTCGAACTGTTTTACATGGGCGGTGCCGGTCTCGTTATCGCAACCACTTCACTCAGGGGTTATGACGACAGAACGGTGGGTCCGAGACAGACAAACGGTGATGTAATCGGTGGACGAATGTTCTTCAAATATATTGCAGAATTGCGTTTTGCAGTATCACTTGATCCGATGCCGTTATATGTGCTCGCATTCGCTGAAGCAGGAAATGTGTTCGAGAATATTACAACTGCGGATCCGTTTAAGTTACGCAGAAGTGCCGGTTTCGGCGCAAGGATACTTATCAATCCTGTAGGCTTGCTCGGTTTTGATCTAGGCTACGGTTTTGACAGACGGGAAGTTGATGGTACTGATCCAAAATGGCAGTTCCACTTCCAGTTTGGTAAAGGTTTTTAATTAAATTATACAAAAAGGAAATAGAAGTGAAAAAACTAATTGTTCTATCGCTGTTTTTAATTCTGGGTGCATCCGTTTATGCACAGAATACAACACTTAAAGTGGCAATCGTCGACGCAGACCTTATTCTGCAGCAATTACCTGAAGCAATAAAAGCCAATGGCGACCTTAAGGCGCTTGAAAGCAAATTTAAAGCTGAACTTGATTCAATCGGACAGGCATTCGGAAAAGAAGTGGAAGCTTTTCAAAAAGAATTCCAGAACAAACCAAATGATCCAAAAGCAAAAGAAAAACAGATTCAACTCGCTAACAAGCAGAAAAGTATCGAAGATCTTCAGGCTAAAAGAAGAGAAGACCTGCTTGTAAAACAGGATGAACTTTTGAAACCAATCTACGAAAAACTGTATGACAATATTGCAATTACCGCCAAAGAAGAGGGAATGCATTATGTACTGAACAAAAAATCAGGTCAGGATCCTATCGTATTATACGCGGATGTTCAGTTTGATCTTACCTATAAAGTTTTGGACAAGATTAGAAAATCAGGTAAATAAAACCACGAAGAGCAAACAGAGATGAAACTTAAGTTTATCATCCTTGTAATTGCATTTGCAACCACCGGACTTTTTGCCCAACTCAAGATCGGTTATGTTGATTCTGATGCAATTATGAAAAATCTTCCGGATGCTGAAGATGCGAAGCGTCAACTTGATGCTTTGATCGTCGAATGGCAGAACGAGATTTCGAAGTTCGAGTCAGACATCAGACTAAAGAAAGAGGATTTTGAGAAGAGGAAACTCATTCTCACTGATCAAATGAAGTCTGATATTGAAGCCGAGATTAAACAACTTGAAAAAGACCTCGAAGCCTACCGAACCAAAAAATTTGGAAATGGTGGTGAACTGTTTTTGAAACAGGAAGAAGTAATGAGACCTGTTCAAAACAAGGTTTTTAATGCAATTCAACAGGTTGCCAAGGATGATGATCTCGATTTCATATTCGACAGGAGCGGTGCTGTAATGTTGCTCTTTGCCAAAGATAAATATGATGTTACCTCCAAAGTTTTGGACAAGTTAAAATAATGTCAGTAAGCTTAAAAGAAATTGCCCTTTTTGTTGGAGCCGAAATTATCGGTGACGATGAAATTACAATTGAGACACTTCTAAATATTGAAAAAGCAGAGCCGGGAAGTTTAACTTTTCTCGGCTCTTCTGCTTATGAAAAGTATTATCACACTACAAAAGCATCTGCAATTCTGGTTAAGAAAGACTTTAACAGGGACAGAAGTGATGTAACCTTCCTCATTGTTGATGAACCTCATAAAGCATTTCTTCTTACCTTACAGAAGTTTTTCACCAAACAACCGGATCTGAACGGTATCGACCCATCAGCTTCTGTTGATCCCTCATCCACTGTTGGTCAGGGTGCAGCAATTGGCAAAAATGTTGTAATTGGCAAAAACTGCACAATTGGCAACAATGTTATCATTTATCACAATACTGTTATTTTGGAGAGTTGTACTGTTGGTGACGGAACCCTCATTTATCCAAATGTAACGATCAGAGAAAACACAAAAATCGGCAAAAAGGTCATCATCCACGGTGGTGCATCAATTGGTGCCGATGGATTTGGATTTATCAAGGGCCCTGATGGCAATTACATTAAGATTCCACAGATCGGGAATGTGATAATTGAAGATTTTGTTGAGATAGGTGCCAATACCTGTATTGACAGAGCTGCTTTAGGAAGCACTATCATAAAAGCCCACTCAAAAGTGGATAATCTTGTTCAGATTGGGCATAATGTGGAAATTGGAGAGAATACTGCAATTTCTGCACTCTCGGGTGTTTCCGGAAGCACAAAAGTAGGGAAGGATGTAATTCTTGCCGGTCAGGTGGGTCTTGTCGACCACATCGAAATCGGAGACGGGATTATTATTGGAGCCCAGTCAGGAGTCTCACGAAACCTGACTGAAAAAGGTATTTATTTGGGAAGTCCTGTCAAGAAGATTAATCAGTACAAGAGAATAGAAGTCCACATTCGTAACCTTGAAAGCTTGAACGAAACTGTTAGACAACTCAAAGCTGAAATAGAAGAACTCAAAAAGAAACAGGACGAAGAAAAGGTCTAAACCTTAAACAACGGTTTTATATCCGAAAGGATATCCTTGTCGTCATACTGAACATTCTCGAGAAACAGTCCACTTGGTGGTGCAGTGAATTTCGCCGGATAGTCATTTGTCTCATTCAATAGTATTTTCATATCTTCCGGTTTTATATTTCCTCTGCCAACTTCCACCAGCACACCAACTATTCTTCTAACCATCTTCCACAAAAAATGAGAAGCTGTTATTCTGAAAAGAATCATCGAACCCGTATCCACCAGTTCTGTGGAATAGACCATTACCTTGCTCGATTTCGCGTCACCACCGGCTTTCATATCTCCGAAGGAAGCAAAATCATGGAGCCCGTTCAACTCTTTGGCTGCGGCCCGCATTGCTTTTGAATCGAGTTGATCTTTAACCCACCAGACATAGTTCTTTCCAAACGCCGTTCTTCTGGTAGAGATGTGATAGATGTAGGTTCTTCGCTTTGCGTTGTGTCTTGCATGAAAGCGCTCATTTGCCTGTTCTATCTTCAGGATATTGATATCGTGAGGACACAAATCGTTAATTTTTAATTTGAGGACATCCGGGGGGATGGCAACAGGAGTCACAAGGGAAGCAATCTGAGCCGCAGCGTGTACACCGGCATCGGTTCTCCCAGCTCCTTGAAGATCGATGTTATCAGTCCCAAAAATTTGTTTCAGGATTTGGAGAAGTGTACCTTGTACAGTCTTTGCGTTTTTTTGAGCCTGCCAGCCACTGTAGCGGGTTCCTTCGTACTCAAGGGTGATTTTATATGTCGGCATCTGAGTTTAACCTGTAATCCTTGTATCGCGGGCATAAGCGTCCTGAGTTTCATAAACTGTTGCTGTGATTGCACGAATATTTTTTGGAAGGGTACTCGAGGCGATTCGGTCGAGAAGATATTTTGTAATATTTTCTACTGATGAATGGAAGTCGACATCAACCCTCTTCGTCGGAAAAGAGCTGAGAAGATTGTTCAAATCAGCATCGAGAGATGATACCATGAATGAATGATCGAGTTCTTCGATTATCGGGTTAACAATTTTCTTCAGGTCATAGAAATCGATAACAAGCCCGTTTTCATCGAGATCACCTTCCACTTCGAGAAACATCCTGTAGGAATGACCGTGAAGATTCACGCATTTACCCTGATGAAAGGGGAGACGGTGACCCATTTCCCAATGAAAACTTTTTGATACTTTCATTATTCTAAACTCCTTTTTTCTTTGGATCCCAAATAAACTTGTGCATTTGTAATTGAAATCTCACTTTTAGAGAATCTTCAATTATCCAGTTTACAAGCTCCACGGGTTTTAAACTTTCAAATACGACGGAGAATAATATTTCGCATTTATTTTGCAGGTCGTATTCCTTAATAATCTCTTTTGACCATTCATAATCCTCCCGGCTGCCGATTACAAACTTCAATTCATCTATCGGTTTAATGTACTGAAGATTTTCATAACGGTTTTTCTTCATCATTTTACTTGACGGACACTTTAAATCCATTATTACATGTACTCTAGGGTCGATATTATCGATCGGGAGGCTTCCACCTGTCTCAATAAGGACTTTATACCCCATATCGCAAAGAGTAGTCATAAGCGGCAGTACTTCTTTCTGAATTAAAGGCTCCCCACCGGTTATCTCAACCATGTCGCAATTATACTTTTTCACTTCAGCAAGGATATCTTCGAGGCTCATATCCTTTCCTTCATAAAAAGCGTACTCAGTATCGCAGTAGGTGCATCTCAGGTTGCAATATGTGAGTCGCACAAAAACACATGGAAGTCCGGCATGAGTGCTCTCACCCTGGACAGAAAAATATATTTCATTGATTTTAAGCATGGTGTCCTGTTTAATCAGTAATTTTCTTGGGTTATTTATTCGTACCGAACATTTTCATTAAAAAATTTGGGATTCTTTTAGCCCAGGCGCTTTCATTGTGCTCTGCTTCGGGATCAAAAACAGTAATAAAATCCTCTCCCTGTTTGTAACCAAGTTCTTCAAGGGTGGCAATCATTTCATCGATTCCCGGTTGAAGTTTAGCTTCGAGTCCCTTTCCACCGTTATCGATGTATAATTTGAAATTTCTTTTTGGACTTGAAGTGTTTTTTACAATCGAGACATAATCGTAAATATCTATTTTAAGAGCAGGGGAGAAACTTCCTGCTTTTGAAAAGACATCATTATGCTCCCAGAGAAGCATGAACGAGATAAGTCCACCCATCGACGAACCGGCCGTGCTGGTAAACTCTCTTCCCGGTTTTGTTCTGTACTTGGAATCGATCAAAGGTTTTACCTTATTGACAACAAAATTCATGTATTCTTCACCGAGTTTTGAATGGGAATATTCAGGTCGTCTGTTTTTGCTGTTGTAAATACCAACAATGATCATCTTTTCGACTTTGCCTTGTTTTGCAAGTGAGTCGATTGCTTCATCTATTTGCCAGTCAACTCCAAAGCCTACAGTTGAAGGATCGAAGATGTTCTGTCCATCGTGCATGTAAAGAACAGGATAGCGGTCCGATGACTTTTCATAACCTTCAGGCAGAAGAATGATGATATCTCTCGGAAGGATGTTTCCCTCACCAAGTCCTCTGATGTATTCCACTTTTCCGGTAATTTGTCCTTTGAAGGCAGTGGTACCGGCAGCTTTGCTCCAGCAGCAAATTTTAAATTCAAGGACAGTATCGCGAACTGCGTTTACTATTGTGTTTCCGGGAATGGTTCCATCGGGATTGGCGGCTTCCTGGCTCCAGCTTCCTTTGGTAAACTTGAACTCCAATTGATCAGGTGCCGGGATGGTGAACGAGTATACCCAGTTGCCGGTTGGTTCTTTGAAAAATTTTGTAGCGCCGGGATTCCAGTTACCGATTTCCGGCCGGTTTCCAGCGATATAGACTGATTCGCTGTTCTCAACTCCTTCTGCCTTCACGATCATTTTTATATTAATTTGAGCGAAATTTAGTGAGAAGAGAATAACTGTAAACAATAGAGTAATTTTTAAGCGGTTCATTTTTGGTCCCATGATATGGATTGAGTCTTATCAGATGCGAAAATGATCTTGGTCGCGCTTCTTCTCACAACAAGAGAATCATTGATTTTAGAAATGGAATAATGATCGGTGATATTTACAATCGTCTCATCTCCGAAATCCAGATTCCTTTCAACAAACAACTTTACCGTTGCCTGTGAGGAAAAATAGAGCTCCTGAGTTGGTGAGAATAAAATTACGATGCTGTCCTGGGCTTTTATTCTGTCACCTGGTGAAATAAGATCGAGTGAATCTCTTTTACCCGACTGGTACAATTTGACATCTGAAGAATCAATCACTACTCCATAGTCCATATCGGGAAATACAAGTCGTGGTGATTCGCAGGAAACAAAACAAAAGAAGAGTAACAGGGCGAAGAAGCCAAATGCGAAATTTTTCATTTTCAAGCTTTAAATATACGGAGATAAAAATAAGCATTAAAATTAATGATATGTGACGATTGTACAGTTGCAAAATGATGAGAGGAATTTAGGTGATCAGGGCGAATCAGTTGAGACTTGATTTATAGATTGCGGTGTAAATCTGCTTTTTGATAAGGGGTTTGAACGAAAAAAGTTTGAAAGAATTTAGATTAGGCAGATAGAATTTTTTGAAATAAACGATAAAATTGGTATATTTGCAGACTAAATTCTGCCGTTGTAGCTCAGTTGGTTAGAGCGTCTGACTGTGGCTCAGAAGGCCATAGGTTCGAATCCTATCAACGGTACAAAAAAAGGCTGCCATAAAGGCAGCCTTTTTAGTTTTAAATAATTGAATTATTTCATCAGTATCATTTTCTTCGTGGAAGTGAATTTACTCCCATCCACTCCGTTTGCTTCCAGTGTGTAGAAATATACACCGCTGTTCAAACCTGCTGCATTAACGGAAATATTGTAGCTTCCTGCGGCATGGTTGTCGGAGAGGATAGTCATTACTTCCTGTCCGAGAGGGTTGAATATCTTCAAAGATACTTTTGAATCCACCTTCAATGCGAATTTTATTGAGGTTGAAGGGTTGAAAGGATTCGGATAATTCTGGCTTAAGTTGTACTCATTAGGTGTAGAAAGATCAACTTCAACAACTTTTGAGAAGGAACTTGTTCCGTCCAGATCGATCTGATTCAGTCTGTAGTAAACCTTTCCGGTGGCGTTGTCATTATCAATAAATGAATAATTGTGAGCTCTGGTTGAAGTTCCGTTACCGTTTACGAATCCGATTTTTTCCCAGTTTCCGATAGTCTTTTTCTCAACTGAAAATCCGCGGTTGTTGGTTTCAGTGGCTGTTGACCAGTTAAGGACGACTTTATTTGCATAAACATCTGCAGAGAACGAAGTCAATTCAACAGGAACGAGATGGAAAGCATCCCAGTAGACTTTATTTCCTGTACCGGTCTCAGCTTCAAATGCTACACCTGAGCTGTTGTAGAACGGAAGTTCGACGATGATTGGTTTGCAGTTGTTTGCTGAGAAGAAAGCAGGCACTTGATTGATCTGTTCAAAAGGCTGGAACGAAGAACCTGTCTGAAGCGCAGATCCGAATTGTATTTTATCAGTTACTGAAGTCGAAGGTCCAACCTGAGCACTGTCAGCATGATAAACAAAACTGAATCCGTTTCCGGCAGGAAATTTCGCTTTTAGATCAAATCCATACTGATTAACAGTTTCATCAGGATTAACCCTGAATTCTGTGCCGTAGGTGAAGCCTCCGTCTGTGCTCTGTCGCGCCCAAAGTTGTGAACTTCCATCAACCTTTGTATAAACAAACCAGGCAACGCCATTTCCAGCTACTGTTTTATATTCATATTTCGGAAGGGTACTGGTTGCTATATCCTGAAAAGTTGCTGAAGCCAATACGCCCGGGGCTGTTTCACGGTACCTTACAACTCTTATGACCGATGTTGCAGTATCGGCGAGGATGGGTCCCATATAATTAAGAAACAGAGTATCACCACTTACAGATTTGGAGAGGAATGGTAATGCCGCAGCTGAGGATATACTTCCTCTGTTGATCCAACTGTAACCATAATCGAGCGAGGCATATCTTACCAGGTTGTTTGATGGGAGTGAATCCAAAACGACATACATTGAATTGGTTGATGTTATCTCCACATCAAAAGATCTGTAACCACCAGCAACCATAACGGGATTTAAAATTGAACCGTTAATATTCCAACTGTAAACGCTGAAACCTTCCTGGAAGAAGCAGTAAACAGAATCCAAAGAACTTTTAATAAGTTTGAGTTTTTCAAATTTTGTTCTGCTGTTTACTCCGCTGAGAGTAGTCCATGTAACCCCGGCATCAGTCGATTTTCTGACGACAAGACCCAAGTTTGTGGTTGAAAGAGTATCATTGATAGCAATATATATATCACCGTTGGATGTTTGAATTCCTGACATCATTCCGATCGGTTTATAGTTGAGCACTACATTGTCAGGAACCCAGTCACCCTGATTGCCCGCGGAGAAGACCGGTTTCTCGATACGCAAATCCTGGGATGATGCGATCAGTGAAAGACAAATGAAGAAGAAGAGAGAGTACATTTTGCGCATGCTAACCTCTTGTGAGATTGATTAATGAAATATTTCTATTAAAGTGTGGAAAATACGATTAAGATTTGGAAAAAACAAGGTTAAGGATAAAGATAATACTGAAATTGCATAAAAATTTTATGAGATCTTAGTCTTATCTTGTTTTTCTCACAGGCCGTTAACTTACAAGCGCGCGATTAATGTTGACTTCCGGATTTTCAAACAAATTTGAGTAAAAGATAAAAGTGGGAGAATGCCCCCAACAAGATGAAGATGTGAAATATTTCGTGAAATCCCATTATCCCCGGAAACGGGTCAGGTCTCTTAAATGCATAGATAAGAGCACCAACAGTATAAAATACTGCTTCAAGAATCAGCCAAAACATTCCACCTTCCGGCATTGCATTGTAAAGCGGATAGATGACTAAAAGAACGAGCCACCCCATTGCAAGATAGATTCCTGTATACAGTTTTCGCGGCGCATGCAACCAAAATACCTTGATGAAAAAACCCGCAAGGGCTATCGTCCAAACCACTCCCAGTGTTACATACCCGAGAGTACCTCCGAGGGTAATCAAACAAACGGGAGTGTAAGAACCTGCAATTGAAACAAAGATCATGATGTGGTCTATTTTCCTGAGTATCACGAGTTTTCGATCCGAGGCCGGAATCCAGTGATAGAGTGTACTCGCCAGAAAAAGAAAAAACTGCGATGCACAGAAAATTGAAAATGCAACAATGTGCGTCCCTGTTACGGCAGGATGCTCGCGATTCAAAAGCACAAATAGTGCTACTGGCGCAAGAACTACACCCAGGAAATGAGTAAATCCATTTACCGGTTCGCGCAGTTTGCTGAAGAGTTCCAAAATCTGTCTCGTAATATTTATGAATGATTCTTCAAAAATACAAAATGGATCAACATGATAACTTTTTCGTAAATTTAAATTTATAATTTTTAGAAAACCCGGATAGAAAATGAATGGAATGATTCCACGAAAAATTAAAGGTTTCAGAGATATTGAGCCGAAATTAAATGAATTACGAAAGAATGTGGTCGAAAAAGCCGGAAAGGTTTACGAACTTTACGGATTTCGTCATTGGGACACTCCGATACTTGAATATGCTGAGAACCTTGGTAAATATCTTCCCGACAAGGAAACAGTGGCTGAAGGTGTCTATTCATTCAGAAACCCTGAGACTGAGCCTGTTTATAAAGATGACGGGAGCGAGTTACGGGATGAGTCCGATTTTGTGGTAATGGATAATCACCATATCGCAATGCGGTATGATCTTACTGCCCCTTTGGCGAGAATGTATGCTGAGGAATTGTTCCTTCAATCGATAAAAAGTCAGTTGACGACCAAAAACGCCCCTTTGTTCAAGAGATATCAATACGGTCCCGTTTACAGATTTGAAGCCAAGCTTGATCCGGGCAGATTCAGGGAATTCTGGCAACTCGATTTTGATACTGTTGGTACCGCTGATGTAGCAACGGATGCTGAATCGTGCATGATCCTTTCAGATGCTTTGGAAGCAATAGGGCTGGCGAGAAATTCTTATCTGGTTAAGGTGAACAACAGAAAGATATTATCCGGATTCCTCGAGTCTCTCGGTATCGAAGGCGAAGCAAACGAGGCTAATGTATTAAGAATTATCGATAAAATAGATAAAGTCGGTGTGCAGGGAATTGTAGCTGAACTCGGAGAGGGAAGAAAAGATTCCTCAGGTGCTTTCATACCGGGCCTTGGCATTGATAAAACAATTGTAAAAGGAATAGCAGGTTATTTCGAAAGATTTACGGAAGACAGTAAAAGAGAAGACATTCTTACAGAGCTAGAGGGACTGGGTGGATCAAATGAAAAATTTGCAGAAGGTTTGGCAGAATTAAAAAAGATCGACATGCTACTTTCATCCGCCGGTTTTGACGAGAACAGAGTTTTATTTTCTCCATCAATTGTTCGCGGATTGGGATATTACACAGGACCCGTTTACGAAGTAGAGTCGCTGCTTACATTTGAAGACTCAAAAGGAAATACAAGAAAAGTGGGTTCCATATGCGGTGGTGGCAGATACGATGGTTTGGTTGAAAGACTGCTCGGTATCAAAGTGCCGGCTGCAGGTGCATCCATAGGAGTTGACAGGCTCTGTGAATTGCTGGTGTTATCGGGTAATTCGGATGTTAAATCGAAATCGTCTGTTCTGGTCACTGTCTTTGATGATGAACTCATGGGTGAATATCAGAAAATAGCAACTGAGCTCAGAAATGCAGGAATCAGCACAGAAGTTTACTATGGTGCACAACGGGGATTGAAAAAACAGCTCGGTTATGCTGATAAAATGGATTCACCTGTATGTCTTCTTCTTGGCAGTGACGAGTATGCTAAAGGTGTCGTAACAGTCAGGGATCTCGCTCTTGGGAAAGAAATGTCGGACTCAATTACGAACAAGGAAGAGTGGAAACAAAAAGTCCAAAAAGAAGTGTTGCGTGAAGATCTTGTTGCCGCAGTAAAACAAATGTTAAACAGGTAACGGAAAAGTACGGGAGAGATACAGAATGATCAAGAATAATATCCTTTATTTGGACGGGCACTCATTAACGATAGATGAAGTTTATGATGCCTCCGTGAAACCGTTTAAGGTTTTGTTAACTGATGATGCCCGCGTTGCCATCGCAAAGTGTCGCGACAGGCTTTTACAGCAGATTTCGGAAAATCCGCTTCAGAAAATTTATGGCGTGAATGTGGGCGTGGGAAATTTGAAAGACACGTACATTTCACCTGAAGATGCTGAAGAGTTTCAGATTAAATATATTAAATCGCACAGTTGTGGAACCGGTGAGCCTTTGAACCCGGAAATCGTCAGGGCAATGATGATAATCAGGCTTAATTCGTTCGCTCATGGTGTTTCTGCTATGTCGATTGAGACGGTCGAGATGCTTGAGTCGATGTTAAATGCCGGAGTCGTTCCGTTAGTGCTTACAGAAGGGTCGGTTGGTGCAAGCGGTGATCTCGTTCCTTTGGCAATGATTGCCGGAGTAATGATTGGACTTCCTGAAGCCCGGGCATGGTACAATGGAGAACTATTGAAGGCTCCCGATGCACTAAAAAGAGCCGGTCTGAATCCTGTTAGATTGGGATTCAAAGAGGCAATGGGCTTGACTAACGGTACCAATTTCATGTCGGCAAACTCTGTATTTGCATCAATTGAAGCTCGTAACCTGTTAAAAACAAGTAATTTGGCAGCAGCTCTTTCACTCGAAGCAATAAGAGGTGAAAAGGATGCCTTCAGCAGTTTCCTTGCTTCTAAAAGACAGCACAAAGGTCTTGTAGAAGTTTCCGGGGAAATGCGGAGGCTCTTGAACGGATCAAAACGAACAACAGTGGAAGCCCAAAAAATTCAGTTCAAAGGGCAGGATATTGCTTCAGCCACTGAGAGAGTGCAGGACAGATATTGTTTTAGGTCTGTTCCACCTGTACACGGAGCGGCTTTTGAGGCCCTGCAAAAGTTTGATGAAGTCCTCACAATAGAGATAAATTCGGTAACGGACAATCCTTTGTTTGAACTTGAAGACGATTCTCTGATTTTTCACTCCGGTTCAAACTTCCATGGTCAACCACTGGCAAATGTAATAGATTATCTTAAACTTTCTTTTACGACACTCTCATTGATATCCGACAAAAGATCATTTTCAATGCTCAGCAAAAACCTGAGTTTTGGACTTCCTTCCAATCTTGCAATTTCGCCTGAGAAAGGTGATTCGGGTCTAATGCTCGCGCAATATTCGGGGGCTTCCAGGGCAGGGGAGAACAGAGTGCTTTCGAATCCTGCTTCCGTAATGTCCATTTCGACTTCAGCAGGCCAGGAAGATTTTGTTTCCATGGGTAGTGTTGGTGTTGTTCATTTGCTGAAGGTTTTGGAAAACCTTAAAACAGTGCTTGCAGTTGAGATTTTGTGTGCCTTGAGAGGCTTGCAAATGACTAACAACAAACCGGGTTATCTTGAAGGAGATTTATGCAGGCTGGGTGAAGGGACTGCTTCTCTTTTCGATGAGTTAAACAAAATATTGCCACTTCCAGAAGGGGATACTTATCTTGGTTCGGAAATTGAGTCTGTCAGACTTTTTATCTCGAATTTCCGACTCAACAAATAGCGTCTAAACGGAATTTACCGGGACATTTATGACAAACTCTGCGAAAGTAAAGCAGTTCTTCGAGAATTATTCAGTTCCCCGAACGCCGATCCAAAAGAGTGAACTCTTTCCAACCGGCAATATATTTGTTGAGAGATTCGATAAAACTCATCCTGTCCTTCAGGGTAACAAATGGTTCAAACTTAAAAGGAACATACTTGCATGCATTGAACAGGGAAAAGACTCGCTTCTGACTTTTGGCGGAGCCTACTCAAATCACATTCACGCTACCGCAGGTGCAGGCCAAATTTTCGGTCTTCCGACAACAGGAGTTATCAGAGGGGAGAGGACTGATCCTCTCAATCACACTCTTCGGGAAGCAGAATCATTCGGAATGAGGCTTCACTTTGTAAGTCGAAGTGAGTACCGGGAAAGGTATTCCGAAGAATACATCGAAAGACTTCGCACTATTTTTGGAGACTTTTATTTTGTTCCGGAGGGTGGAAGCAACAGATTAGGGTACCTCGGTGCTTCAGAAATGCTGCCTGCTGATGCTCCTGAATTTGATTACATCGTGATGGCTACAGGGTCGGGTGGGACACTTGGAGGTAACCTTCTTGCTGCTTGGGAGGGTAAAAACCATCATACAAAATTCTTGTCGATTCCGGTACTAAGAGATCACCACAATATAATAGATAATCTAAAAAAGACAATCGCCGCCGAGGGAGTGGAGAATTTCGACAATTTGAGTGTAATCGACGGTTTTCATTTCGGGGGTTATGCGAAAACAAACGAACAACTTCTGCAGTTTATCATCCACTTTCAGAACGAACAAAAGATTGAACTCGATCCTGTTTACACAGGGAAAGTTCTTTTTGCAGTATCGGAACTCTCGAAAAACGGGTTTTTCAAGAAAAATGACAGGATTTTGGTATATCACACCGGAGGACTGCAGGGAAAATCGGGATTTATCGAAAGGTTTCCGAAGTATGAATCGCTGCGGGGGAATTTCGAAAATTAATCAGGAAAGTAAGGTTGATATTACCTCACTCTCCTGATTACCAACTGATTATCAATAACCGCGAATTTTATCTTTGTCAATTGCTCTGATTCCTTCGGTCATCCATTTTGGTGCCGGTGCACCTTTCAGGTAATGATCGAAGAATTGAAGCATCCTGATACTCAAATCCACTCTGTTTCCCCAGTTTGACTCTTTAAGATTATGCACATCTCCTGTGTAGTTGAGCATCCAGACCGGTTTTTCAAGCCTTCTCAAGCCGGTATACAGCTCGATACCCTGATACCATGGCACAGCATCATCTTTGTCGTTTGCCATAATCAGGAGGGGAGTCTGCACTCTGTCAAGGAAGAACAACGGACTGTTGGCGATGTAGAGTTCAGGCTTCTCCCAGAGTGAAGCACCAATCCTGCTCTGACCCTTCTCGTACTGAAACTGACGGACGAGACCCGAACCCCATCTGATTCCACCATAAGCACTTGTCATATTTGAAACGGGTGCGCCTGCCATTGCAGCTTTGTAAAGATTAGTTTGTGTAATCAAAAATGCTGTTTGGTAGCCACCCCAGCTCTGTCCCTGAAGTGCGATGTTTTCACGATCAATGAAAGGAAATTGCTCAAGCATTGAAAGTGTTCCACCAACTATGCAGTTATAGGCTCCTTTGCCGGGATATCCGTCTTCATAAACAATATCGGGGATAAATACAACATACTGATTGCTGGCATAAAAAGAAGGATTTATTATCGATCTGCTGGGGGAGGGAGTCCAGTATCTGTTAAGATTATCAGAACTCTTTTCGTAGAAATATACCATCATCGGATATTTTTTCGATTTATCCAAATTTTCGGGTAAATAGAGGAGTCCTTCGAGAGGTTTTCCGTCGATGGAATAGTATTTCACGAGCTGTACATCAGCCCAGAGCCAGTCCTGATGTTGGGGGTTAATGTCGCTTATTCTCTTAAGGTCGGGAGTGAGTCCTTTTGAATAGTAAATATTTGGCGACTCTTTCGAAGATTCTCTGTTAATAATAAAATCGTCGCTGTTTTTGGCTTTGGCAATTGCTCCATATCCATTTGCCGTAATAAACAGAATCTGAGCGGTTTTATCGGATTTTAACTGAAATTTTGCAAATCCGCTCTCTTTTGAAGTTTTGTTAAACGCCGTAAAATAGAGTGTGCTATTTTCATGAAAGAAAGGAAGCTCTCTGTCAAGATCGAGCGTCCGGAAAACAATGTTTGATTCTTTTCCAGAGGTTAATCTAACCGGTTTATCGTCCCCGCGGGGGTCGACCATCCAGACATCATAGCGGGAATGAATTAAAAGATTTTTGTCATCTTCTGTCCAGCCACCGGTTCCGTAAGCTGAGGGCAGATCGGGAACATCGTTTTCCACATCAAATAACGGCTCACTTATACCGTTCGAAATTTTTGCGGTTGTTCCACTCTCATTGTCGTAAGAATAGTAGGATGAATCAGATTCTTCGTACCAGACGATAAATTTGCCGTTTGGTGAAATGGTGTTAAGCTGACTTTGTTTTTTCTTTATCAGCTTTCGTTCACCGGAGGTAATATCCACTGAATAGAGGTCGGAATAGCCATCGTCCCATGAAATCAATTTTTTGTATGGAACGCCCGATGTCCCTAAAGCGTATTTGTTATCAAAATACTTTGATAAAGAGACGCTTTCCAATAGAGAATCAGTCAACTGGATTGCTTTTCCTTTATCAAGGTGCCAGACAAACAGGAAAGTTTTTTTCTTTTCACGACTGAGTTCAAAGTTCTGTTGAGTGTAGATGAGCGGGTCATTCCATCCCCAGACTTCGACATTCGGTTTTTCCTCATCAAGGAGTGTTTCATCAGGCTCAATCTGCAGTGCTTTTGCAATTCCGAAAAAGAGCCTCTCACCGGAATCGGAAAAATTCAGGTCGTAGTTTGCTGATACTCTGAATCCGGCCGGTATAGCTGCATTTACAGAGTCAATCAAGACAGAGAATCTATTATCCTTGTCATTCAGAAGATAAAGGTTATAGTTTTTCACTGTCGCCGTATCAGGTGAGAATAAAAAGGCGAGTCGTTTTCCGTCATCAGACAATACGGAAGATTTGACTGATCCGTTTAGCACAATTGTGTCACCCTTGAGTGTTTGAGTATTAAATCTTACCACATAAGCCGTATCCACCGAGTCGTTCACCATTGAGATGAAAGCAAACCGGGAACCGGATTTGTCTGTTGTATAGTCATCCACATTAGAGAATCTGAATTCGAGATTTTTAAGAGGATTAAAAAGGAGGAGATCAGTACCCTCTTTTTTGCCTTTGGAAGGTTTAGGCTCCTTTTCCTTCGCTATTTTTGAAGTATCTTTAAAAAGTGAAGTGTCTTTAACACTTGAGGAGTCTTTTGCTTTTTTCTCTTCCTTTGGCTTTTTAAGCTTGTCAAAGTGAATTGCAAGCCATCCTTCTGATTCTTCCGGGAGTTTAAATGATTTTATATCTGCAAATTTCATGAGAGAGTCTTTGGATGTTATGTAGATTCCAAGCGAATCTTTCGGCAGGTCATCCTTCTTCACTTTTTTCAAATTTGCAGATTTGAGAGTGTCGTATCCCGGTTTTATTGAGAAGACAACCAACTCACTTTTGGGTGTGATTTTTGCTCCCTTTCCCTTTGGGACAAAAAGAGTCTTGTCATCTTTTTTTATGTAAATGGAGAGATTGCCATCTTTTCGGAGTGGATTAACCTCGAAAACAAGCAGATTTCCATCTTTGGAAATTTGGGGTTGCTCAATTCGCTTCCATATTTCATAGACGGAATGATCAAGTTGTTTTTTGGATTGTGCCTGTAAAATAACAGGGAGACCGGCTCCAAAAAGAAGTAAAAAGAAAATAGCTGAGTTTTTTGACATATGATACCGGTGAGATAATGAGTTAATTTTGAAAAAAAACAACACAATTTAAGGTATTTTACCAAGTAATTCGTGAAGGAAGGGAAAATAAATTTTAATTATATCAGATCTGCGGAAGTGGCAGCGATCGAATTAATGAGATCACCGGGATTTATAATAATTTGTGTGCCTCTTACTCCTGCACTTATGGAGATGTTTTCAAAAAGTTGTGCTGTCTCATCGAGGAAGACAGGGAAATTTTTTTTCATGCCGACAGGGGAGCAGCCTCCTCTGATATAACCGGTGAGTTCAAAGAGTTCCTTCACCTTCACCATTTCAATCCTTTTGGAACCCGAGGCTTTAGCTGCTTTTTTAAGGTCAAGTTCGCATGAACCGGGAATAACGAACACGAGGAGTGAGTTTGCCTCATTTCTTGCAACAAGGGTCTTAAAAACGGAGTCGGGATCGAAACCTATTTTTTTGGCGACTGAGACTGCATCAAGTTCATCTTCCGACACTTCGTAATTCAGCAGGGTGAAAGGGACTCCCTTGGATTCGAGAATTCTTACAGCATTCGTTTTTGACATTGGAAATTCCTGGATATTTGCAATGCAAAAATAGGAATCAGAATTAATTTTAGAATGTCTGTCGAATGTACCCTGACAAAGTGGACGCCAAAACCTCATGTCCATATTTATTCATGTCACTTGAAGAGACATTGAAAAGACGCTTTTCAGGGATATCGTAAAAACGCAACATTAATGTGGGATCCACAATCTTTACTTTTTGAAATGAAAATGAGTAATCTTTTATTTTTTTAATAATTGGATAGGTTCCGGAATAATTTGCAAAGTCATTGGAGACAAAATTCCCGGCCTTCAGCATGTTGTCGACATAATATTTGTCAATCCATGAACAATGTGGTGTGATGAGAAACAGGACGGTAGCACCTTTCTTTAACCAGCAGAAAAGCGTATTAAGGCGGCTCATTGATTCCTCAAAGTCGATATTTCTTCCCGATTTTAACAGGGTGGAGTTTTCCACCAGACCGTTTTGCTTTTCGAATGATTTTCCCGTAAGCGGTTTAAATGAAATGTTCTGGTTTTGAATCAGGTTTTGTGGTTCGAGCGCTGCAAAGGCATTCCCGCCCATTTCAGAAGCTGTTCTGGATATTGTGTAAAAGATGTAGTTCAAAATTCTAATCTTGTCGGTCAGCAGGTTGGTGACACTTCCGACCAGGTTCGCTTCAGACAAGTCCTGTCCTTTTCTAAGATCGTACAGGTCATTAGCCGGATTCATCTGATAAACCAGAATGTCGGGATCGTACTCCTTTATCAATTTTTCACCGATAAAAGATGCTTCAATCGCTCCTGTATTCGGTACAGATCCGTTAATAATTCTGTAATCAGGATGATTTTTTCTGAGCATTGCTACATAGCTTTGTGGATTAGCGCTGATCTCGTCACCGAGTACAAGAATGGTCTTCTTTTTGCCACCGGGTTCAACCTCAGATTCCGGGTTCAGTTTTTCAAAAGTACCAGAGTGAGGATTTATCCATTGGTTTATGTAGGATATTTCGGCTATTGCCAGCAGCGCGACCAGCAACAAAAAGATTTTGAATGGTTTTGAAAAGAGTTTTTTCATGGTACGATTAAAGTTTATTAAAAATTCGAAAGCAATATACTTCCTGACCGGGGTGGTATTTTTGTTGGACATCACTTTCAGGCGGGTAGAGGGAGTAATTTGTGGTTTATGTGAGTTCACTCACAGCATTCTCTGTCGCTCCTGGTTTCAGGGAATGGTTCGGTCATAATTTTAATGTTTGAAATCCAATTATATTTTCATATTTTGAAGTCTATATATCCACTTTTTCAAAATCCCAATAAACTTTTAGTCCCCAAAGGAGATTTAAATGAAATCTTTTTCATTGAAACTTGTTTTACTCGCACTTTTAACCGTTTTCTTTACAGGGTGTTTGACGGTAGATACAAAAGAATATTACTATAAAATTTCGAAAGATGGCTCCGGAGAGGGCTGGATCAAGTTCAACAACATAAAATCTGCAAAAGATGGTGAGACAGATGTCTCGTTAAAGGATTTTGCCGAATTGATAGATGAATATGTGAAGGGAACAAAATTTGAAGATGAAAACCCGTCTTTGCAGGTAGTTTCCAAGGAATTGATTGAAGAAAACGGCAAGCTGAACGGTCTGGTAAAATTCAAGTTCAACGATATTACAGAAATCTCTTTCCTTGCAGAAAAAGATTGTAATTGTGCTCCGGTATATTATTCAATGGGTGGATTTTTATCAGAGACATATCTTTCATCCAATGGAAAATATCTTGGTGAAAATGGTGGACCACAGATAATAAAATGGCCTTCCGGAAGCAAAGAGTTCAAGTTTTCAACCACAGTTAGCAGCGACACCACATCAATTGAACTGTTAAATCAGTACAAAGGGTGGAAAGCCGGCCAGAAATAAAAATTTTAAATAATCGGAGTAGATAAAAGTGATAAGAAACATTCTTTTTTCACTATTGTTGTTGGCATTAACCTCGACTCTTGTCCTTGGACAGGCTTATAATGGACCCGCCGCGGGTTCCAAGACCGGTGGAGTCGTAGTGAATACTAACAATTTTGGCTTAACACCTTCGAACAGTTTCCCAAAGCCGGAGACGATAAGAAACAAGGTTGATTACAATGCAAGTCCTGTATTTATAAAAGAATACGACGACATGTATGAAGCAATAAAATACTATGTTGAAGACTCGAATGCAGGAAAAGATGCAATCGACACAACAAAGGCACTGATGTTGAAGAGTTTTCAGGGATTAACCCAGACAAACTCGATTCCACCCGATCCACATGTTGCTGTGGGAGCAGGATATATCGTTGCAACAGTCAACAGCGATTTTGGGATTTTCGACAAGAACGGCAACCTTCTTAAGAGGATCAATGCTGATGCATGGTATGCAACAACTCTTTCTTCACCCGGAGCGTTCGATCCTAAAGTGATTTATGACCATTTTGACAAAAAATGGGTAATGGTTTGGCTCGATCAGAATGACAATCCTGCAAGAGGCTATCATCTCATCTCGGTTTCGGATGATTCCATTCCGACCGGTACATGGTACAACTATGCCATTCGTTCGGATGTGAACGGTGATGTTCCATCAAACAACTGGATGGATTATCAGGGTGTGGGCTTCGATGATGATGCAGTGTATGTTTCGGGTAACCAGTTCTCATTTGCAAGTGCATTTAACTATGCAAAGATCAGGATTTACCCTAAATCAGCGCTTTATTCCAATGATGCCAATGCAACAATTACATGGAATGATATCTATGGTATTAAGTATCCCTCACCGGGTCCGACTCAGCAATTCATATTTCATATAAGACCAACGATTGCCTACACACATGATCCTGCAAAATACTATTTCCTCCATGCACCAAATGGCGGGAATGCATTTGCACTCTACTGGATAGAGAATCCATTAACCAACCCTGTGCTCAGAGGTTCAATGGTTCCGACGATCAGCTACAGTTCACCGCCTAATGCAAATCAACTTGGGGGAGGATCTCCGTTGCTTTCCACCAACGGTGCCCAGCTTCAGGATGAACCGATTTTCAGAGATGGTAAAATCTGGTCAATACACACCATAACAAATCCAAGTGCGTCCAGCTATTCAGCTCTTCACTATGTAAAAATAAACACAGCCACGAGCACAGTTGCAGAGCAGTCTGTACTCGGAGCAAGTGGATTATGGTATTACTTCGGTGCTATAGCAGTTGATAAATTTGACAATGCCGCCGCAACATTTGCACGCTCTGGTGATACCGAATATGCAGGTGCATTCTATTCGTCAAAATTCGCAAATGAAACCAATTTTACATACAGTGCCCCACTTCAGACGGGTAAAGCCAATTATGTGAAAACATTTGGCGGTACCAGAAATCGCTGGGGCGATTATATGGGAATCTGGGCTGATCCGGAAAATCTGACCGATTTTGTACTGTTTACTGAATATGCATCAGCATCAAATACCTGGAGTACATGGACAGGCATATTGCGAATCGCTCCCTTTGATGGTCCAAAAGGATTCGTAGATAAAGCTGTCTTGAATTTTGGTGAGGTTGAGCAAAACAAAACCAGTCTCCCGGACAGGTTTAAGCTTACAAGTTTCGGAACACAGAGTATAGTAATAGATTCATTGTACTTTGGTTCAGGTAATTTTATTCTTAACACCAATCTTTCATATCCTTTTACACTCGATCCTAACAGAACGATAGAAGTGGAACTGAGTGCCAAACCTGTTGATTTAGGACCGATAGCGGACACTCTTTTCATTAGATCGAACGAGACCGGATTGAAAGGTGTAGCTGTTACTGCGACTGGTTATCAGATAGCTGCAGCAAACGAAAAGGCAATGTATTCGGTGTCCGGCGGAACAGACAATAATCGGCTTTTCTATCTGAGAACGGGAAACGCAGTTCCCACTGAAATCGGTGCTACAACAAAAAACCTTTTCACAAGCATAACTGTTGACCCTAAAAGTAAAGTTATTTACGGGTTAAGGAACACCACTCCGCAGGAAATCGTCAGATTGAATGCTACCGGTGGTGATGCCCATACTTTATTTAAGGCCAGTATTACAGATTTGGGAAGTATAGCATTTGATACATCCGGGAATTTATATGCGTCCCAGAAGTCAGGCAAAATCTATAAAGTGGGATTGTTGGATTCATCTTTCACAGAAAGATTTTCAACAGCTTCTCCAGTCTTGAGTATCGCTTTTCATCCTCAGACAAATGAACTTTACGCATCACTTTATCGCGCACTTGGTTCACCGAAGGATATGATTTTCAAAATAAATCAGACAACCGGTGACACTACGAGACTCGGTTACACCGGCTTTGGTGGCGCAATATTTGATATCGAGTTCGATAAGGAAGGTGGCTTCTTTGGATTGAAGGGAACAAATAATCAGGCAACTGATTTGATTCAGATAAATCCATCAACCGGAGCGGGAACACTCGTTGGTTCGACGGGGATTGTCAACATGGCTTCGTTGTCCTTCAATTACAACGGTACACTGACCGATGTTAAAACAACTTCAACAATTCCCGGAGCATTTTCACTCGGACAGAACTATCCAAATCCATTTAATCCTACAACCAGGATCGAATATACACTCCCTAAAGCAGCTAATGTTAAGATTACTGTCTACAACCTGTTAGGTGAAGTGGTAAAAGTTCTTTATGAAGGATTCAACAACGCGGGTGGTTATTCACTCTATTGGAATGCAGACGATGTTGCTGGCGCGAAACTCACAAGCGGTGTTTACTTCTACGAGTTAAAAGCCAACACAATTGATGGTAATTCGTATAGTGAAATTAAGAAAATGGTACTCCTTAAATAGTTTCATAATAAAAATGAAACAATGATTTAAGCCCGGATCTGACGATTCGGGCTTTTTATTTTTTATAAGCTTTATAAAACGATACGAAATGTAAATCAAAAATATTATATTGAGGTTTGAAAAAGTGTTAAGTTTACGGTTCAAAAACTGTGAACCATTCCTTTCATTTAACAGAATCTGAACTACCGGTCTAACAATGATATTAGAGACAACGCGCGGCGATGGAAGTGATATTCTCATTTATTCGGAGAATCGCTTCAATTTAGAAAACAATTTTCGAATGATCAGAAGAAACATCGGGATTAACAACCCGATTCGACTGCATTATAACGAAGTATGTGGTTACATTAATGATATGCAGCCGAAGACGGTTATAGCGTACAGGTTGTTGACAAATCTTGATGATTTCGATATTAATTATGTGAAGTACGGTCAACAGGTCATCGTGAACAATGCAAGAGAAGTAATCTATTTTGACCCCATCTACTGCATTAAGGAGATGGAAGATAATGGTTTTCTGAATGATGATCCTGATCTTCGGTTCAGAATCCAACAGGTTGGTCTCCAGTCCCGTGGTGTAGTGGATGGATTATCGGATTTTGAAGAGTCATACAGTTTTGATCTTGAAGCTACTGAGGTTCAGTACCAGAATGACAGATCATTCGCAGAATTGCTTTGTGCTTTTGATGAAATAGATTTTGATAAAGTGATAAATCTTGCCACTAATGAGACATTTGATTCTCCAAAGGCAGAACATCCTAAGCCTGAGCAAACAAAACCTGATCCGGCAACAACCAGATCGAAATTTCAGGCTCTTACTTCAATGGATCTCAGTTTTAACAAGAAAAATACTGTTGACAAAAACACAACCGACCGGCCTCCAACTACCGCAACAGGTGAAAAACAAACCGGAGAGAGAAACAATGTCGATAGAAAAGGGATGGTAACCCTTGCATGGGGAAGGAAAACCACCGGATTATTCGAAGAAGACGATAATTACGATCCTTATCAGGCGAGCAAGAGAGTACATCTACAGGAAGAGAGACCGAAATCGACTACTCAGGCCGATATTACTCCCGGAACAACAGATCAAAAGAATGCAAGATTTCAGGTTGTAGGACAAGGCAGACCCAAAAGCAAGTTTCAAACCACACAGGTCTCTGGGAGAACCCAGGGGAATGTTGAAAGAGACGGAAATAAATCGATTTTTTCCTCATTTCTCGAAAAAAAGAGAGAGGAATTCACTTCGAAACCTAAAGATGAAACCGGCTCGCACGAAGAAATCACTGATTCTATTAAAGAATTCGCCAGCGACCGTGAGAAACGGTTTGTGGTACTTAAGCTTAGAAAAGATAAATAAAAAAAGGCTGCCTGAATCGGGCAGCCTTTTTTGTTTTAAATTAAATCAATATTTTTCTTCATCGAATTCATCTTCGTCAAGGTTGTCCAAAGTAAACATGGAAGACAACATGTCTTTGAATTCGAATTTCCCCGTCAGGTTAAACCTGCTGATAAGGGAAAATTCGCACATACCGTGAAGAAGGAACTCGGCAAAGATGAATTGTTCCTGTTTGCTGATACCGGCTACAAATTCCTGCACCAGTTCCATCAGTCCTTCTACTCTCATAAGTGAATTCTCATACTCTTTCTGGGAAGAACCACTAATCAAATCGAGAGTATTTCCTTTTGAAAACCAGTCGAGTACTTTTGTATATGCTTTCTTCCCGTCTTCATTTTTTCCGTTTTTTTCAGGTGAAGGGAAATATTGCTGGAAAACTGTTCTAATTGCCTTTGAAATCAGCAGATGTGCAACCGTAGATGGACCCTCCTGCTCACCTTCATAAACCAGTTCAACTTTACCTGTTATCGAAGGAATTGTGTTGAAGAGGTCACTTATTCGAACGATTGCACTTTTTTCGGAGTTTATGAGTCGTCTAAGTTCGGCAGAACTGAACAGATTCTCATAACTTGAAATGGTTAGTCGTGCAGAAACCCCGCTTTTTTCATCCACATATTCACTCTTCCGGGCTTCAAAAGCCACCTGTTCAACAAGATCCTCCAGAAGTGGTGAGCAGACGATATCTGATGCCTGCTGTTCGTGCAGTCTCGCTTCCTGTTTAGTAATGTTTTTTGATACAGTGATGCTTCTCGGGTAGTGAGTTAAAATCTGACTGTCGATTCTGTCTTTCAACGGAGTGACAATCGAACCTCTGTTGGTGTAATCCTCAGGATTTGCTGTAAATATAAACTGAATATCGAGAGGCAGTTTCATCTTAAAACCTCTTATCTGAATGTCCTCTTCCTGCAGAATATTAAAGAGAGCAACCTGGATTCTCGCCTGAAGATCCGGAAGTTCGTTAATCACAAAGATTGACCTGTGAGAACGGGGAATCAAACCGTAGTGAATCACTCTTTCATCCGAATAGGGGAGCTTCAGTGAAGCTGCTTTTATGGGATCGACATCTCCGATGAGATCAGCTACAGATACATCAGGAGTAGCGAGTTTCTCAGTATATCTTTGATCACGATGAATCCATTGAATTTCGGTATCATCTCCATGCGTAACTATTTGGGACTTTCCAAAAGTCGAAACGGGGTTATATGGATCATCCATCAATTCACTCCCTCTGATTACGGGTATATATTCATCGAGAAGCTTAACCAAAGTCCTTGCTATTCTGGTTTTTGCCTGACCTCTCAGACCCAGCAACAAGATATTATGTCTGGAAAGAATCGCCCTTTTCAGATCAGGGATAACAGTCTCTTCATAGCCGTGAATTTCACCAAAATATTCCTGCCCGTTCGAGAGGGAAGCAATCAGGTTACTCCTCATTTCATCTTTGATGGTTTTCGGCTTGTAACCGGAATTTTTCAGGTCACGAAATGTTTTAATCTCTTCAATATTATAGTACATAAAGTCCTTTACCGTAAATTTTTTCTTCTGTTTCGAATGAAATCTTCAAATACGAACTGACCCAGCCCATTCAAATCGCTGTAAAAAGCCCTTCCCTGATTGACTTCAGTAAACTCTCTCACAAATCGCTGTAGATAGGGGTCTGAGGCGATCATAAAAGTAGTAATTGGTATACCTCGCTTTTTAGCGATTGCGGCCTGGTCCATAGTTTTGTTCACAATTTTTCTGTCGAGACCAAAGCTGTTTTTATAATATTTGATACCAATCTTCAGGCAGGTTGGTTTTCCGTCTGTTATCATGAATATCTGCTTGTTGGAAGTTTTTCTCCTTTTTAGAATCTCCATAGCAAGTTGAAGTCCTGCCACTGTATTTGTATGATATGGTCCTACCTGAAGCCAGGGGAGGTCTTTGACGGATACCGGTCTGGCGTCATTTCCGAAGACAATAATATCCAGGGTGTCTTTCGGGTATTTAATGGTAATCAGTTCTGCTAGCGCCATCGCCACCTTCTTTGCAGGCGTGATACGATCTTCACCGTACAGAATCATTGAATGGGAAATATCAATCATGAGGACAGTGGAAGTGGCTGCTTTGAAATCCTTTTCCTGAATTTCGAGATCGTTCTCTGTTAGTCTGAAATCATCGAGTCCGTGATTGATTTGAGCATTTTTAATAGAATCGGTCACATCGACCTGGTCAAGAGTATCACCAAACTGAAATTCTCTTCTGTCAGAGGTCAGTTCATCACCCGGTCCGTTGAAGGGAGTTCTGTGGTTACCCACATTTCCTCTTTTCAATTTTCCAAAAATTTCTTCCAAAGATTGTTTCCGGATGGTCTTTTCTGATTTTGCCGAGGGGGTATAATTGCCTGTAACAGGGTCTTCCTTTAAAAATCCTTTCGATTTCAAATCTGAAATAAAATCACCCATACCATAGGAATCAGAAGATAATTTGTATCGTCTGTCGAGTTGATTCATCCAGTTGAGAGCCTCGCTGACATCGCCTGAGGTCATCGTAAGAAGCTGGAGGAAAATCTTCAGAAGATTTTCAAATCGTGCATCATCAATCGATGGGGGAATGTACTTTGTAAATCTAAATCCGTTCATACCATACTAACATTGCAGGGAAAAGAATGGTTCATATTGAGTGTTGTAACACTTATAGCCGTATTCAAAAAAAAAGCTGCCCATTGGGGCAGCTTCAAAATTTGAACGCGAAAAGAAATTATTTTCTTTTGTCGAGAATTTTATCTATAAGTTTATACTCAACTGCTTCTTCCGATGTCATGAAATAATCTCTGTCGCAGTCTTTTGTGATCTGTGCAATCGTTTTTCCTGTGTGGTCAGAGAGTATCTTGTAGAGAGTATCTCTTGTCTTCATCATCTCTTTAGCCTGAATCTCGATATCGGATGCCTGACCAGAGATTCCGCCAACCCAGGGTTGATGTATCATGATCTTAGAGTTGGGGAGTGCTGACCGTTTCCCGTCTGCACCACCTGCAAGTAAAACCGCTCCCATACTGGCAGCCAGTCCGACACAGATCGTAGAGACATCCGGTTTGATGAACCGCATGGTATCATAAATTGCCAAACCAGCGGAAACACTTCCACCGGGCGAGTTTATGTATAAATAGATATCTTTAGAGGAATCTTCAGCCTCGAGGAAGATTAGTTGTGCGATTGTAAGAGAGGCTACATGATCATCAATTGCAGTACCGAGAAAAATAATTCTCTCTCTAAGCAATCTGGAATAGATATCCATACCTCTTTCGCCTCTGCCTGTCTGCTCGATGACATAGGGAACCAACTGGTTGAAAATTTCTATTTTATTACTCATAATTAACTTTCACTAAATTTTGTTAACATATCTAAATTAAAAACAAACAGTTAATTTTTTTGGTTTCAATTAATGATGATGTTCATGATCGTGGTCATGATCGTGATCGTGGTCATGATCGTGATTGTGGTCATGATGATCGTGATCATGTTTTTTGACATACTTTTCACGATATTCCTCAGGATCGATAGACTTCCGCGGGTTTTCAGCGGCAAGGAACTTGTCAAGAAGTCCATACAACAATTGATTTTTTATTGAGTCACCCCGGAAATAATCCCTGAGTATATCTTCACCAATATTGTATTTTTCAACTTCCTGTTTCACAAGTTCATCGATATATTCATCTGTAACTGTGAGGTTTTCCTGACGGATGATATTTTCACGAATTACCTGCCATTTAGCTTCTTTTTGAGCATACGGCAAATAAGCTGTACGGAGGTCTTCAGCTTTGGGGAGTGGTTTTTTCTCCTTCTTTGCTTTTTCAGTCTCCTCTTTCACAAAATATTCAAGTACGCGTTCAGTAAAAGTTGACGGAATTTTTAAATCGTTGGCATCGAGAATTTTCTTTTCAAGCTGAGAATTATAGATTTTATTCGTCATATCCTCATAGTAGCCTTTATAGTAGGCTGCAATACCTTCTTTCAGTTCATCGACAGTTTTGTACTCTTTTGAGATAGTTTGTACAAATTCATCTGTAAGTTCAGGGAGTTTCTTTGTTCTGAAACCTTTTACGATAAAAATATATGAGGATTTCTCGTAAGCATCGATCATTTTTTGATCAGAGTAAAAATCAGCAGGTTTGATAAAATCACCGGCCTTAAGATTTCCTACTGACGACTTGAATGAATCGCTTAAAAGGGGATAATCGATCTCAATTGCTTTTGGTGTTCCAACTTCCTGTGAAGTAGTGGTATTGTAGAAATCGATGTCGATAAGTGTATTCGCAGGATCCTCAACTTTATCCACACTTTCAAATTCAGCATTCGAATTGAGCAGATTTTTAAGTTCTTCCTCAACGAGTGATTCAGTTACTTCGTAGAGGGGAATTTCTATGTCATTTCCGCGATAATTAAGGATATCAACCTCAGGGAAGATTTCATAATTTATCTTGAAGGAGAGAGACTCTCCCGGTTTAAAATTGAGGTCAACCAGACCCGGCGTGTTAAGTGGTTTCAATTCCATCTCTTTTACCGAGTCCCAGAATATCTTGTTTGCCACTTTGTCAGCGGCATCGTATTCAAGAGAATCACCATACATATTTTTAATCACATGTCGAGGGGCTTTGCCTTTTCTAAAACCGGGGATTTGAATAGTGGTAATTTTTTTTGCGACTTCTGATTGAATAAGTGGTGAGGCTTCTTCAGGGCTTAATGTTACTTCTAATTGATGTTCAGCTGTTGATAACTGATTTATTTTCCTTTCCAATCTAACCTCTGGTTTAAAGATTTGAAGTGCGAAAAGGGGGACTCGAACCCCCACGGATCTCTCCACTAGATCCTAAGTCTAGCGCGTCTGCCAATTTCGCCACTTTCGCAATAATGTAGCCTGCAAATATAACAAAATTGAAAGAAAGAAAAAAGAAGAGAGGGAGGTTTCAGTTATGAGTTATGAGTTATGAATTAGATCGCATGGTGTCGGGTGCCGGGATTTAGTGCCTGGGGTGAGTTTGCAATTCTTAACTTTTATGAGGGAGAGGCTAAAAATAATTCTTCATCTCGGAGAGATCGACATTTCCTCCTGAGAGTATCAAACCTGTTCTTTTACCTTCGAATAGCTCCCTCGATTTCAATACAGCGGCTAAGACTGTTGCAGAACTTGGTTCTACTACAATTTTCAATCGTTCCCAAAGGAGACGCATCGCAGATATGATTTCACTCTCCTCGACTCGAATTATCTCTGAAACGAGCTCCTGTATTATTGGAAAATTGCGTGTCCCGAGGGATGTCAGCAGCCCGTCAGATATCGTGACAGGGTTGATGGAAGGAATAATTTTACCTGCTTTAAGTGACCTCCACGCATCATCAGCCCCCGCCGGTTCAGCGGCATAAGCAACACATCCTTCGGCGAAATATTTTACTGAAAGGGCAGTGCCTGAAAGCAGACCGCCACCTCCAACCGGTGCAATAATGGCATCGAGATTATCCGTCTCTTCGATCAATTCCTTTGCTGCCGTTGCCTGTCCGGCAATAATCCGGTAGTCATCATAGGGTGGTATGAAAACAGCACCTGTTTTTTGAACTATCTCTTCCAGAGTCGATTCTCTTGCCTGGAGTGTGGGTTCACAAAAAGTAATCTTTCCACCAAAAGCTTCAACCGAAGCAATCTTAATCCGTTTTGAGTTGGATGGCATGACGATATAAGCCGGAATGCCCAATGTACGGGCGGCAAGACTAAGAGCGGTGGCGTGATTTCCGGAAGAGTGTGTGGCAACGCCTTTTGCCAGTTCTTCAGTTGATAACTGCAAAGAGGCATTAAATGCACCTCTTGCTTTGAATGCACCACCTCGTTGCATATTTTCACATTTGAAAAAAAGCGAGGCTCCTGCGAGCTCATCAATGCTTCTCGAAGTTAAAACAGGAGTTTTATGCACATACAGATTTATCCTCTGGTGTGCATCGCAAACTTCTTTGGCTGAAGGGAACATGTCCATTATTCCACTATTTTTTTAATGTCTTTATCTCGTCCAAAGACAATTAGCACATCGTTTTCCTCGAGTATAGTGGATGCAGTCGGCACACCATAAATTTCAACATGAGGTTCCTGGGCACTCCCTTTATAACTCTTTGACATTCGTTTGATGGTGATAAGGTTGACATTATATCGAATCCGGAGGTCAAGTTCCTGAAGACTTTTTCCGATGAAAGCCCTGGGATTTTTCAGATGAACGATATTGTAGTCCTCGCCAAGTGTGATGGTGTCCAACACATCCTGACTTGTGACAAGACTGATAATCTGTCTTGCGACCTGGACTTCGGGGATCAATACCTGATGAACACCCAGTTTCTTTAAAATATTCTCCTGTAATTCTGAAGATGCTCGGGCGACAACCTTTTTAACCTTCTTCTCAAGAAGCAAAACCGATGTAAGGATCGTTGTCTCAAATTTATCGGGACCAATGGCGACAATAGCAGCATCAACTGTACTATCTATACCAAGCATTGTAAGAGCCTTTTCGTCGGTTGAATCAGCTCGTACAGCGGTATCCACAAGATCTTTGATGTCGTTTACTGCATCTTCATCGACATCAATGGCAAGCACTTCCGAACCGGATTTACCCAGTGATTTGGCGATGCTTCTTCCTAGATCACCGAGTCCGATAATTACATATTTCTTTTTCAAATTAAAACCTCAATATTATAACATTGAAATGTTGTCTTTTGGGTAAGAGTACCGGCTGCTGTCCCTCTCACCAATAAAACTAAAAATTATTGTCAGTGGACCGATCCTGCCGATGTACATCAACAGAATGTCAACCAATTTACCGACATCCGAGAGGTTTGGGGATACCCCTTTCGACAATCCCACCGTTCCAGCCGCACTAAATGCTTCGAACATCAGATCGATAAATTTCTTTCCCGGTTCTGAAATACTCATAATAAACACCCCGAGAAGTATATACAAAACTGAGAGCCAAAAGATCATAAAAGCCAGATTTATTACATCAGTTGGGATGGTTCTCTTGTTTATTCTCAAATCCCTGGTACTGTTTCTGTACATCAGAATAGAAAGAAAAACAACTGTAAATGTAGTCGTCTTTATTCCTCCGCCTGTACCACCGGGAGAGGCACCGATAAACATCAGGAAACAATAGAAGAATGTAGTCGGGTCAGTAAAGGCGGAGATGTCGATTGTGTTGAACCCGGCTGTTCTGGCCGATACAGCCTGGAAATAGGAATGGAATAATGCATCACCAGTTGATAATCCCTTCAGCGATGAATTGATTTCCAGAAGATAGGTTGTTAGAGTACCGCCAACGATCAGCACAGCCGTTGTGAGAAACACTATTTTAACCTGCAGAGGCATGTTCAATTTTGCGAACAATGGTTTTGTATTGACTTTGATATACCTAGGCATTCCTAGAATCGCTGTGAAGCCCAAACCTCCAAAGATGATCAAAAGGGATATTGTAGTGTTGAAGATATAATTGTTCTTTATCATCGGATCGGCCAGATTCATCGAATAAATCGAAAATCCGGCATTACAAAAGGCTGAAATACCGTGAAAAATGCTGCTGAATACCGCTTCTTCAACATTTCCGGGATAAAAATCCTTTATTGAAAAGAAAATAACCATAGCACCTACTCCCTCGAGGGTGAAGGTAAGAATGATAAGACTTGAAAGCACCTTGCCGATTGCCCCGATATTATCTTCATGCATCATCTCACGGAGAATGAATTTTTCCTTGATCCCAAGTCCGCCCGAAAGAAAGATTGCGAAAAAAGTAGTAAAAGTCATCAACCCAAGTCCACCTATCTGGAAGAGTAACATGACCACTATTTGACCGAATCTCGTAAAATCTATGGCGGTGTCAACGACGGTCAATCCGGTAACGCAAACAGCGCTTGTTGAGGTGAACAAAGCATCAATGAATCTTAAACCGCCGGGAATATTGCTTGCGGCAGGTAACATCAGTAGCAGGGCACCAATGAGAATGGTGACCGCAAAACTAAGCATAAAGAGTCTGGCGGGGTGTATTTTCGATTCCAGGATCTTTTTATTGTACCTGATTGCTCCGAGAATAATACCAATTACAATGTATGCCTGTGCCAGAACGACATAAAGAAAAGTGATATTCTTAATGTTAAATGTCGTGCCAATATTTTGTATAATACTAACCCCGGATAAAGTCAGTATCCCCTCTATGATGATGAAGAAAATTATGAGGAACTCAAAAAGATGTGCCCGAAGAAACTGACCTTTATTTTCGGCAAAAGTGATGTTAGTCAGTTGATAAATCATGAAGATTCCAACGACAGCCACGGAGAGAAGATTGATTAACGCTTCCTCAACAAAATTTATTTGGAAACCATGCTCGAGGATTATAGTCGCAAATCCGGCTGTTGCAGAAAAAATAAGAATTATTCTCAGGGCTCTAAGAATTTTAGCCTGGGTACTTTGCCTGATTGGTTCGTTCTTCATTTATTCTCAGATTGATCGGTGGTCAATTTAGCTAAAACCGATTTATTAATAGAGTCATATAATTCGTCAATATAGTTTGAATCGTACAAATAAAGATTCACTTTTATTGTATAACGGTCATTAATAAAATCGACCTGTTTAATAAAAACTTCCGGCTCTTTATTGATGTACAAATAAGGATTTGATATCGCCGCTTCCTTCAGGATTCCGAGCACTCTTTCAGGATCATACTTAGACGGGAAGTCAAAATCAAGCGAGATCTGCTCTTCCTTTTTACCTCTGCTTACATTTTCAAAAGGGTTGTTGATAAAGTATGAATTAGGAATAAAAATGGCTGATCCTTCATCACTCAGAATGGTTACATGTTTTAATCCGATTTCCTGAACGAATCCTCTATGCAGTCCGGCTTTTATGTAGTCATTATGATTGAACATGTTTCCTGAGAGGATAAAAAGCCTCCCCAGCAAATTGCCGAGTAGTGGCAGTGCTGCAATCCCCAAAAGAACGAGTGATATGAGAATAAAGAGAAGGAGAAGGAATTGAGTCTGGACAAAAACCAGCTTAAGAATCAAATAAAATGTCACAATCCAAACAAATGTTCTTGCCACAGAGATGACTTTCAGAATTCTACCAAACTTTTCTCCCTTGAACGAAAGATATTTTGAGAGAATCCTGAATGCAAAAGTCAAACCTGATGCGATCGCAATAATGAAGAGAATCAGAACGAGTTTGAAGATCCCCAACTGTTTTACGAAATTTATTGAGTTCACCATATCATCGAGAGAGGGGAGCTTGTTAGATGATGAATCCACGATGATAAAAGATGTCGGGAAAAAGTTGCTGTCTCTGGCGGTTTTCTGATCGGTAATTCTTACTGTGTCAAAAATGTACACGCTGTCGATTCGAACTATCGTATCAATTCTTAAAACGCTGTCTTTGACCGGTAAAATCGTGTGTCCGGCAGAGTCCTTTTTGATTTTTTCCACAGATTGTGAAACACCCGCAAGGTGCATGGCACAAAACAAGAACAAGACCAGCAGAGGTTTGAAATTTACCATGGCAGTATATTCCGTTTTTGAAGTTCATTCTGTACTGATTTGAACTTGAATTTGTTTATATAATAGTAGTCATGGCTTTTACTCAATTCACCAATCCTCAAGAGGTTCAGAGAGAGAAGTTTTTCCAGGTATTCTCCTGCCTGTTTTTCAGAAATATTCAATGACTGTGCCAGTTGACTCCTCTTCAGACCACCATGCAGCATTACAGTATACAGAACGGTAATCATGGAAATATCGAGGAAAGAAAGGTCGATAAGTGGAAAAGACTTGTAAGTGTGAATTACGAGTGTGTTTTCCTCGATCTTCGAGATTGAATTCAGCCAATAGTTCATACCTGCTACAATATTACCGTCGGCATATTCGGTCAGACGCTCGAAATAGACCTGTTCCAGGTATGATTGATCCTCAACAGGTTTGGATGACTTAAACAATCTTTTTCTCAACAGATAGAGGTCATCCCGGGTGAATCTGAAAGCAAAACCGGTGGTGTGCTGTCTGTGGAGGATAATGTCCTTTATCCTGTGTTTGTTCAACTCTTCCAAAGAGACAGAGAAGTTAAAAAGTGACGCTGCCTTGAAGTTTGTTTTTATGAACTGCCAGCCGATACTTTGAATTGTAGCCACCCAAAGTACATTTGAACTTGTCATCGAGATTATGTAGAGCATTGTCTTCAAAGCCTCGAAGCCATCGACAGTCCTCACAAAAGTCTTGTTCAGGTTGATAAGCAGAACAAATTTATTCCTGAATCTCTCATTTAAATCGATGATAATTGCTTCAACTGTTTTGAGTTCATTGTAACCAAGAGCATCCGAGATCAGTCGTCTGAGTTCGTCTACCGTACTTATTCTTTCAAGAAAATAGAGTTCGATATACTCACCGGGTTGCAACAAATCCTTTTTAATATAGTAGATATATGAAGTTTTGCCGGATCCGGGTGCGCCGGTAATAAGGATTGAAGCCGGGAGTTTTGCCTTGAATCTCTCTTTTGCCTGATTTACGATAGACTTTATTTCATCCTTCCCGAGAAACAGTTCGCTTGATTCAAGCGATGTGCCGTCAAAAAGGCGTCTGTAGATAAATGGGAGGGAATTAAGAATCTCCTGGGTTTTGAAGAGGTCTTCACGATAATTTACTGTCAATCGTCCTGAAAGATATTTTAAGTTTTCGACACCTCTTTTAAACAGGGGGAAGACAAAACGGGAAAGGGTGTGTTTAACAGAAATATAGATGGAGCGAAAGAATCTCTTCGTAAGTACCTTTACTTTTCTCAACGAATAGTAAACTTTTAATCTGAATTTCTCTGAATCAAGCGCAGAACTTTGGTAGTTGACCGCAGAGAGGGAAATCAATCTTTTAACTTCGGTAACAGCAAAAGCAGTTTTACTTGCCACCTGCTTATTAATCGCAAGTTCAAGTTTATCGTTGTTGTTTTCAATTTCTCTTAGACGGGAGATGAAATTTTCATCCAGGGATTCAAGAATTGCTTTTACACTGTCGTGATCATCCGGATCCTCCTGCAGTCTTTTTACCATCGAATCGAAATAGTAGTTGATACTTGACTCGAGGTTACGAATTTCTTTCAGGGCTCCATCGATATAGTTGACGAGAAACTCGTTAACTTCGCCAATCTCCCTCGGCAGTTTCAAAAGAAGAAAATGGGAGGTGAGCGATCTTATTTTGTAAGTTTTAAGCTCTTTGAACTCCGGTGTACGGTTCGGGAGCACCAACTCACTCTCGTCCAGGAAAACAGATTCTTCCGGCAACCCGAGTGAGACTGACTTAATTCCATTGATCAGTGTATCAAAAAAAGTTCTGATTTTACGGCTGCGGGCAGTTTTTTCCAGATCTCTTATTAGGGAAGTGAGCTCGGGTATTGCGAACGACATTCTGAAACTGTCAGAATAGATCTTCAAAGCGCTGTAACCGAGGGGAATCAGTTCACCAAGTTCTTTTGAAAAAGTTCTAAACTGATCAGCAACTTTAGGACATCCGGCACGGATTCTGTCACTAACTTCATCTGCCAGATTTAACAAGGCTCTGTCGATAAAATTGTTAAGCTGAATTTCGAATCGATAAATATACAGCTCTTTCTGAATTAACCCGATAATGCCTTGATAATATATTACCCAGTGTCTGATGGAGTCGAGGAGTTTTTCCTTCTCCAACTGTGCATTCTCAAAAGCTTCGAGGAAGTTTAACTCATCACCACGCTTTTTAACCAGCATGATATCGGCAATTTCATCGAGGAGTGAATTGTAGGGAGATGCAAAAGCGTAACTTAGTCTTTTTTCAATTTCCTGAACAGTTGAAGATTGTTCCGAGTTATAAACATCGAGTTCATTAAAAAACATTGCTTTCAGTTCTTCATAACGCATGAAGAAAACAGTTACGAATCCGAGGCTGCTTCTTTCCTGGCCAATCAGTAGAATTAATTCATCGAGGTAACTGATATAATTCTTGTGTATCGCTTTTAATTTTCTGAACAGGTTCAACCTGTCGGCACCTGTTAAATTCAGGGTTTCCAACAATTCGTGGGTTGCTTTTGAATTCAGATAATATCTGGCAATATTTTTGAGATTAACCTTAACTACAGCTTCGTGACGCCCTGTAAAAAAGGTCTGGAAAAAAGCTTTGACTTTAAGTTTGAGTATAAAAAACTGAAATGAAACAGGTTTTTTTGAATAGGTGGCGTAATCTATCTCCACATCGAGAGGGTACTCTTCAGAGAGCCCGTCGGTAAGTTGCATCACTTCATTTAGGAGTCTTTTGATGAGAGTATCGGAATTGGCAAATTCCCGTTCAATATTTTTACGCTCATCAAGTTTGTGCAGCAGCACCTCGGTTTGATTGATCCTGAGACTTTGCAGAGTCGATTTTATAGCTCTGGGTTCTTTGCCTGACAGGAGAATCGACTCGATGCTCGAAAACATGTTCCTGTAGAGTGCAATGGTCTCATTCAATATTTCTTCTGTCTCAAAATTTCTTTTGGAGATAAAGGTGTCTCTAAACTCATTCGCGAGTTCTACAACTTTGAAATAGAGATCGAAGAGAATTTTATTGAGATCAGGATCAATGAAATTTGGTTCAGAGAAAACGATTCGATAATCTTTTTCAACAGTTTCTAATTTTTCGACAATTTCTTTTTCAGGTTCGGGCGTACTTTTCTCTTCAAATACAGGACTTACGGGTTTGTTGTTTAGCACGAGAGCAAGTTTAAAGAGTAATGGACCCAAAAACAAGTTCAGGAGGAAAAAGTCGTAAATCACTCCTGTGACAAAAGGGGAACCGATCGAGAGTGAAGAGATAGTCAAAAGAATGAGAGCTGTAAGGGTCATATTTGGTGAAATAAAACCAGCCCATCCATATCTGCCGGTTTGTGCCGACATCTCAGTGATTCCCGAAGAAATCTTTACTGAAATATAAATCGCGACAACTCTAAGCAGGAAAAGTATAAAAGCGGGGAAGAGCGCCGGCAGTATGTGGGAGAAATTCAGAGATGCCCCAAGCAGGGTAAAAAACACTAAAAAGACAGGGAGATTAAAATTTATGATATGGGACTTAAAGTCAAAATCTTTGGTGAAGTTCACCGAAACAATTCCTGCAACCAGGAAAACAATCAATGGCTGAAGGTTAAGAAGTGTTGAGCCATAACTTCCTGCCATAACAAAAACAATGAGAAAAAATGAAATTTCACTCTTAACTAATCTGACATATGATATTGTAAGAATTCCTAAAATCATACCGGCAAGCAGAGAAAGCAGAAGGTCAGAAAGAATACTTTGAATGTAGTCGGGTGAAAATGAAGGAGAAGTAAATGATTGTACTGTGGCTAAAAAGTAGAATGAACCGGCTATCAACAGAAGATTGAAAATTTCTTTAAAAGCAACAGTACCCATGGTGAAATCGAGCAACCGGTTTTCTCCATCCTCATCATATGATGCAGCTTTTGTGAATTCCACAGAAGATCCCATAGCCAGAACGGAAATGAGAATCCCCGAGAAGAGCAGATAGTCAGTAGTAAAACTGGTTTCAGAAAGGAGAGGGAAGAGGACGAAAACTCCACCACCGACAAACAGTGAAACAAAAAACACCTTGAACCCGATTGTCAGGAGAGCATTTTTGTAAATTCCCGATACTTTAGTCCGCTTCAGTTCCAGACCGGCGGAAAATGCAATAAATGAGAGTGCGATGTTCGCGACAAAGGTTAAATTACCAACAACTGCTTCTGTCATCAGATTGAGTTCGGGGATATCCGAGAGTTGGAAAAATGGTAACCCGAAAAGTGCTCCACAGATCAGATATCCAAGCACTCTGGGGAGTGACAGACTCTGAAAAAGATCGCCAATTGTGGAAGAAGCAAGAATTATAAATCCAAGAATTGCTATCATCTTAGGGTATATGAGACTCTGAGAAGAACCAATATTCAGAGTGAGTAGCATCAGCCCGAATAAAATCCCCAAGACTGCAAATTTTCTGAAGTACGAAATCATTTTACTTCTCCCCGGATTTCGTCTGACTCAACAAGAAATCTTTTTGCGGCATGACTGCCTGAAAAATTAAATATTACTGCCGAGATAATGGCTGTATTAATAACGATGGAAGTCAATGAATTGTTTATCACAGTGGCATAGTTGATCAGAAGTGAAAAAATCAGTATATCATTCGGAAGAAAAATTTCAAATTGACGATTATTAACACTTTTTTTATCGAAAGCAGCACTAATGGCGGTTTTGTGGCTAAGAATTTTTGAAAACACTTTGACTATTGGCAGAATCAGGATTATTACCCACGAAATTTCACTGTCCGGCAGAGACCATAACATTCCGGCAAAAATGACAGTTACAAGAGAAACAGGATAAACGAGGTCTTCGATTGAAGCAAGGATTTCACTTTTAATTTTGGAAAAATTGCCTGCCAGTACTCCAATGATAAAACAGAGAGCAAGCGGGGAAATTCCCAGGTAATACGCAATGCCACCTCCCAGTAAAGTAATGCCTAAAGTACCGGTGACAATCTTTTGCTGATTCGATTCCCTGCCGAGAAAAACGAAAAAGAGAACTCCTCCGGCAACAGCAATACCGAGACTGATAACTAAAAATTCAGTTGATGTTATTTCGGGTCCGGTACTCTGACTTGAGTGGTACAGGGGAAAGATTGTCCCGAACAGGAGAATGGAGAAGAACTTCGAGAACCTGGTGGCGATCTGCATTGATTCTGTCAGTTTTCCTGAGATGGAATGTTCAACCTTCAATTTATCGATGAAGAAGGGGGTCGAGAGTGAGATAATAATTGCCAATGCGGCTGATGCTGCAAGAATTTGAGATGTATCCAGTTTATCAGGGAAAAAGTAAACCAGGATTGCGAAAGTCGCTGCTCCCGTTAGAAGAGGAGAAAACAGTGAATCATATAATGCGATTCTGACACTTTCACGATTGGTCTTAAGCAGCTCCACAATGTTGAAGTGCATCCCAAAATAAAAGCCGAGGAACCCTGTGGCAGCGCTCATAAAAGGAGACAAAGCGGGAATAAGCCCGGGTCCTGTTTGCGATTGAAAATTTTCCGGAAGAAACTGATTTATGAGGGAAAAAAATGCAGGACTGAGTATGATTCCCAGAATGATATACTCGGTCCCGGTGGGGAAATAATTCTTATTGGATATCTTCCTAAGAACCAGTCCGGTTACGAGATAGCCAAAAAAGAGAACGAGGATAAAAAGATATAAAGTTTGCATCGGAAATATTTAAATCAAACTTTGAAACATACTAAATAAATTGCCAATTTTTACAAACCCTTTGCAATGCAAATGGTTATATCATCGCTTTGTTGAGTGTTCTCCTCATGGTGCAAAACATCTTTAACAATCATATCAACAAGTTCACCTGAAGAGAGATGGGAATTCTGTTGTACCAATTCCACCAGTTTTTTATCGGAATAGAGATTCAGCCTCGTATCCATGGCTTCAACAACACCATCAGAGAAGAATACTATAATATCATCTTTTGAAAACTCGAGTGTCTCCACTTCATAATCGAAAGGTACCACACCCAGAAAAATCCCTCCCTTTCGCAATCTGATAATTGATGAATTGGAGGATTTGAACAGTATCGGTTCGTTGTGCCCGGCGTTTATACTTTTTAGAATTCCGGAATTCATATCAAGAATCCCAATCCAGGCAGTGGCAAATTTTTCACTTGTAGTAACATCACAGAGTACTGAATTGATAGTTTCCGCGATAAATTTTGGATCGAGGTCATCTCCTTTGAGTTTTATTATTGTGTGGAGAGTGGCATCAATTGTTGAGACAAGAAGTGCGGCGGGTATGCCTTTGCCGGACACATCTGCGACCATCAACAGACAACGGTTCTCAGATAACCTGTGAACAGAATAGTAATCACCACCGACTTCCTGAGCCGGAATCAATTTAGCTGACACAGAAAGTGATTTGAAAACAGGCAATTCGCTCGGAAGTAATTTTTGCTGTATCTTAAAAGCCATCTCGAGTTCTTTTTTAATTGCCTCATTTTCGATCTTTGAATCGAGCAGCCGTGCATTTTCGATAGCTACAGCACATTGACCGGCGAGAGTTTCCAGCAATTGTACATCCTCGACCAGAAATTTACTGTCACCCCTCTTGTTTAGAACAGAAATCACCCCGAGCAGCATATCATTTTTAATGATTGGGGCACAAACCATATTGCGGGTTCTAAAATTGGATATTTTATCAAAATTCGGGTTGAACCTTTTGTCGGTGTAGCAATCATCCACGAGTTGGGCAATTCTGTGTTTCGCAACCCAGCCGGCAATTCCACTACCAAGCTCGAGTGGCCGGTCCTTTATAATATTTTCAGATGCTCCCTCAAGAACATGGAAATGAAGAAGTCCGTCTTTGGGGTCATAAAGCATAAATGAGCTTTTTTCAGCATCGAGAACATGTTGACTTGCAAGCATTATCTCGTCAAGAAGTCTTCCAAGAGGTTTGTTTTCGAGCATCTTTATGGTAATCTCATGCAGGAATTTTATTCTGGCAAAGAAATACTCAGTACGGTTTTCCGTTTGATCGATTTTTCTTCGAACGAAATAATGGCTCCAGAACGAATGTTTTAGAAGATCCGATTCAGAATCAATATTTCGTTCATCAAGAAAAAAGTGAATGCAATTATGGTTAAACAGTTCTTTTAACCAGTCAGAAGGCAGATCCGATCCGGCGACAATAATGAATGATGAAGGGGAGGCGAACCTGACAGCAAGTAAAACATCAATATTCACTTCATCAGGCAGAAGTATAATAGCTGAGGGTTTTTCGAGTTTGACTGAATCAAGCAAACCATCCTGAGCGGAGTGAATAATCATCCCACCGGGGGCAAGGTACACTTTAAGTTGTTGCGCCAGCGACTCGGCTGAAGAATAAAGTATTTTCATGTGTAAATATTAAAATAAGCTATTTTTGTAATTATAAATATACTTTAAAGTAATTTATCGCAAAACAGAAATTCAATTTTAATTGGTACAGTAAAAACCATTATTCATTAATAATATGAGAGTAAATATCGCAACTGTCCGCTTTACACTTCTTATTTTGATATTGATATCGTTAACTGCCCTTTCACAAAATGGTGAAAAATCGATAAAGGCAACCAGGATACAGACAGCACCTGAACTGGATGGCAATGATAAGGAGAGTGTCTGGTTCTCAATCCCGGGTGATTCATCGTTTTTACAAATCGATCCGAATCCCGGAGAAGCATCTGCATTTCCCACAACTGTCAAGGTTGCATATACCGCAGATGCATTGTATGTGTTGTTCATCTGCTTTGATCCCGAGCCTGAAAAAATAATTGCCAGGGAGATGAAGTACGATGGATTTACATCAGGGGATGACAATGTAAAATTAATATTGGATACATTTGGAGACCAAAGAAACGGATACTGGTTTGCGACAAATCCACTTTCTGTAAAAAATGATGCTTTGGTAGCAGGCAGATCATATGGTGAATTCAATGAGGATTGGGATATGATCTGGGATGTAAGTTCGGCAATTCACAATAATTATTGGTGTGCCGAATTCAAACTACCTTTCTCCTCGCTGAAATTTCCTGACAGAGATATACAAAACTGGAAAATTAATTTTCAAAGGGGGATCAGGAGGTTGAGTCAGGATGTTATCTGGTCCGGTGCTGTAAGGAATGGATTTTTATTTGACCTTACCCGCGCCGGACAACTTACCGGTTTGCAGGGAATAAAAAGAGGGAATCCTGTTTATTTACTTCCTTATGTGAATGGAGGATTTCAGGATATCAATTCCGAAAAGGAGACAAGATTTAAAGCAGGACTCGATCTTAAGTATGGCATTTCCGATGCTTTCACAGTCGATCTCACCATAAACACGGATTTCGCTCAAGTCGAGGCGGATATTGCTGAGATAAACCTGACGAGATTTCCTCTATATCTGCCCGAAAAGAGGGATTTCTTCCTTGAGGGGCACAAACTTTTTTCTTTTAATCTTGCAAGTCGAAATCTTGCATATTATTCCCGCGTCATAGGTATCGCCAACGGAGAGGGAATTCCAATAATCGGAGGACTGAAAGTCACGGGGTCGACCGGCAATTTGGAAGCGGGATTGCTGTCAGTTCAAACAGAAGGCACTTCCACAAAAAATACGACAAATTATTCAGTCGGCAGGGCAAAATTCGGATTTGGCACAAATTCCTATGCCGGCTTTATCTTTAGTAATGTGCAGTCGACTGACAGATATAACCGAATGGGAGGTCTTGATTTGAGTTTTAATTTTAACGATTTTCTCGGAGATCAGAATCTCGTAATTACCTCTCGTATCGCCGCATCGCAGGATAACAACAACAACAAGGATAATCTTGCCGGTGGTTTGAGTGTTGAGTTTCCGAATGATCTGGTGAACATTTTCTCATCATACGGATTCACACAGAAGAATTTCAATCCTGAATCGGGATTTATCTCGGAAGCAGGGGTGAACGAATTTGTTTTTAATGCAGCATGGTCACCAAGATTTAACAACGGAATGCTCCGACGGTTGAAAATTATTCCGGTTGAATTTCGTATGACTCACGATCCGCAAGGGAGCATGATTTCGTTTGAGTATGAAGCAACTCCCTTAAGTCTTACTTTTGCCTCCAACGACAGGATCAATCTTACTTTTCTAAGGCAATTTGACAAGCCTGAAGAGGATTTCAGAATTTTCAAAAACACAGTCATCCAAAAAGGGGAGTACTACGGAAACATGTACGGATTTTCTTTCGAATCGAATCCGGCCAGGCAGTTATTCGGCGGGTTTGAGATGGTTTACGGAGATTATTACGGAGGAAAACGATTTGAATTCGAGAATGAATTGAATGCAACTCTGAATCAGAATTTTGGGTTTTCACTGGGCTATCGGTTTAATGACCTTGATGTAAATTCCACAAGATTTCAAACAAATGAGTTCTTTACACGAATAAAATATACGATGAATGTAAATGTCGCTTCATTTCTCTTGTTTCAGTGGAATAATGAGGTGGAGGAGCTTAATTTTAATTACAAATTAAATATCAAGCCATCTCCCGGCAGCGACATCTATCTTGTCATTAATAAAATACTAAGCACACACGACGGATTGAGATCGAAGGACCTTGTTGTTATTCTGAAAGTATCGTGGATGTTTGTGATATAGAATTATAAGTTAACGATCGGTGTTATGAATAGAGTCAGCGATGTTCAAGGGAATATAAATCGGGTACGCCCGTTAATTTTTTGCATCAATCAGCATTATTTTTGCACATCCAAATAAAATCATTTCCTTTGCATCCTGAAAATATTTTTTTTTGAAACCGGAATTGTATAAACATACCGGACGAACAAAACAAAACAGTTAATCTGAAAATTTACGAATTATGATAAAAAACCTGGTAATTGTAGAATCACCCGCAAAAGCTTCGACAATTGAAAAATTTCTCGGCAAGGATTTCACCGTAACATCGAGTTATGGACATATAAGAGACCTTGCAAAGAAGGATATGGGAATAGACACCTCAAACGGATTCATTCCAAAATACGAAGTGCCTTCTGACAAGAAGAAAAAAGTGGCTGAATTAAAGAAGATGGCCAAAGAAGCAGAGACTGTTTGGCTGGCTACTGACGAGGACCGCGAGGGTGAAGCTATTTCATGGCATCTGAAAGAGGCTTTGGAGATACCTAAGGAGAAGATCAGAAGAATTGTTTTTCATGAGATCACAAAACCTGCCATTTTGGAAGCTGTAAAAAATCCAAGAACCATTGATGATGACCTGGTCGATGCCCAACAGTCAAGAAGAATACTTGACCGCCTGGTCGGCTTCGAACTTTCGCCTGTTTTGTGGAAAAAGGTAAGGCCATCTCTTTCTGCTGGCAGAGTGCAGTCAGTGGCTGTAAGACTGATTGTGGACAGGGAAAGAGAAATACAGGAATTCGTTACCAAAGATTATTTTAATGTATCCGGACTTTTTGGTGTCAAAGATGGTGGAAAGGATTATTCCTTAAAAGGGGATTTGGATACAAAATTTGATGACCAGGCTAAGGCGTTTGAGTTTCTTCAAAAATGCAATGGTGCAGAGTTTACCATCTCGAACCTGGAAAAGAAGGAGCTCAAAAAATCACCAGCCCCGCCGTTCACAACTTCGACTCTTCAACAGGAAGCTGCGAGAAAGCTGAGATTTTCAGTCTCAAAGACAATGCGAATTGCTCAGAATCTCTATGAAGCAGGACATATTACCTACATGCGAACCGATTCGGTAAATCTTTCCGATTTTGCACTGGGTTCTGCCAAAGAGACAATTACTGAAAGTTTTGGCAGTAATTATCATCACTTGAGGAAGTATAAAACGAAGTCAGCAAATGCTCAGGAAGCGCATGAAGCCATCAGGCCCACATATTTCGATAAGCGAAAGATATCAAATCTCTCCCGTGACGAATCGGTTTTGTATGATCTGATTTGGAAAAGGGCTCTCGCCTCACAGATGAGTGATGCAAAAATTGAAAAAACAACTGCATCCATCGCGGTTTCAACTTCCGATCATTTATTTATTGCAACAGGAGAAGTGATACTTTTTGACGGGTTTCTGAAATTGTATATCGAATCAAAAGATGATGATGACAGTGAAGAACAGGATCTCTCGATACTTCCACCATTGAAGGTCGGGCAGGGTCTCAGCATGAAAGAAATTACTGCCACACAGCGCTATACACGCCCCGCAGCAAGATATACCGAGGCTGCCCTGGTGAAGAAACTTGAAGAACTTGGAATCGGGCGACCCTCCACATACGCACCGATAATTTCCACAGTTCAGGACAGAGGGTATGTTGTGAAAGAGGAGAGAGAAGGTAAGCAAAGAGAATACAAGAAGTTAACCCTCGTTGCTTCAGGAAAGATAATTACCGAAGATAAAACAGAAATAACGGGAGCTGATAAGGGAAAATTGTTCCCGACTGACATTGCATTTATTGTGAACGATTTTTTGGTGAAGAACTTCCCCAGTATCCTTGATTTTAAGTTTACTGCAAAAGTTGAAAAAGAGCTGGACGATATAGCAAAAGGCGAAGTGGAGCGGATAACGATGCTGAACAAATTTTATCAGCCTTTTCATAAAATAGTCAAAGAAACTATTGAGTCAAGTGACCGTGCCACGGGGTCGAGGGAATTAGGCAAGGATCCAAAGACCGGTCTCGATCTGATCGTCAGAATGGCCAAATATGGTCCGGTGGCTCAACTCTATAACCCTGATAATCCTGAGATCAAACCTAGGATGGCTTCTCTTAAGGCAGGGCAGAGGCTTGATACTATCACGACCGAAGAGGCACTGGATCTTTTTAAGCTTCCGAGAATCGCGGGAGAATTTGAAGGCGAGGAACTTACAATAGCTACCGGAAGATTTGGTCCGTATGTGAAGCATGGCGGCAAGTTTTACTCGATTCCCAAGAATATCGACCCTTTGGAAATTGAAGAGAAGGAGTGTATCGAGTTGATACTTACGAAGCGGGATGTTGAATCGGCAAGAAACATTAAAAGCTTCACAGAGAACCCTGAGATTAAAATCCTAAACGGGCGTTTTGGTCCATATATAACAAACGGGAAGGTGAATGCAAAAATCCCGAAAGGGAAGGAACCTGTCTCGATTACATTTGAAGAGGCTCTTAAATTAATAGAGGAGAGTGCTGTGAAAGAGCCTGTGAAGAGGAAAAGAAGGTAAATCCTTCAAAAAAATTAAGATTTAGCTAAAAAAATTTTTTGCTCCACTTGCATGAAATATTGAATTTAGCTATATTTGTAGACCAATTTATTGAAGATTTGCGGGAATAGCTCAGTTGGTAGAGCGCAACCTTGCCAAGGTTGAAGTCGCGGGTTCGAGTCCCGTTTCCCGCTCCAGTAAAAAATCCACGCCAGTGGATTTTTTCATTTTGGAGAATAAAAATGGCGCTGTACCCAAGTGGCTTAAGGGGAAGGTCTGCAAAACCTTTATCCGTCGGTTCGAATCCGACCGGCGCCTCCACAAAGCTGTCTTAATAGTTGTTCATCTTTTTAGCTGAAATTCGGCAAACTACCGGTAAACAACTTTTTTGACAGCTTTTTTTATTTTGGTGTATAATTTCTTTCTTTTCGATCGACAATGATGTTCACTTCTGCAAAAAAAACACTCATAAAAAAACTGATATCCAATGGAGTAAATGATCCACAGGTACTGGATGCCTTTATGGTATGCGACCGCCACAGATTCGTTCCTGAAGCCATTTCTCACCTTGCATATGAAGATTCTGCTCTGCACATTGGCTACGGTCAGACCATTTCACAACCAACGACCGTTGGAATTATGACACAGGCTGCCAAACTTAGGAACGGCGACAAGGTTTTGGAAATTGGGACCGGTTCCGGGTTTCAGGCTGCGATTTTGAGTACTCTTGGAGCAAAAGTCTACAGCATTGAAAGAGAATACGACCTTTACATGAAGTCGAGGGAGCGATTCGAGAAACTTGGATACCCCGTTTATTCGAAGTGGGGGGATGGATCGATTGGCTGGAATGAATTTGCTCCTTATGATGCAATTCTCGTAACTGCAGGTTCACCCTCCGTGCCGGAACCGTTAAAGAAGCAACTTGTTCCCGGGGGCAGATTGATTATTCCTGTTGGTGAAAAGGAATCACAGAAAATGATGATTATTCAAAAGGTTTCTGAGAGTGAGTTCAGGACTGAAGAGATACCCGAATTCGCTTTTGTACCGCTTCTCGGAAAAGAAGGATGGAAAAAAAAGTAATCATCATTACCGGTCCCACAGCTTCCGGTAAGACCGACTATGCAATTGAACTTGCAAAATATTTCGATTCTGCAGTAATTTCCGCAGACAGCAGGCAGATATTCAGACACCTGAATATCGGAACCGCCAAACCATCCCGGACCCAATTATCTTCCGTCAAACATTATTTAATCGATATTCTTGAACCTGATGAAGAGTACAACGCTTCAATGTTCGAAGTACAGGCAATGCAAATTATTGAATCTTTGCAAAACAGTGGGAAAATACCTGTTGTTGCCGGAGGCACCGGATTGTACATAAAAGCGCTTATTGAAGGGATTTTCGATGGTCCGTCAAAAGATATCGCTTTTAGGGAGGAAATGCACGGGATAATGGAGCGAGAAGGGACCGGGAAGTTGCTTGAAATGCTTAAGGAGAAAGACCCCGTCAGTGCATCGAAGATGAATACAGGCAACTGGAAAAGAATTGTGAGAGCCCTGGAAGTTTTGGAGCTGACCGGAGAACCAATTTGGGCACACCACAATAAACAGACCGGGAAAACGGATACTCAGTTTTTTCAATTTGCGATCGACCTCCCGAGAGAAAATCTATATAAAAGGATTGAAGAGCGGGTTGATCGGATGATTTCATCAGGATTGGAAACCGAAACCAGGAAAGTACTCGATCTTGGTTACTCACGGAATCTTAATTCGTTGAATACTGTAGGTTATAAAGAGATGATTAGCTATATTTGCAATGAAATCTCTTGCGATAGATGTATTGAGCTGATTAAGCGAAACAGCCGCCGTTATGCCAAAAGGCAGGTTACCTGGTTTAGAGCTGATCCTAAAATAAAATGGATTTCTGCGGAGTCTTTACCATCTCCAACCCAACTGTTAGAACTGATTCATCATTAAAATGAAGTTGAAACTGAAATGAAAGAAAAAATTAAAATCGCTTCCGGGCAAGGATTTTGGGGAGACCTCATTGAGGCACCATACTGGCAGGTCACCTCGGGTGACATTGATTACCTGGTAATGGATTACCTTGCAGAAGTGACGATGTCAATTCTTCAGAAACAAAAAAACAAAGATCCCAAACTTGGATATGCAAAAGACATTCCACCTCTCATGAGGAGAATTCTTCCTGTTTGTAAAGAAAAGGGGATTAAGGTGATCACTAATGGAGGGGGAGTCAATCCTTCCGCCTGTGCAGAGGCGATTCTGAATATTGCCGGAGAATTGGGGATTGAGGGGTTAAAAGTAGCGATCATTGAAGGCGATAATATAAAAGACCGGCTTGATGAACTTTTAAGCGATGATTGTAGATTATCAAATATGGAGACAGGGGAACCAATCACAATCGTTAAAGACAGGCTCCTAAGCGCCAATGTGTATTTCGGAGCTTTCCCGATAGTTGAAGCTCTCCAAAAGGGTGCAGATATTGTGATAACGGGCAGAACCACAGATACAGGGCTTACCCTTGCTCCGATGATTTATGAGTTTGGCTGGTCGAGCGATGATTTCGACCGTCTTTCTGCCGGTACTGTTGCCGGGCACATTCTCGAATGTGGAGCTCAGGCTTCGGGTGGAAATTTTCTCGGTGACTGGGAATCGATTGAAAATATGGAAAAACCCGGTTTTCCGATAGCAGAAGCTTATCCAAACGGCGAAGTTGTGATTACCAAACACGAGTCGCTTGGCGGTGCAGTTACTATAGACACCGTTTCGGAACAACTTCTTTATGAAATCGGTGATCCGGCAGAATATATAACACCCGATTGTGTTGCTGATTTTACTACAATAAAATTGAGCGATGACGGAAAAAACAGAGTAAGAATGTCCGGGGTGAAGGGAAAACCTTTTACTCCATTCTATAAGGTTTCCTGCTCTTATGAATATGGTTATTCTTCATTTGCCTCGCTAACTTACAGTTGGCCTCAGGCTCTAACAAAAGCCAGGGCTGCAGAGAAAATACTAAAGAAAAGACTTGAAGCACTTGGGTGCGAATTTGAAGAATTCAGAACTGAATTTGTCGGGTACAATGCCTGTCACGGCAAAGCTGCCAAAGAGGTCGATGAAGAGAATATCAACGAAATTATGGTAAGATTTGCAGTCAGAGGTACCGACTACAAGTCAATTGAAAGATTTGGACAGGAAATTGCGCCCTTAATCCTAACCGGTCCACCGGCAGTTACAGGATTTGCAGGAGGGAGACCAAAACCAAGCTCTGTGGTAGCATACTGGCCTGCACTCATTAAAAAGGAACTTGTGGTTCCTGTCGTCTCAATTTTGGAGTTATGAAATGAAAATAAAATTAAGAGATATAGCTCATGGCAGAAGTGGTGACAAAGGTGATGCTGCGAATGTAGGAATAATTGCCTACGATGATAAAGGCTACGAAATCATTAAGAATCATCTCACTGCCGAGAGAGTAAAGAATTATTTCGAAGGCGTTTGTCTCGGAGAGGTCGAAAGGTACGAACTTCCAAACCTCCGGGCTTTAAATTTTATCCTTCACAATACACTTGGTGGAGGTGGTACCATTTCTCTGAAACTTGACGCCCAGGGAAAGACTCTTGCGGCAGCACTTCTGAGGATGGAAATAGAGATAATGCAGTAATGCAGTAATGCAATAATGCAGTAATATTTAAGATTTTAAGTAATTTACGGTTGACAGTTGTCGATAAAATGATTGGAGTATTTGATGTTTGATGATGAGATAAGAACGCATAAAGATTTGACTGTTCGGGTGAATAACATGCGGAGTTATCTTTAAGTTAGATGAGAAACAGTCTCGTGTTGACGAGATAAAACTCATTAGCGAGCAAAGTGATTTTTGGAATGATCAGAGAAGAGCACAGGCTCTTCTGCAGGAAGCAAAAAGGCTTACGGTATGGATCGAGTTGTGGGACGAATTGAATTCCGGCGTTGTTTCGGTTGGTGAACTAATCGAAATGGCTGCAGAAGCGGAAGATGAATCGCTTTCGGAAGACATTGGCAAAGAACTCGAAAAAATTTCCGCTAAAATCGAAGAACTCGAATTCAAAAATATGCTTTCGGGTGATGAGGATGGAAACAACTGTATTATCACAGTCCATTCAGGTGCCGGTGGTACAGAGGCGCAGGACTGGGCAGAAATGCTACTCAGGATGTATTTAAGATACTGCGATCTGAGTGGATTGAAAGCAACAATAGTTGATATCCTTGACGGTGATGGGGCAGGCATAAAAAGTGCTGAAATTGAGGTTGAAGGTGAGTTTGCTTATGGTTACCTGAAAGCCGAAGCAGGTGTTCACAGATTGGTCAGAATTTCACCTTTCGATTCAAATCAGAGGAGACACACCTCTTTCGCCGCCCTTTCAGTTATTCCTGAAGTGGACGACAGTATTCAGATTGACATCAATACGGCTGATTTGCGTATTGACACTTTCAGATCAGGCGGTAAAGGCGGACAGAATGTGAACAAAGTGGAGACGGCAGTGAGGATTACTCATATGCCTACCGGCGTTGTGGCTGCCTGTCAGAGCGAACGCTCTCAGATCCAGAACAAGACGAGAGCAATGAAACTTTTGAAATCGAAGCTCTATCAGATTGAAAAAGAAAAACTCAGCGCTGCTAAAAACGAGCTTGAGAAAAGCAAAATGAAAATTGAGTGGGGAAGTCAGATCCGGTCATATGTTTTTCATCCATACAATATGGTCAAGGATCACCGGACTGATGTGGAAACCTCCGATACCCAGGGGGTGATGGACGGAGATATTTACAAATTTATTAAAGCGTATCTGTTAAAATTTTCCGCAAATTAAAGGAACAAACATGAAAATCTTCAAAGCCGGAGAAGTAATTACCCGGGAAGGTGCAAACGACAAAGAACTTTTTATTCTTATCAATGGTAAGATTGGAGTTTTTAAAGCTGATGTGAAAGTTGCTGAATTCTCAGAAAAAGGGATGGTTATCGGAGAAATGAGCATTATTCTGAATGGATTGAGAACTGCTACGCTCATAGCAGAAGAAGAATCTGTAGTGCTGAATCTAAATCTGCCTATTGACAAACTTATAGAAAAATATCCTGACCTGGTGAAAAAGATGCTGATCAATCTGGCTGAAAGACTTCAGGTGCTTACAAAAGAGTATTACTGTCTTGCCAAGGGAATCACTCCTGACCAACTGGATACAGATTCACAAGAGTAGTGAAATTAAAAGAGGCTGCCCTTAAATGAGAGCAGCCTCTGAAATTATTTAGTGTTTATCCTCTATTGAGGAGCGTCAGCAGTATATTTTGATTGAAGCTCGGGATTCTGTTCGATGAGATCATCAATATTGCTGATTCCTGCGATTCTCTCTGCAAGAGATTTCCCGTCCATCTTGTGGTATTCGAGTACTTCAAGCGGTGTTCCGCATTCAGGGTAATCATCCAGTCCGAGTTTTATAAAGATTCTCGAGCCGAGGTCGTGTCCCGAAACGAGAGCGTTCAATAATCTGTCACCCAATCCTCCAAAATTGGAGTGATCTTCGAGGACGAAAATTTTGTTGTGATCTTCAACCAGACTTCCAATCCACTCCACATCCACTTTGTTCAACCATGGCATATTAACAACCTGCAGTCCGAATTCGATTTTACGAAGATAATCTGCGGCTACTAAAGCCTCGTGCAGCAGAACAGGACCATAAGCGAAAATAATGGCATCAGATCCATGGGTTAGAGAAACCCCTCTTCCAATCGTCAGTTTATAATTTTCAGGGAGCTTTATTACCTCTGGGGAAGGACCTATGTTCAATCTGATAACATTTACTTCATCTTCTGAATTAATGCAATATTCTGTAACGAGTTTAGTCTCGAGTGCGTTGCATGGCTGTAGAATGGTTGTGTTGGGAAGTGCGCCAAAGAGGGAAATATCACGAACACTCTGATGTGATTTTCCCGGTCCGGCAGGAATCATTCCTGCAAAGTGACAGGTATATATAATCTTTTTGTGTTCCGTGGAGTTGTTGTAAATTTGTTCATTAGCACGCGCAGAGAGGAAACTTGCGAATGTATTTACAACAGGAATAAGTCCCATACGGGCTAACCCACCTGCCATTGAAACCATGTCCTGCTCAGCAATTCCGTTTTCAATAAACCTGTCAGGATAAGTATTTTCGAATTTTCTGAGTTTACAATCCGCTGAAAGATCACCATCCAACACCACAAATTTCTTGTTGGTTTTTGCGAGTTCAACCAAAGCATCGCCATAGGCTTCGGTAACAAATTCTTTAGTTGCTTTGGAAGGAGGGGCGGAGTCGACATTTATTACCGGCAAATCGATCGGATCGAGTCCAAGCTCCGCTGCCTGAAATTCAATTCTGCTTTTGAGTTCGTTATAACCTGCCTTGAAGGTATCGTCGTCCGGAGCACCCGAGTGCCATTTATAAAATGAGTTGCCTGTTGCCGGATCGAGCACCGGAGATTCCATAAATGAGATACCCTTCCCTTTGATCGTATCAGCAATAATGAGTTTGGGCTTATCATTTATTGTATCGAGTTTCCTCAGTGTACGGTCTAATTGCGCAAAATCGTGACCGTCGATTTTTTCAACATGCCAGCCGAATGCTGAAATTTTTTCAGTCAAATCTTCGATATTGTTCACATCTTTCACAAGCATATCGGTTTGATATTTGTTGTGATCAATAATCGCAGTGACATTGTTCACTTTTTGGTGGGCAGTCGACTGGAGAGATTCATAGATTTGACCTTCCTGAAATTCACCATCACCTGTCAGCACAAAAACTTTTCCACCAGAACCGTTGTAAGCTTTCGCCCATGCCATTCCCTTTGCCTTGGATACTCCCATGCCCAAGGAACCGGTGGAAGCTTCCACACCCGTAATCCTCACTTCGGGGTGCCCGTCGAGACCGTTGAGGCGACGAAGCATTAATGCTTTTTCTTCAGGGATAACACCCAAAGCGTAAAGAAGCGAATAGAACCCTGGAACATCGTGTCCTTTTGAGGAAAAATAGATATCTCTGTCGGGTGAGTCAAACCCGGTCTCAAGTACATTCAGTTTTTTAAGGTAGAGATAAGTAATGATATCAGCTGCCGAAAAACTGCTCCCCAGGTGCCCGCTTCCGGCTTTTTTAACCATAATGAATGTGTTTAATCTGCACATATCTGCAAACAGTTGAAGATCCTTAAAATCACTCCGGTTAAGTTCTCTTACCCGGTCAAATTCCTGTTTCGGAATTAAGCTGAACATTTATTCTCCATTAAATTACTTGATTCTGAGTTTGCGCCAATCAATTAAAAAAATAATTGACAGCAACAAATTTAAAGAAATAAACTTAAATAAAGAGGCGGGATGATTTTAAGTGAGTGTTAAGTTTTTCCCGGAACATAAAATCACATAAATAGTATAAGAAAGTAGATTCAAAAAAAGGATTAAGAGATGAAAAAGTTACTAAGCGGATTTTTGATGTTTCTCATTTTAACAACAGCGATACTTCCTAATGTTGTTGATAAAAAGAAAAACACAAAAAAGATAAACATCGCTATTCTGTTGGATACAAGCAACAGTATGGATGGTTTGATTAACCAGGCGAGACAGGAATTGTGGAGGATTGTTAACGAAATGGCATCTTTGAGCAAGGATTTGCCTGATACAAAACTCGAACTGAGCATTTCACTTTTCGAATATGGTAATGATGGTTTAAAACCATCAGATCACTATATAAGAATGGTGGATTCACTCAGCCAGGATCTTGACAAGGTCTCCGAGCACCTCTTTGGGCTTGTAACCAATGGCGGGGCTGAATACTGCGGAGCTGTTATCGAGCAGGCATTACTTAAAATCAACTGGGACAGAGACAAAGATGCAGTTAATGTAATCCTGATTGCCGGTAATGAGCCCTTTAATCAGGGGATCATTGACTATAAAAATGTATGTAAAAAAGCTTCTGAAAAGGGGATTAAGGTAAACACAATTTACTGTGGAAATCCTGATAACGACGAAGCCAAATCATGGCGTGACGGTTCGACTCTTGGGAACGGCACATTTATGTTTATCGATCAGAATCTTGCAGCAGAGCAGAAACCGACCCCCTATGACAAGACAATTCTTGATCTTAACAATCAATTAAACGGTACATACCTTTATTTCTCGAAGTCAGGCAAGGAAGCAAAAATGCGTCAGGAACAGGAAGACAACAATGCCATGATGTCGGCTCCAAGCGCTGCTGTTCAAAGAGCAGGTGCCAAGGCAACCGAGTTTTACAACAATTCCAAATGGGATCTTGTTGATGCTTCCAAAGATGAAGGTTTTGATTTGAAGAAAATTGACAAAGCCGATTTACCTGAAGAGTTTAAGAATTTAACAGAAAAAGAAATTCAGGCAAAAATTGACCAGTATGACAAGGATCGGGATAAGATCAAAGCTGAAATCAAAAAATATGAGAAATTAAGAAACGATTTCCTAGCAAAAAATGACGATCCTTCTTCCAAAAACACTTTTGGAAGTGCCCTGATTCAGTCAATTAAAACAGAGTTGAAACTAAAATGAAATCCGCAGTCAAGTTCCTCATCATTTTAATGTTAGCCGTTCCGCAGATTTTTGCGGACGGCTTCATTATCATACCGGATCCGCCGTACCCGGGTCCGAGACCACATCCGGGGTGGAGAGACCCGTTTCCACTCGAAGTGAAATATCACGATGTAAATGTGACGATTGATGGTTTTACTGCCAAAACAAAGATCGATCAGGTCTTTTTCAATCCGTTAAATCAGCGGCTCGAAGGTCAGTATATTTTTCCAATACCCGAGGGTGCGGTTATTACCGGATTCAAAATGTTTATAAACGGGAAAGAGTACAAAGCAGAACTTCTTGACGCTGAAAAAGCAAAGAAACTTTATCAGGAGATAGTATCCAAAAGTAAAGATCCGGCGCTTCTTGAATATTCAGGAAAAAATATTTATACACTAAAAATATTCCCTATCGAGCCAAGATCCGAGAGAAAAATTGAGATTGAATATTTTCAGACTCTCGAATACGACGGGGGGACCTACAAATATCTCTATCCTCTGAATACCGAGAAATTTTCTTCAAAAGCACTCGAAAAAGTTTCTGTTGCTGTAGATATAAAGAACAAAAATAAAATCAACGGCATTTACTCACCTACTCACGAAACCAAAAGTGAGCGATTGGATGACAACCATTTTAAATCTGTTTACAGTGAAATTAATGTAAAACCTGACAAAGATTATCTTCTTGTGATTCATACAGTTCCGAAAGGAAGTGTGATCGATTTAATGACATATAACTCCTCTGACAAAGAGAAATTCTTCCTCTTGAATTTTTCAGTTGATGAATCTGAATTTCCTGCTGAGTATGTTCCCAAGGATGTTGTATTTGTTTTGGACATTTCAGGCAGTATGGCAGGTGAAAAAATGACGGCTGCGCAATCCGCTCTTGTCTATTGTGTAAACAGATTAAGAGAGAAGGACAATTTCCAGATTATTAAATTTGGAACTGAAGCCGAAAAGGTGTTCTCCTCCTTCATGAAAGCCGATAAGAAAAATAAAGAGTCTGCCGAGCAAAAGATAAAGAAAATGGAAGCACTTGGCGGTACCAATATCGAGGAGGCTCTCAAACTTGCTTTAAAGGAGAAAGGGGAGAAAGATCGACCTTTTTATGTTGTTTTCATCACTGACGGCAAACCTACAATCGGTGAAAGAGATGATATTAAACTGGTTGCCGGACTTGATTCTTCCCTGATCGCCGGTAAAAGAATCTTCACTTTCGGTATCGGATACGATATCAATATTCATCTGCTCGATAAAATTGCCCTCAAAACAGGCGGTGTAAGAAATTACTCGCCGCCAAACAGTGAAATTGAAGTGAATATCAGTAGTTTCTTTGAAAAAATTGAATTTCCAATTTTGACTGATGTAACCGTCAGTACTTCGGGAAACATTAAATTCAGCAAATCGTATCCAAATACAAAAATCGACATATTCAAAGGCGGAGTTTTGACTCTTGCAGGAATTATCGAAGAAGGAAGTTCCGGCAAAATAATCATTAAAGGAAAACGGAACGGTAAAGAAGTAAAGTTTGAAAAGGATGTTACGATTTCAGATGGTGACTCCTACACATTCATTCCGGTTATCTGGTCAATGAGGCGCGTAGGACATCTGCTGGATTTGATAAGGCTGAACGGTGAATCGAAAGAACTGATCGACGAGGTAGTTTATCTTGCCAAAAAATACGGTCTGATAACACCTTACACCGCATATTTAATTCTCGAGGATGAACAACTTACCGGTACCCCAAGACCCCCGCTTGCACCAAATCTTAAAGATGCAGGAGGATTTCCAGAGGCAAATCCCCAGGTTTTCAAAGATGAATTTGATGGAATGAAAAACAAGGAGGGGAAGGGAAGTACGACAGCCAGTGAGACTATAAGAGACTATTCAGGTGCTGACCAGGTGAACCACCGTGATTATGAAAAGCGGAATGTCGACAAGGATAACAAATCGGGACAATACCAAACCATTAATCTTACAGATGCAGCAGGTAGGGCTTTCTATGAAAATAATGGAATCTGGATTGACTCGAAGCTTGAAAAACAGGGGAACATGAAGCTGAAGAAAATTAAATTCGAATCAAGCGAATATTTTGAACTTGCCTTTTCTGACAAAGAAGCCGCCCAGGTTCTTTCACTCGGCAGGAATGTAAGATTTGCATACAAAGGTGAAATAATAGAAGTTATAAACTAATAAGCAGATAACCTGATCCCAAGGCTAAACCGGCAGAGTGAAAGTGAATGTGCTTCCTTCTGCCGGTTTGCTTTTTACGGAGATGTTCCCACCGTGTTTTTCTACTAATTCCTTGCAAAGAATAAGACCCAGACCGGTTCCCCGTTCCTGTTGAGTTCCGCTTGTTGTGAAATGAAGATCGTTTCTGAAAAGTTTATTAAGTGTTTCCTCATTCATACCAACACCCTGATCGACGACATTAATTTTAATCAGCGGACCTTCAGTTACTGCGGAAATCAATATTTCCTTTCCCGGAATAGAGAACTTTATGGCATTCACGAGCAAATTTCTCAAAATTGTCTCAAGAGCATTCGGGTCCGCATTAACCATCAGATCGGGTTGAAGTTCTGTACGGATCGTAAGCTGTTTGTCAAAAGCTGTATCTGTCGCCAGATCAGCAACCTTTTTGACAATCGGGAGGAGTAAAATCCCTGATTTAGTGATCGACAGACTGCCGGATTGTGCTCTGCTCCAGCCCAGGAGGTTTTCAAGAAGTTCATATGTTCTCTTGGAAGTACTGTAAATTCTGGTTACAAAATCCTTCACTTCCACATTTGTCATATCTTCGAGGTCATCCTTCAAAATCTCAGAGAATCCCATGATTGTAGTAAAGGGATTCTTCAAATCATGTGAGATGATAGAGAACATTTTATCTTTTGTTGCGTTTATGTCCCGTAAGTCCGTTAATAGAACTTCCAAGGCCTTGTTTTTTGAAACGACTTCATTTTGGCTTTTCTCAAGTTCAGCATTTTTGCTCGAGAGTTCTGAGGTTCTCTCACTGACGGTCTTCTCAAGCAGCAGGTTTTCCTTTTGCAGGTTCCTTGCATAAATTCTTGCTATCGTGTAGACTATAACGGTCATGAGTAAAACCCATAAGAGTATCACCCACCATCTTTTATACCAGTAAGGTACAATTGTGAATTCCAGCGAACTGACCTCACTCCACGAGTGGTTACCATGCTGACGGGTTCGGACTTCAACTTTGAAGCTTCCTGATCCAATTCCTTCCAAAGGAATTATATTGCCATCTGACAGATTTATCCACTCGTCTTTTTCCGAGAACCTGTATTGATAGAGTATAGATCTTGTAGGATAAGTAAAATTCAGAGCTTTAATAAACCAGTTCTCTCCTTCAAGAATCTCGATGGATTTGTCATACTGAGAAAAACTCACATCGTTTTTCTTGTTCGCAAGAATCAGTTTGGCTGCGTCGGAAATTTCAATTTTAAAGACTCCCCGCATCAGTGCGACACCTTCTGCCGTACCAACCCAAATATTTCCAGAAGGATCAATTGTGAGGGTTCTGCTTCCGATGGTTTTGCTCGGCAAGCCTGAGATAACATCAAAATGTGATATACTTTGTCCGTCAAACCGGTAGAGTCCGTCTGAAGTACCAATCCAATAGTTGAAATTAACATTATCGACCGAGACGGATCTCACATTAACACGGTTAAATGATCGGTCAAGGAGAGTAGCCTTTCCCCCGGCAATAACAAAGACACCTTTTGAGGTAGCAATAACCGGATTGTTTGCCCGGTCAAAATCCATGTCATTAACAGTAATTTCACCATTAATTGACAAATCCGATGAAATTTTCATCGGTTCGAACTTTTCCTTTTTTGGATCAAGTTTTATCAATTCAATCTTTGAAGCAGTACCGGCGGCAAAAACCTCATTTTTCTGGTTCGAGAAAATTATACTGTATGCATCGATGGGACAATGTGACACATCGTACCGTTTCACTGACATATCGGATTTCAAATTTATTATCTCTTTTGCACCTTCCTCAATCATCCACAGATCATCAGAAACGCCATAAGAGAGATATCTAAAGAATTTACCTTTTCTCTCTATCCTGATCGTTGTACGGTTGCCGTTGTCATCCAGATACACAAGCTCACCGTTTGAAAGGGAAGCAAGTACCCCGTCTTTAAATCTACATATGCTAATGATTACATTATCAGGAACGGTCAGAACGATCTTGTAAGTAATATTTGAGCCATTTATAACTATTTCGTACAGGGTGTTTCCGTCTGAAACAAAAGCCTTGTTGTCTTTAATTGTGATAATATCCTGAATATACTGCTTTATCACTGAGGGAAGAACCGGGTTAAACAGCCTGTAATTTAAGAGGATTAGTCCGCTCTCCGAGCACAACCAGATATCATCGTCTTTTGCCAGAAACAGAGTGTTAATCTTTATTTCCCCGACTTCGACAAGGTGCTGCAAGTTGGAAATTTCTTTATCAATTTTAAATGAGTAGACACCCCTGTCCCAGGTTCCTGCCAAAACAAGGCCGTTCTTTAAGAGAAAACTTGAGATGTTCAGTTCGGGGAAATATTTTTTTGAAGAGGCAATTTTAAATTCGTTATTTTTTTCCCTGACAAGTTGGACTTCGGTTACTCCGAGATTGTTACCGGCCAAAAATTTGAGATTCCCAAGGTATTTTATGGCAGCGATGTTACTCGTGTTATTTAGTCTGCCGGCAAGGATGAGTCTGTCATTCCTGAAGTCAAACCGGAAAATACCACCATTATGGGCAACAATAAACAATTCACCTGCTTCTGTTTCGAAGAAGTGGTGAGCCCGCAGGAAATTGTACGAGAAATCTGCTTTGTCGAGTGGATATTTTTTCAGGTTACCGTCTTTGATTCGTATGATTGATCCTTGTTCGCCGACAAAAATGGTACCATCCTTAGCCTCAAATATACTTTTAGGATACCAGATAGTAGAGCGGCTGAATTCCCGTGAGCCTTTTGAAATCATTTTAACAATAGCTGAATCGAGTCTTGGAGTAACTTCAAAGATACCAAGATCTGAAACCGCCAGCAGATTTCCGTTCTTTCGCCTTATAATCTCTTTAGAAAATGCAATTTCCGGAATTGTGTTGAATGATTTAAATGAATATCCATCGAACCTGCTTAATCCTTCATCAGTTGCAACCCAGATAAAGCCGAAAGTGTCCTGAGTGACCGATTTTGTTAATTCAATACTCAACCCGTCCCTGATACCATACTTATGTACCTCGAATTGTTGGGCAACCGACAATACTGTAGTTAAAGTAAAAAACAGGAGAATACGCAGCGAAAACAAATTATCTAACCCTGTTCAGGCCGTTAAGGGCGGCAACTCTGTAAGCTTCAGCCATCGTCGGATAGTTGAAGGTGGTGTTAATAAAGTACATAAGAGAGTTTGCCTCTCCTTTTTGGACCATAATAGCCTGACCGATATGAATTATCTCGCTTGCGTTTGTTCCGAAGCAATGAATCCCGAGGATTTCGAGAGTCTCGCGGTGGAACAGGATTTTAAGCATACCTGTTTTGTGTCCGGTTATCTGCGCACGAGCGAGGTGTCTGAAAAATGAATGCCCTACTTCATAGGGTACCTTGTCGCGGGTAAGTTCTCTTTCAGTTCTCCCGATCGAACTGATTTCGGGGATTGTGTAGATTCCTGTCGGGATAAAATTCAATAACTGATTTTCACATTTTCCTTCAATAATGTGAGTTGCTGCGAACCGCCCCTGATCGTATGCAGCACTTGCAAGCGAAGGGTAACCGCATATATCACCAACTGCGTAAATATGGGGGTGGATGGTCTGGTGTTTATCATTTATAACAATTGAACCTCTCGAATCAGTCTCGATGCCAAGTTTATTGACCTCGAGCGATTGTGAGTTCCCGGTCCTGCCCTGAGCCCAGAGCAATACATCCGAATTTATTACTTTATTCGATTCCAGATGTATGGAGACGGAATCCTCTTCGGGTACAACTTTTACATACTCTTCCTTGTTTCTGATGAGTACACCATTTTCCCGCAGGTGATACGAAAGAGCGTCGCTTATTTCATCATCCAAAAATGTAAGTAAGCGATCTCTTGTATTGATAAGATTTACTTTAATAGAAAGACCTCTGAAGATCGAAGCGTACTCACACCCTATTACTCCTGCCCCATAAATCGCAATTGAGCGGAAATTCAACGGAGTGGTGAGGATTGTGTCACTGTCGAGAACTCTGGGATGAGAAAAATCCACATCATCCGGGTGATATGGTCTGGAACCGGTTGCAATAATAAAATATTCTGCGGTGTAGCGTTCGAATCCACCGTTACCAAGTTCGATATCAAGTGTGTGTGCATCCGCAAATTTAGCCCATCCGTTTATCACATCAACATAATTCCGTCTGTAGAAGCCGTATCGGAGATCAACCTGCTGATCGACAACCCGCTGGGTATTCCTTAACACTTCCTGATAAGTGATTCCTGCGGTTCTACCGATTTCAGCAATTCTTTGAATTTCCTGTCTCAAACTTTTACTTGGAATTGTACCTGTATGAGTACAACTGCCGCCGACTCGTGGGAAAGAATCGACCATAGCGACCCTTTTTCCTGCTTTCACGAGTTTCATTGCGGCACCCTCACCTCCGGGACCGCTGCCTATTACAATACAATCAAAGTCGAATTTTGGGGGCATTTGCGTTTCGTCTGCTAATAAAAATTTCTGTATTTTTGTAAATTAATATATAAATAGATTACCTTTTAATGTCACAATATTTGAATCAGCACTTAAAATTTACTAAAATATTACTAATTCTTTCTATGATGCTGTTAGCATCTTCGAAGTGTCAGGCTCAGACCAATGAATTTCGCGGGGTGAAATTGACGGATATCGACAGTCAGGTACTGTTTTCCGAAAAGTCCATTTCAGAAGCAATGGATTTTTTAGCCTCCTTCAACATCAATTCTGTAATTCCGGTCGTTTGGAATGGTGGATACACCCAGTATCCGAGCCGGATAACAGACTCTTTGTTCGGTTTTTTAATTGATCCGGTGTTTGGAGGCAGGGACCCCCTTGAGACGGTGGTAATTGAAGCACACAGAGTGGGAATTGAAGTGTATCCCTGGTTTGAGTACGGTTTTTCATCCTTCTATTCAGGGGGAACACCACCCTACGGAGGGCATATACTTCAGCGATATCCTCAATGGGCTGCCCGGCATGTTAACGGTGACATCTGCGTAAAAAACGGATTTGACTGGATGTCAGGCATAAATCCTGAAGTGCAGAACATGATTATTGGTCTGACCAGGGAGGTGATGAATAAATATGATATTGACGGTATCGAGTATTCTGACAGAATGCCGGCACTTCCCGTTGAGTGTGGTTATGATTCTGTAACCGTGGCTCTCTATAAACTTGACCATAACGGTGCTTCACCCCCATCAAATTACAATGATTTAGCCTGGAAGAGGTGGCGAGCTGATAAGTTGAATGACTTTTATCGAAGGGTAAGAGACAGTATAAAAAACAGTGACAGTCATATTTTTGTGGCTTCCTCGCCAAGTCTTTATCCCTGGGCATATGAAGAGTATCTTCAGGATTCAAAGACCTGGGTAAACAGCGGTATAGTAGATCAGTTCCTGCCGCAGCTTTATCGTTACAGTTTTATGGAATACCTCTACGAACTTAACAATTCCTTGTTTCATATCGATCCATCAAAAAAAGGAATTACCTTTGCCGGTATTCTCATGAATATAGGCAGTTATACCATCGATCCACAATTTCTTCTTCAATCGCTTCAACTGAACCGGCAGAATGGTGTCATGGGAGAGGGGTTCTTTTTTTATGAAGGGTTGAGGAGAAACAATAACCGCCTTGCTGACACACTTAGAGCGACATATTACAAAAATCCCGCTGGAATGCCCGGGCGACAATTTAACAGAAGACCCAAGGGCTTGGTGATCAATGAAGATTCACTAAATGTGGTAAAAACCGGTCAGTGGGATAACCTGCCCGTTCCGGGTTTTCGAGGTGGAATTACAAGAACAGGGACCTCGCAACCTTCAAAACTTGAGTACCACTACGATATTCCTTCTGAGGCTTGGTACAATCTCTATGTTTATCTGATTCCGTCATTTTCTTTTTCGAATCAGGTGAAATACACAATTTCCGCAAAAAATGGTGATTCCACCATCATTGTTAATCAACAAAGCCCCGGTAAGCAGGGCTGGTACCATCTCGGCAGCTTTCAGTTGCCACAGGGATATCACAAAGTAATTGAATTGAGCAATGACGGGGTGGCACCAGGCAAGTATGTGATGTCAGATGCCGGCATGGCTTTGATCGACAGAAAAAAGTCACCCGATGTGGTTGTCACAACGATAAAGGATGAAACGGTTTCTTCAAATCCTGAAAACAGTCTCATACTTAAAAACTATCCAAACCCTTTTAATCCCGTAACAGTGATAAGTTATACCACCAATGAGACAGCCCTGGTTAAGATATTTATTTACAATCAGTTGGGTGAATTGATTTCAACTCACAATGCCGGTGAATTACCACCCGGTTTACATGAATGGAAATGGGATGCATCAGGTTATGCGAGTGGAGCATACTACATCAGAGTGGAGACAGGGAAGTCTGATGGAGTGATCAAAACGCTTTTAATCAAATAAAAATTTTAATTTAACAATTAAGAACAGATTCCGGAAAAAATGAACGACCTTAGAGATTTAATTAATGCGTTGGATGAAGAACTCATAGCTCTCCTCGTGAAAAGAAGAGGTTTGAGTATGGAAGTTGTGAAACGAAAAGACCGTGAAGGTTATCCGTTACGGGATACAACCCGGGAAAAAGAATTGCTTCAAAAGCTTATTAAATCCGGTAAAAAAGCCGGATTGGAGCCGACTTTTGTGACCCGGATTTTTCATGAAATAATTGATGATTCTGTCAGGCTGCAACAGTCATATTTACACAGACTCGGCGAAAATGGTGGTGAATCGGGTGGAAGCATCCGTGTAGCCATACAGGGGATAGAAGGCTCCTTCAGTTCATTGGCAGCAGCAAGATTCTTTGCCAATCGGGGTGTCAATATTGGTTTTATAAGTAAAATGACGTTTGAAGAGGTAGTGAAGGCTGTCGAAGATCAGGAGGCCGACTATGCAATGTTACCCGTTGAGAACACTACTTCGGGGAACATAAATGATGTTTACGATGCGCTTGTGAAATCTTCTGTTGCCATAATTGGTGAAGAGAAATTGCGGGTCAAGCAGAATCTGATCGGTATTGCCAATGTAGATCCTTTGACCATAAAGAAGATATTTTCGCATCCACAGGCAGCCGCTCAATGCAGTAAATTTCTTGAGACCATGCCAAATGCGAAAATTGAGGAAGTAAGCGATACCGCTCTGTCAGTTCAGAAGGTGAGAGACTCAGGAAATCTTGAATATGCGGCAATTGCAAGCGAACAAGCGGCTTCAACCTTTGGAATGACTGTTATCAGAGAGGATATCGCCAATAACAAAGAGAATTTTACACGTTTTGTAATAGCGTCAAAGAAACCGGTGTCTGTTGATCTGAGGATTCCGGCAAAAACATCTGTTGTTCTTTCGACGGCTCAGAAACCGGGTGCACTGGTCGAGGCGTTGATGGTATTTAACAAATTTGGTGTTAACATGACCAAAATTCAATCGCGGCCTGTTGCAGGAAATCCATGGGAGGAGATGTTTTACATCGACTTCGAAGGTAATATCGAGGATGACAAAGTCAACTTGATGATTGATGAACTTGGGAAAAACACCCGCTATTTCAAGGTATTCGGAAGCTATCCTGCCAATGATATTGAAAAAACTTCAGTGAAAACTGAATTACCCCGTTTCATTGAAAATGATGAACCTGCCGGAGAAATAATCCCTGAAATCAAACCTCCGGCAAAAGTAAAGACAAAATCATCACCTTACCGGCTCGCCGGCAGAGACTACAAATCCGAAGACACAGTCATAAAAGTTAAAGATGTATTGATCGGTGGTGATAACTTTGTTGTGATCGGTGGTCCCTGTTCTGTGGAGTCAGAAACACAAATTTTTGAGTGTGCCAGGGAATTGAAGCAAACTAACGCTCACATCCTCCGTGGTGGTTGCTTCAAGCCCAGAACCAATCCGTATGCATTTATGGGATTGGGTTATGAAGGACTAAAATTTCTGACAGACGCAGGCAAGTTTTATGATCTCCCCGTGATTACTGAGGTGCTTTCGATAAATCAGGTGGAAGAAGTAGCGAAATATTCTGATATTCTTCAAATCGGGGCAAGAAACATGCAGAATTTCTCACTTCTGATCGAAGTGGGGAAGACACACAGACCTGTTTTGCTAAAGAGGGGTCTGATGTCCTCCATTGAAGAGTTGTTGAGTGCTGCCGAATATATACTCGCTCAGGGGAACCGTCAGGTAATTCTTTGCGAAAGAGGGATACGGACATTTGAGACGGCCACGAGAAATACTTTGGATCTGAGCGCCATTCCAGTTTTGAAGGAGCTGACACATCTGCCTGTTATAGTAGACCCCTCACACGCAGTGGGTCACAGAGACAAAGTAATCCCTCTGGCGAAAGCCGCAAAAGTTGTCGGTGCTCACGGTGTTATGGTCGAGTTTCATCCCGATCCCGATAAAGCTCTCAGCGATGCTCAGCAATCGATGAGCTTTAGTCAGTTTGATGATATGATGACTGAGTTGAGTAAAATATAGAGAATCATTGGAATTTATTGTTTCGGGTAAATGTTATCTGTATAAAAACGGATAACATTTGCCTTTTATTGAAATAGAGAAATTAAACAAATCATTTACTGAAGGAATTACCAGTCACCATGTACTCCGGGATCTTGATCTGGGAATTGATGAGGGTGAACTTGTAATTCTGCTCGGCAGAAGCGGATCGGGAAAATCAACCCTTCTTAATCTGCTTAGTGGAATTGATGTCCCTGACACTGGCAAAATAATTCTCAATTCCACCGAATTAACTTCCCTAAAAGAACCATTTCGTACCATCTTCCGCCGTGAAAATGTGGGATTTGTATTCCAGTTTTTCAATCTGATACCCACTTTGACAGTATTGGAAAACCTGAATCTTGTCCTCGAACTGACCAATAAACAGGGGAAGGAGTGGCTGGAAAGAGCGAAATACCTGCTTGATGAAGTAGGGCTTTCGGACAGGTCCAACAGCTATCCTGATGTTCTCTCCGGTGGTGAGCAGCAAAGAGTCGCCATAGCCCGTGCACTTGTTCACGATCCAAAAATAATACTTGCCGACGAACCTACCGGAAACCTGGACTACCAGACCGCTGACAAAATTGTCGAACTACTGGATAATCTGGTCAAGAAAACCGGGAAAACCATGATTATGGCAACCCACAGCCGGGATCTCTCCGGACTGGCTGACAAGATAATTGAATTTAAGGGGAACAATACGCTCATCTCGACGACCGGTGACTAAAGTGATCTCATTATTTCAGAAAGCCGGACTTCGGTATCTTTTCACTCATCCCTGGCAGACAATTTTGTCTGCAACCGGAATAGCACTTGGTGTGGCCGTAATTCTTGCCATCGATATGGCGAATGAGAGCTCCCTGAGGGCATTCGATATTTCGATGGAAACAGTATCAGGAAAAGCCACCCACCGTCTCACATCCAAAAGTGGCTCATTAAGTTTCAGTCAGTTCGTTGGGATTCGTAATGAAGGAATTGCTGCTTCTGCACCTGTCATTGAAGAAAATATAAAGATTTCAGGCAAGAAGAGTGAAAATGCAACATTTCTTGGACTCGATCCTTTTTCGGAAGAGAAATTCCGGAATTTTTTCGATGTTTCAGGTCAGGGGAGCGATCAATTGCTGAGAGACCTGCTGTCTCACAAGGATCGGGTGGTATTGCCCGAGGCATTCGCTTCGGCTATCGGGGTGAAACCGGGTGATTCTCTTACTGTCATATGGCAAACGAAGCAGTTTAAAGTATATTGTCAGGCGTTAATTCCTTCCTCTTCAAATACCGGGAAAAACTCGATTGATCAGTTTGTAATTGCGGATATTGGAGCAGCAGATTCACTCTTCGATAAAAAAGGCAAGGTTGGTTATATTGACCTGATACTCGACCGGCAGGATTATGACCGGGCTGTAAAAATCGTCGAAAACAACGGCGATCTTCAGTTAAGAGAGTCAAGCAAATCAAACGACACTGCAAAGTCCCTGACAGAGGCCTTCAGGCTCAATTTGAATGCCATGAGCATGCTGGGGCTGATAGTTGGACTTTTTCTGATTTACAATTCAATGACATTTTCAGTGATTCAGCGTAGAAAACTTCTAGGACTGTTCAGAGCGATTGGAGTGACCAGGAAGGAAATATACATTCAGATATTGGCTGAGGCTGTTTTCATTGGTGCAATTGGAACATTTTCAGGAATAGTTGCCGGCATTTTTCTTGGGAAGGAACTACTTGGTCTTGTAACACAGAGTATAAACGACCTCTACTTTGTCACAAATGTCAAATCAGTATCGATTCCTGCGGAAAGTCTATTTAAGGCAGGATTTGCCGGAATAACGGGTACACTCCTCGCATCTCTTTATCCGGCTTATGAAGCTGCCACAACCTCTCCGGGGGTTGTGCTGAAGAGATCCTCGATTGAGTCCGGGTTGAAAAAGAAATCGAGATATTTTACAGTTCTTTCATCGATATTATTCCTTTCAGGTATTTTCATACTGGTTTTTGTAGATGCCGGAATTTTGCTCAGCTATTTCGGAATTCTCCTCCTCATTATTTCATTTGCTCTGCTTACGCCGTTTGTGGTTGTAAAGGGAGTAGCTTTGATGCAACCGCTGGTTCAAAAGCTGTTCGGGAACACGGGAAAAATTGGATTAAGGGGTATAGTCGCGAACCTGAGCAGAACGACTGTAGCTATTGCCGCTTTGGCGATCGCAGTATCCGCAACAATCGGTGTATCAACAATGATCACCTCCTTCCGCGGAACCGTAATAACCTGGCTGGAGCAGACTCTGGTGGCCGATCTTTTCATTTCTGCACCGGGACCTGTTTCAAGAAAGAATGAACCTGTGATGGAGCCTTCAATTCTAAATAATCTCCTTAAAATTGAAGGGGTCAAATCGATTGATTACTATTCCGAGGCAAAAAGTACTTTCCGGGGAAAGGAGATTGAAGTTTTCGGTGCAGGAATAAATCCCGAAAATGAATACCGATTCAAGTTTAAGGATGGAGATCCCTCGCTTGCATGGAAAGAGATAAGAGATGGCAGGGGTGCACTTGTTACTGAAACTTTTGCATATAAATGGAAACTGCAAGTTGGCGATACCGTCTCATTCACAACACCCAAAGGTGAAAAAAGCGTAAAAATATCCGCTGTTTACTATGACTACAGTTCAGAAATGGGGCATATCTCACTCGATTACAAACTTTTTTCCACATTGTGGGAAAATTACAAAATCTCCGGAATTGGCATCTATCTTAAGCCCGGCACGAACTCTGCTGAGGTCAGAAAGTCTGCTGAAACGCTATTTAGTTCACAGAAAAACATAGTAATAAGGTTGAACAGTGAATTACGGAATTACTCTGTGGAAATTTTTGATCGCACTTTTGTAGTGGCAAGTCTGCTGCATATTTTATCCGTTATTGTTGCTTTTATAGGGATTTTCAGCGCTTTGATGTCGATTCAACTGGAAAAGGAGAAAGAGATGGGGATTCTCAGGGCTACGGGATTGACCCCCGGGCAGATGTTCAAATTAATATCCATTCAGACTTTTTCAATGGGTACACTCGCATCCGTCATTGCAGTTCCGCTTGGAATGGTTCTGGCTTATGCCTTGATTTATGTTATTAATCTTCGTTCATTTGGTTGGACCATGGACATGCAGGTTTCACCTGTTCTTCTTTTTCAGGCGTTTCTTATCTCTGTGATAGCTTCTGTATTCGCCGGGCTATACCCTGCATACAAGATGGCAGTAACCACTCCGGCAAAATCGTTGAGGGACGAATAGATGAGATTGTTGCTCCTTTCTTTAGTGACTGCTATTATACTCTCTGCAGTGTTGTGGTTTGTGTTCAATCTCGATAGTGATACAGGTGAGGCAAAATTGACAGTTACGAGTGTGATGTCTGCAGAATCTCAAGGATTCAGAAAGGCAGATTCAGTTATCAGTTTTGATTTCCCTGAAGATCACTTTGCCCACTACGATTACAAAACGGAGTGGTGGTACTTTACAGGAAATCTTAAGACCACAACAGGCAGACGGTTTGGTTACCAGTTTACAATTTTCAGAAACGGCATTGTACCGGGAAAAGAAGATGATTCTACGGGATTTCAAACCGGATCGGTTTATTCTGCACATTTGGGACTAAGTGATATCGCAACCGGAAAATTCTATTCGGTTGAGAAGTTCGCAAGAGGCACCGGAGGACTGGCAGGTAGCGACCCGGAGGAGGGCAGGATCTTCATCGAGGGATTCGAACTCTCTTTTGACTTTAAAACGGGCAGTTCCAAGCCGAAAATTTCCATTTCTGCGAGGAGCAGGGAATTCGAATTTTCTTTCACCCTTGAACCTGTTAAGGAAATGGTATTGCAGGGTGATAAAGGGTTGAGCAGGAAGTCCAACAACCCCGGAAATGCTTCTTATTATTATTCCTTTACCAGAATCGCCACAAAGGGGCAAGTAAAGACAGGGAGTGAATCACACGAACTTGAGGGGTGGAGTTGGATGGATCACGAATGGTCAACAAGCGCCCTCGAACCTGACCAAAAGGGCTGGGACTGGTTTGCCATACAAATGGATGATAAAACCGAACTGATGTATTTCAGATTGAGAGACAAAGAAGGGAATACCAACTTTCAGAAGGGGAGTCTGGTAAAAGCAGATGGTAACTACAAAACCCTGAAGAGTGAGGAAATAAAACTCAAAGTATTGAGTACAGTAACACTTGATAACAAAGTGTATCCATCTGCATGGGAAATTCAGGTTGTGCCGGAGAAGACCATTTACAAGATTTCCACTTCCATGAAAGACCAACTGCATAAATTTCGAATTTCCTACTACGAAGGGGCTGTGGATATCGAAAAAACCAATGGATCCACAATCAAAGGTACGGGTTATGTTGAACTTACCGGGTACGGTGACTGAACAGAGAACCTGCCTTCAATCGATCAGAAATAGATATCGTCCACATCCTTTTTACTTAAATAAAAAACTTTACCGGTGGAACTTTCAAGAGTGACAACATTTCCTTCCAGATTTTTTACAAAAAGAATCTCCTTGTCGGTCAGTTTATCGGCTGATGCTGAAGATAAACCCTTATCTGTAAAAAATGATGAACCGGGTTTGATTTTACACTTGAGATTGTGCCTTGCAAGGTAGTTTCTGTCACCTGTCGGATCAGGTAATGGAGAAATGTTGACAGAAGTAAATGAATAGTCGCTTGCCACTCCAAAAACAAGCGATATATTAGGCTTAAAATGTTCATAATCAAGGTCAGTGTAACCATTCTTTTCATTCGTCCTGATCACTTCATTCCCGTTAATCTTAACAGATATTGACGAAAACAAAACGGTAATTTCCAGATCAAATTCAGAGTTGTTGAGCTCCTGTTTCTCCTTTACAAGTTCTTTTTCAGTAAACAATTTTTCGAGCACCCCTGCCGGCATAACCTCTCTGTCGGGACCGGAAGCTTCAATTGAATAATCGTAACCTGTCATCTCGCTCAGAAGCAAAAATTCGTGTTTATCACCTTTATTTTCTTCCTCTTTTTTAAGGAGTTTTACTTCAGATTTCGTAATTATCAGGTAGTATCTGTTGAAAGCAATACCAAAAATTGAATTTTCGCCACCTTCAATTTTTATATTACTCATTTTTAAATTAAATCCAAAGTAGCCGAGACTGTTAAAAAATCCGTTATTATCGGGTATCTGAACAGTTCCAACAGTTCTTTCCAGCGGGAGAGCGAAATTGTCGATGAAATCAAACTTGGCCGCCCAGGAATCATCCTGTAATTTTCGGAGAGTACGGGAAACAACCCTGCTGTTTGATTTAACCCGAAATCTCTCCTGATTAACTGAATATTGAACGAGAGGTTTGTATCCGGGATTTACAATTCCAAATGTTAAATCAAAAAGTGCAACCATTTCCTTCGGAGTGATTACTTCAGGTTTCGTCTCTGCAGAGCGCCCTGTATAAAGATCTGTAAGGATCAATTTTTTCAGACTGACATCCTCTTCGATAGCTTTACTGCCTTTGTCATACACAAACCAGGTTGCTCCACCTGTTACAAGAAGCAGAGCAAAGACGATAAATCCGAATAGTTTCAGGTTTTGCGACAGGACATAGAGCATTGTCACAAATCCCGTCATAAAGATATACGGTAACAGTTTGGTAGCAAAGAATTCGAAATCGGGCATCAAATTAAGGTACCACTTCATCTTTTCATTCAAGACAAGACCCGATCCGAATTCCGATATCAGATAACCTGTACCGGCAATAATAAGTATGTTTACAAGGATTGTTTGCCACCTGATTTTAGTTGCCAGAATTTCATTAAACTGGTTTGCTATCTCACTTTTCTTCTCCTCGGTAATTTTTTCGATTTTAACGGAGTATTCTTTTTCAAGATGCGAGAAGAAATGCTTTATGGTCTGGGAGGCAGATTTTAGTCCCTTTTTCTTGAACTCATAATTGTACTGCTGTTTTATTTCCGTTGTGAAGGGAAGTTCGAGACCATGTGATTTGAAGAAATTGGTGAGAGAATACCGGTACGAAAAGTACATTTTGTATTTGCCGGCTTCGATCTCATCAATTCGCGAAATGTTGATGTCGCATTCCACTTTTTTGTCCAGAATCTCGAAAACGATTTCTTTGTATGTTCTTCCCTTCAGGTCAGTTACATCGAAATTTTCAAGAAATTTGATCATATCGTAGTAGTGAAACTCATCGGTAAGCACCTCAGGATGCTGAGCGAGGTAAAAAGCAAAATCCTCGAGGTTTTGAATCTTCGTTCCCTCGAATGACCTGAAATACTTTTTGGGGATAAAAGCATGAAATATTCGTGCCCATTGGGCAGGAAAAACTGTCATTGCGGGAGTACTGAATGAATCGATCAATCCGGCGGGATTAATCTCAAGAATGTTGCAGATTGTATCCCTTGCGTCCCTAAGAAGCTTATAACCGGTTGGATCAGGTTCGCTGATTTCGCTCGCCGCAAGGAGGAAGAAAAAGAGTTCAGCGCGTAGATCATGAGCAGGGAAGTAATAATGAATATGTTCAAGATTTCTGAAATATATCTGAAGGTTCTTTTCGATTTCCGGTTTATCGGAAAAATCGAATTCGATCTCATTCAGAATCAGACTTTTGGTGGGAAGGAGGTGACGAAGAATGACCTCGATGAAATATTTTGGCGAAATATTTTGATACCTGATGATCCTCTTTTTCAGTCCCGCAATATCTTTAACCCCTTCGAGACCATTAAACCAGTCGGAGAGAGCTTTAAGATTTTGAGGCGCTTTGCTGAACGAAAGAAATCTTTCAGGTTCCGATTTAACCAGCTCGACAAAATCGCCAAGGTTGTGAAGCTTGACTTCACCAAAATCGTCCTTAAAGAGGAAGAAACTCCCGTAATAGAGGGGGACGACCCGTTTTCCGGCTATCAGGTCTTCAATTTCCTTTGAGGAAAAGCGGTTCAGTTCCTCATGCAGGGTCAATCCTTCAATAATCGTATTGACCTCATAAAGGTCGGTTTTGTAATCGATAATCGGTTTTAGTTCTTCGCCATTCCGAACGATCGAGCGATAGACTGCAGAGTCAAAAGTCTCCGGATAAAACAGTCGCAACAAAATCATACCCACGGAATAATAGTCGCTGGTTTCAGAATAGAGACCTTCGATGATTTCAGGCGAATAATAATATCTGCAGAGGTTTCCTTCGGAGAAAGAGGTCTTTTCGATGAACGGAAATTTACTCTTCATCAATGCATGACCGTAACCAAATAACACTATTCTCGGTGACTTTCCCGGAGAAACAAATAAATTGCACAAATGCAAGTGGGGAAGATAAAAATCATTTTCGTGCAAATATTCGAGAAGGTTTTTCATTTGCGGAAGAAGACCATTTCTTACTGCACCGGCTGCGATATCAACATTAACCAAAGGCACCACATCACCCGGAAGCTCGTAAATCTCGAAACAATATTTGAAGTTGTATTTCTTGATTCCGGTACCAAATTCCACGGGAACGGCAAGGGACTCATGAGACAAACCGGTTAGTCCGGAGTGTACCACAGGTTTTGGTTCGTTGGCTACATTTCTAAATTTGAAAAGCAGCTTTATGAGGAAATTTTCATTATCGCTGTTTGAAGCTTTGTAGTAAAATCCATCAGGCAAAAAATCTATATTGTAGAAAGATTCGATGATTTTGTATGTGTTACCTGAAAGGACGATTGAGTCGCCAATCTCGAGGTATGGCAAGTCAGAAATTACATATTGTTCATCTAAAAACCTGGCTAATTGATCCTGCGGCATTTTGCACTCATTTGAATGGATAAAGGTTAAAACAGGGAGTTTTGGAATATTATAATAGAGATCATATTTATGACTGCTGTTGACTCAAAATTGTTGATAACTTTTTTGTGTCCAAAAGCCCGATACGATTATGCTTATTAAAACAGTCGAAATTTACTAAAAAATTGACAATTATTGAGTAATTATCATACAAAACAGGAAAAAAATTGGATCAGAAAAAAAATATTGTCAAAAAAGAGAGATTTAATTTGAATATCTGAAATTAATTCCATATAAAGTTATCAACAGAAATGTTGATAACTTGTGTATAAAATACCAAAAAAGGAAAGAAATTGTCAATTCGGGCTGAAAACGCATTCAAGGGATGAATAGAGAAGTAGCGGAGCGGAGACCCTTAAAACCCCGGGTCTCCGCTCCGAAAAAATTTTAGAGTTGAACCTTCAAAATCAGGCTTTCATTACCCCTGGTAACAGTGACATTGACAAGATCACCTTTCTTCAATTCTGCAAGTCTCTCCATGTATTCGTAGAGATCCTTTACGGGTTTCCCGTTGATTGCGGTGATAATATCACCTTTCAACATCCCGGCTTTGTGAGCAGGACGATCGGGGATAACCGTTTCAGCCCTGACTCCGACAATATCCGATGCCGACATGTCTGGCATAATTCCCAGGGATACTTTGTAACCCGGTGAATCTTTTGGTCTTTCTTTGGGACCGGCGAGTTGGAACACAGGTGGTACATCAGTATTGGCAATTTCCATGGTTATGTCGTATGCAAGATTACCGATAACACCCGCTCCGTCTGAATTGATCTTCTCCCAGTCATCGAATGGTGTGTGGTAATCGTCATGCACACCGGTAAAGAAGAAGAGAACGGGGATGTCTTTTGAATAAAATGAGGCATGGTCTGAAGGTCCGTAACCTTCGGGAGATTTCTTGACCTGCAAGCCTGATTTTGCAATATATTTGTCGATGTATTTTTCAAATTCGACGGCGGTTCCTGTCCCTCCGACACTCAGTACTTTAGTATCAGGATTCAATCTTCCGACCATATCAAGATTTATCATCAGCTTGATATTTCTCAATTCTTTTATTGGATTATCGGTAAAATACTTCGATCCCAGCAATCCCATTTCCTCAGCACCAAAAGCGAGAAAAATCACACTTCTTTTTAGCTGTGATTTGTTTGCAGCAAGTTTTTCGAATATCTCCAAAGCAGTGGCTGTTCCGGAAGCATTATCATCAGCACCGTTATGAATGGCTATTGTATCGGGCCTTCTGCTGCCCGTACCGGGACCACCCCAACCCAGGTGATCAAAGTGTGCACCGATAACGATATATTCATTCTTTAAAACCGGATCGCTGCCTTCAATCATTCCAACAACATTAACAGTTGGTTTCTTGGTTCTGGTAACCACCGTATTTCCTTTAACAACCACTGATGTGTTGAAAGAGACACTTTTCGTGATATCATTTTTTAGAGAGGCTTCCAACTGTACCAAAGATTTTCCTGACCCTTTAAGAAGCATCTCCGCGATTTCTCTGGTAACATGAACAGCCGGAATTCCCGCATCGGGTTCGCCGGCACCTTGTGAACTGTTGACAAGATTGTCGTTTTTGTCGAAGTCATAACCATTAACGAAAATGATGCCGGCAGCTCCGTTGTCTTTAGCGGTGATGATTTTTTTTCTTAACGAAGAGTGACTGTCGAAAATATCCTTCATCCCGGTAACATCCGGTGCCCCTCTCAGAACCAAAACCCATTTACCTTTTACTTCTGTGGTGTAATCATTGACTTTCAGTTTTGGATCGTTAATGACATACCCGTAACCGCAAAAGACGACTTCCGCATTCACTTCACCTGATGAGGAAATTACAAGAGGTGTAAAATCCTTGTCAAATTTTAGCTCGGTTTTGTTCATGGATAACGAACTTTTCTCACTGATTTTCGATGCACCGCCGACTTCAAAATGCTGAAATCCATCATTACCTAGCAGAGTGATACCTGATCTTTTCAGAATCTCCCTGATATAATTTGCTGCTATAATATCTTTGCCACTTCCAGGTGAACGACCTTCCAGTTCATCTGAAGCCAAAAATTTAATGTGTTCACTTATTTCTTTCGGCGTAATTTCAGGATTCCCTTTGCTTTGGCCAAAGGTCACGAAAGAAAAGACGGCTAACATGAAAAAATACTTGTACATTGTTTCTCCTTTGAGAAAAAGGGCTATATTGTTTTGGAATAAGATTTTGCTGTCAGTTGAAAAACCTGTCAGAGAAGATTAAAGTTCATATTTGATGAACCATAATTGTAATTAACAGCGGATAAGCACCGGCATTAAATATTTAAAGTAAACTCTTAATTTAGTGTTAAACAATTTACCATACAAGTCAAAGGTGGGACAAGTGGAATGTAATAATTGGTCAAAAGTCACTGTTTGGTTAGATTTGGGCTTCAAAAATTAAATTTTTTCAAAAACTCAAAGAATACCAAATGCCAAAAAAAGCAGTTGTTCTTACAAGTGGCGGGCTTGATTCGACCACCGTGGCGGCAGTTGCCAAAGAACAAGGATATGAAATTTACTGCCTAAGTTTTAATTACGGTCAGCGACATCTTCAGGAATTGAAATCTGCCGCACAGGTTGCTGAATATTTTGGGGCAAAAAAGCACCTTGTAATCGATATTGACATGAAGGTGATTGGCGGATCGGCTCTGACTTCGGGTCTCGAAGTTCCTAAGCACAGGGAAGAGGAGGAGATGTCGAAAAATATTCCGATTACATATGTTCCGGCAAGAAACACCATTTTTCTTTCATATGCTCTTGCATTTGCAGAAGTTTTACAGGCGAGTGACATTTTTATCGGAGTGAATGCCATTGACTACAGCGGATACCCCGATTGCAGACCTGAATATATCGAATCATTCGAAAAAATGGCCAATCTTGCAACTAAAGTCGGGGTGGAAGGGACAACACATCTTAAAATTCACGCTCCGCTTCAGAAATTGAGCAAGAAAGAAATTATTGAGCTGGGTATCAGACTCGGCGTGGATTATTCAATCACTCATTCATGCTATGATCCTCTCCCTGACGGAACTTCATGCGGCGAGTGCGACAGTTGCATTCTAAGAAAGCATGGTTTTGAGCAGGCCGGTGTAAAAGATCCTGTCCATTATATTGTGTAGTTTTCTTTAAAATAACAAAGAGGTTGATCCTGAAGGGTCAACCTCTTTTTTTATATAATAACGACCGCTTATTTCATCAGAGTCATTTTGATGTTTTTAACGAATTTTCCGGCTTTTATCTGAGCAAAGTAAATTCCGGAAGCATTGTTGGTTGCATTCCAAATAACTTCATGGTATCCGGCAGTTTTCACACCTGATACGAGATTTTCAACAAGTTTTCCTGAAGCGTCATAGATGCTCAGTTCAACCTGCGACTCCTGTGGAATCGAGAATTGAATTCTGGTTGAAGGATTGAAAGGATTCGGGAAATTCTGATTCAAGGAGAATGATTCAGGAATTGTATTTTCAACTGAAATAACTTCTGAATATTCGAATCTTCCATCGAAATCGACCTGACGGAGTCTGTACCAGGTTTTTCCGGTCAATCCTGTCTGATCTGTAAAAGAATATATTTGTTTCTCTGTGGTCGAACCTTTTCCTTTTACGAATCCGAGAGTCGAGAAATTAACATTATCGAAACTTCTCTCGATTTCGAAGCCGTAGTTGTTCACTTCCGTTGCTGTTTCCCAAACGAGAACAACTGAACTCTGTGAAGCATTTGCTGTAAACGATGTCAGCTCAACAGGAACGGGATCAACTCTGCCACTAAATTTGTAGATACCACCAACAGTGGCACTCGTGTTGAACGCACCTGCCCAGCCGGTTGTATTGTCGAAAAATGAAACTGCAAGGTGTTGAATTCCAAGCGTACCGGTAAAGTCTGTCCATGTTGAACCGTTATCGAGTGAATAGGAAGCACCTGTGAATCCTGTTGCACTGCCAGTTGACACATAAGCATTTAAAGTACCGGGGACATAGCAGAAATCTCCATCAAAGAAATTACCTGTTGGAAGAAGGGGAGTCCATGTAGCTCCGCCGTCGGAAGTTCTGTAGTAAAGAGGAGTTGCAGCAACAACATCAAGGATGATACCGTTCATTGCATCTTTCATCTCAATTTTGAACTGGTTGCCTACTGCGATCGGAGTTGTCGAAACAGTCCAGGTTGCACCTTTATCAGTGGTTTTAAAAATTCTGCTTTTGTTTGTTGTAAACCATGCAGTATTTCCAACTGCTGAATAATAACCAACAACACCGTACTCATCAGAAGCAGCAGGAGCGGGTATGTTTCCTGTTGGCACTCTGTTCCAGTTTGTTCCACCGTTGGTAGTTGTGTAGATTTCAAAATAACCTCCATTTGGATCTCCCATGGTGAAGCCTTCGTTCTCGTTGAAGAAGTGAAGGACATTGGGGAATCCCGCAGGAGCAGCAAACGCAGCAGTTGACTGGTAAGTGAAAGTTGCTCCACCATCGGTGGTTTTGAGGATTCTGCCACCACCGGCTGTAGCATTAAACACCGGCAGATAAGCAGTAGTTGCGCTTGTTCCGAATATCATGGATGTTCCCCAGCCACTTGTGTAACCGGTAACCGTGCGAGGTGTCCATGTGGTACCGCCGTTGGTAGTCATGGTGAATTCAGTTATATAGGTTGTTGTTGAAGTGCCGTTATATGCAGCAGCCCAAACGACATTGTTATCAACGATGGAAATGTAGTTAATACCTCTTGAAGCGGTGGCAAAACCTGTGTTCTGCAGGGTCCATGTTCCGTCCTCGGTGTGACCTCTGCCTCTGCCTTCATCTTTTTTGAGATTTTTAATATTGGTAGCTTCAAGGTTGATGAATGCTACGATTAGAAAAAGGGACATAAAAAAAGTTGTTACTTTTTTCATAAAGCACTCCTTTAGTTGTGATGATGATTCTCCACCCAATGGTAAGAGAGTTATTTGAGTTAACTCCTAAATTTACGACATTTTTTTTTAATAACAAATTAAGTTTAATCTAATAGAGCGAATTAAAACAAAAAAGGTTACCCCGCAGGGTAACCTCAAAAACCAGATTACAGCTATTATTTGAACTGAAGAGGTGTCATTCGTGAGGAGTTGTATACCCGGAAATTATTTCTCGCCGGTTGAACTATTCTGCTGCCCGAAATTGTGAAATCTCTTACAGACAAAGGATAATACGCATTATTTTCGGTGTACTTGCCTGTCACCGGTCCTGTTGTTTCGTAAACCGGCTCACTGTAATTTTCTTCTTCACTATAATCTTCTTCGTGAGTGTTTGACATCGGCACATCTCTGTGATTTTCGAATACAGAGTAATTTAACAAAGTAGCGGAATTTACAGGATCAAACGGCACTTCCGTTTTTCTTGAAGGCATTACTGCCGCCATTACGCTAAAGATAATTGTCAAGATGCCAATGGAGGCAGCGATTATATAAACATATTCTATCATTATGGACTCTCATGAATTTCAAATTTTTATGAAACAAAAGTAATAATGGCAGTATCGACAAATTACAGATTTCGATACATACATTATTTTGCCCGATGAACTTATGTTATAACACCGTAAATATCACGCTTCTTGTCGCTGATACCCAAATTTAGGCACAATAATTGAGCGTGAATGGTTATTTTTGGCAATATGAAATATCGAAATTTTAAGATAGTGACAACATTTATTCTTGCTGCTGTTTATGGTTTATTGTTCGGCTGGAACAGTTTATATCTTCAATCGATTAAATCCGGTGAAATCTCAGAATGGTACGGTTTCAAAAAAAAACTTGAGATTCATAATACGGTTTCGAAAAGAGGTATAGATGTCCTCCACTACGATATTTCTTTGGATATTGATCACACCAATAAAAACATCGAATCCACGGTAGCAATTACTCTCGTCAAATCTTCCCAGTCAACTGATTTATCGCTCGATTTATCAGAGGATATGAAAATAAAGGAAGTTGCGGTTGACGGGAAAAAGGCAGAGTATTCCAGGGATGGTGACAAGGTTAGAATTAATTCTACGAAATTCGATAAAGATACTCTCATTATAAAAGTCAGTTACGAAGGTAATCCCTCCCGCCGGAAAAATTTCTTTTTTGGCAGGATTAACAGTCTTCCGGTAATATATACCTTGAATGAACCGGAGAATGCCCGCGACTGGTTGATTTGTAACGATATTCCGGGTGACAAGGCAACCTTAAATTTTGCAATCACAAATGATTCCGGATTCACTTCCATTTCATCAGGGAATCTTGATTCTGTTGTAAGTAAACCGGGGTCTGCAAAAAAAACTTTTCATTGGAGCACAGACTATCCAATTGCTACTTACCTGATTTCGTTTTTTTCATCAAAATATGTTTCAGAACATGGAACATTTAAGGGAGTTTCCGGGAAAACTCTGGATCTTTCGATTTATGGTTTTCCATGGCAGAAAGGGAAACTGAGACGAATACTTGATGACCATAAAGATTTTATTAAGGTTATGGAAAAGTATTTTGGGGAATACCCTTTCCAGAATGAAAAGTATTCTGTTGTAGCTTTTCTGTGGCAGATGGGTGCGATGGAATATCAGACCGCCTCCGGGTTCGGAAGTGGATTCATCGACAACTACCCTTCGAACATGAATATCTTTGTACATGAACTGGGACACCAATGGTTCGGGAACTCCGTTTCACCTTTGACCTGGAAAGATATCTGGCTTAATGAAGGATTTGCAACCTTTGCCGAATGGCTCTATCTCGAAGAAAGTGGAAAAAAAGAAGGACAGGATTATCTGGGAAGGGCTCTCAAGGAGGAAAAAATGCCTCATTTTTTCCCCGGTCCAATCTATGCTCCGGAAGAAATTTTCTCGTCAGGTGTCTACATCAAAGGTGCGTGGGTATTGAGAATGCTCAGGCACGAAATGGGGGATGAACTGTTCTTTAAATTCCTGAAAGAGTATTACAACAGGAACAAGTTTTCAAATGCCGATACAAAAGGACTGGTTGAACTTGTTAATGAAATTTCGGGCAGGAACTTTGATGAATTTTTTGATCAATGGATCTTTTCCGGTCAGGGTATCGTCTCATTGGAGACAGGGAAGATGGAGGTTAAAGAAAAAACCGGCAAGTACAAAGTTTCACTTAAGTTAAAACAGGTGCAGGAAGAGAAAAGAACTTATAATTTATTGATGGATGTTCGATTTACCGGTGACAAAAAATCTGTCACCAAATCATTTAGACTGAATAACAGGGAAACTGTTGTAAGTATAGATCTTGATTTCAAACCGTCAAAATTTGAACTTGACCCTGAAAATTACTCATTGTTCAGGATGGCTGATGATTAAAAAATCAGATCAGATCGACAAAAAATATTCCAAAGTTTACTTCATTTCTGATATTCATCTGGGTGCAGGTGAGAAGGATTTGAACAGGAAGAGGGAAGACTTGCTGGTCGATTTTCTTCATTTGCCGGAAAGCGGTAGTGCCCTTGTTATCGCCGGAGATTTATTTGATTACTGGTTTGAGTACCGGCAGGTTTATCAAAGAGGTTTCTTTAGAACGCTTGCAGCTCTTTATGAATGCAGCCGGAGGGGAGTGGATATACACTATCTGATTGGCAATCATGATTTTTTTCACAGAGATTTTTTCCAAAAAGAGCTTTCTGTTAATTTGATCGAAGATTTTTTGATCATGAAATGTCTCGACTCAAAATTATTTATAGCTCACGGTGACGGTTATGTGAAAAATGACGGCGGTTACAGGATACTGAAGACTGTATTAAGAAATAAAGTAGTTCAGTTCTTCTACGGACTGATTCATCCCGACCTTGGACTTGCGATTGCCCGTGGCACGAGCAAGGGGAGCAGGCACTACACCGGTGGAAAAGACTATGGGAAAGTGGATGGATTGGTTGCGGTCGCAGAGGAAAAAATTAAAGAAGGGTTCGATTTTGTTATATTTGGACACTCACATAAAAGAAAATTTGAAAAATACGATTCCGGAGCATATATAAACCTTGGTTCCTGGTTTCAGCAACCTTGCTACGGGCTTTTGGATGATAAAGGATTTACCATTACGGATTTGAATTAATGACTGAAAATAAAAGTTTAAGATCAAGATTACAGAAGAAACATAAAATAATGCTCATTGCAGGCGGAGTTTTGGTTCTCTTTCTGTTTTCTTTTGCAATTTTGTGGGTGAAGATAAAATCCGGGCTTCCCGTTGTGGAAGAGCTGGAGAATCCCAAATTTTTTCTGGCGAGCAAAGTCTTTGATACAAAAGGCGAACTCCTCGGCCACTTCTATGTGGAGAATCGTGTCGAAGTGCAGTACGCTGATATTCCAAAAAATCTAATTGAAGCCCTCATTTCTACAGAGGACAAGAAGTTTTTTGACCATTGGGGAGTGGATGTTGACAGAATCATTAAATCAGCGGTAAAAACCATTTTCCTTGGAAAACCACAGGGTGCCAGTACGCTCACACAACAGCTTGCCCGAAATCTTTACAAGTTTAAGGATAATGACGAAAGTTCTTCCGAACTGGCAATGCGAAAAGTGCGGGAGTGGATTACTGCGGTTCAAATCGAAAGATCGTTCTCGAAAACTGAAATTCTCACGATGTATTTGAATTTCAACTATTTTGGTCGCCGCTCCTATGGAATTGAGAGTGCCGCAAAAAATTTCTTTGGTGTGACAACAAAAGAACTGACTCCTGAAAAATCGGCACTTCTTGTAGCATTGTTAAAATCACCCACCTATTTTGATCCTATCCGGTATCCCGAAAGATCAATCCAGCGCAGAAACCAGGTACTTAAGAACATGATGGACGATGGATTTCTCACGGAGGATGAATACCGGAGGTATTCAGGAATGAAGATCGAGATAAGGAGAGAAAAGAAAGAAGCGCTTCTGAACAAGGCTCCCTACTTCCTTGAGTACCTGAAAAACGAGATGATTCAGAGTGAAAAGGCCACCGGAATTGATGTTCTTACTGCCGGTTTGAATATTTATACTACGCTTGACCTCGAAATGCAGATGATTGCTGACCGCGCCGTTGTAAGCAATGTAAACAGATTACAGCGGGGTTTCGACAGTTACTGGAGCTGGGGAGGTAAACAGGCACTGCTTGATGATATCCTCGACAAGGCAATTAAAAACGATGAGGAATATCAGATTCTTGTCACCAAGGAAGAAAAACAGGCTTACTATAACAAGCTCAAAAAAGATAAAAAATTCGTTGATTCCGTTAAGTATGCAGCAACCAGGGTTCAGGCAGGATTTGTAGCCCTTGAAGTAGGAACCGGCCATATTCTTGCAATGGTCGGGGGAACCGACACAACCCGGGGATTTGGACTGAATCATGTTACTCAGATTAAGAGACAGCCGGGTTCAACTTATAAAGCGATACTATATACTTCAGCAATTGAGAAATCGAATGTTTATCCTCAATTCAGAGTTTCTAACGAACCGTTGAAAGGAAGATATTCTCCGAAAAACGCTGACGGTTCGAGCGGTGGAGTTTTCCCTATAAGGACGGCCCTTGAGAGGTCTATTAACATTGTCGCCGTCAGAATGATATCAGACGGAGTGGTGAGTGTCAGTTCGATCAGGGATGTAGCCTCAAAAATGGGGCTAAGGACACCTGTTGCGGATGATGCCACAATTGCCCTGGGTTCATCTGAAGTGGTGCCTCTCGAACTTGCCGGTGCCTTCTCAGTTTTCCCAAACAAAGGGATGTATATCGCTCCGAACTGGTTCAAAAAGATTGAAGACCGCGATAAGAGCGAATTTGTACCATTTTCTCCATCGAAATGGAGGGCTGTTTCCGAAGAAACCGCCGTTATGATGATCAGCATGCTCGAGGATGTGGTTAAATCAGGAACGGCCGCATCCCTTAAAGGAAAATTTCCATTTCCTGCTGCAGGAAAAACGGGAACCACACAGAATTTTACCGACGCCTGGTATGCCGGCTTTACACCCAGAATTGTTGCTCTGGTCTGGATTGGCTTCGATGATGCCCGTATAAAATATCAGGGAGGGTATGGCGGAACGGCTGCGCTTCCTATTTGGGGTGATTTTATGGCTGCTGTTTATAGAGCGAAGAATTATCCGAAAGAAGAGTTTCCCGTCACTGCTCCAAATCTGATTAAAATCGAGCTCTGTGCTTCCGGAACAGGATTTCTTGCCAAGGCGGGTCCCGGTTGTCCTGCTGTGAGTGATTATGTTCTTGCGAGTGAGGCATCTGCCATACCTGTTTGCGAGAAAGCGCATGTGGGTGATGGCGGCAGCAAAAAAACCGACACATCAGGGAGTGAATGGTAAAAGAGGTGTGATTATTTCGGAAAAAATGATTAGATTTGCATTCTAAATTTTGATCTGCCCGGGTGGCGAAATTGGTAGACGCGCTAGATTCAGGTTCTAGTGTCGGTTACGACATGCAGGTTCGATTCCTGTCTCGGGCACTCATTTTTGACAAGCTGAAGATTTTTCTTCAGCTTTTTTTTTATTTTTTTCCCAAATCTCTTGATTATGTCGTTTTTAGTTATTAGGTTATAACATACAGTATAAAAAATTCTTTATCTTTGATAACAGAATTATGGTTTGTTCTCAAACCGCCGTTAGTATCGTGTACACAGAATAAATAATCAGGAGTATCCGTTATGGAATCCGCGCTTTCAAAAAATCAGCATTTGACACATCAAATGTTTGATTTTAACAATGCTGCCGAAAAACTCGCAAAGTTTCAGGACGCATCGATCAACGCTGACAGGATTAAAAAAGCATTTAATCATGCCCACAATGTTAAAGAGAATGCTGAATATCTTCTAAAGCTTCTTTATGAAAAAGAGTTGTTGGAGAGTATTCTTTCAGGTAAAAACAGGTTCTGTATTCATGTTGCAGGTCATAACATAGATGTGCATTTTAAAGATGGACTGACTGAGGAACATCTTTTTATCATTAAAGACATGTTGAAAGTGATTGAAACTCATCTTAAAACCGAGGTTGAAGAATTTGTGGACGCCGCAGAATCTGAATAAGGATTGCGAATGAGTTAGTTTTACTTGTTGGAAGTTGATTTACGGTTCTTCCTGTTTCTTTTTTGAAGGAGGGAGAACCGTTTACTTTAAATATATATGAGGAAGATGGAAAAAGTATTACCGGGTTATGCGGAAGCGCTTCAACTTGCCGGAGCACATTACGAAAATTTTCCTGTGGTCTCGATGTTTGTTCCGGCGAAATTGAGAAAAGATGTAGCAATCATCTACTGGTTTGCAAGAACCGCTGACGACATTGCTGATGAAGGGAGTGCACCGCCTCAGGCGAGGGAAGAAGCACTCGACAGATTTCTTGAGAGGTTCGAAGACTCATTGAAAGGAAATTATCATTCCGAACTTGATGAGGCGCTGGCAAATACCATTTACACTCGAAATCTCGACAGTCAGATGTTCCGGAATTTAATTTCCGCATTTCGTCAGGATATCAGCGTAACAAGATATGATAAATTTGCGGATATTTTGGATTATTGCAGCAGGTCTGCCAACCCTGTGGGAAGGCTCATTTTGCAGTTACATGACATAAGAGATGAAAAATATTATGACTATTCAGATAAAATATGCACCGCTCTTCAATTAATTAATTTTTATCAGGATCTTTCAGTTGACTTTAAACGAAATAGATTATATATTCCCATTGAGGAAATTCTATCTTATGGAATTGATCCTAAGATATTAGTCTTGTCCCCGGAGCAACTCAATGTTTCAGAACTGATACGGTCTCAGGTTGACAGGGCAGAGGCCATAATGATGGATGGACGACCCCTTATCGGGCTGCTTAACGGAAGACTCCGGATTCAAATTTCAGCCACCTTTTATGGCGGATTGTCGATTTTGGAAAAAATCAGATTAGGTGGTTACAACTCTCATCTGATTCGTCCGGCTTTGAGTAAATTCGATTATTTTTATTTATTCATTAGATCGATTTTTTAATGTCGTTAGAACAAGCAAAAGAAATTTCAAAAAAGAGCAACAGCAGTTTCTACTACGCTTTCAATTTATTACCGGCACCAAAACGGGACGCCATGACAACTGTCTATGCGTTCTGTCGCGAAACCGATGATATAGTTGATGAAGAAATTCGCACCCCTGAAGAGAAGAGCAATCTTTTAACACACTGGAGAGTTGAACTTGAGCATGCTTTTAATGGCACTTCCACATACTCTTTGATGAATCGGCTTGCAATGACCATCAAACAGTTTAACATTCCTGTTGAACCGTTTTTTGATTTGATCAAAGGGATGGAGATGGATCTTAAAATACGGCGCTACGATACCTTTGAACAGCTCAGGATCTACTGTTACCGGGTCGCTTCAACTGTTGGACTGATGTGCATCGAGATTTTTGGATACAAGCATCGTAGTGCACAGGAATTTGCAGAAAATCTTGGGATTGCACTTCAATTGACGAATATTCTAAGAGACATAAAAAAAGACGCGGAAAAAGACAGAATTTACCTCCCCCTCGAAGATTTGAGAAAGTTCGGATACTCTGAGGAAGAACTCCTTGACTCGGTTTATAATGATAATTTTATTAAACTTATGGAGTTTCAGGTTTCCAGAGCGATGGAATATTTTAACAAAGCCACAGCAGCTCTTAACAAAGAAGACAAAGGAAACATGTTTGCTGCCCGGGCGATGCAACACATCTATTTCCGCATACTTAAAAATATAATCCACGAAAAATACGATATCTATAACCGGAATGTTAATATTTCTAAAGTGGAGAAGGTTGGCATCTCCCTGGGAGTCTGGGCAAAGTATAGATTAGTTTACTAATGCCACGAGCAATTGTTGTCGGGGCAGGTCTCGCGGGTCTGTCTGCGGCAGTGGAACTCTCCTTAAACGGTTATAAAGTTGATCTGTTCGAATCCACAAAAAAAGGAGGCGGCAGGGCATATTCCTTTCCTCATTCTTTTCACCCCGGTACTTTCCTAATTCAGGCAGATCAATATCTTGTGGACAACGGTCAGCATATACTGATGGGTTGTTATCACGATACACTTTCCTTCCTTGGAAAAATTGGAGCAATGGACAAAATCCATATTCAGGAGAGGATGAGTGTTGAATACAGGCACAGAAACGGGAAATCGTTTACTCTGAAAAGTGGCGCTTTACCTTATCCACTCAATCTGTTACAGGCAATCCTCAATTACGATTTCCTAACCTTTAAGCAAAAACTAAAAGCAGTTCTTTTTATTCAGAAGTTGAGATTTATCCGGCTTAAAACTCTTTCGAATCTTACCGTTTCTGAATGGTTAAAGGGAGAAGGACAAACAGATGAACTTTTTAATGGCATTTGGGAAATCCTTTGTGTGGGAGCGATGAACTCACCCCCTGAGAAAACCTCAGCGTTAATATTTGCGAGGGTTCTCAAGGAAATCTTTCTGAACGGGAAGAATAATGCAAAAATAATTGTTCCGAAATGTGGGCTGAGTGAGCTTTTCGTTGATAATGCAATCAAACTGATCGAGGAGAGGGGAGGTTCGGTCAATTTTGGCAATCCATTGGAAAGTATAGAGACCGGGGATGGACGGGTCGTTTCTCTAAAATTCAGAAACAGAACGATCGAGTATCCTGAAAACACAGTTCTGGCGATTCCTCATTTCGCATTGAAAAAAATTGACGGGATATCCGGAGTTTTTCCGGGAATTGAGAATTTTGATATGGAATATTCATCCATTACAACATTCCATTTGAGGATAGACAGCAACCCTCTTAAAACAGAATTTGTTGCGCTGATTGATTCTCCTGTTCAATGGGTCTTTAATCATGGTGATTATATAACCACAGTTACAAGTGCTTCGACAGATTGGAACACCAAAGAGGAACCGGAAATTATTAAGATTGTGTTGAGTGAACTTGAGAGTTGTTTAGGGATAAAACCTTCAGCCGTAATCGCTCAAAAAATGATAAAAGAAAAACGGGCGACATTCGTCTGCGGAGGGAAAAATCTGGATTATCGACTCCCTTCCAAAACAGGATTCGAAAACCTGTACCTTGCCGGGGACTGGACGGACACAGGGCTCCCCGCTACCATTGAAGGTGCGGTAATGAGCGGGAAGACTGCCGCCAACCTTATTATCTCAAAAAATCAGAACGTCTGATCTCCCGGGTTTTACCTTCCCCGCATTAATGGGCATCCAGCCAGTTGTCTCCATAGCCCGATTCCACTACAACGGGAACATTTAACGGGAGTGCCTGTTCCATCAGATTCTTGATCAGGGGAGTGACAGTTTCGAGTTCCGATTTTGGTGCATCGAATAGAAGCTCATCGTGAACCTGCAGTATCATTTTAGTTTTGAATCCACCGTCATTTAGAGCCGCGTGCACCTTTATCATTGCGAGCTTGATCATATCGGCAGCAGTTCCCTGAATCGGCATGTTTATGGCAACTCTTTCCTCAAACTGTTTGACTGCAAAATTCTTGCTGTTGATATTCGGCAGGTATCTTCTTCTGCCTGTCAGTGTTTCAGCATATCCTTTTTCCCGTGCATTACCGATGGAGTTGTCCATGAACTCCTTAACGCGCTTGAAGGTACCGAAGTATGTATCAATAATCTCTTTTGCGTGGTTCTGAGCTATCCCCAGCCTTATTTTAAGTCCGAAGGCACCAATTCCATACAGAATGCCAAAATTGACCTCTTTGGCTTTCCTTCGCATATCAGCCGTTACCTCACTCGGATCGACCCGGAAAACGAGCGCTGCGGTCCTTCTGTGAATGTCTTCACCATCAATAAATGCTTTTGTCAGGTATTCATCTCCGCAGATGGAGGCCATAATTCGCAGTTCTATCTGTGAATAATCGAGGCTAAGTATCACATTATCTTTTGAAGAAGGTACAAACGCTTTCCGAATCTCTTTTCCGAGATCAGTCCTGATCGGAATGTTTTGGAGATTCGGATCATTCGAAGAGAGTCTTCCTGTGGATGCGACAGTCTGATTGAATGATGTATGTACTTTACCTGTTTTTTTCTCGATCAGTGTCGGCAGTGAGTCGGCATAAGTTGATTTCAATTTGGAGAGCTGCCGAAACGAAAGAATCATATCAATTATTTCATGTTGCCCCCTCAGAGATTCCAGAGTTTGAGCATCCGTTGAATATCCTGTTTTTGTCTTCTTACCGGAAGTCAGTTGCAATTTTTCATACAGGATCTTTTGCATTTGCTGTGGTGAATTGATGTTAAATTCCTCACCCGCCACTGAGTAAATATTGCGTGCCGTTTCCATCATCATAAGTTCAAGATCCTGCGAGAGTTGTTTTAGCATCATACTGTCAATATTAACACCGTTTCTTTCGATGTCTTCCAACACCTCAACCAAAGGGAATTCGATATCAAAAGCGAGATGATGCAATGCATCCTCTTCGATTCTCTTACTGAGTATTTCGTACAACCTGAAAGTGATATCGGCATCCTCGCAACTGTAGATTGACAGGGCATTCAGATCAACATCAAAGATTTTTGAAGGGTCTTTCTTCACACCGATGAGAGTTGAGAGGTGAATTGTATCATAATTTAACCATTGTGATGCCAGATCATCCATTCCGTGCTTTTTGTCAGGATCGATAACATATGACGCAACCATGGTGTCAAAGTAGAAGCCTTTAACTTCGATACCCGCTGTTCTTAAGATCGCAATGTCGTATTTCCCGTTCTGACACACTTTTTTAATTGCGGGATTCGCAAACAAAGGGGAGAAAATTTTCTTAAAATCTGAAAGCGACAACCTTTCTTCAACGCGGGTTGAGAACATGTCAACTGTACGGGTATCAGGTTCGAGAGCAACAAAAAATGCCTCCTTCTCCTTTACTGCGAATGAGACACCTGCTATGCGTGCACTGAAGATATTCAACGAATCGGTTTCCGTATCGAAGACAAAGAGATCGTGACTCGAGAGATAATCAGCGAGTTTTCGAGCCTCATCGGCAGTTTTAACAAGTTTGTAAGTGACTTCTTTTGGATCGAAAGATTTGCTCTTGTCATCATCAGCATCGCCCTCACCCGAGTCAGGTTGATCGGAAGTTTGTACCTGTTCGGGAGAATAATTAAAATATTTGATAGCCTTCAACCAGAGAGTTCTTAATTCAAGGTCTTTGAAATGTTTTTCAAGGAGCGGAAAATTGATGTCTCCGATGGTTGCCTTGTCGGGATCAAATTTTAAGTCGACATTCAGATCGATGGTCGCTAACTCTTTGGAAAGAAATGCGTTATCCCTGTTTGTCTCAAGCTTTGTTCTTACCGAATTAGAGGATATTTTATCGAGGTTCTCATAGATTGCCTCGAGAGTACCAAATTGTTGAATCAGTGGAATGGCAGTTTTTTCTCCGATACCCGCAACACCGGGAATGTTATCACTCTTGTCTCCAATCAATGCAAGATAATCGATCATCTGTGATGGTTCGATTTCAAGTTTTTGTTTGGCGGATTCCATATCATATATGTCAAAGTCCTCTCCCTTGATCCCGGGTCTTACAAGAAATGCATTTTGGGTGACAAGTTGAAAATAGTCCTTGTCAGGAGAAACCATATAGACGGCATAACCGTCCTCCTCAGCGAGCCTTGACATCGTCCCAATTATATCATCAGCCTCGATCTTAGGCATTGCGAAGACAGGAATTGCCATCGCTTCAAGGATATCCTTAATTTTTCCAATCTGCGGGATCAGTTCTTCAGGCATTTCAGCACGATTTGCTTTGTATTGTTCAAATCTTTCGGCTCTCAGAGTTTTTTCTTTTGAGTCGAAAGCAACGATAACTGAATCGGGTTTAATCTCTTCAAGATATCTGAACAACTGGTTAAAAAAACCGAATATCGCTGATGTAGGTTCGCCCGATTTTGTACGAAGCGGTCTGGAGATGAATGCGAAATAAGCTTTGTATGCGATTGCCATCGCATCGATAAGAACAATCTTTTTCATTTACTGATTCTTGCTTTCCTGTTTTTTATTTCTGTATTTGATGTAGAAATAGAAGGGGAGTCCGCTGAGAATTAGCATCAGTCCCATCATGGCGTTTTTGGTATCGGAAACCACGGTATTTACTAAAAATAAAAAGGAGAAAATTACAAAAAGAGCGGGGGTGTAAGGGTATCCCCAAACCTTATAGGGTCTCGGTGTATCCGGCATTTTCTTTCTTAATACAAATACTCCCGCAGCACCGAGCATGTAGAACAACCACGCAGCAAAAATGACATAATCACTGATGGTATCAAATGACCCCGACAATACGAGAACCGCTGACCAGATTCCCTGCACCAAAAGTGAAACATGTGGAGTTGAGAATTTCGGGTGGACCTTTCCAAGACTTTCAAAGAACATACCCTCTCTCGCCATGGCGAACTGGACCCTCGCGGTTGAAAGGATACTTCCGTTAAGAGCTCCAAAAGCTGATATTATTACCGCAATTGAAATTACAGTTCCGCCGGCAATTCCGAAGATTTTTTCTGCTGCACTTCTTGCAACGAGGTCCGAATTTTTCATTTCATCAATTGGAAGCACATACAGAAAAGCCATGTTTATTAAGACATATACTGCAATAACTATCAGTGTTCCCCAAAGGAGAGCGAGAGGAACATTCCTCTGTGGATTTTTAATCTCACCACTCACAAAAGTTACATTATTCCATCCGTCATAAGCCCAAAATGCACCGGCAAGTGCGAGTCCAAAAAGTGACACGATGTTCGAAGCTGTTTCAGCAGGCATCGAAAAGCCGTTTGAAAAATTCGAAGCAGAGCCATCACCAAGAATGAAAATAAGAACCGTAAGCCCGAGAATCGAACCGATTTTTACAAAAGTTACTATAGTCTGAACTATTCCACCGAAGAAAACTCCGACATAATTTACTCCGGTAAGAAACAAAGTTACACATATGGCAATGGATTTGGTGCCAAACTCTGCAAACGGCTTTATCATCCCCACAAAAGGCATATAGACCTCAAACCCTGCCATCGAAGGAGACAACCCTCCAATCTGAAGATAAGAATTCAGATATTCTGCAAAAACATAAGCTATGGCAGCCTGACTTCCTGTCTGGATTACCGATAAAACAGACCAGCCATACATATAGGATGTAAAATCACCATACATTTTTTTGAAGTAAATGTACTGCCCTCCGGTGGCATCTATCATACCGGCAATTTCTGCATTGATTAAAGCTCCGACCAGTGTGATCAGACCCGCAGCAATCCACACAATAATCAGAAGTTCCGGTGAAAGAAGTTGCCCTGCCATCGTGGCAGGCTTGCGAAAGATACCGGAACCGATCATGGATCCTGCAACAATCATGGTTGCGCCCGTAAGCGTGAGTTTGCGTAATAAATCGTTTTTGCTGTTATAGTTCATTTATTTGAAGGAGGGTGGTGAATATATTACTAAAAAATTGATGATTTGATGATTTTTTAAAATTAATCGTTTCAAGTTTCAATAATACTGATTATTTTTGTTTTTTAAAGAATGCTTCACAAAAAAATCTCTGATATCCGGAAAATTCATGAAGTTTAAACTGCCGCCACTTCACACACAGATATTGATTGCGCTTATAGCAGGTGCCCTTTTTGGTGCATGGCTCAATGTCGATGAGAACAATTTTGTAATATCCTTCATGGATAAAAAAGAAAAAGTCGAACAGAATATTACTGACTGGAGTTCTGTCACTCTTGTAAAAATTGACCTCTCCAAAAATATCAAAGACTCAGTTTCATTTAAAACCGGCGAAAAACCGAAACTTATTAACTCCTTCAAGACATTTAAAAAAGCAGGTTTTGCTGTTGACCTCATTGCCGTCTCTGTCTCATCTGATGAGTCAAAACGAATCGGGAGAACAGAACTCTACACCGATGTAAGGATGGTGCGAAATGAGAAAACACCCGCAACATGGATCAGATGGCTGGGTGACATTTTCATTCGTCTATTGAATCTGGTGGCAGTTCCTTTAGTATTGGCGAGCCTGATTGCCGGCGCTGCGAGTCTTGGCGATATCAAAAAATTCGCACGAATCGGGACAAAGACTTTAACCTACTACATTTTGACTACCGCTTTCGCCGTGACGATCGGGCTTGTACTTGCAAATGTAATACAACCCGGTGAAAGGATGAATGAGACCACCAAGAACAATCTGCTTCAAACCTACTCACAGGATACACAGGACAAAATTGGAAGCGATGTTGAGTTTGACGGAATAAAGATGATCGTGGAGATGATTCCGAAGAATCCCTTTGCAGCGCTTTCCCAGGGTGAAATGTTGCAGATAGTCTTCTTCGCTGTTTTCTTTGGGATGGTTTTGACTTTTGCCGACAAAGAAAAGTCGAAGATAATGCTCAATTTTTTTGACGCTCTCAGCGACATTATGATAAAGATGATAGATGTTATCATGAAATTTGCACCCGTTGGTGTGTTTGCACTTATCGCTGCCACTGTCTCGGAATTTGGATTCAACATACTCGAAACGCTCTTGTGGTATGCAGTTACAGTTCTTCTGGGACTCTTTTTGCATACGGCAGGTACTTACAGTTTGCTTCTAAAAATATTTACGAAATTCAGCATTGTTAAGTTTTTTAAAGGCATAAGACCCATGCAACTTGTTGGTTTTAGTACCAGTTCCTCGGCAGCAACACTTCCCGTAAATATGGAATGTTGTCAGGAGAATCTTGGCGTTTCAAAATCAATTACCAGTTTTGTATTACCTCTCGGGGCAACAATAAACATGGACGGAACTGCACTCTATCAGGGTGTCGCGACCGTTTTTATCGCCCAGGTTTATGGGATGGAATTGTCACTTGCTCAGCAGATTACAGTGGTTTTTATGGCTGTACTGGCATCGATTGGAACAGCACCCGTTCCCGGAGTCGGGATCATCATGCTGATAATAATTTTGAAATCGGTTGGTGTGCCTGAGCAGGGAATAGCTCTAATCCTGGGAATAGACAGAATATTGGATATGTGCCGAACAATCACAAATGTAACAGGTGATGCTGCAGGAGCCGTTATAATAGCACAAAGTGAAAATGAGTTAATCGAAATAAAACAGGAGTAGCATATAGAATGAGTGGTACTAAAGAAAGATGGGCGTCGAGACTCGGACTGATCCTTGCAGTTGCAGGAAATGCAGTCGGGTTGGGTAACTTCCTAAGATTTCCTGCACAGGCAATACAAAATGGCGGTGGCGCCTTTATAATTCCCTACCTCGTTTCTCTGGTCCTGATGGGAATTCCACTTTTGTGGGTTGAATGGGCAATTGGAAGAAAAGGCGGCCAGCACGGGCATCATTCCACTCCGGGAATGCTTGATGTGTTGGGAAGATCGAAATTACTGAAGTATTTTGGTGTTTTTGGAATTTTTACCAATCTGGTTGTGGCAGCATACTATTGTTATATTGAGTCGTGGACGCTTGCTTACACATTCTTCTCAGTTCTCGATGTTTTTAATGGTATGACACAGCCTGAAGTAATTCAGTATTTTAAAGACTATCTTGGTTCGGGTGAAGGTTTTATTAATTTTTCGCCGATCGCTCTTTTCTTTTTCTTTGTAACAATCGGACTTAATCTTTGGGTGCTCTCCCGTGGGATCAGTGCAGGGATTGAAAAAGCCAGCAAAATACTGATGCCTTTGCTGATTCTATTTGGTATTTTTCTTGCCATCAGAGCACTCACACTTGATGCGGGTGAATACGGGGCAGTGGAGGATGCAGTTGCGGGTTTGAATTTCCTTTGGACTCCTCACTTTGACTCTCTATCAAATCCCAAGGTTTGGCTCGCAGCAGCCGGTCAGGTATTTTTCACACTTTCAGTAGGAATGGGATCTATACACTGTTACGCTGCATATCTTAGGAAAAATGATGATGTGGCTCTAAATGCCACAACTGCAGGATTCATGAACGAATTTGTCGAGGTGGTTCTTGGCGGTTCGGTGGTGATTCCGATTGCTGTGGCTTATCTCGGACTGGCTTCATTGAGCACTTTCAGTGGATTCGGAATGTCTTTCATGACTCTACCAATGTTATTCGAGAATTGGGGTCCGCTGCTTTCAGCTCTTGGTGGTTTTACCTGGTTCGGATTGCTGTTTTTTGCGGGAATTACGAGTTCAATTGCGATGGGACAACCTGTAATGGCTTTTCTGCAGGATTCATTCAAGTTCAGCCGCCAAAAGTCAACAATGTTTTTTGGGCTCGCAGTAGTTATTCTCGCTCTACCAACGATTCTGCTCTACGATCACGGGGCTTTTGATGAATTTGATTTTTGGGCAGGGACTTTCTCGCTGGTTGTTTTTGCTCTGGCTGAATCCATTATATTTTTGTGGGTTTTTGGAATTGATAATGCCTGGGAAGAAATCAACAGGGGAGCCGACATTAAAATTCCTGTGATCTTTAAATACATTTTGAAATATGTTACACCCACATTCATCGGCCTTGTTTTTATAGGTTCAATGATACAACCCGTCGGAGGAAAGTGGATTGAAGCATTTACAGGTTTGTTCAACGGGCACGGTTGGAACCTTGATCCATCAAGTGTTTTAGGAACACTTTTTCATATCGGAATTGACGACCCCGAGAAAATTCTCGTTACGAACTTAACAAGACTTCTTCTCGTGTCAGTATATGTCTTGATAGGTATTCTTATTGCCTTCGCATGGAAAATCAGATTAAAAGAAGAAAGGATTTAAGTAAATAAATGAGTACTGCTGCATTACTAATGATGATCCCGACATGGTCGGTTATTATTTTCTTCACCGTTTACTTTATGGCAAAAGCACTTAAGACACAGCACAGCCATGATGGAGAAGAGTAGAAATTGAATTTGTGATTTGCAGGTCAGGTGACTTATTTTAGAGTTTCCCGACCTGCACTTTATTATTATTTTAGGGAATTAAATTTTAATTATTCTTTTATTCCTCTTACTAACCATTAATACCGGAGATCAAATGGCTAATAAACTGGGAATCAGAGGCTACGATTATGTCGAGTTTTTTGTCGGTACGGCGAAAATATGGGCATACTGGTTTGCCAAAGCTACCGGCATGAAAATTACAGCTTATTCAGGTCCTGAAACCGGAGTGAAAAACAAGGTTTCCTACCTCCTGCAAAAAAACAACCTCAAAATTGTTGTTACATCACCCGTTAAGCCCGAAAATTACGAGATTTACAACTTTCTTCAACGCCACGGTGATGGAGTAAAAAGGTGGACTCTTAATGTAAATGATGTTGAATATGCGTTTAATCATGCAATTACCAACGGAGCTATTCCCACAATAAAGCCACGGGAAGTGAAGGACGAAAACGGACTCTATTTTGAAGCGGCAATCAAACTCTATGATGACGCTGAAATCTCTTTTGTGAACCATGACGAATACAAGGGCCTATTCCGTCCCGGATTCGGTGAACCCGTTCAAAATTATGAAGTGGAAACTCACGAAACAGGTCTTCAGATAATTGATCACATAGTCGGTAATGTTCGCGAAAATGAAATGAACTTCTGGGTTGACTATATGAATGCATCCCTCAGTTTTGAAACTTTTGTTGATTTTAAGGCAGGGGATATCGGTACAAAGTATTCCTCACTCCTTTCGAAGGTTGTGAGATCAGAGGACAGCATAATCCGAAATCCTGTGAATGAACCTTACAAAGGATTGAAAAAATCGCAGATTGAAGAGTATATCGAGGAATTTTGCGGGACCGGAATTCAACATATCGCCATTAGAACAGATAACATAATAGAGACAATTTCGGCGATGAGAAAGAACGGAATTGAGTTCCTGAGTACTCCACCCGACACCTATTATCAGATGTTGAAGGAAAAAGACCTTAAGGTTGAGGAAGATATTGACGAACTGAAACATTACGGCATTCTTCTTGACCCTGAAAGTGACGGTTATTTGTTGCAGATATTCACAAAACCCGTTGGTGACAGACCCACATTTTTCTTCGAAGTGATTCAGAGAAGGGGAGGAAGTCAGGGATTCGGAAAAGGTAACTTCCAGGCACTCTTTGAAGCGATCGAGAGAGATCAGGCTGCAAGAGGAAACTTTTAATTAAGAGGAGACAGTACGATGCCATTTTATTATAAACTTGGTGAATTGCCTCCCCGCAGGCATACCACTTTTTACAAACCCGATGGAAAATCCCTTTACAGGGAAGAACTTTTCAGCACGAGAGGCTTCTCGGGGGTCTATTCCAACAAATACCATTTTCACATTCCGCCACAGGTAAAAGAAATAAGGGAAATTTTTCCTTTTACCACAAAAGACTGGGAAGATGCTCCGATTCAGTACTATCACTTTGTTACGGGGAGAAAAGTAACCCCCGGTAATATCCTGACAGCCCGTCAGTCATTTATGAGGAATTCGGGCTGCAATATCTCTACCGCCCATATTACCGAGGAAGCTGATTTCTTCTATAAAAATTCACAGATGTCAGAACTGATTTTTGTCCACCACGGTAGCGGAAAGATGTATTCCGAATATGGTGTTATTCCATTTCAGCAGTGGGACTACCTGATAATTCCTAAAGGGACAGTGTACCAGTTGAAATTTGATTCATATGAAAAGGTGAAACTTCTTATAATTGAATCACTTACCCCCTTTGAAATACCAAGGCACTTCAGAAACGAATATGGTCAGTTGACAGAAGATGCACCATATTACGAAAGAGATTTCAGACCTCCTTCACACCTCGAACCAAACTTTGAGGAAGGTGACTACAAAATGATTGTCAATCTGAACGGCAGACATTTTGAATATGATGTGCCCCATCATCCGTTTGATGTTGTCGGTTGGGACGGCTTTTTATACCCTTACTCGTTTAACATCAAGGATTATGCTCCAAAAGTGGGACGGCTCCACCTTCCGCCACCTGTACATCTTCTATTTTGGACGAGCAATTTTGTAGTGTGCAATTTCTGTCCGAGGTTGTTCGACTTCGACCCGCAGGCGATACCTGCTCCTTATTTCCACACAAACATCGACAGCGATGAAGTGATCTATTATGTGGATGGCGACTTCATGTCGAGAAAGAGCATCAGCGAAGGGTCGGTTACACTTCACCCGATGGGGATTCCGCACGGACCTCAGCCCGGGAAAACAGAGGCTTCAATCGGAGCAAAAGAAACATTCGAATATGCGGTCATGATTGATACTTATGCACCACTTCGACTAACTGAAAATGTCAAAGATACACTCATCGAAGGATATGAAAATTCCTGGCTTGAGGTGTAAATAAAGACCGGATACAACAATGATCAAACTACCTGAACACATAAAAAATCTTACACCATATAAAGCGGGAAAGCCGATTGAGGAACTCGCAAGGGAAAAAGGGCTTACCAAAATTGTAAAGCTCGCTTCCAATGAGAATCCTTTGGGTCCCTCTCCGCTGGCATTAAAAGCCATCGCAGAAAATCTGAACGAGCTTCACCGCTATACTGATCCCAAATGCTATAACCTCACGAAAAAACTCGCTCAATATTATGAGGTTGATCAGGATCGTATAATAGTAGCAAGCGGTTCCGATGCAATTTTACAATACATTATTTCGGGAGTCTGTGAAACGGGAGATGAAGTAATCACCTCACAGGGCACATTTATTGGCTGGTATGTAAACGCAGACAAGTATAATATTAATTGTGTAAAAACCCTGATGGATGATTTTACATACGATCTTGATGCAGTTTATGATGCCATAAACACAAAAACGAAAATAATCTATCTGGCGAACCCGAATAATCCCACAGGTACGATGTTCACCAGGGCTAAATTTGATGAATTTCTTGCCAGGGTTCCTGATTCAATTCTGATTGTTCTGGACGAGGCTTACACCCTTTATGCCCGTGAAAATCAGGAATATCCTGATGGATTGAAATACGAAAAGAGTAATTTAATGGTTCTTCGTACTTTCTCAAAGGATTACGGCCTGGCAGGACTGAGAATTGGAGCGGGATTTGGCGACCCGCAACTAATTCAGTCGCTCTACAAGGTGAAGTTACCATTCGAACCCAACATGCTTGCTCAAATTGGAGCGATGGCGGCTTTGGGTGACACAGAATTCCTGAAACGGACTGCAGAGCTTAACAAGTGGTCCTTAAACCGGTTCAGACAGGCTTTCGATGAGATTGGAATCAAATACACCAAATCGGTCGGAAACTTTCTTATGCTCGTTTTCCCTGACGAAAGCACCGCAATTCAGTTTAATGATGAGTGCTTAAACAGGGGTCTTATACTCAGGTATACAGGCTCATTTGGCGTTCCCAACGGAGTCAGAATAAACTCGGGTACTGAAGAGGAGACTGAGTTTGCAATTCAAATTATTGTGGAAGTAATGGACCTGATAAGGGAGAAAGCCTGAAGTTTTTCAGAGCTGTTTCCAAGATCCAAAACAAAATCACCTGTTTTTTAATAAAGAGAATGAAATGAAATTAGTTAGTTATCTGAAAGACTCGAAGTTTAGAGCGGCACTTCTTATAAATGATGTAATAGTCGATATTGAAGACGGCTCCGGTTCTACCGGAAAAAAACTCCCCGCTTCCATGAAAGAGCTTCTTGAAGTCTGGGGTGATGCTTCGGGAATTCTTGAAATGATTATCAAAAATTTCCATTCGGGAAATATTGGCGGTATTCCTGCCGGAGAGGTCACGATTGGTCCTCCCGTACCAAATCCCACTTCCTGCCGCGACGGGTATGCATTCCGTCAGCATGTGGCTACGGCGCGAAGAAACAGGGGAGTTCCGATGATTGCCGAGTTCGATCAGTATCCCGTCTTTTACTTCACTAATCATAACGCGATCTATGGTGGCGGTGACCTGATTGTAGAATCGGATCATCTGCAAAAACTTGATTTTGAACTTGAGGCAGCCATTGTAATTGGCAGACATGGCAGGAATATCAAATCCTATGAAGCTGATAATTACATCGCAGGATATATGATAATGAATGATTTTTCCGCCAGAGTTCTGCAGATGGAGGAAATGCTGCTTAATCTCGGTCCTGCAAAAGGGAAGGATTTCGCAACAGCAATCGGACCGTGGCTCGTTACTCCCGATGAACTTGAAGGAAGAAAAATCTCCACACCTTACGGTGACAAGTTTGATTTGGCTATGAAAGCCAGACACAATGGTAAACTCATTTCCGAAGGCAATCTTAGTCAGATGGACTGGACTTTTGCAGAGTTGATAGAGAGAGCCTCATACGGTGTCGATCTTTATCCCGGTGACATAATCGGTTCCGGAACTGTCGGTACAGGTTGCTACCTTGAATTAAACGGTACCGCAGCACTGGAAGCGAAGGAAAAAGGAGAGGATTTCACACCTGTATGGCTGAAAGAAGGGGATGAGATCGAACTTGAAATTGAAGGATTGGGAAGACTTTCAAATACAATCAGAAGATCGGTTGACGATTACAGCATCCTCGCGAAAAAAAAACTGATTCTTTAACGAGCATGAAAATATAATCTCTTGGTTAATGAGATAACCGGATCAGGAAAACTTCTCCTTTTTCATACTTCTTTTGGTTGTATCAGGGAATTTGGCGGGTACTCAAGTCCGTTTGACTTCATTTCATCACTTTGTTCTGTCAAAAATGATGATACAACGCTGGTGATGCCGTGTTTCAGCTATAATTTCATCAACCGTTTCAAGGATACTCTCCCTTTCGACAGAGATTCAACTCATTCTCTAACCGGGGCCCTGACTGAAGAATTCAGGAAGTATCCGGGTGTGGTTAGAACTTCTTCGCCGTCTCATTCGTTCCTTTTTCTGGGTGATGGCACGGGACTGACTCAATCGAACAACCCTGTCTCCCCGTTGGGAAAGGGTTCGATGTGTGAGGTTATTCAGTCTAATGCCTCAGCAAGAATCGTAATGATTGGCTGTGGATTTGAATCCTTGACCCACCTTCATTACCTCGAAAACCGGGAGCAGTTGCCTTACATTCACATCAACCCCTGGGAGTATATGGGAGCAATACCAATGTCACTGTCAAATTCGGGGGTTTATCCCGTTATTGAGTTTCCCGGGTGTGCGAAAGGGTTCAGGGTATTTGAAAATTATCTATTAGCGGATGGTGAACTTAAAAGCCTTTCCGCCCGATTCAAGTTTTATATCCTTGAGCCTGAGTGGTTACGGGAAAAATTTATTTCCTTTATTGATCGCAATCCATTTGTGTTGCTTTGTAAATCAGGTTGCAAAACCTGCGAATCAAGATTGATCCTTCAAAAATAAAAAATACACCGGAGAAATTTTAATGCCTTATAGAATTTTACTGCTTATGTTACTGTCCGTTTCAACATTGCTCTCTCAATCCGTCTTTTTCGATTTTGCGACTCTTGCGAGAAAAGACAGTTTTTACACTGAATTAAAACTGAAAATCGTTGAGTGCCAAAAACCCGCAAACTTTAAAAACGCTGATATAATGGCAAATGGTTTGTGGGCTGCAGAATTGACGATGGACAGAAGCCCTGAGTTTAAGGCTTTCCTCGGATCAATGATGGATTCTCTTATTAAATTCGACTCCGATATACAAAGGAGAATACTTCAAACGGCTTTCACACTTTACAGGGGTGAGTTTAAAGAGTCTGCTGAAAAGTTCGCGAGACAAACTTCAAATGTCAAACTGTTTGCAATGGCTGTTAATTACTGCAACCTTAATATATCCGAGATGGAGGAATACGAAAAACTCGCCAAAACAAAATTTGCAGGAGAAATGAAAAACCCGATTCTTCAGGCACTGATTGGAAATCTCTCGATGAAGTCGAATGGGGGACAAAAACTTCCACCCGTTACCGATCTCTTGAACTACGGAAAAGACACTTCAGTTTTCAGGATGTTCATGTTTGTTCGTAACGACAGAAATTATGCCGGCAGAATTGTCTTCAGAAGGAAGAACGGCGAATTTCTTCGGGACAATTCAGGTAAATTAGTGACACTTCCATATTTTGCCAGAGCACTTCCCAACATGCCAGGCTATCTTACCAATGGAAATTCACCGCAGGGGGTTTTCTCTGTAACTGGTGTTTACAATTCCGCAGCCAAGTTGATAGGACCCACTCCACGAATACGGTTGTTTATGCCATCAGAAACCGATAACAACACATTCTATAATTCAAAAGCGAACCTGAAAGGGGAGAGCGATTCGATACTTTACAGGAAATTGTTCCCCGAACGCTGGAGAGATTATTTCCCTGTGATGGAGTCTTTCTATGCAGGCAAGGCAGGCAGGTTTGACATAGTTATGCACGGAACCACTGTCGATCAGAGGTACTATCTCAAGGAGGTTTTTTATCCAAATGTGCCGACTCACGGGTGTCTCAGCGGCATCGAATTATGGGACGATAAAGGAATTCTCATAAGCAGCGACCAGCAGAAACTGTTGGATATCTATTCTTCTCTCGGAAATCCAAAAGGGTTCCTCTACCTTATTGAACTAAATGACGAGAAAAGAACCGTAACCGATGAAGACATCGAAAAACTTTTCAATTAAACGGAAAACAAACTAATATGATAAATACCAGGATTTTAATGTCACTGAGTGCCGTCACATTGGCATTGTTTGGATTTTTGTCATCCTTTTTCTCCAAAGAACTGCTTGTTCATCTTAAAATCACATCGAACGGGGCAGCCGACATGATTATTCAGATTATGGCAGCACTCTACATGGGTTTCGCAATTATGAACTGGATGCAGCGGCAGGCAATTATCGGGGGAATATATGCCAGACCACTTGCGATGGGGAATTTTTCTCACTTCCTGATCGGCACATTCGCTCTCGGAAGAGTCCTCTCTGAAAAACCAAACCTCCCGGGAATGTGGGTTCTTACTTCAATCTATTTTTTGTTTGCATTGTCATTTGGAATTGTGATGTTTTTTCATCCTGTGAAGAAGAGGGAGTGAAACTTCAACTTTTAAAGTAGCGGAGTCACAGAGTCACGAAGTCACAAAAATTCAATCAAGGCTGCCCTGATGTAATTATCGGGCAGCCTTTTATTTGTATTATGGCAACATATAATCTGTCTTTAATTTTGAACCAATATTTTTACAATGTTCAGCAAAACTAAATGTAAAAAAATAATTTTTCCCCCTCTTGACTTTAAATAAAATTATGTTTACACTAAATAAAGCTATTTATAATTTATTCCCGGAGCAAACGGAAACAAGCCCATACTAAAAAAGAAGAGTAAAATTCTCTTCCGGTTATTAAGAATCAACCTTTTCAGGGTGTTATCAGGGATAACTCCATTTTTCACATCTCTCATCCCACCCCGGTTAAGCGCACCAAAAGAGGATAGTTTAAGCTATTCCCTTGCTAATCAGTTTATAAACTGAACAAAACATACGAAGGCGAATTGTTTTTATATTGGAGCAGATGATGAAAAAGACATTCTTGTTTTTATTCTTAACAATTATTATTACCCCCCCCATATTTATGCACAGTTAGGAAAAACTGTGTTCCCTAAACTGATGTTAGTGAAATAGGAGGTAAGGCGATGAAAAAGATTCTTTTAATGACAATATTTGTATTAACAGCAAACGCATTTTCACAGCCGGAGGCTTTTGATAATCTTCTGTTCAGGTTCAAATGCAATACAATAGACTCCATAGCCTACAATCAGGGCGGAGGGGTGGATATAGGCACAAAGATCGCAACACTTGGTGACTGGAATGGTGATGTCAAGGACGAGTTCCTGCTGATCTCCTGCCGGGAATACTTATCACCGCACGGTTATATGATTGATGGTTACAGATACATGATATTTGAGGGGGGAAATCCCCCTCCTCCCATGCCAAAGTATCATTGGTTTGTGAATAACGGCGGGAACACCAATAATGCAGAGACAGACCCAATAATCTATGACTTTAATAAAGATGGTTATCTTGATATTTGTAAGTTAAGAATGTATTATAATTTAATAGACACCATGGATATTTTTTATGGAGGTCCTGATTTTGATACAATTCCTGATTTAAGTTTGCCTACTCCTGGGCGACATGTCAACAATAGTCAGCAGTTACATTTCTATGGCACTACTATAAATTTTGGTGACTTTAACGGAGACGGTACTAAAGAAATGATGCTATCGAGTTTTTTGAATCCCTTTGCAGGAGGGGGGAAGTACGGTTTTTTATTGTTCTTGCCGCTTACTGTCCCGTTTTCTACAGTTCAATATTATCTGGGACTTCCTGATACACTAACAAGAAGAGAAGGTTTTGGTTCACAAATATTAACAAGTGGAGACATAAACGGGGATGGTTATACAGATGTATTGATGCAAACTGATACACTTAACGCAAATAACAATATAAGTTACACAAAACGTCTGGGCGCCAAACTTATTTTCGGAAACCCTCAGTATTCGTTGGATAATTATGTTTTCTTTTCGGAAGACACGATGTACGCATCCAATATGCGAATAATACCCGACATAAATGGTGATGGAATGGCTGAGTTGATGTGGACAAAAGACTTTCCCGACTCTTATGTACAAATAAGTTTTGGGAAAAGAGGATCTGGTCATGTACTTACAAGGGATGTTTCTTTTTGGTTAACAGGTACGGCACTAAAAACGCCTAAACTGCTCGGAGATATTAATAATGATGGTTACAATGATCTTGGATTTGTATCCTATACCTTAACCGGCGGTTCACTTGTTTTGCTTGGGGGTCCAACACCTGTTATTGGAAGACGATATACAGACTCATATCACCGTCACATGGGGCAAGTTGGTGATATAAACGGTGATGGAGTTGATGATTTTGCTGCCGGTGAATTTCACGGTAACGGTGGCGGAAATGCATGTCAGCGATTGGAGTGGGGTCAGCCGCTTTATTATATGGTCTGGTCAGGAGACACCACAGCAATAAACCCGAGCGGGATCGAAGACGAACCACTGCCAGAAGGATATAATATTGAGATAAATCCATATCCAAATCCCTTTAACCCTGAAGTAAAGGTTGAGTATATTCTTCCTGAATCGGGAGAGGTGAACCTTTCCGTCTATTCTCCCCTCGGAGAAGAAATCGTTAAAAAAAATCTCTCTTACCGGAACAAAGGTAAAAACGAGACCACACTTGATTTTTCAGGCTTAAATGTACCAAGCGGCGTCTATTTACTCCGGTTAACTCTTCAAACACAAGACAAAGGAACAATGGTAAAAACCACAAAACTTGTCTTTATGAAATAAATAATTTAATAAAAAGGCTGCCCTGATGTAATTATCGGGCAGCTTTTTTTGTTAAGGTTATTTAGAGAGGAAGAGGAGATTCAGATTTCCTCCCGGAATCAGATTTTCCTGAGGTATAAAATTATCCGGCATCAGGTTGTTTTCGAGATACAAGCCGGGAGTTTCATTTTTACCGGCTCTTTTCACTGTAAGTGACAGATTACAATTCCTGAACTTCCGTGAAGCCTTAAACCCGTTCCAGTAAGAAGGAAGTGCGGGGGATATTGCAATTCCTGTAAAGCGGGGTTGAAATCCGATTATGTAATCCATACCAATCCGGAGCATCCAGACAGCGGTTCCTGTAAGCCATGAATGGCTCGCCTGTCCCTCGGTCGGGTGGTCAGGACTCGTTATATACTCTGCGAAGACATAGGGTTCGACTTCATAAATGTCGATTCTCTCAGAGGAATTTGCGGGGAGCATCCTTTTGTAAATGTCCACAGCCGAATCGATATCACCTGCATATATTGAAGCCATGATGAACCAGGAAGAAGCATGATTAAATATTGCTCCGTTCTCTTTTTTACCCGGTACACATCTGCTGATTAAGCCGGTATTTTCCTCCACTTTTGTGTAGGAGGGCCAGCAAATCTGAATTCCGTTTGGACGGAGCAGTTGTTTTTTAACTGATTCAATACACTTTTTCGCTCTCTCTTCGGGAGCCATTCCCGAGATGACAGCCCATGACTGTGAGTTTATAAAAATCTTGCCCTGTTCACTTTTATGAGTGCCGAGAGGTTCCATAAAATCGTTGAAGGCTCTGATATACCATTCACCATCCCATGCAACTTCATTAATAAGTTTTTCCATGTGAACAAAAGCAGTGCTCCAATGTTTGATTCTTTCCTGATCATTTCTTAAACCAAGAAGGGGGAGAGCTTTTTTTATCACATAACCGAGGAAGAAGGCACCCCAGATGGTTTCGCCCTTTCCGCGCGGACCTACCTTGTCGAGAGTATCGTTCCAGTCACCGTTCATGATTTTGGGGAGGCCCCTTTCACTTACAGCAGAAATAGCAAAATCGAGTGCTCTGGCGGTATGTTCATAAACAGTAGCTTCGCCTTCGTCATAGAATTTAACCACTTCATCGAGAATTGAAAAATCGCCCGTCTCGTTGAGGTATTCAGTTACTCCAAAAGGAATCCAGAGGGGAGTGTCGGAGTGATTTGTTTTTTCTCCCCATTCAGTAATCTTAAAAAAGTTGTGGAGGGTGGAACCGTCATTAAACTGGTATTTTAAGGCGTTTAGAATTCTGGCTTTAACCCGTCCCGGTTCGGGGAGGAGCATGCCAAGAATGTCCTGGAATTGATCCCTGATACCGTTTCCGAAGAGGAGGCCGCCGTGATAATATCCTGAGTTTCGTGCCATGTCGAAAGTAACAGCCGCCTGATATTGATTCCAGACATTGAGCGAAGCGTTCAGTTTTTCATCTGGAGTTTCTACAGAAAAGTGGCCTAGATAGTTTGTCCAGTATTCTTTTACTTCAGCAAGGAGGGAATCAATCTTATTGATATCCTTTAGTGCTGACCATTTAAGTTCGTTGTATTTGAACTCTGAATCCGACTCGTTTTTGGGAGCCACACCCATGATTATTGCAAATTCAACTGATTCACCCGGATTAAGAGAAATTCTGTTTTGAAGTGCTGCAACAGGATCACCGGCTGTAATTTCGGTGTTGAACATTTCACCTCTCTCCACAGCTTCCGGATTGGCTTCAGAACGCCACCTGCCGATGAATTTATCCAGACTTCCATCGAATCCTGTAACAGGGAGGGTGGAAGTGAAGAGGAGGTCATATTTCCAGTCGAGATTTGGTTGTTCCACACTGACTTTTTTATTGAGTACCCAGTATCTGCGGGTGGCAACGAGTGTGTCATGTTTTTTGTCGAAGTGAATATCGGTGAAATGCTTGTCATTTGGCTGGTTGATTATATCGTTGAGGGCATTTCCCATCATAAGTTCTGCGAAGGAATAAATCTCCAGATTTCTCGTTTCGTTAGAGAGATTTTTAAGAGAGACCCGCCACACTTCGGCATTAATTTCACGGGGAACAAAGTATGTTATATTGCCTTCGATTTCTGAAACAACCGTCTTTATGGAAGTGTAACCCTGACCGTGCCGGCACTCGTATAGGTCATATTTTCTCTCGATTGTCGGTGCCCAGCTAAGAGAGTGGTACTCACCTGATTTTGCATCTTTAACCATGACATACCTGCCGGGTCTGTCCCATGGGAGGCAGTTATAACGCATTCTGGTCAGTCTGTTGTCACGGGGAGTTTCAAGGAATGAAAAACCTCCGCCGGTATGTGAAATCATCCCTGCAAAGTCCTTGTTCCACATATAGTTAAACCAAGGTCTTGGAGTGCGGGGATCGGTAATTACAAATTCGCGGTAGTCTTCGGTATAGTAGCCGTATTTATTCTTTATCATCTTTTATATCAACTAATATTTTAACAAATAGGTTTTAAGTTTTTTTGCACCGATCTTGACGGACAATTCATTCGGTACTGTCAAATTTTTGTTTTCCAGAATTTCCTCTTCAAGTGTGGTTCTGGAGACATGTTTTGGAGGAATTCCGAACGAAATTTTACCCGAAATTCCTTCTTCGGTCGGATTATAGACTCTTATTACATACTCGCCGTCTTCTTCAGATTCCGCCCTTTTAAAACAACTGAATATCAGGTTTTCAGGCTCAATCTTTATGAATGACATGGTCGAGGGCATCGTACCGTTAGCTTTGGAGCTGATAACAGCCGAAAGGGGAAGATTGTATTTCATCGCTTCAGGATAAACATTTCCATCCGACCAGTCACCTTTAAAGGGATAGAATGCCAGTTCGAAAGATTGTTTTCCAAGGCATTGTGAGCCCTTTAATTCCGAGTAATCTTCCACAGAACTTGGAGAAATGATGTAATTGAAAGACCTCAGAAGTGTAATAGCGATTGTGTTCTGGGTATCGGGAAGAATTTCGTATTCTTTCAGACCTTTGGTGAAGATAGCAGCACCGTTTCTTCCGTCTGAAACCGCCATAAACTGATGCATCGGGAAATCGTACATCGGTTGTTCTATCCAGTTGCTAGTATCGGGTCTCTCAACACTTCTTTCAACCACATCGAATTGTCCTTCACCGTAGTGGGTTTTTATTTTCAAACCGGTAGGGAAGAGGAGTCTAAGGCGATGGCTCTCGGCTTTGTTGTTCACATCCACTTTGATTTCAACTTTTTTGGCACCCTTTTCGAGTGTTACATTCAGTTTTATCGGTACCACCGTAAAGTCAGGATTTCTGCCCTGTCTCTGCTTTAAATTGGAGGGGAGGGAGAGATACTGCCTGATCTGCACGGTTGCGGAGTGAGGCGAGTTTTCGATCAGTTTTACCTTTGCTTTTGACTCATCAGTTGTGACAAACGGAGGGAGAGGTTTGTTGACCCATGCGTGTCCGCCTTCACCTTCGTCATAAATATTTCCGAGATTGTTGTAATAGAATCCCGTTTCTTTGTGGAAAACATTGAAGGTACCATTGTCGTTAAAAGTAACCTGCAAGTGTTCATTGTCAAGTTTTGTTTTTTTCTTTTTACCCGTTGCGATAAATTCTGACTCAAGCGGGAGGAAAGAATCGGGAACAACTGCATAGGATGTGTAACCGAGAGGAGCAATATTGGTTAGTGAAACCAGTACTTCATACCTCTTTGTCTTAAGATACATCGGTCTGTTGATCATTTGTTCGAGAACAGGTTCAACATCATATTCCTCAAGAATGGAGAGGGAAAGACTTTCACCGTTTTCATTAATGATTTTTAATGACCCTGCAATTGCTCTGTCGGGTATGTCGATCATCAATCTCATTGTTTCGTTTCTGAGGTATGAAGTCGGATTGAAAACGGTAAGAAACTGAGGATAGTCGGGATGAGCATATTTCTCGAGTTTGCCCGAATGGTCAATGTTTTTGATAAAATATTTGCATGCCCGCTCAAAGACACCGGTTGAAATTTCTTCGACCTGTTTGTAGCGCGACATCATGTCGTCGTGGATTGCATCAAGTGAACATCCGCCGATAGAGTCGTGGGCTGAGTTTTGAACCAGATAATTCCAGGCGATATCGAGGTATTTGTGGTTTATGTCATTTCCCAGCATCCCGGAGAAAGAGTTGAAAGGCTCTGCATAAAACTGAAGGAAATTTTCCACTTCAAAATTCCTTTGTTTCAGGTACATTCTTGCGCTCGTCGTGTAGCCGTACATATTTCCGCTTCTGGCGTCGTATTGTGCACTTCTTCTTTCACCCGTAACATAGGCTGCCTTTTCCTCATCAAATGTTTCTGCGAGGGCAGCGGCGTAATCTTCGAGAGTGGAGTGAATTACATTAATCTCAGGGAATTCCTTTTTAATGTCCTCGATAATTTTGACAGTTTTTTCATTCGGACCCGACGAATCGTGACCTTCCATCCAGATGACATGCGGAGTGGTGAAATCATCAGCCTGACGGTTTACGATATCCTCTACAGAAGGTCTAACATTTTCAGGGTAGTAGTGATCGGGGTATTCCGCCATGAAAAAATCTTCCTTGTAGAGCTTTTCATCGGCAAAATGAAACAGAACACCACCCTTGTTCCATGGATGTTCAACATCATAGGGGGTTTCGTTGTGGACGACAGTTCTGTAGATATAGAAGTAAAAATTATACCGCGGCATGGTCGAAAATCTCGATGCGAGGGCTGTTGTACCATCGGCACCTTCCCATACAAATTCAGCTTTAGGCGACTCCAATGAATTTATTCCGCGGTAGAACATGATCAGTTCTATTCCGAATTCCTTGTAAATCTGGGGAAGTTGGGAGATTTGTCCCCATGAGAAAGGGGAGTAGCCGATTTTGGAGACACCACCGTGTTCCTTGCATATTTTATGACCGATCAGCAGATTCCGCACGAGGTTTTCTCCACCAACCTGGAACTGCTCGGGAAGGATGAACCAGGGACCTATCAGTAATCTTTTTTCCTCGACGAGTTTTACGAATCTCTCTTTCATCTGAGGCTTCACCTCGAGGTAGTCGGTAATCACAATCGACTGACTGTCGAGATGAAATGCACGGTAGTCGGGGTTGTTTTCGAGTATCTCAATCACTTTGTCTATCATGTCAACGAGCATTTGCCTGTTTCTTTGGAAAGGAAAGCGCCACTCCCTGTCCCAGTGGGTATTGGAGATTACATGAAAGACTTTGTTTTTCAGGTGGTCATCAAACTTTGACATAACTTCTCAAATATGATTTAGAAAAAGATGTTTTTTAAAGATTACTTCGGGAATGCCTCCATTGGCAATATAAGTTGCTGCGGAGAGATTGTGACCCGCAGTTTGTGCGAAAGGTACGGCAATCGCCATCCCGATACCTGCGGCACGAATAGCCAGGTTGCCGCTTTCTGAATCCTCAAATCCGATAACCTGATCGAACTTCTCGACAGGGACGGAAAGTTTGTGGAGGGCAATTGAGTAAAGGTCGCGAAAAGGTTTCAGCCTTATTTCACTTGAATCGGAGGCGGTTATTACTGCATCGTAAAACTGATTGTGGTCTGTAAATAAGGAGCACAATTCTGCAATTTCACCGGAACTAAGTCCTGTCTCAACAAGCTGTTCACGAAAAACTTCGAAAACCTGATTGAGCACTATGTCAGCTTCGTATCTGATTGAAGAGGTGACAACTGCTATCTTGACAGGGGTGTGCTCAAATTTCGCGGCGAGATGCTGCAGAAATCCCATTTCTGATTCGATGTCCAGTGAAGAATCATTCAGGATTTCAAAATTCTTTATCAGATAATTTTTTAATGCAGGGATTTTCCCTTTTAGTTTTCCTTTTAAGAGGAGCAGAAGAAACAAGGCACCCGGCATCGGTTCAATCAGGTGTCTGCCAAGAGGCAGGTTCAGCTCTTTTATTATCTGTGCACCCTTGCCTTCGGCGATTATGGCAAGAATTTCGTGGTAACGGGCATAGTAGATATCGATTGCTGCCCTTACAACTTCGTGTTCGGTTTCAATTCTGAATTCATTAAGGTTGTGAGTTATCAGCGATTGAAGTTCAGGTGAGTTCTCAAAAAATTCAGATCCCTTTTTTGCTATGGCATCAACCTCAGCGGCTTCCCACAGATTGTTAAGACCGAGCGAAACAAGATTGTTCTTTACCTCGGCAATTCTGTTCGGATCCTTCCCAAAGCAGATGGTTCTGACGGCAGCTTTGATAAATGCCCTTTTAAGCTGTTCGATGTTTATATCGTCACGGTAGGTTTTTATCAGGTATTCTACATGCTTGGTTGTACTGTTACCGATGATGTTGGGGTAGTCTTGTTTTTCATTCAGTCCCTCCCAATCCTGTTTTGACATTCTGCCTGTAATCTGTCTTACCATAAACTCAAGAGAGTGAATGCATAGAACTTCCGTTGTTGTGGTAGTTCCGTCCATATCCATCACGACGGCAGTGATATCGTCCACATTTTTGAGTTTTTTTGCCAGTGGAACAATTTCAAACCGGGGGAAAATATATCCCGGATTTTCTATCATGGCAAAATCTTCACCCATTCCGTTATAGAGGAAGGGGATTTCTGATTTTTCAATATATTTAATTGACATGGTATTAGTTATTCTTTTTTTGAAGCAGGAGTTCGATTCCTGCATTTAATAATGTTTCCGGTTCATCCGGACTGTCTCCCTCGGCATAAAACCTTAGCAGAGGTTCGGTTTCCGAGCTTCTGATCAGAAGCCATCTGGAATTACCTGACAGCCTCAACTTCATTCCGTTTACAACACCGGTAGCAGAGTAGAAAAGGGAAGTGCCGGTGATTTCAAATCCCGCCAACTCTTTTGGTGTCGATTCGACAAGCCGGGGAAGCAGTTCCATCCTGTCTTCTTCGTTGTAGGAAAAGTCGATCCGTTTATAATTTATTTCACCGAATTTTACCCGCTTGGCTTTGACATAATCACTTAATTTGTTGTAATCAGAATCAGCAAGCATCTCGAGCATCAGCATGGCAAAAAGGATACCGTCCCTTTCGGGAATGTGGCTTGTGATGCCAAATCCGCCGCTCTCTTCGAATCCCATGGCTACACCACCGGCAAGCATTTTTTCGGTGATATACTTAAAGCCGACCTGTACTTCCCTGATTTTTCTTGAAGGGGTTTCGAGAGCGAATAATTTGTCGGTCACTGAGACTGTCTTCACGATGTCGCCATCTTCCGAGCCTGTTTCGAGCAGATAATCAGTAAAGAGGAGAATAGTCTCCTGAGCACTCAACCATTCACCATTGTCCATCACAAAAGCAACCCTGTCAGCATCACCGTCGGTTGCTATACCAAATGCGTAATCTCCCTTAAGAATTGCTTCTTTAAGAGGGGCGAGATTCTGATCAATCGGCTCAGGTGATCTTCCGTTAAAGTCGGGGTCAGGCTCACCAAAGATGGTTTCACACTCAATTTTTTGTCTTTGCAGAAGAGTCTGAATCAGTGTTCCGCCTGCACCACCCATTGAGTCGATCAGTACTTTTAATTTTTTCTTTCTTGCACTTTTGAAGTCGATTCTCTCGACAAGGGCAAGTATATAATCTTCAAGTATGTCAATAGTTGCAAGATTATCGGAAGACTGAATCAAATTGTAATTGATGAAAGATTCTACTCTCTTTGTATTTTCGGTAAGAAAGGGACCGCCATAATGTCCCTTGAATTTTACGCCGCTGAAACTTGCGGGGTTGTGACTCGCGGTAATCATTACACCTGCATTGAATCCACCCTTTTTCACGGCATAAGAAAGGACAGGTGTGGGAGTAATCTTATCGCTCAGAGTAACTTTAATTCTGTTTCCTGCCAAAACTCTTGCAAAGAGGGTTGCATACTGTTTTGAGTTTTTTCTGCCGTCGTAACCAACTACAACCGAAGGTGAAATAATTTTATGTACAGTCGAGAGCAAATAATCGGCGAAAGCCTGGGCAACCTCGGCAATCGACTTGTTATTTACTTCCTCGTCAATTATCCCGCGCCATCCATCCGTTCCAAAAACTATCTTTTTTGAAGTCATATTAAATTCTATTTGTTAAAGATCATTTTAATTGTTTTTCTTTCATTACCGGCGATCAGGTTGAAGAAATAAATTCCGGATGAAAGTCCTGAACCGTTGAATCTGACGGAGTGAAATCCTGATTCAAATTCTCCGTTCAACAAGACGGCAATTTCTCTACCCATAACATCATAGACTTTCCCGGTGACGAATCCTTTTTGGGGAAGTGTAAATGAAATCACAGTTTCCGGGTTGAAAGGATTGGGATAATTTTGCTGAAGTGTGAAGTGTTCAGGGGTTCCGCCCTCATCTTCAATTCCTGTGAAAGTACCATTGAATTGCAGATTATCAAAATAGACTGATCCCTGATTGTCTGCGATGTCTGTCTGCTGGAGAACAAAGCCTTTAAACTGAGTATTTCCGGCAGAGTTATCGAACGGAATGTTGAAAAATCTCCAACCGTAAAAGTTGATTCTTCCCATATCCACCAATACTTCAGAAGAATTTTCGAGAATCATCGAAAGCTTGCAGTTGTTCAACTCGCCGAATATCCAGATTCCGACAGTCGAATTTCCGGTTGGAAGCAGATGCCCCGTCGATTTTTTAAGGACGATTTTGCCGTTTTCAGTTCCGGTAAACTTGTAGCCGAGCTTTCCGGCAAAGATACCGCCCTTCTTCTTTTCAGAGGTTATGCTGAAATTGGTCAAAGTGGTATCCACACCTGTGGTGCCGGGCGTTTGAAGCGGATTGCCCCATGTCGAGTAGCCCTCGAACCTGTCAACAATGTTACCATCGGCATAATTAACAATCGGTACATGGAAGTTTATATCAAAGTCCTGTGGCAATCTGTTTCCAACCCGGTCGCTGATGTTGCTCTTTAGTTTGAGGAGATAGAATTTACCTCCCGTGAGAGCTGTGACTGTTTTGAAAGCCAGTCTGCCGTATTTCCCGTCCCAGTTAAACGACATTGCAGAAAGAGGAATATTATTATTCACACCATCGCTCAAAGAGATGTTCTGAGCATAGTTGGCGATTTCTTCATTGAAGACGATCATCATCTCAGCAAATGTACCAACATCGGAGCCTGAGGGATAATATTTAACAATCTGAGGAGGGTCATTGTCGGGCATTGAAGTAGTGAAATTCAGGAAGAAAGGGTCGCCTGCTGTTCCGTTCCCGTCACCGTCGATGGAAGTGCCGTAAATATTTTTTGCTGTTGTGTCTACTTTCAAGGTATAGGCTGTATTGTAGCTCCAAAGTCCTTTTGGGGTTACCACCGCCTCAAAAGCGGATGGAAATGAAACTGCAAAGGTATCGGCAGGGGAGACTGAAATGGCATTTCTGACAGTATTGGTATCCATTTGCAGATTGAATGTAAGGCGAAGAGGATTAAAAACCTTAAAATCATTACTGCCGTTTAATGGAAATGAAGAAGTTATTTTTGGTGCGATACTTTGAATCAGAGATAAAACCCCCTGACGAATATTCTGAATGTCATTATCGACAAATTTTTGACCGGGGCAATCGGTAGCGCAAGCCGCTCTATGACCGGAAATGTTATTGATTGTCAATCCTGATGATGCGTGAAAAGATATCCCGAGAGGATTGATCGTCCTCTGGTCGGCTTTCCATGCGAGTAATTTTGTCAGTGATGCCTGAAGTGCCGCCGAAGGGGAAACGGTAGTATAAGTACCGAGCATTGAAACACCCATGGTACCGCCGTTATAACCGCAGAAATGGGCACCTACAACATTATCACCGCCACCTCTGCCTTCATATATAACACCAGTAGGTGCGACGAGATAGTTGTATCCGATGTCGCACCAGCCGTTGCTGGCAGTGTGATACTGGTAAATGGCTCTAACTGCTGCTGCCCAGTCAGTGATGTTGTTATTGTCATCGGTATGGTGAATGATGAGATGAGTTACATTCGTTGAGGAAGCACCACAGTTGCTGTTTTGTCCAATCGGACATCCCCAAGCTGTCCTGCTCACAACAGGTGGCTTAGGATAAGTATCCTGTGTCACTGAAACTTCCGGTTCAGCAGGGTTTGAAATTCCCGGATTGATAAAAACGAGTTCAACTCCGGTGATCTCAACACCTGCAGCCTCAGCAATCACGGTAACTTTCACCATCTTACTTGAAGGTTTTGCGAAGTAAAGAGGGGTAAGAATTGTGGTTTTGGAGATTATTGGATCACCATCCTCATTTGCGTGCATTTTGTAATCCACACCATCTACGGTGAGAATAAAACTTATTACTTCGGGAGTTTTGAATTTCCCTGATACTTTTATTCCCGTTGCTATGAAAGGGGCGTTCGTAAAATCGGGTACAGCCACTTCCGGAGAAATTATTGCAGATCCGGAAACTTCCGAAACAAAACGGTCCTGATTTTGTAAAATAAATCCATTTTCCTTTGAAAAGCCCGTCAATTCGAGATTTTTAGAAATCTCCTTGATCTTTGGTTGACCGGTTTGGGCTAAGAAAGGAAAACTTAAAATCAGAAATAATAAAACTGCACGCATTAAATACCTGTTCTGCTAAATAAATAAAATTCAATCTTAAATTTAACTGTTTACAGTGATTAAATATCCATAATAATCAATCTGTTAAAACTATTATCTTCACTTTTCCGGATTAAAAAAAATGAATCGATTCTCTGATTCATAATAATTTTTGCAATTTTGAATCTCTTAATTTTATAAAATCAGAAAGAATTTGAAATGAAAAAAGGACTTGCTCTTTTCCTGTTGGTTCTGGGTGGAATTGTATCCGGTCAGCAACAGTTTTATAGTGCCGGTGACTTAAAACTTTCTTCAGGCGAGACCCTCAATGATGTAAAAGTCGGGTACAGAACATTTGGCAGGATGAATGACGACAAATCAAATGTCGTTGCATTTTTAAGCTGGTACGCAGGATCCTCTGAAGACATGATCGCGAGTCTCGGTAAAAACAAACTTATCGATACCACCATTTATTTCACAATTCTCATTGATGCATTGGGAAATGGAGTTTCCACCTCCCCAACCAACTACTCAAAGCCGGTTTTTCCTGATATCACAATTTCTGATATGGTGCAAAGTGAATACCTTCTCCTTTCAAAGCATTTTGGTCTTAAGGGGATCCATGCTTTTATTGGCGGTTCGATGGGGGGAATGCAGGTTTATGAGTGGATGGTTGCTTATCCCGGATATGCTAAAAAATACATTCCTTATGTGGGAACACCTATTCAAAGCAGCGGTAACCAGATTGTCTTTGAATCTTCTCTGCTGACACTTCAGACCATTGAAAAATATGGAGTCCCTGATTCCGTTGCAAACAAAATTTTCGATCTGAATTTCTACCTCCTTGCACGAACTCCTTCACAGATTGACACTAATTTTACACCCGATGAGTATAAAGACTTGCTCGCAAAGTTCAGGGGAAAAACAGCCGAGAGGTTCCCGGCAAAGAATAGAATCGCCCAAATGAAAGCCATGATAACGCATGATATCACAAGGAATTACGGCCATTCATTTGAAGAAACTGCGAAAGCTGTGAAGGGGGAAGTGTTTGTAATTGTTTCGGCAACAGATCACCTGATTCTGCCGTTTCAATCGATAAAATTCGCCAAAACGCTGGGTTGTGATCTTTTGATTTTACAGAATGACTGCGGTCACCTTGCACCCGGATGCGACCTGAAAGTGGTATCCAATGCCGTCGCCGGATTTCTGGGTAAATAGTTTCTGAGTTAAAAGGAGAGATTATTTCCTGAGGAAGGGAACAAACTTGACCTTCATGGCGTCCTGCCGCTCAATTTTGCCGTTTTTCTTCTGGAGGATAACGAGTGACTGAACCGTCCCGGACTGTCCAAGAGGAATGATCATTCTACCACCTTCCTTCAGTTGGTCGACCAATGGTTTTGGGACATCTTCGGGAGCAGCAGTTACAATTATCGCATCGAAGGGGGCATATTCAGCCCAGCCGTAAAATCCGTCTCCGGCTTTTACTTTAATGTTTTTGTAATTAAGGGAATCGAGCAATTTCCGGGCATTATTTGCTAAATCGTCAAAATACTCTATAGTATATACTTCCTTGACGATTTCTGCCAAAACAGCCGCCTGATATCCTGAACCTGTACCAATCTCCAGTACTTTCATCTCTTTTGTGGGATTTACCGCCTCTGTCATGTAAGCCACAATATATGGCTGCGAAATTGTCTGGTCAAGTCCAATCGGGAGGGCACCGTCATCATATGCATACTGTCGGTATCTTTCGGGTACAAAAAGATGTCTCTTGACCATTCGCATCGACTTAAGCACCAGATCATTCTTAATCCCGCGGGCGATAAGCTGATCTTTTACCATCGAATCCCGTTTTGCGGAATAATCATCGTTCATGTAGGAAGTGTCCTTGTTTTCGATGTCAGGCAAATAATGATTGCTGCCGTTGGAATTTAACTGGAGTAACAGATAAATAACAGCCGGCACAACGACTAACAAAACTATAAAAAGATACTTTAATTTGGGTCGAATCATATATTTCTGAAAAGTGACGGGTAAAAATAAAAAAGATTCCTGAATTTTGATAAAAAAATGAGATAAACGGTTTTTACAGTTTATTTTTTCATAAATATCTCTTATTTTTGAAACATTAATGTAAGCGTTTACATTCAAGGAGAAATGGAATGGCTGAGGTAAAACTTCATAAGATATCAAAGACTTACGAGGGGGGCAACAGGGTTGTCCACTCCGTGGATATCGAGATCAAAGACAAGGAATTTGTTGTGCTTGTTGGTCCGTCAGGCTGCGGGAAAACCACAACACTAAGGATGATTGCCGGATTGGAAGAGATCACCGGCGGTGAACTCTTTATCGATGGTAAACTGGTGAACGATTTACCACCAAAGGATCGCGATATAGCCATGGTCTTTCAAAACTATGCTCTCTATCCTCACATGACTGTGAGAGAGAACATGTCTTTTGGTCTTAAATTAAGAAAAATGCCCAAGGCTGAGATAGAAGAGAGAGTGAACGAAGCAGCATCCATTCTTGAACTTGGTGAATATCTTGACAGAAAACCCAAAGCTCTTTCAGGAGGACAACGCCAGCGGGTTGCAGTAGGCAGGGCTATCGTCAGAAAGCCCAAAGTTTTTCTTTTTGATGAACCATTGAGTAACCTCGATGCCAAACTAAGAGTCCAGATGAGAGCGGAAATCTCGAGGCTCCACAAACAGCTTGAGGCAACCATGATTTATGTTACTCACGATCAGGTTGAGGCAATGACGATGGGAGACAGGATATGCGTCCTAAATGCCGGATATGTGCAACAGTTTGATGAGCCAATGAACCTTTATGAAAAACCTGCAAATAAATTTGTTGCCGGGTTCATCGGGAGTCCGTCAATGAATTTTATCCCCGGGAAGATCACTCGTCAGCTTAACAATTATACTTTTGAAAGTGAGGGGGGTAAAGTTTCAGTTGAATTCGACAGGTCAAAATATGACAAATCACTCGGAAGTGCTGGAAATGTCATCGCAGGGATAAGACCTGAACACTTCAGACCTCATTCAGCCATCGCAAAAGAGGGTGTTAATGTAGTTGAAGCCGAACTTGATCTTGTCGAATTGATGGGAAATGAAGAGTATCTTCATTTTACGGTGGAAGGAATTAAATTTGTTGCCAGAGTAAATACCGGTATCAGATACAAAGCGGGTGAAAAAATCGAACTGGAATTTGACACATCGGCAGTTCACCTTTTTGACGCTTCTTCAGAGGAAAATCTGCTTTTGTAGAAAAGGATGAGACCGGAGCCAACTCCGGTCTCTTTCCAAAAATCAGAACAGAAACTTCAAGGGACCATCTTTTTTAATGCAATCCTTGATGGCAGAGTATGGAATTTCCAGTTCTGTAGGACCACCTGCATAAGGGGCAATTTCATATGAATTGTAGAAGAAGCTCAATCCTGTTTCAGTAACGAGGAAATTTTCGTTCAAATAAAATTTCCCGCCTTCAAACCAGTAACCTGCCTCGTTTAAGTCTCCATCACCAATCCCAGTCTGTTGGCGAAATATCTTATCTCCTGCCGCAGTTACCTTCTCATAAGTACCGGGAACCAGCAAATCAGCGAGGGATAGAATGGACCCCGTACTTACATCAAAATTATAGTACCCGAGAAAACCGTTTCCATGAGCACCGCCGGAATAGTCGTAATCGCTTTTTATTATGGATACAATCTGACCTCCTGTTTCAGTCACAGAAATTTTGGCTTCGTACATCCAGTACATACCCATCGTTTCTTCGGTTTCAAATTCCTTGTACAGCTTAATCATGTCGTCAACCGCTGACTTAACGGAAGTGGTCTCACCCGGAAGTTGTTGCCTTACAAATTTGTTTAATATTTGTGCTAATTCGGGAAATCCTTTAGTTTCATCAAAAACGGGCCATGAGATGTCGATTATATATACAGAGTCCCGGTTGTATTTTTCGCTGTTGTAGATTCTGCTCTCGGTATCCATTGTATATAAAACAGTTTGAGCATTCACTGAAACAAAAAGCGAGATAACGAACAGTAATGAGAAGAATCGGGTCATTTGGTATAGTATCCTTTTGATTATTTGGAGAATGATTTTAAGGGGCCATTTTTGTTGATTAATGATTTTATGCTTTTCCAGGGTATTACCAATTCTGTAGTACCGCATGCATAACATGTAATTTCATACTGGTTGTAGTAGAATGTAATCCCTTTTTTTGTAAAAAGGTAGTTTTCATTCAGATGAAACTTGTTATCTGTAAACCAGTAATCACCCTCAAGACTTTGGTTTGGCTTCAGGCCTTTAAGTTTTCTAAAAATCTTTTCTCCTTCTTTTGTCAGCGCAGGAAGGAAATTTGCGTTCATAACATCTTTCAGGAGCAACAGTTTATTGTTTTTCAGATCGTAGTTGAAGTAATTCACCCATGCTCCACCATGAGCACCACCGCTGTACTGGCTGCCGGAATGTGTGAAGGTTCCGACTTCTTCAGTTAATTTGTTATAGTCAAGGATTTTCTCAAGCATCCACTGCATACCCATTCCTTCACCTTCGGCGTATAATTCCTTGTGTTCTTTTACAGATTTGTCAAACAAGGCTTCAGGTGAACTTTCTTTTTCAAAAACTATTTCTGCCACCTGTGCGTTAAGAAATTTGGCGGTATTCGCTGCAGCACCTGTACCAGAGAAGACAGGATATTCAAGATGAAAATCCAAAAATTTCTCGGAGGCATTTTTAGGATTGGTATAAGCCTTAGTGAATTTTTCCTTTTTCACTGTAAGACCGGTCTGACCGAAGATTACAGGAGAAATGAAAAGGAGGGCTAAAAGAGCAAATTTGAACATAAATTTTCCTTTTTTTATTGATTATATCGTGATTATAGAAAAAAGTTTCATCTGCTACTCTTCGAGCAGATAACCTTCTGCAATATCGGGGGTGATATTGTTCAAAAATCTTGTAGGTTTCGAGAAAGTTACACCCATTTCACGGTCAAAAACCTTCATGGGATAAGTAATAAAGAGATTTTGTTTTGCACGGGTGGATGCAACATACATCAATCGGCGCTCTTCCTCAAGTCCTTCAGCAGTCTCTATAGATCTGATTGACGGAAAGAAACCATCAATAGCATGCATTATAAAAACTGAGTGCCACTCAAGTCCTTTTGCAGAGTGAATGGTGCTGAGAGTCAGTTTTTCATCCTCTTTATCGGGACTGTCGAGATCTGAAATGGAATCAAGCGGTGGTTCGATCGCCATGTCCGACAAAAAGTCGTGTAGGGTATCATACTTTTCTGTGATGTTTAAAAGAGTATCGATATCCTTTGACCTCTTGTTAAAATCGTCGTACAGATCCTTAAAAAGGGGATAGTAATAATTCACAACAAGTTGGGTCTTCTCAGTTGGAGTATCTTGCCTGACATACAATTTTCTCATCATTTCGAGGAGTTTCAGGCATTTTGTCGCAAAAATCGTGTTTGCCGAAGCACTTACTTCCTTTGTTATTCCGGCCTTGCCATCGGATATCTCGTTTAATATTTTTCGGGCTGTTTTGGGACCTATGCCTGCGTGCATCATCAGAATCCGGTACCAGCTTACAAGATCAAGCGGATTCAATAACACCCTCAAGAACGCCAGAATATCTTTGATATGGGCAGCTTCCACGAATTTTATTCCGCCAATTTTAACAAATGGTATGTTAGCCTTGGTGAGTTCTATTTCCAAATCAAACGAGAAAAACGAGGAACGGAACAGAACAGCGATGTCAGAGAGTTTTACGCCTTCTTCCCTTAAATCGAGAATTTTCTGGACAATAAACCTGCTCTGCATACTCTCGTTTTCAGATGCAATGATGTACGGCAGTTCACCATCCGGTCGGTATGAATACAACGACTTCTCATACTTCCAAACTGCAGCGTCCTGAACCTTGTTCGCAAAACTTAAAATCTGTGGAGTGCTGCGATAGTTTTCCTCAAGTTTTATCAGGGTCGTTCCGGGAAAAAGCTCCGGGAACTGCATAATATTCCTGAAATTGGCACCACGAAACGAATAAATCGATTGCAGGTCATCACCCACAACCATTATGTTTTTGTTCGTTTGTGTCAGCGACTCAACAAGTTCCGCCTGCAGGTGGTTAGTATCCTGATATTCATCAACCATTATGAAATTGATCGAATTCAGAATCCTTTGCGCAGTCGGGGAGTATTCAAAGAAAAAATCTCTCAGATAGATCAACAAATCGTCAAAATCCACAAGGTTGTTTTTCTTCTTGTACTCGGTATATGCAATATGAAGCTCACTGATTTTTTCAATATGCCGCATAAAGTGGGGGAATTCTTCCTCGACGATTTCATCGAGATGTCTTCCTGTATTCACACTTAAACTGAAAATCTTGAACAAAGTCTGCTTGTTGGGGAATCTGACTTTCTCCTCGATTGCGCTCGATTCAGATCTTATCAGATTAACCACATCTTCAGAATCACCCTGATCGAGGATCGTGAAATTCGGTTGAAGATGTGCTGCAACTGCATATTTTCGCAGAATCATATTAGCGAATGAGTGGAATGTACCCCCCTGAATTTTTGAACATCTCTTGTCCAAAAGCAATTCAGCACGGTGCATCATCTCATTTGCTGCTTTGCGGGTAAAAGTAAGTAACAGAATGGAGGAGGGATCGTAACCGATTTCAATAAGCCTGGCAACACGGTATACCAGAGTGCGGGTTTTCCCTGAACCCGCACCTGCAATAATCAGAAAACTGCCTTCTTCAGCTCTTGCCGCTTCATACTGTGCAGAATTGAGTGAATTGACATAATCGATTGCGAATTTTGACTCATCGTAATTCTTTAAGTATTTACCGGGAGAGGTAATATTCCTTAATTTTATTGTTTTTATGCTCTTCTCCAACTTGCTCCGCGTCTTCTTAATATCTCACTCATGACTATTGCGTCCCGGACATTCCCGCGATTCCGAAGCAGGGTTGCATATCCTCTGCTTCTTGTACTGCTGGTAATATCCAGGTCTGCCTCGTAAGAGTGCCTTAATAAATCTTCCTCAGCCTGTTCAAACCTTCTGTTAAGTTCCTCTACTGAGACGGGTTCAATCGCCTCGTAAGAGAATTCTTCCGCACTTGGTTTGAAGCTGCTTCCCTCTCCCTGATCCTCTTTAATAAGGGGTTCTTTTTTCTGGTACTCCCTGTATCCACCTTCTTTTACAGTTTCTTCGAAAGGAGTGTAATCAGATTCTCTTTCAGGTGACTTAACTGTGGGAGTTTTGCTTCCGCTCGTTGGAGGTACCTTCGCCGGGGAAGTGTAGCTCTGCTCATCAGTTTGAACTCTTCCAAAAAGTGCCTCCAACTCCTTAAAAGCATCACTCGACTGTGCCATTTCAGTTTGTCGCTGAGTGCTTTTGTAAGTTGTATACTCCTTCGGAACAGGTCTCTGTTGAGGTTTTGGCTGTTGTTTGCGCTGTTGCGGTACATTTGGTTCATTCTTCTTCTTCAACCCGCTTATGAGGGAGAAAAGAATAAACAAAACAAATACAACAATTTGAACTATGTCTTCCACGGTCTTAGCTTGTCGGTTTCGATTTTGAATCGTCAGGTCTGGCTATTGATTCTCTCATGGAGGTGTCAGCCTGAACATTTTTTAAATTGTAATAATCCATAATTCCAAGGTTACCCGATCTGAATGCTTCGGCAATTGCTTTTGGCACTTCGGCTTCGGCTTCAATCACTTTGGCTTTCTGGCGGGCTACTTCTGCATTCATTTCCTGCTCAAGGGCAACTGCTGCAGCTCTGCGCTCTTCTGCGCGGGCACGGGCGATTTGAAGATCTGCCTGAGCCTGATCTGCCTGAAGTTTGGCACCGATATTCGCACCTACATCCACATCAGCGATGTCGATTGAAAGAATCTCGAATGCGGTACCGCTGTCAAGTCCCTTGCTTAAAACCACTTTGGAAATTGAATCAGGATTTTCGAGCACATGTTTGTGACTCTCGGATGAACCGATTGTTGATACGATACCTTCACCAACTCTTGCAAGAATTGTTGCTTCTCCGGCACCACCAACGAGTCTTTCAATATTTGTTCTGACCGTAATTCTTGCAACTGCTTTCAACTGGATACCATCCTTTGCCATCGCAGCAACCAGTGGAGTCTCAATCACTTTAGGATTTACCGACATTTTAACGGCTTCAAGTACATCCCTGCCTGCCAGATCGATAGCGGTAGCCCGCTCGAATGAAAGGTTTAATTGTGCTTTATCTGCAGAAACAAGAGCCATTACTACTTTGTCAACATTTCCACCTGCTAGCAAGTGAGCTTCAAGTTTCGGAATCTCCACTTCAATTCCTGCCTTCGTAGCTGTGATTTTGGCTCTTACAATTACATTCGGGTTTATTTTTCTGAGTCGCATTCCAACAAGATCTTTGAATATCTTTACTTTAACACCGGATGAAACCGCGGTTATCCAAAGTCCGATAGGAACGAAATATAAAAAGAACATTAAAAAGATTACAGCACCAACGATAAAGAATATCATTGTACCGGATAAGATATCTTGCATTATTTTTTCTCCAATAAGATTTATTAAAAAGTCCTCTCAAGATAACAAAATCAGATGAATTAAAGGATAAAATAAATTGGTATTTAAGAAACATTTTTGCAAACTGTTTTGTTTAATTAAATGGAGAGGAGTGCTTTTCCGAGGGAGGATGATTTGGTCACTATTTTTTATCTGAAACATCCGGGAATTGCACAAAAAGAATTTAATATATATATTCGATTAGTTATTTAAGAAAAAAACTTAGGACAACAAAATGGATGGAAGTTTTTCGGACAGGCTGCAAGATGTAATAAGGCTCAGCAGAGAAGAAGCTGTAAGACTTGGACATGATTATATCGGCACAGAGCATCTCCTGCTTGGGATTATCCGCGAGGGCCAGGGCGTAGCTGTTCGGATTTTGAAGAATCTCGATTGTGATTTACTTGAATTAAAAAAAGTAATAGAAGATTCTTTGCGTTCGAGTGGTGGTACACTCACTATCGGCAATTTGCCATTGACTAAACAGGCAGAAAAGATTTTAAAGATCACTCAGATAGAAGCAAAAATCTATAAGGCTGATGTTATCGGTACTGAACATCTTTTGCTTTCTCTTCTCAGAGATGAAGATACCCTTGCAACTCAGATTCTGATGCAATTCGGTCTGTCGTATGAGGCAGCAAAAAGTGAATTGAACAGCCTGCTTTCAAGCAGGGAAAACCCTGACAAGTCTTCGCAAGGGTCGGTTCCACCTGCTCAAGGGAAAAAAACAGAGAAGACTAAAACACCAGTTCTGGACAATTTCGGAAGGGATCTCACCAAACTCGCCATCGAGGATAAACTCGATCCCGTTATCGGCAGAGAAAACGAGATTGAAAGAGTCGCCCAGATACTCAGCAGAAGAAAGAAAAATAATCCGGTACTTATCGGTGAACCCGGTGTTGGTAAAACTGCCATTGCCGAAGGTTTGGCTATTAGAATTATACAGAAAAAGGTTCCCAGAATCCTTCAGGACAAAAGAGTTGTTACTCTCGATCTCGCCGGACTTGTGGCAGGAACCAAATATCGCGGTCAGTTTGAAGAGCGAATGAAAGCCCTCTTAACCGAGCTTGAAAAAGCAAAGGAAGTAATCATTTTTATTGATGAACTTCACACCATTGTTGGTGCCGGTGGAGCTTCAGGCTCACTCGATGCCTCAAACATGTTCAAACCTGCACTCGCAAGAGGTGATTTCCAGTGTATAGGTGCCACCACACTCGATGAATACAGAAAATACATCGAGACAGATGGTGCACTCGACAGAAGATTCCAGAAGGTGATGGTTGAACCGCCAAGTTATGACGACACTATCAAAATCCTCGAGAACATTAAAATTAAATATGAAGAACATCACCATGTGAGTTACTCAACTGCCGCCGTTGAATCTGCAGTGAAGATGAGTATGCGGTACATCACCGACAGACATCTTCCTGACAAGGCAATAGATGTGATCGATGAAGCGGGAAGCCGCGTTCACATGAGAAATTATGAGGTTCCTGTCGAAATTCTCAAGATGGAAGACGATGTTGAAAATGTGAGAAAAGAGAAGGCTGCCGTCGTTAAGCGACAGGATTATGAGGAAGCCGCCCGTCTCCGCGACACTGAAAGAAACCTTCTTGCAGAACTCGAGAAAGCCAAAGATGAATGGGAATTGAAATCGAAAGAAAATATCTTCGATGTTACAGAAGAGGATATCGCCACTGTGGTCGCCATGATGACAGGTATCCCTGTTACAAGGGTTGCTCAGACCGAATCTGATAAACTCCTGAATATGGAAGAAGCTCTTAAAGGGAGCATCATCGGTCAAGATGAAGCAGTTAAGAAACTTACAAAAGCGATCAGAAGAGCAAGAGCGGGATTAAAGAACCCCGACAGACCTATCGGAAGCTTTATTTTCCTCGGACCAACCGGTGTTGGAAAAACCGAACTCTGCAAGGTCCTTGCGAGATATCTCTTCGATACAGAGGATGCCCTCATCAAGATAGATATGAGTGAGTACATGGAAAAATTCGCCGTATCGAGACTCGTTGGAGCGCCTCCGGGATATGTCGGCTATGAAGAAGGCGGTCAACTGACTGAAAAAGTCAGAAGAAAACCTTACTCGGTGGTACTTTTCGACGAGATCGAAAAAGCTCATCCCGATATCTTTTCGCTCCTGTTACAGGTACTCGATGAGGGAAGACTGACCGACAGCCTCGGAAGAAAAGTGGATTTCAAGAACACAATAATCATAATGACTTCAAATATTGGTCTTAGAGATATAAAACCGCTCGGTTCCTTCGGATTCAATGCTGACGGTGTAGCCGACCAGTATAATAACATGAAGAGCGTCATTGATGATGCGGTGAAGAAACTTTTCAGTCCTGAGTTCCTCAACAGACTCGATGATCAAATCGTTTTCAGAAATCTTACGAAAGAAGATATTTTGAAAATTATTGATGTTGAGATCAAGGATCTCCTGAAGAATATTCATGACAACAAACTTGAGCTCGTGATAGAGGATTCTGCAAAGAATTTCCTTGCAGAAAAAGGCTTCGATCCGAAATTCGGTGCCCGTCCTCTAAAAAGAGCAATTCAGAACTATATTGAAGATCCTCTCTCGGAAGAAATTCTTAGAGGGTCATTCAAAGACGGAACCCGCGTGATTGCCCGACATGTTGACGATAATGATTTTCTTGTCTTCATGGATGAAAAATCACTCGAAGTCGGAACCGATCTTAGTGTTTAATTTCAATTAGGCTATCTTCGGATAGCCTTTTTTTATTTTACGGAGGAACAAAATGTTAAAACTGCCCGATGAAATGATCAATAACGAACTCGCAGGCTTGAACGGCTGGCAGAGAGAGGGTGATGCGATCACCAAAATATACAACCTTGGTAATTTTTCCGAAGTTGTTCAGGTCGTGAACAGAATCGCCGAACTGGCAGAAGACCAAAACCATCACCCGGATATCCTTATGTTCGGTTGGAACAAGTTGAGAATCACAACTTCCACCCATGATGCCAACGGAATTACAGGCAGGGATTTTAAATTGGCTTCGGCAATTGATCATAAAATATTTTCTGAGAGATAACCAAATCTTTTTAAACTAAAAAAAAGGCAGAAAATCAGTAAATTTGTGCACTATCAATTATACGGTGTACAATGAGAATCTTATTTTTTGTCCTTTTTGTTTCCACTTTGGCTTTTTCTCAAAGTGATTTCAATAATTATTTTGAGAAAAAGACACTTCGTCTGAACTACATTCACTCGGGCAACAAGACCGATGACTACTTCTCCTTTGGAAGTCTGATCGAGGAACCCTTCTGGGGAGGTCCCGTTAAAAAAATGATTGACCCCTTCAATTATGGCAAATACAAACTCGAAGTCTTCGACAAGGCTTCGGGCAAACTGATCTATTCAAAACACTACTCTACACTTTTTTCCGAATGGCAGACTACCAAGGAAGCCATGAAAATCAACAAGTCATTTGAAGAGAGTGTCGTTTTTCCATACCCGAAAAATCCCGTTCTTATAACGATTTCTTCAAGAAAAAAGGACCTTTCTCTCGAAAAGAGATATGAACTTGAAGTGGATCCGAAGAACTACTTCATCAAAAAAGACAGAAAAAATGTCTATCCCTCATTTCAAGTTGTGAACAGTGGCGACCCTTCTGAAAAAGTGGATATCGTGATAATACCCGAAGGCTATACCGCCAAGGAAATGGATCAGTTCAAAAAAGACTGCAACCGCTTCGCTCAGTATCTTTTCAATTCATCTCCCTATAAAGAGAATAAAAATTTCTTCAATATCTGGGGAATTGAGGCACCTTCTGCTCAATCGGGAACAGATATTCCTAAAGAAAAAATCTATGTGAATACTGTTGCCGGGTCTTCTTTTTATACCTTTGATGAAGAACGGTATCTGATGACAGAAGAGTATAATGATGTTCGGGACCTCGCTGCAAATGCTCCTTATGATCAGATCTATATCCTCGTAAATACCGACAAGTATGGGGGTGGTGCTATCTACAATTACTACGCCACCTGTGTTAATTTCAATATCTATTCAGAATATGTATTTGTTCACGAGTTCGGACACGCTTTTGCATTTCTTGCCGATGAATATTACACAAGCTCAACGGCTTATAACGATTTTTATCCTCTCGGGGTCGAACCTCTCGAACCAAATATCACAACTTTAGTCGATTTTGGCTCAAAATGGAAAGAACTCGTTAAAGAAGACACACCAATTCCAACCCCTGCAACCAAGGAATTCGAAAAGAAACTCGGTGCATTCGAAGGTGGTGGTTATGTGGAGAAAGGCGTTTACCGTCCAAAACAGGACTGCTCAATGAACTCCATTTCAGTTGACAACTATTGCACAGCCTGCAAAAGGGCAATTCAAAAAATGATAGATTACTACACAGGAAAATAATGTTTCAGTCGATTAATCCCCATAACGGGGAAGTGGTTGCAGAATATTCCGTGATGAGCCCCTCAGAGGTTGCATCCGTGATCGATCAGGTTGATGAGGCTTTTCACTCTTTCAAAAAAACAGGATTTGAAGGAAGAAAATACGCACTCAAAAAAGCAGCAGAAATTCTCCGCTCCAGAAAAATGGAATTTGCAAAATTGATGACCACCGAAATGGGAAAACCGGTTTTGCAGGGAGTAGCTGAAGCAGAAAAATGTGCCTGGGTCTGTGACTACTATGCCGACGGAGCTGAATCATTTTTACGGGATATGACCATTGAAACAGATGCCAGAAAAAGCTTCGTTTCTTTTCAGCCACTTGGTGTGATTCTCGCAATCATGCCGTGGAATTTCCCTTTTTGGCAGGTGTTTAGATTCGCAGCACCCGCTCTTATGGCAGGAAATGGTGTGCTTCTGAAACACTCACCAAATGTCACAGGATCTGCCCTTTCAATCGAAAAGGTCTTTAAAGAAGCAGGTTTCCCTGATAATGTTTTCCGGACTATTGTTACTGAAGTGGAAAATGTAGAAGGTATTATAAGAAACAAAAAAGTCGCAGCAGTCACTCTTACGGGAAGTACCCGGGCAGGGAAGTCAGTAGCTCAAATCGCGGGAAGCGAATTGAAGAAATGTGTCCTCGAACTCGGCGGCAGCGATCCTTATATTATCATGAATGATGCTGATATCGAGTCCGCTGTCAAGGCATGTCTGATTGGTAGAATGCTCAATACAGGACAAAGTTGCATCGCTGCGAAAAGACTTTTGATCTTCGAAAAAGTCTATGATCAATTCAAAGAACTTTTCCTGGCTGAAGTAAAAAAACTTAAGACGGGTGATCCAATGGATGAAACAAATTACATTGGAGCCATAGCCCGCAAGGACTTACGGGATACAGTTCACGCCCAGGTACAAAAGACAATTGAACTTGGAGCCACCGTTTTGGCAGGCGGATATATCCCCGAAGGCCCCGGTTTTTATTACCCGCCGACTGTACTCGAAAACATTCCAGAAAACTCTCCCGCTTTTTGTGAAGAGATTTTCGGTCCCGTGGCACTTCTTTTCAAAGTTAAAACTCTTGAAGAAGCCATCTTTCTTGCAAACTCAACTGACTACGGACTCGGCAGTGCCATCTTCACATCAGACCTGGCAAACGGTGAAACAATTGCCAAATCAATGCTTGAATCAGGTTCAAGTTTTGTGAATTCCTTCGTCAAAAGTGATCCCAGATTACCCTTCGGTGGCATAAAGCAATCAGGTTACGGCAGGGAACTATCACCCTTCGGCATAAAAGAATTCGTAAATGTGAAGACCGTTTATATTGCATGATTGAGCCCGGGTGGTGACATTTGTCTGAAGCTGGATTTACAGGATTAAAGGATTTGCAGGATTCCCCAATCCCAAGAAAGCCCTTTAGGGCGAAATATGTGTAGAATACAAATCATCTAACCCAAGAAAGCCCTTTAGGGCGACATATGGGTAGATCATAAATCATCCAACCCAAGAAAGCCCTTTAGGGCGACATGTGTATAGAACCATATCACCCAATCCTAAGAAAGCCCTCGGGGCGACATGTGTGTAGAATACAAATCATCCAACCTCAAGAAAGCCCTTCGGGCGACATATGGGTAGAACCTCGGCAATAAACCCCAAGAAAGCCCTTCGGGCGACATATGGGTAGAACCTCGGCAAAAAGCCCCAAGAAAGCCCTTTAGGGCGACATATGGATAGAAAAAAGTTCTACTCCAATACCCAGGAACTCTCATCAGAACGATCTTAGATTATGGTCCCTCAGCCACATAAAAAATAATTCGTTCGTTCTTAAAAACACATCCACATGTCGCCCTAAGGGCTCTTTTTCAGTTGGGTGCTGAAATTCTATCCATATGTCGCCCTAAAGGGCTCTTTTTAGGTTGGGTGCTGAAATTCTATCCATATGTCGCCCTAAAGAGCTTTCTTCCGGCTTGTTAAAATTCTATCCATATGCCGCCCTAAAGGGCTCTTTTTTTTTGTTGGGTGCCAAATTTCTATCTACATGTCGCCCTAAAGGGCTCTTTTTGGGTTGGGTGCCATATTTCTATCCATATGTCGCCCGGAGGGCTTTATTTGGCTTGGGTGCAGAAATACTACCCATATGTCGCCCAGAGGGCTCAATATAAAATCCGTGCTTTCCGTGAAATATCCGTTTAATCCGTGTAACCATTCTTCCTCTGCATAAATCTCCCAAAGGGATGCCTTCGGCACGTTAAATCAGCGTGTATCCGCATCCTCTCAAAAAAACCGTTCATCTGCGTTCCCTCGAAAAATCCATGCAATCCTCGTAACCCTTTCTTGCACTAAAAAAAACTCATAAATAAAAACTCATAACTCATAATTAACACTATCCTCTGCCTAATAACTTGTACACAAACTCCCAAAATCTTACCTTTAAAGTTAATATTTTCAAAAAAATGTGTTCGAAAACAGAAGGAGATCAGATGTCAAAGTTTATTGGTTTGGATTATTTCAATACGGATCTTTTATTGTCAGATGAAGAGAAAATGGTTAGGGATATGGTTCGGGAATTTGTGGACGACAATGTAATCCCGGTCATAGAAAAACATTACAGAGAAGGCACTTTCCCGATGGACCTTGTACCAAAAATGGGTGAATTGGGGCTTTTTGGAGCGAATCTGCCGTCACAGTACGGCGGTTCCGACATGAATAATGTTGCCTACGGCCTCGTTATGCAGGAACTGGAAAGAGGAGACAGCGGCGTTCGTAGTTTTGTTTCAGTTCAGAGTGCACTGGTAATGTATCCGATTTACACATTCGGTAGTGAAGAGCAAAGATTAAAATGGCTTCCTGCACTCGCAAAAGGTGAAAAAATCGGCTGCTTCGGATTAACAGAGCCCGATTTCGGTTCAAATCCCGGCGGGATGGTAACTAAAGCTGAAAAAACTGACGGCGGTTATATCCTGAATGGTGCCAAAATGTGGATCACAAACGGAACACTTGCAGATGTAGCTGTTGTTTGGGCAAAACTTGAAGGTAAAGTGGCCGGATTCCTCGTGGAAAAAGGGATGAAAGGTTTTAGCGCTCCTGAAATGAAGGGAAAACACTCGCTTAGAGCTTCCGTTACCTCAGAACTGGTTTTTGATTCCGTATTCATACCTGAAGAAAACAGACTTCCCGGAGCTGCCGGATTAAAGGCTCCTCTTATGTGCCTCAATCAGGCCCGTTACGGCATTGCATGGGGTGTGGTTGGTTCCATGATGGCTTCCTACGATTCTTCATTAAACTATTCGAAATCGAGAATTCAGTTCTCAAAACCAATTGCCGGTTACCAAATGACTCAGGAAAAACTTGTTTACATGCTTACCGAAATAACAAAGGCACAACTTCTTAACCTGCAACTCGGAAGACTCAAGGATTCGGGCAACCTCCGCTTCCAGCATGTCTCACTGGCTAAGAGAAACAACTGCGAAATCGCGCTTAACATTGCAAGAGTCGCGAGGGAAATCCACGGTGCCAACGGAATTCTTGACGAATACCCCGTTATGAGACACGCCAACAACCTGGAATCGGTTAAAACTTATGAAGGAACCCACGAGATGCACACCCTGATTTTGGGCGAGGACATCACAGGTATTCCTGCTTTCGATTAAACATAAAGGCATTACAATGGACAACGAAAAGTTTGCTTACGAAGGTATCACATTCGACGATGTGCTGATACTTCCTGCTAAATCATCCGTTTTACCGAGAGAAGTGGATGTTTCTTCTCAGCTCTCGAGAGGAATAAGATTGAATATTCCTTTCCTTTCTGCAGCGATGGATACCGTAACCGAAAGCAAACTTGCCGTTGCCATTGCAAGAGAAGGCGGCATCGGTATCCTTCATAAAAACATGTCGATCGAGCAACAGGCTGAGGAAGCCGACAGGGTAAAACGCTCCGAAAGCGGAATGATAAGAAATCCTGTTACTCTTACTTCAGACAAAAAAGCCGCTGATGCTTTCGAAATGATGCGGAAATATTCCATTTCGGGAATTCCTATAGTTGATTCCACAGGTAAACTGATTGGAATTCTGACAAACCGTGATCTGAGGTTCGTGAAAGACCCAAGTCTCGGTGTTGATGAACTGATGACTTCGAAAAATCTCGTAACCGCTGCTGTCGGCACCACACTCGAATATGCAGAAGAACTTCTTCACCAGCACAGAATCGAAAAACTCCCCGTCGTCGACGGTGAAGGTATCCTGAGAGGCTTGATAACTTTCAAAGATATCCAAAAAAAGAAGCGATATCCGCTCGCCTGCAAGGATGAAATGGGCAGATTGAGAGTCGGAGCTGCTGTGGGTGTAAGTAACGACACTTTTGAGCGAATGGACAGACTTGTAGCTGTTGGTGTTGATGTTATTATTGTCGATACAGCTCACGGTCATTCGATGGGGGTGATCAACACAATCAAGAAGATTCGTACCAAATACCCCGACATTCAACTGATTGCCGGAAATATTGCCACATATGAAGCAGCATTGGAACTGTACGATGCAGGTGTGGATGCTGTAAAAGTTGGTATTGGTCCCGGTTCAATTTGTACTACAAGAGTAATAGCCGGTATTGGTGTACCACAAATCAGTGCAATTATGGAAGTGCACCGGGCTCTTAAAGACAAAGGGATTCCCATCATCGCAGATGGCGGAATAAAATATTCGGGAGATGTAGCAAAAGCCATCGCTGCGGGTGCTGATACAGTGATGATCGGTGGATTGTTTGCCGGAACCGACGAAAGTCCCGGTGAAAAAGTCCTTTACGATGGAAGGAGTTTCAAAGTTTACCGTGGTATGGGCTCATTGGATGCCATGAAAAAGGGAAGTGGTGACAGGTATTTTCAGGACTCCGAAACCGAGATCAGCAAACTTGTACCTGAAGGTGTCGAGGGTATGGTTCCATATAAAGGTCCATTGTCTGACACTGTTTTCCAGCTCACAGGTGGTCTGAAAGCTTCAATGGGATATGCAGGCGCAGCAACAATAACCGACCTCAAGGATAAATCAAGATTTGTGAAAATCACCGCTGCTTCATTAAAAGAGAGTCATCCTCACGACATTATTGTCACAAAGGAAGCTCCAAACTACCAAAAGATATGATAAACAGATATCTCGACAACAGATTCTCCTTCCTGCTAAACTATAAGCGGGATAATATGCTCGATTGCATCATCCTCGCCAATCCCTCAAATATCCGCTACTTCTCAGATTTTGTTTCCAGCAATGCATGCCTCCTTGCAATCGGAGACGAAATTATGATTATTACTGATCCGCGATACCGGCTCGAACTTGAGGAAGTGGATGGAAGAATAGTAAGAAAAGTTGTAAGCGATCCGCATGAGATTCTGAAAAATTTCTTCCCCCACAGACCTGTGGCTGTAGGTGGTGATTCTGATCTTCCGGCCTCGCAAATCGGCAGGAGTCTGCTACGAAGTAAATCACGACCAATCGACATTACGGAAGCAATAGATGAATTCATTTCCATCGCTGATGATGAAACTTTGTCACGCTTCGAATACGCAAATAATGTCACAAAAAGAGTTGAGCAAAACATTCCCAATCTTTTGATTCCGGGAATGCGGGAGTTTGAACTACGGGCGACCATCAGCTACTTTATCCATCTTTCAGGATGTGAAGAAGCATTCACACCAATAGTCTCTTTTGGTACAAATACCGCAAAAATTCACACGGAACCATCCGACAGGCAACTGGAAAAGGATTCACCCGTTTTAATTGATTTCGGAGTGAAATACAAGGGTGTTTCCACTGACATTACCCGCTCCTTCTGGTTTGGTAAAAACCCGACAGAAGAGTATAAAAAAGTAATGAAAATCGTCAAGAAATCGATTAAAATTGCTGAAAAACTGTGTAAACCCGGGAAAGATACTTCCAAAGTTTATACCGCTTCAAAAGAGTATCTGGAATCGAAGCATAATAATCCTGAAGAATGTCTGCCACATTCTCTCGGTCACGGGCTCGGTTATGAAGTACATCAGACTCCGAGAATCTCTTCAGCGAAGGGGACAAAATTTAAGGAGGGACAAATTATTACAATTGAACCGGGGATTTATATCCCGGGGAAATTTGGAATCAGAATTGAAAATGACTGGCTCATCACAAAAGATGGTCCAAAACTTCTAACGAAATAATTTCATGTATAAAGCACTAATATTCTCATATTATTTTCCCCCAAAGGGGTTAAGCGGGGTACAAAGAACCTCAAAATTTGTTAAATATCTCCCTGATTTCAACTGGAGTCCCACGGTCATTACCACCGGGGATATTGCATACTTTGCTCATGATCATTCCCTGCTCGAAGATTTGAAAAATGAGAATATCAGGGTTGCAAGAGTGAGCGGAAAAGAGATAAACTCGATTCTCAAAAAGAAGGGCACAATAAAAATGCCCCGTGAGATATTCCGTAAAATCTTTTCCTACATCAGTTCCTGGTTCTACATCCCTGACAACAAAAGATCGTGGAGCAAAAAAGCTTACAAAGAGGCAAAAAAACTTTGTACTGAGGAGAGATTTGATGTCGTATTTGTTACCGGTCCTCCTTTCTCATCTGTTGAAGCAGCTTTGAAAATCAGCGAAGAATTTAAAATTCCACTCTTCGTCGACTATCGCGATCTCTGGTATGGAAATCAGTTTGCAAGGTATCCCACGGTATGGCACAGATTGAAGACCAAAAAAGAAGAGGATGCAACACTTCGTAAAGTTGACAAGATCGTGGTAACTAACCGCCGAATCAAGGAAAGACTGATGAAATATTATCCTTTCCTTACACACAATAAGATGTTGATTATTCCGCATGGCTTTGACCCTGAAGACATTGTGAAAGCTTCTCAGAATATTGTAAAACTCTCAAAAAAAATGGTGATTACCTATTCAGGACTGTTTTACGAATATATTACTCCCAAATATTTCCTGAAAGCTTTCAGACAAATAGTTAAAGAAAATCCTGAAATAGCAGCTAACATCGAACTGCACTTTATTGGATTTCTGAGGATTGAAAACAGAAAGCTTATCAGACGATACAATCTGCAGAATTTCGTTGTGGAACACAGTTATATGGAACACAATGAAGCACTTAAAAAGATTATGGCTAGTGACCTCCTTTGGTTTATGGTAGGGAAGGGAAGAAATGCTGATACAATCTCGAGCAGTAAAATGTACGAGTATTTTGGAACCAGAAAACCTGTCCTGGCGTGCCTGCCCGACGGTGCTTTGCGAAGCCACCTTGCTGACTATGAAGCAAGCTATATTTCCGATCCATATGATATTAAAAAAATCAAGCAAAACATTCTAAAAGCTTATAATGACTACACTTCCGGAAAACAACCAAAACCTGACGAGGAATTTGTGAACAGGTTTGACAGAAGAATCCTGACTAAACAACTCGCAACCGAATTTCAGTTTTTTCTGAAGGTGCACTAATGAAGGTAGCGATAATTGGAAATGGTGGCAGGGAACATGCCCTCGGTTATGCGATTGGGAAATCCCCCCTGTGCTCCCGGCTTTTCTTTTTACCCGGAAATGGCGGTACACACACTCTTGGTGAAAATGTCGACATCGACCTGAAAGATCACAATCAGGTTTTCTCCTTCGTCGTTATTGAGCAAATCGATTTTGTCGTTATTGGTCCCGAAATTCCGATTGTTGACGGACTCGGTGATTTTCTCAGAAACCATGGAATAGTTGTTTTCGCACCCACCGCAGAGGCAGCACGAATCGAGTCTGAAAAATCATATTCGAAAAGAATCATGAAAAAATACGGAATTCCGACTGCTGCGTATCAAAAGTTCACAGTCGATGAGTATGATACTGCTGTCGAGTACCTCTTCACAGGCAAATTCCCGGTTGTCCTCAAAGCAGACGGACTTGCTGCCGGTAAGGGTGTTGTGATCGCTTCCAATTTTACTGAAGCGGAAAATGCACTTCGTGACATGATGCTTAACAAAGTTTTCGGCGCAGCCGGTTCATCTGTTGTGATAGAAGAATTTATGGAAGGGGAGGAGGCTTCAATTTTCGCTATTACCGACGGGGAAAATTTTGTTTGTCTTCCTGCAGCCCAGGATCACAAGAGAGCGGGTGATGGCGACACCGGTCCAAACACCGGCGGTATGGGGGCATATTGTCCGGCACGGGTAGTGACCTCTGAAATTGAGAGGAGAGTTAATTCTGAAATTATCGTCCCGTTTTTGGCAGGCTTGCGAGCTGAGTCAAATCCTTTCACAGGTTGTCTCTATGTGGGAATAATGATAACAGAATCAGGTCCAAAAGTCGTTGAGTTCAACTGCCGTTTTGGCGATCCTGAAACACAGGCTGTTCTACCTGTTCTTGAGGGTGATCTCCTCAGTTTGCTTTATTCTGCAGCCAATGGCGAGATTGACAGCAGCAAAGTTTGGTACGAAAATGCCGCTGCTGTAAGTGTGGTTGCCGCATCTCAAGGATATCCCGGTAAATATGAAAAAGGATTCGAGATTCACGGACTCAACAGTGTAAAGGGTAACAGTTTCGTTTTTCATGCCGGTACGGAATTTAAGGAAAATAAGACTTTAACGACAGGCGGCAGGGTGCTGGCTGTTACCTCTGTGGACTCAAACGGTAATCTCCGTTCGGCAATCGAGAGTGCATACACAGAAATAAAAAAAATCAGTTTTGATAATATTTATTACCGAAAAGATATAGGACACAAGGCACTTTAAAGTTACTCTAAACTGCCGGAACCATGAGCGCCGGATTAAAAATCTTGTTCACTTCGAGTTTTCCAAAACTTTTTAAATAGTCTTGAAAATTATTTTGAAATGTGGTTCATTTAGTGGTAATTTAATATCTCAAATAATTATTTTTTCATTATTAAACTAACTCTTTGAAAGAATAATTATCTATTTGCATAAAATCTAAAATCTGAATATTGGAGGCATAAATATGTCTGAATCAGGATTCAATGCTTTCGCCATGGCGCAAGCACAATTTGACAAAGTAGCAGAACTTCTCGAACTCGATGAAGCGACCCGCGACCTTTTAAGAAATCCTCTGCGCGAATATCATTTTAGCATTTCCGTTAAAATGGATGACGGCTCAAACAAGGTTTTTAAAGGTTTCAGATGTCAGCACAACGATGCAAGAGGTCCTGCAAAAGGTGGAATTCGTTTTCACCCGCAGGAAACAGTCGATACAGTAAGAGCCCTTTCGATGTGGATGACATGGAAGTGTGCAGTTGTTGATATTCCACTTGGCGGTGGCAAAGGTGGGGTAATCTGCAACCCTCATAACCTCAGCATGAGAGAGCAGGAAGCAATTTGCCGCGGTTGGGTTAGACAAATCGCAAGAAACATCGGACCAATCCAGGATGTACCTGCTCCCGATGTTATGACCAATCCTCAGCACATGTTGTGGATGCTCGATGAATATGAAGCAATTCACGGTGCTAAATATCCCGGATTCATTACCGGAAAACCCGTCGGGATGGGTGGATCACTTGGCAGAACCGAAGCTACAGGTTATGGTGTTATCTATACGCTTCGCGAAGCTTTGAAACTTAAAGGTATCGATCCTAAAGATACACTTGCAAGTGTTCAGGGTTTTGGAAATGTTGCCCAGTATGCAATTAAACTTTATACTCAACTTGGTGGCAAAGTTATCTGCGTTTCCAGTTGGGATGAAGAAGATCAGGCTTCATACAGCTTCAAGAGAACTACGGGAATAGATCTGCAAGAGCTTTTAAGCATCACAAACAAATTCGGCGGTATCAATAAAGATAAAGCCAAACAACTCGGTTATGAAGTACTCGCCGGAGACAAGTGGATCGAGCAGGATGTCGATATCCTGATCCCTGCAGCCCTCGAAAATCAAATAAGAGAAGATAATGTTGTCAAAATAAGCCCAAGAGTAAAGTTTGTTGCTGAAGGTGCAAACGGACCGACCACTCCTCAGGCTGACAAATATTTTGAACAAAAAGGTATCTTCGTTATTCCTGATTTCCTCGCAAATGCCGGTGGTGTGACCTGCAGTTATTTCGAACAGGTACAAGGAAACATGAACTACTTCTGGGATAAAGAAGAAGTTCTGACCAAGCTTGATTCAAAAATGACTTCAGCTTTCCATGCTGTTTATGACACTTCTGCAAAGAAGAAAATCTACATGAGAGATGCCGCTTATGTGATTGCGATCAGCAGAGTAGCTCAGGCTTGCCACGACAGAGGCTGGTGCTGATAAATTTCCCTTGAAAAAGGCTTTAAGGCTGTCTTATATTAGCGATAATTAAGACAGCCTTTTTATTTTTAAATAATCGATTCCATAATTTAAGGTTTTTAATGCCCCACTCCGAAAACAAATCAAGAATATCAACTCAACTTGACGAGAGAATGAAAGAGATCAGTTTTCTCCACGAACTGGAAGACCTTTTGCATGACCCGACACTTCTCAAAGAGGATATTTTTTCAATCATAATACATCGAATGCAATCTGCATGGCAGCATCCTGATATTTGTGAAGTGCGGCTCCGCTACAGGGATAAAACCTTCGATACAGGGGCATATATCGAAGACATGCCTGTCCTCAATCAGGATTTGATAGCCGGTGAGAAAATCGTTGGTGACATTCAGGTTACTTATGTGAAAGAGGCACCTAATGCCGATATCGGTCCTTTCCTGAAGGAGGAAAAAAGGCTTCTCGAGACAGTGGCTAACCGGCTTGGTGATTTTATCTATAATCAGCGGCTCAAAAAGAAACTTGACAAGAAAAAGGTTGAAGAAGCCGTCAAAGAAAAAACCGAGTGGCGAATTGTAGTCGATATGATCAGGAAGACAGATCCTGCGCTCTTTATGCGTCTCCTCAGGAAAATGCTGCACCAGTTGAACTGGAAAGGGATCGAGGAAGCCGAAGCACTGCTGAAAGAGATGAGCATCGATCTTAAAGGGGATGAGGAAAGAAAAACCGAGGATGAGAATCGACCTCTCCAAAAAAGAATAATCAACGATTATGATAACTACATTAACGCCATTCTGAAACTTACGAGTGAGAACTTTACCGAAGAGGAAATCCTCTGGAGAGTCCAAAAATGGATTCAGAACGATAATACCAGTTCCCTCATAAAAGTACTCGAATCACAGGATTCCTCTCTCGCGGATATCTCCGATGCCATCAGAAGATTCTATCATATGGCACCTGAAAAAATCGAATTGTCGCCTGCCACGGTTAAGGGACTAAGGGTGTCGCTTCTGAGAAGATTTCTCACGGATGATCTCGATTTTATTCAGATCGCAAAAGATTATGTAAAATTGACAGACTTCCACAAACTCATCGACAAAATGATTTTTCTCCCCGGAAGTCACGGCAAACTCGGCGGTAAAAGTTCGGGGGTGTTTTTAGCCCATAACATTCTCACTGCAAGTGTAAATGATGCAGAACTGCCATTCGAAGTGAAAATTCCCAAAACATGGTACCTGACTTCCGATTGTATTATGCAGTTTATTCAGTACAATAACCTTGAAGAAGTTTACGAGCACAAATACCGTGACATCGAAGAGATCAGAGTCGAATATCCTCAGGTGCTTCAGCTATTCAAAGACAGTCAGTTTCCTCCCGATATTTTTAAAGGACTTTCACTCGCTCTCGATGATTTTGGCAACAGTCCCATAATTGTAAGAAGTTCCAGCCTTTTGGAGGATCAGGTTGGATCGGCTTTTTCAGGAAAATACAAATCGCTTTTCCTCGCAAACCAGGGGAGCAAGCCGGAACGTCTCAGCGCTTTAATGGATGCCATTGCCGAGGTGTATGCCTCTACATTTGGACCCGATCCAATCGAATACAGATCGGAAAGAGGTCTGATCGATTTCCATGAAGAGATGGGCATCATGATCATGGAGGTGGTGGGTACCCGGGTTAAAGATTACTTCTTCCCCGCATTCGCCGGTGTTGCTTTCAGCAACAACGAATTTAGATGGTCACCAAGAATCAACAGGGAAGACGGCCTTGTAAGAATTGTGCCGGGCCTCGGTACACGCGCCGTTGACCGTGTAAGTGATGACTATCCAATTCTTATAGCTCCCGGGCAGCCGAATCTCAGGGTTAATGTTACATTCGAGGAATCACTTAGGTATTCTCCGAAAAACATTGATCTTATTAATCTTAAAACGAACCAGTTTCAGACTATTGAGATCGACCAGCTCATTAAAGAAGTGGGGGACGAGTACCCTCAAATCAATAATATCGTATCTGTAATTTCGAACGGTATGCTTAGACCCCCGAACCCGCTGCAGGTTGATTATCAGAATGATGATTTTGTGGTTACATTTAACGGACTTTTGAATAAATCTCAGTTCCTTCAGAAAATGCACACCATCCTGCAGATTTTGCAGAATAAATTTGGAGTCCCCGTCGATGTTGAATTTGCAAGTGATGGCAAAGATTTTTATCTGCTGCAGTGCCGTCCCCAAAGTTACTCGAAACAGCATACTGCGGATACCATACCTAAAAATATTCCGGCAGACAGGGTTCTCTTTTCTACAAACAAATACATTTCGAACGGTAAAGTGAATCCTGTGCGGTTCATTGTATATGTGGATCCTGACGGTTACGACAGTCTCCAAACAAAAGAGGCTATGCTGGAGGTCGCATCCGTTGTTGGAAAACTAAACAAGATGCTTCCTAGAAGAAAGTTTATTTTGATGGGACCGGGGAGATGGGGAAGTCGGGGAGATATCAAACTTGGCGTGAGTGTGACATACTCCCAAATAAACAATACTGCAATGTTGATAGAAATTGCTAAACAAAAAGGTAATTACAAACCTGACCTTAGTTTCGGAACTCATTTCTTCCAGGATCTGGTTGAATCTTCCATTCGATACCTGCCACTCTTCCTGGATGAGACTAATGCCAATTTTAACGAGGCGTTCATCAAGAAGTCGGACAACCTTCTAATCGATATGCTGCCTGACAGTGCCCATCTTTCAAGTGTCGTCTATGTGACAGACATTATGGATGAGTTTGATGGTGGTACACTCAAAATACTGATGAATGCTGAAGAAGAAAAGGCAATCGCTGTAATAATGCCCGAAGGGTACACAGAACCTGAAGTGCACGATGACAGTTCAACTCATACATTCAAAGAACTCGGTGCTGATATCAAGTACAATAGAAATGCCAAGTTCTTCGAAAGAATGGTGTCGAAGCTGGATAAGGACAAGTATAAAATAGAGTCAGTCTACTATCTTCCTCCTGTCCATGCAATGGAAGCAGACAGGATGAGATCGGTACTCCTCGTTAAATCATTTGCAACAGACAATCTTCTCCACAACCTGAGGGTTTATATGAATGTCTGGAATGATTGTCTAAATGTGATTGAACACAGGAACGAGGAACACGAGGTTGACAGGGTATTCGATTATATAATAACTGACGATGTGGATGGATATCTGAGAGAGTTTTCCGAAGCAGGAACATACATGATCAATCAGTTGTATCCTGCATCAAGAAACGATTTTCTGAGCTAATCAAAGAATAAGGGGATTCATTCACTTTCGGATATCTTCAAGTGTCATGAATCCCCTGAAAACTAATTTTATTTGAGAGCCTTGATAAATTTCACTAATCTCTCAAGTACCTCAGGTTCTATGGTTGTCTCGGTAGTAGCATACTCGTTCATGCCGCCGGTCTTTACTTTTTGAAACAGGTGATTAAGGGAGTCGAATATCTCGATCTCATAATCAACACCCGCTTTTTCGAGCGCCTTTTTTACAGGTGGCATGCTCTGATCTGGGGGCACCTGCAAATCTTTACTTCCCCACAAAGCAAGCATAGGAACTTTAAGTTTCTCTATGTAAGAAACAGGATCGAGGATCAAAAACTGCAAAAACCAGGGCGTAGTGAAGGAGAAAAAACCTCTCTTATCAAACTGTTCCAGTTTCTGAAGTCTCTCTTTTTCCTCTTCGGGGAATTGTGACATAAAAGCTTTGTAAGCGGAATCGAGCTGTTTTGCTGCAAACTCAGGGTTGGCAAGAATTGCATCAAGACACGATTTTAGAAGTCCTTTGAAGATTTCCAGATCCTTTTCTTCTGCATTCTCGGCTCTTGCGAGAAGTATGGTTTGTTCCATAATGATCTCCTTCCCGGTAACACCCGGACCGGCAAGAGAGACAATAAATTTAATTCCGGAATTCTCGTTTGCTGCAATGGGCGCGACGATCCCGCCCTCGCTGTGACCAATTAGCCCCGTTTTCGTGGTATCCACAAACGGGAGTGTCCGAAGAAAATCGATTGCAGAGGATGCATCAACCACGAAATCAAGTGTTTTGGCACTTTTAAAGTTACCTTTCGATTTGGCTGTTCCTCTGTCATCATATCTAAGAACGGCAATTCCGTTGCGGGTTAAGTAGTCAGCAATCACTAAAAATGGTTTATGACCAACAAGACTTTCATCTCTGTCCTGTGGACCGGAACCTGTCACCAATATTACTGCAGGATATTTACCAATCGAATCGGGAGCTGTTACCGTTCCCGCGAGTTCAAAACCCTCCACCTTGTTTTTGAATGTTACATCTTTGGTGTAATAAGGATATGGTGGTGAAATTTTCTGTGTTCTGACGACAGGTTTATAGTCATTTTTGGGAAACAGAGTGAGGGGTGACGAGTAATTTCCCTGAGTATAAATCCCGTTAATGGAATCGATCGAACCGTAAACTTTTCCTGAATATTTCATCTTCATTGGATCGTGAAGAACGAAGAGACTGTCATCCTTGAAATAAGCGGAAGTGAGTTCCATATCATAAACATACTGAACCGGTACTTCAATTATACTTCGTCCCGGTTTAATTACAAAGATCAATTCAATCGGTTTTCCACCTGCCTGTAGTTCTCCTGATACAATTACCTCTTCCTTTTGTGCATTGATACTGACCGGAATCAACAAAAGCAATAAAGGGATTATGAACAATTTTTTCATTTTAGTCTTTTCTTTTTACTTCAATGTTTGCACTTGATTCGAATGCTTTTATAAGCGCGGAATAATCTTCATCACCATGACCAAGAGCGATTGCATCCCTCAAGATTTGTGATATGCTCTCGGCTATGTCTGCACGGCAATCCAGGCTGTGACAAGACTCTGCCATGTAATTACTGTCTTTGAGCAGATTTTGTACTGTAAATCTGGGTGTAAAATTCCTGTCCAGCATATTATTTCCCTTGAATTGAATTGTTTGAGAATTCAAGGTCGAATTTGAAAGCACTTCCAGAAATACAGAATTATCCACTCCTGCTTTTTGAAGAAAAACCATGCTTTGCGAAAGCATCGCCATCGTTCCTGCAATTATAGAGTTTAATGCTATTTTAAGATTACTGGATTTTGATGGATGGTCGAATATCCACATTGACTTGCTCAACAGCCTGAGAACGGGACTGCATTCATTGATAATTTGGGCTTCTCCACCGGGGAACATTAAAAGAGAACCGTCAGTAGCCTGAGGTACGCTGCCAAGAACAGGGGAGTGTACGAAATGCTTGTCTTCGGCTTTGTACCTTTCAAACATTGAGGTGGTAGTTTGTGCGAGGACTGTACTGCAGTCAATGTGCACAGCTCCCGGCTTCAATCCGGCTAATACTCCATCTTCACCATAGACAATATCCTCCAGCACATTTGAATCCGTCAACATCGTAAAAATGATATCGCAATTCGCTGCAGTTTCCCGGGGGGTGCTGCAAAAAACCGCTCCTTTGGCAATCAGTGAGGCTGCTTTCCCGGTTGTACGATTGAATATGAACAACTCGTGTCCTGCCTCAATGATTCTTGTTGCCATCGGGTTGCCCATGAGTCCTAACCCGATGAACCCGATCCTTTTCTTTTCCAAATTCTCTCCTTCTGTTTGTTAATCTTTTTTCAGGTAAAACACAAATTTACCTTTTTTGTCGATAAATCCTGCGTTTTCTTCCTGAGTTTTTGGATCTGTATAAACAGCATAAGCCCTGCCATCTTTGAACTTTTCAAGTTGATTGAATTTGAAATCAATTACCATTTTACCTTTTGTATCGATAAATCCTGACTTTTCATAACCTTCTCTGATTACTGCCAAACCCTCGGAAAAACCCGTGAGCATGAAAAAGTATTTTCCTTTATCGATTGAAGGTGTAAATTTTTTGATCACTTTGCCGTTCAAATCAATTATTTCAAAAACAGTCTCCCAGGTTTTTTCATCGCTGTACTTTCCGACAGCAAATCCACCGTCGAATGTACTCAAAGCTTCATATTTGAGGTCGACAACAATCTTTCCGGATTTGTCGATTGCCCCCCGTTTGTTATCCTCAAAAATAATAGATCTGCCATTCTTAAAATCACCGGGTTGGTTCTTCGATGAAAATCCGGGAACCTGTTTGTTCGATTTGTCGATAAATATCCATTTCCCTTCATGGTAAACGGCAGCAAGACCTTCACTGAAAGGGGCAATGTCTCCATAGATGTTGTCAATGTATTCCATCCCGTTTTTGTCTAAAAATCCATATTTCGATTTTTCACGGAAGTGACTCAGGCCTTCGCTGTAAAATGTGTTGAAGTTGTATTCGTTAATGGTCGAGTCATTTACTATGGTTCCATTCTTGGAAACCACCTGGCAATGGGCGCGGGTTCCGCCATTTCCTGCGTCAGCAGGCTTCATGGTTACCGCCACATCATCGCCAAATTGGCTCATTCTGTAAAATGCGAATGGAACGACAGTCTTGTCCGTTTTATCAATCGCGCCAAAAGGACCTGCTTTTTCAAGTTCGACTACCGCGACTCCGTTCGAGAAATAGGGAGCACCCATCATGCTTTGGTATTTAGGCTGAATTACCATAACTCCGTTTGTATCGATGAATCCCCATTTATCGCCTATAAGGACGGAGAGCAATCCCTCATTGAATTCGCCGAAATCTTTGACTTTAATTACAGGTTGTGAAAACAGGTTTGTTGCGGAAATATAGATAAGAGAGAGAAGAAGTGCTAACTTTTTCATGGCTGTTCCAAAAAATTAATCTGAAGTGTATTCCAAATTAATCTTTTGAAACGGAAGGGGGAAATAATAAATATTGTATATAATAAAGGACCCCGTTTTCAGGGGCCCGTTCTAAACTATTTCTTTTTAGACTCTATGGTCGATACACCGAAAGGCAAGTAAGCGGGGCATGTGCTCATCACTGCCGTTAGAAGTGGGACGATTCCAACAGCTCCCCACCATGTCTTGTAATATATTCCTGCACCAATGATGGCGATACCAACTATGTATCTGATAATTTTATCAGCCGATCCGACATTCTTCTTCATTTCTGTTCTCCGGATAATTATTAAAACTCTAACAGGTTAGATAACAGTAAAACAAAAAAGATTCAATAAAAATTCATAATAATTTGTGAAGAAACTGTATATTTTCAATTATAATAAACCAAATTCAATTAAAACTTGTCAAACTGAAAAAATTACGATATACAAGCGAATTAAATTGAGATCTGAATGAAATTTCTGTTCCACATTTGCCTTTATTCCGTTGCGCTTTTTGCGCAAAATCCACTCCCATATTTTAACTCTTCATTATTCACAGCTTCGGGCAACTGTTCAACCTGTCACACGGGGGCAGGGGCAGTGCTTACCCAAAACGGCGTGGATATCTCACCCGTCACTCATTGGAGAAGCACGATGATGGCAAATTCTTCTAAAGACCCACTTTGGCAGGCAGTGGTCTCTGAAGAAACTCATAATTTCCCAACGATGAAAGATGAAATTGAGTCAATCTGTACAAAATGTCATGCTCCGTTGGGAAATACTCAGGCAAAAAAAGATGGATTAACCACTTACACATTGACACAAATGCGGTCAGACCCTCTTGGAAAGGATGGCGTAAGCTGCACCCTTTGCCACCAGATTGATCCCGCCAATCTCGGAATGCAAACCTCGTTCAGCGGTGGTTACAAAATTGATACAACGAGAATTATTTACGGTCCCTATCAAAATCCATTTGCACAGCCCATGATAAATTTCGTAAACTTCAATTCTGTTTATTCACCTCACATGAATAATTCAGAACTTTGTGCCACATGCCATACACTTTTCACACCTTACTTTGATTATAACAATCAGGTTGCGGGCTACTACCCGGAACAGACACCTTATCTGGAATGGAAAAACAGCGATTTTGCACAAAACGGAATTGAGTGCCAAACCTGCCATATGCCTGCAATTCAGGATTCCATTGATATTTCCACCTTACCGTCTAACCATACAGTTAAGCATTCGCCCTACTTCAAACATGAGTTTGTCGGTGCCAATAAAATGATGCTGAATCTGATTAAAAACAATATCGACTCACTCAGTGCAACCGCTTCAGCAGCGCTTTTCGACAGCACTATTGGCAGAGTAAACAAAAACTTCAATGGCAAAACTGCAACACTTCAAATTGATGTCTTGCCTGTGGAAGACTCACTCGATATAAATGTGAAAATCACCAATCTGACGGGTCACAAACTACCCTCGGGAATTCCTTTTCGAAGAATTTGGATTGAACTAAAAATTCTGAATTCGTTGAATCAGACAATTTTTCACTCGGGAGAGTGGGGAAGTGATGGTGAAATCATAGGGCATGATTCGCTTTATGAAAAGCACTACGACATAATCCGTCAGGCTGATGAAGTCCAAATATTCGAATGTGTCCCTGTGGATGTTAATGGAGTGGTTACCCAAACACTTCTGAGAGCAGCCAGCAATATTAAAGACAACCGGCTGCCTCCTTCAGGTTTTACAACCGCGCATCCTTCGTATGACAGCGTCAAAATTTACGGTGTATATGATGATCCAAATTTCAACAAAACAGGGAACATCGAAGGAAGTGGTACTGATGTCGTTACATATAGAATTAAACCCGCAGAAAATGGTGAACTGACAATACAGGCGAGACTTTGTTATCAGACAATGAAACCCTCTGCAATCAATAAACTTGCCGGACTAAACACTCCCGAAGCGATAAGGTTTATTTCAATGTGGCAAAACGAGGATCATTCACCTTCAATAATTGCAACAGAAACCAAAAACTTTACCGTTACTTCCACAAAGGGAGATAACGGGCAGGCATTAACTGACGAGTACATAAAAGTTTATCCCAATCCTCTTAAAGAGAATGCTATCATATCTTTCCATTTAAACTCAACCGGGAATGTTGATATTTCATTTTATAATCCTCTCGGCGAGAAGGTGATGAATCTCATGAATGGAACCGTTTCATCCGGAATCCAAGAATTTTCGTTCAACTCAAGACAGCTAACTAACGGAATCTATTTTCTTGTAATGAAAACAGATACAGGAGTCAGGAGTGTAAAAGTTGTTGTTATGAGATGATATTTTGGAATTTTGAGAATTTTTTTTACTTTTCGTGTACATTATATGGGAGTTTAAGAAATGAATAAGAGAAATATTTCTATAATAATTATCTGTTTAGTCTTTGGCATAAACCTACCTCTATTGCATGCTCAGACTGTCTCGGAACCTTTCCTAAGATTGTCAGGGCTGGACCGGTGGGAAGGCATTACTCATGCAACCGGAGATGGGGGCTACTCAAGTTATAGTTACAGCTCTTGGGAAGTGACAGACTCGATGCTGATCGATAGTATCATGTTCTATAAACGGGGACTTATTTATTATGGATTTGACAGCGATTCAAATAAACTTTATGAATATTCTGATGGAGTGAAACGACTAAGTCTTCACTTCGGTCTACCTTCAGGGTCTTCTTTTATCGGTGGCTTCGGGAATGGTACTCCCATTACTGTAACGGGAAACTCCAGTTCAAAAGTTTTCAAGGCTCACTATGGCGTTTACCCTGTCTATGACATAACTGTCACATACGCAAAAGAAACAGGTGAAATTAGCCATGTATCACAAATGGTGATGAGTTCAAGATGGTCAACATTCAGTACTTCAACACTATCGAAACTCGGGAGGAAAGTAAATGGCGATACACTTTATCTTGATCATGGTTATTTTCCTTCAATGATTTTTACACCTGTAACATCTCCCTCAACTACCTGGAGCCCAACTTTTTCGACAGCCAACTGGCATTATCTGAATTATCGTCTGCAGCCAAATAATCCGCAATTCAATTATCTTGATACACTTTTTTTCGAATATTATTACTCAAATGGAGTTGACTCAACCGACATCATAACTTTAAAATACAAAGCTTCGAGTTCAAACAGTTTTGTGGTTACCTTTGATAGCAGTATCATTAGGAGTGGTTATCATGTCAGGTATTGGCTTAAATTAAAGGACAAAAGTTTTCGTCCCAAATTTATAAAAAACCCTGAATATCAGTCATACCATACCCTCACATTTAATGTCCCAGTTGGAATTGTAAACGATGCTGTGCCTGACAACTTTTTCCAAGTCGCTGCATACCCAAATCCATTTAACAATTCCACCTCTTTGCAAATCGACCATTTTGAAAGTGGGGAAGTAACAGTTAACATCTACTCACTGACCGGTGAAAAAGCAGTAGAGACAGTATTAATTCGCAAAGAAATCGGGACCTTACTGCTGCCTATAGAGTTCAGAAGTCAACCATCCGGAGTCTATATTGCAGATGTCAACTTTATTTCCTCATCCGGAAAAATGCACAGAAAACACCAAAAATTGATTTACTTGAAGTGATGTGAATACAAGGAAAAGATTTGGCACGGAAGTGGTGGACCCTCCAGGACTTGAACCTGGGACCTACTGATTATGAGTCAGTTGCTCTAACCAACTGAGCTAAGGGTCCTAAAAAATTTCAAATTGAGACTGAAAATATAGCTATTTTTGTGTTTTCAACAAATAATTTTTTTTGAAATGGATAATTTTGTTTTGAAATACAAGACATTTTCAGTACTCATTCTAGTCGTTATTTTGTTAATCTCACCAGGTTGCGACAAAAAAAACAGTGAAGCCACCTCACAAAAAGACTCGCTTGCAGGAAATGCAAAAATTGATTCCAATTACACATCCTTAAGACTTGTTTTCAACAAACAGATCCAAGGTCTGAAGGGGAAGAATGTATCGGATTATATGAGCACCATCAAAGTCAGCGGACTTGACTCCATAAATGCTTATAATTACTTCGAATCAGTAACAAAACTCTACGATCTTGACTACACCATCCTGAACTTTACTGTTTTAAGAAGTGATGCCCGGTCTGCCGAAGTGGAGGTTGAGATGGAAGTCAGAAAAGTGAACGGACCTCAGTTTGACGATCACCGGTCAACAACCAGACACATCCTAGAAAAAATAGACGGAGGCTGGAGGATTGTTGAGTCCAGAGAAATTAAGTTTACCCCTATAAAACCTGAACTAAAGAAATAAAAGAAGTATTTGGTTATTTTTTTAGAAAAGGGTATATTTGTAATCTAAATTTTTGTGTGCCGGGATGGCGGAATTGGTAGACGCACAGGACTTAAAATCCTGTGGGAGTTTCTCCCGTGCCGGTTCGACCCCGGCTCTCGGTACCATAAATTTGAGAGGGAGTTAAAACGGGTTCTTAGCTCAGTTGGCTAGAGCGTCTGTTTGACGTACAGAAGGTCACAGGTTCGACTCCTGTAGAACCCACAAAAACCGGTTCATTCCGGTTTTATTATGCAGTGATTATTTTACAACTTTTGAAAGGTATCATTTAAAATTTGATACAAGATAACAATTCAAATTCCAAAGAACCAAAAGATTCCGTAAGGATTAACGAGGAAATTCGTGTTCCTCAGGTTCGGGTAATAGATTCAGACGGTGGGCAATTAGGGGTTATGGAAACAAAAGCAGCGATAGCCGTTGCCAGAAGCAAAGAGCTTGATCTCGTGGAGATAGCTCCAAAAGCAGACCCCCCGGTTTGTAAAATAATCAATTTCGGCAAGTTTAAATACGAGAAGCAAAAACGGGAGAAAACCCAGCGTAAAAATCAAGTGGTACAGATACTCAAAGAGATAAGGTTCCATCCGAATACCGATTCTCACGATTTCGAGTTCAAGACAAAGCATGCAATTAACTTCCTTGAAGAAGGAAACAAAGTTAAGGTGTCAGTAATGTTCAAAGGTCGCGAAATGGCTTATACACAGCTTGGAGAGACATTGTTGAACAAGTTTGTTGAAAGAATTGCAGAAATCGCTAAAGTAGAATCTCCAATTAAATTGGAGGGACGAAATATGAATGTTATCGTTGTACCGGTAAAAAACAAATCAAAAAAGAAATAAATTCGGGACAGCAATGCCAAAAATGAAAACCAACCGCGGAGCGCGGAAGACCTTCAAAGAGACTGCCTCAGGCGGTTTCAAGCGTAAGAAAGCTTACAGAAGCCACATTCTTACTTCCAAAACAACAAAACGGAAGAGACATCTTAGAAAAGGTACAATGGTTACCGACGCTGATGCTCCGAAGATTAAAAGAATGTTGCAATAGGAAGGATGAAATAATATGCCAAGGTCACAAAATAATGTAGCTTCACACCACAGAAGAAAAAAGATCCTCAAACTTGCAAAAGGTTACTGGGGTTCCAGAAAAAATGTTTACACTATTGCCAAAAACCATGTTGAAAAAGGTTTAACACACGCTTATGTGGGCAGAAAATTAAAGAAACGCGAATACAGAAGACTCTGGATCGCAAGAATAAACGCCGCTGCAAGAATGCACGGATTGAATTATTCTACTTTTATTTCCGGTTTGAGCAAAAAAGGTGTAGCAATCAATCGTAAAGTTCTCGCTAATCTTGCTGCTGAAAATCCGCAGGTTTTCGCAGAATTGGCGAATCTGGTTAAAAGCTAACTTAAATTAAATGTTTTACACCCTCTTTCTCGGAAATTATCCGATTAAGAGGGTTTTTTTATTTAAACTTAAAGTGTCAGCAGATGTTAAATAAGATAAATGATGCCAAAACGCAATATGCCTCCGATATTTTGCATGTTAAAACTCCCAAAGATCTCGAAGATTTAAGGATCAAATATCTCGGAAGAAACGGACTTGTATCCGTTCTCTTCGAAGAATTTAAAACTGTAACTCCTGAAGAGAAAAGAGTATTGGGAAAAGAACTGAACTTCCTCCGTCAGGAACTGCAGTCAAAATTTGATGATCTTAAAGAGTCAATCGAAAAGTCAGCAAAACTAAATGCGCCAAAAATTGATTTGACACTTCCCGGACGGCAAACCAAAGCGGGTTCAGGTCACCTCGTCGCAGAGACAATGATGGAAATTATTTCTATTTTCAAGAAAATTGGATTTTCTGTCATCACTGGTCCTGAAATTGAATCGGACAAAAACAATTTCGAAGCGTTGAACTTTCCTGCAGACCATCCGGCTAGAGACATGCAGGATACATTTTTCATCAACAAAGATTTTGTTCTCAGGACTCACACCACACCGGTTCAAGTGCGAATCATGGAAAATCAACAACCTCCGATCCGTGCGATAATGCCCGGCAGAGTCTACAGAAATGAGGCAATTAATGCCAGAAGTTACTGTATGTTTCACCAGGTCGATGGCATCTACATTGATGAAAAGGTGACATTTGCAGAGCTAAAGGGGACACTCGTACATTTTGCAAGAGAATATTACGGCAGCAGTGTTCAATATAAATTCAGACCAAGTTTTTTCCCGTTTACCGAACCAAGCGCCGAGATGGATATTACATGTTTTATCTGTGGAGGCAAGGGTTGCCGGGTTTGCAAGCACAGCGGCTGGCTCGAGATACTGGGCTGCGGAATGGTTGATCCAAATGTATTCAAATATGTCGGTTATGACCCTGAAAAGGTTACCGGCTATGCTTTTGGTATGGGAATAGAAAGAATTTCAATGTTAAAGCATGATATCAATGACATCCGTCTTCTTTACGAAAATGATGTCAGATTCTTGAAACAATTTTAGATGGTGAAAAAGTGAAAATAGTTTTAAGCTGGTTGAATGAATTTATCGACCTCTCGGAAATCAGTGTTGACAAGCTGGCCTATGAACTTACTATGGCCGGTTTGGAAGTAGAAAGTGTAACCGACTACAATCTCGTTTATGATAAATTTATCGTTGCAGAGGTTCTGGAAAAAATCAAACACCCAAATGCCGATAAACTCTCTGTATGTAAGGTAAACACAGGAGCCGAAACACTACAGATTGTCTGTGGTGCTCCAAATGTTGCCGCGGGACAGAAAGTACCTTTGGCGATAGAAGGCGCCAAAATTCCTGATGCTGATTTTATTATCAAATCAACTAAACTCCGCGGACAGTTGTCCCAGGGAATGATTTGTTCAGAAGCCGAGCTTGGTCTTTCCAACGACCACTCCGGCATTATGGTGCTCCCTGAGGATTCAGTTCCGGGTACACCACTTGCAAAGGCTATCGGATATGACGATGTAGTATTTGAAATTGGAATTACTCCTAATCGTCCTGACGCCCTTAGCCATATAGGCGTAGCGAGAGATTTGGCTGCTCTTTTTAACAAACCGTTGAAGAAGAAACCTGTGACTGCAACAAGAGATGCAGAACGGATTTGGGATGTCGCAAATGTACTCGTGGAAGATGAGATCAATTGTCCGAGATATTCAGCAGTTGTCATAAAAAACTGTAAAGTTGGTGAATCACCTGTATGGATGAAGAACAGACTGAAGATGGCAGGAATGCGTCCAATAAATAATATTGTGGATATCACAAATTATATAATGCTCGAACTCGGTCAGCCATTACACGCTTTTGATCTTGATAATCTAAGCGGCAGGAAGATTATTGTTAAAAAAGCCGTAGAGAACACAAAATTCAAAACCCTTGATTCTGTCGAGAGAACTTTAAAGGAATCGGTGCTGATGATTTGTGACGGCGAAAAAGAAGTGGCGGTTGCCGGAATCATGGGTGGAGAAAACTCTGAAGTGAGTGATAACACCACTAATATCCTGCTTGAGAGTGCATATTTCCATCCGACAAGCGTGAGAAAATCGGCAAAATATCTGGGACTTTCCACAGAAGCTTCATACAGGTTTGAGCGAGGCACAAATCATGAGGGTACACTCTATGCTGCGAACAGAGCAGCAGAGTTGATGTCGAGATTCGCCGGTGGAAAAATTCTTTCAGGTGAGATCGATATTGTTTCTGAAAGGCTCAAACCGCTAAAAGTTGAACTAAGATTTGCCCAGATTGAAAGAATACTCGGATATCATGTCCCGGACGATAAAGTTGTTCAAATTCTCAAAAATCTTGATCTGGAAGTTGTATCAGTCGATCAAACCAAAGTTGCGGTTAAAGTGCCGGGTTTCAGACCTGACATTGACAGGGAAATCGATTTGATTGAAGAGGTGGCAAGAATTCACGGTTATGACAACATTCCTACTGTTCACCGGGTTACATCTCCTTTAGAATCAACGGTTGATGATCTGGAACTGTTGGATACTATCCGGGGAATCCTCTCGGGTTTCGGATTTAACGAAATCATGAACAATTCACTTCAACCCAATGAAATTGCAGCAGAAACAGGAAATCCTGTCCCTGTGTTAAATCCTCTAAATGCTGAAATGGCAGTTCTGAGGAGTTCTCTGATACCCGGTGCTCTGTATACTGTCAGAAACAATCTGAATGTTGGTGAAAAAGATCTGATGCTTTTTGAGACGGGCCATACCTTTAACAAGAAAGGGAATGTAATAAATTCTTTCGACGATTTTGTGGAAGACAGAATGGTTACATTTCTTCTTACAGGTCGGGCATCACAAAAAACCTGGAACAGCAGCGAACGATTCTTCGACTTTTATGATCTGAAGGGTTACTTCAAGTCACTTCTCGAATCATTCATGAACACAAGCCCTTTAATTCATGTTTATAACAACGAGGAGAAGGGGATTTTTGAGTATTCGATCGAAGTTTTCGCCGGCGAGGAGAAGCTTGGGGTACTCGGAAAGGTATCAGATCAATTTTGTTCAAAATTTGATATCGGACAAGTTGTGTATTGTGCTGAATTATTCGTAAATTGCATTAAAAGAAATACGGATAAGGTTAAGAAGTATTCACCGCTTCTGAAGTATCCGAAAATTGTCAGAGATTTTGCATTCATATTTGATTCGAATATCAAATATGGTGAAATTTCTGAATTCATCAGGAAAAATTCTTCTTCTCTTCTTAAAAAAGTGGACCTCTTTGACCAGTACGAGAATGAATCGGTTATTGGTCCGGGTAAGAGAAGTCTTGCATTCACTCTTGAATTTTTTGAGAATGACAGAACTTTGACTGAAGAGGAAGTGGAAAAGGAGTTTTCCGGATTAATAAACAAGATAACGAAACATTTCAACGCAGTTTTACGAGGAAACTGATTGAGTGATCTGACCAAAATTGATGTTTTATTCAGCGATCTGGATTCTTTACAAAATCTGGTGAAAGCTCTCATTGCAGACCATAACAGGGCTGTAGAGGAGAGGAACGCCCTTGAGTCACGACTGACCAAGGTGCTCGAAGAGAATAAAAATCTTAGAAAACATATCGCCGAACTCGAAAAGGAAAGTGATACACTTAAAAGTGGGACTTTTGCCACTCATCTTTCATTATTTCAAGAGATGAGTGACCACGAAAAGGAAATTTTGGTACAAAAAATAAATGATCTGATCCTTAAGATCAATAAGCATCTGATCAACTTATAGATATTGGTACTGCGGACACCCTGATGAGCGAAAAAAAGAAGCTGAAGATTAAAATTTTTGATAAAGAATACTCTCTATTAGTAGATAATGAGGATCTTGCCAAAGATCTTGCGAAATATGTCGATCAAATAATGGAAGAAACGAGGCAGGAATTGCCCAATCAACCGATGCAAACTGTGGCAGTTATTGCTGCACTTAACATTGCGTATGATCTCTTTATAGAGAGAGAAAAAAGTAAAGAATTTACCTCCAAAGCTTCTGATAAAATAAAAGGTCTAAAACTCCTCTTAGAATCCCGCTCTCTTCACAGTCCGTCATAAGTTTTTCCGTCCGGCCGGTTGATGACACACATAAAAAGAACCATATGTAAAAATCATGGGACTCGGACTCCAAAGGCGTATTGCAGGCCTCATTCCGACTTGTCGGAACCACATCCGTGTGGCGGTGGAAGCAAAAAGCTCAGGGTCGTTACCCAATATGTCGTTAAAGGGTTCTTTTCCTTGACTGACATTGCCGGCCATGACGGATTTATTTTTAACTTAGGATACAGATAATGGATGATTTAGTAATTATAATCCCGATGCTTCTGGCAGCGGTTTCGATCTTTTTCTATTTGGGCTGGTACATAAACAACCGGTTTGGAAAGAAAAGCATCGCTGCAGCCGAAGACAAAGGGAAAGAGATCGTTGAACTTGCAGAGGAAAAAGCCAAACATATAGTTTCCAATGCCGAAGAGAGAGCTACTCAACTCCTTAAAGATGCGGACAAAGAAGCCAATAACCTCAAAAGAGAAAAACTTCTTGAGGTAAAAGACGAGTGGTACAAGAAAAAAGTGGAGTTCGACAACGACTTTAATGCAAAAAGGCAGAATCTCCAAAGCATGGAGAAACAGCTTTCGCGTCGTGAGGATGAAATCGACAGAAAGATTGAGCTGGTTCGTGTAAAAGAGAACGATTTTAAACGAATTGAACAGTCGATCAGTGACAAACAGAGAGCCATAAAGCAGAAGGAAGAAGAGCTTGAACTACTTGAGACTGAACAAAATAACAGACTCGAGAGAATTGCAAATCTGACTGCAGATGAAGCTAAAGCCATGTTGCTGGAAAACATGGTGCAGGATGCCAAAATGGAATCTCAAAAGCTTATCAAAGATATCTACGAAAAAGCGAAATCGGAAGCCAAGAAAGAAGCTCAGAAGGTTGTAGTTCAGGCAATACAGAGAACCGCTGCAGATTATGCAGTGGAAACCACTGTGTCGGTTTTGAATATCCAGAGCGACGAAATCAAGGGAAGAATCATCGGCAAGGAAGGTCGCAATATCCGGGCATTCGAAGCAGCAACCGGTGTAGATGTGATTGTTGATGATACTCCGGAAGCGGTTATACTCTCATCTTTCGATCCCTTTAGGAGAGAAGTTGCCAGAGTATCACTTGAGAGACTTATCGCCGATGGCAGAATCCAACCCGCTAGAATAGAAGAAGTGGTGGAAAAAGTCAGGATTGAACTTGAAGAGGAAATCTATAAGATAGGTGAAAACACGGTCTTACAGCTTGGACTTCACGGGATGCATAATGAGCTCGTTAAACTTATAGGCCGTATGAAATACAGATCTTCCTATGGTCAGAACATTCTCGAGCACAGTGTTGAGGTTGCTTATCTTACCGGAATCATGGCTGCTGAACTCGGTTTGGATGTTATGCTCGCCAAAAGATCAGGACTTCTTCACGATATCGGCAAGGTTCTCGACAAGGAAATCGAAGGACCACACGCTCTGATTGGTTACGAACTTACTAAGAAATATCGTGAGAATGCAATAGTTTGCAACGCAGTTGGTGCACACCATGATGATATCGAGATGGAACACCCGATTGCTGCACTTGTTCAGTCGGCAGATGCCATTTCAGGTGCCAGACCGGGCGCCAGAAGAGAACCAATAGAAGGTTATGCAAAGCGTCTCGAAACCCTGGAAACCATTGCCAAATCGTTCGAGGGTGTGGCAAAAACCTATGCCATCCAGGCAGGCAGGGAAGTAAGAGTAGTGGTGGAACACGAAAGGATTGATGATATATATGCAGATAAACTCGCGTTTGATATTGCTCAGAAGATTGAGTCCGACATGGAATATCCCGGTCAGATTAAGGTCACCGTTATTCGTGAAGTAAGAAAATTTGCAATCGCAAAATAAAAAAACAAGAATTGGAGTTACCGGAGGAATTGCCTCCGGTAAAACCTTTGCAACCAACTATTTCAGGTCGCTCGGATATCCGGTTTTTTATGCAGATATCCTCGCAACGCAATTAATGATTCGTAATCCTGAAATAAAATCACAAATCGTCAAAGAGTTTGGAGCAGAATCCTATCTCGATGGCAGACTCAATAAAGAATATCTCGCCTCCCGTGTCTTTTCATTCCCCGAAGAAATTAAAAAACTCAATGCCATAGTGCATCCGGCTGTAATCGCAAGATCTGCGGAACTGATGACAATGGCCTTGGAATATGACGATGTGGTGTTTTATGAAGCCGCTTTGGTGTTTGAATCGGGAATGACCAACAGATTCGACTACATTCTTCTTATAACAGCGGACAGGGATATCCGGCTAAAAAGAGCAGTCGCAAGAGGCGGACTTTCTGAAAAAGATGTGACTGACAGGATGGCTAATCAGATTAGTGAAGATGAAAAAATCAGATTATCCCATTTTGTTATAGTCAACGATCAAACAGAACATGAATTTATCGATAAACTTCAGAAATTTGTCGACATTATTGAAAAAGATAAAACAGGTGATATTTCATCATTTCCATACTTTATCCAATGATATCATTTTTATCTTTTTGTATGATCGTTTGTTACTTCATAATTTAGAATGTTAAATTAGGAGATTTTTGTTGTTATGTTGTTGATAAATAAAATAATTGTTTCGGTAGTTAAAATACTTCCAAAAAGTGTGGTTTACTTCTTTGCTAAACGATATATAGCCGGTGAAAGACTGCAGGATGCTGTAAATCTCGTTAAAGAATTGAATAAAAAAGGGATTCTTGCAACCATGGATGTGCTTGGAGAATCTATTACCACCAAAGAGGAGGTAATTCTCGCAAAATCCGAGTGTCTCGCCGTCTTAAATACTATTAAACAAAATGAACTCAATTCAAATCTTTCAATAAAACCAACCCAGCTTGGTTTAAACATTGATCTTGAATTTGCCTACCAGCAGATTAAAGAGATCGTATCAAAAGCCAAAGAATACGGGAATTTTGTCAGAATAGACATGGAAGATTCCTCATGTACCGATAAAACCATAACCGTTTTCAAGCGGTTAAGGGAAGAATTTGACAATGTCGGCATAGTGCTTCAGTCTTATCTTAAGAGAACTTATAACGATGTTGTGGAACTGAACAAGATAAACAGCAACTACAGGTTATGCAAAGGAATCTACATTGAGCCTGCTGAAATTGCTTTTAAAGACCGTCAGTCAGTCAGAGCCAGTTACGTTCGTTGCCTCGAGCAAATGATGAAAGACAAGGCTTATGTTGGAATTGCTACTCATGATGACTATCTCGTAAATGAAGCATTGCGTTTGAAAAAAGAAATGGATGTACCGGGAAATCTAATGGAATTTCAAATGTTACTCGGTGTCAAAGAAGACTTGAGAGACAAGATAGTGAGAGAAGGCCACAAAGTCAGAATATATGTACCGTTTGGCAAAGACTGGTATAAATACTCGATAAGAAGACTGAAAGAGAATCCAAATGTTGCAGGACAGATATTTGCAAATATTTTTAAGTTTGGAAAATGATTGTTTTAGGTATAGAATCCTCATGTGACGAGACTTCGGTCGCAATATTGAAGGGCGATGAGGTAAGTATTAATCTTATCTCATCGCAACATTTTCATAAATTATACGGCGGTGTTGTTCCGGAATTGTCCAGCAGGGCTCACCTGGAGCAAATCGTACCTCTGACCAGAGAAGCGATCGCGAAAGCAGGGATAAAACCGGGCGATATTGACCTTGTGACGGCAACAGCCGGTCCCGGATTAATCGGTGCATTGCTTGTCGGTTTCACTTTTGCAAAACACTTCGCCTGGTCAATCAACAAACCATTTGTTCCGGTAAATCACATTGAAGGTCATATATATTCCGGTTTTCTTATGAAACCGAAACCCGAATATCCTCTTCTGGTTCTGACAGTATCAGGCGGTCACACGATGCTCACGCTCGTTGAGTCAGATATCAAAATCCGGTTTCTCGGGGCTACCGTGGATGACGCAGCAGGCGAAGCATTTGATAAAGTTGCGAAAATGACCGGTTTGGGATACCCTGGTGGTCCAAAAATACAACAGGCAGCTCAACTTGCCGTGAAAAAAGATATTGTATTTCCTGTTTCTCAGCTCAAGCAACCGTTTCATTTCTCATTCAGCGGACTCAAAACTTCAGTCTTAAGGTATGTTCAGAGACACTTCCCGGAAGGGAGTATCCCGCAGGAGGACTTGAATGAAATTGCTTATGGATTTCAGGATTCGGTCGTAAAGGCCCTTAGTAAAAACATGGAAAAAGCAATTCAGGAGTTCAAACCTGCATCACTAAGTTTGAATGGTGGTGTAGCTGCTAACTCTGTAATCAGAGAAGCTGTCGAAAAACTCGGTATAAAATATGGAATTCCCGCAGTTATTCCCGCGTTTGAATACTGCGGAGATAACGCAGCGATGATTGCCTACCGTGGAAAATCGATTTATGAAGCGGGTGAAAGATTTTCGCATGATTCTGAACCGTTTCCATCGTTTCAATCCAAATATCTTTTTACTTAATAATTTTTTCATTCAAAAGATTTAATCGATGGAAGAAAAGAAGATAAAGTTTTCAAATTTGCTGAGTAAGAAGCAGTTTATCATAGTTCTTGCAACTTTTCTTGCCGGTTTGCTTCTCCTTGTGTACCTGTTTTTTATGCCTTTTTCTTCCGGTGATGAAAGTATCAAGTATATCGTCAGAGAAGGAACCTCATTCAACAAGGTTTTGGATGACCTCGAGAAAGAAGGAATTGTCGGGAACAAAACCCTCGCAAAAATTACAGCTTTTCTCCTTGGTGCAGATAAAAAGATGAAAGCCGGTCTCTACACAATTCCGAAAGAGATAAGTTACACAGATTTAATGTCGATGTTTGCATCCAACGATTATGAAAAACCGGTTTCGCTTGAACTTTATTCCGGAATTACCATAAACGGAATAGTTAACAGAGCTAAACAGCTTAAACTTGAGGCAGCTGATTCGCTCGCAATTTTGGTAAAGGATTCGGCGCTGGTACGAAGCAAGGGGATCGAAGCAAACAATTTTGAGGGGTGGCTCTTCCCCGGCACAATCGAGGTGTACAGGATCACATCAGCCCGTGAAATTTTGGAAAAACTGTTCGAACTGCAGGAAAAAGTCTTTACTCCCGCAGTTATGGAAGATATTAACAAAGGTGACCTCTCGAAAAAAGAGATTATCATCCTTGCATCCATCATCAGCAGGGAATCAAGATATGCCGATGAGATGCCAAGAGTTTCGGGTGTCTATCATAATAGGCTTAAAAAAAACATGAAACTTCAGGCAGATCCGACAGTTCAATACGCACTCCCAGAATCAAAAAACCGGATTACAGGAAAAGACCTGAAGATAGATTCACCCTATAATACATATAAATATGCCGGTTTGCCACCCGGTCCTATCGGCAATCCTTCAAAAGAAGCAATTCTCGCCGCCGTGTACCCCGAAAAACATGATTTTCTCTTTTTCGTTGCCGGTAAGGAGGGAAGACACATCTTCTCAAAAACATATGAAGAACACAAAAAATATGCAAAAGAATACCATCAATGGCTCGACTCATTAAATATTACTCAATAGTTGTTTTGATGGCATTCCTTTCGGGATGCGCTAACATGCAGGCACCCGGTGGCGGTGAGGTTGACAGAATTCCTCCGCAAATTGTAAGCGTGTCACCGGAAAACGGTCAGAGAATGTTTAACTACAAGGAAATCGAATTTACATTCTCTGAATATGTCGACAAACGAACCTTCAAAGATGCAATTTTCGTTTCCCCGTCACTCGAAAAAGGATTCGATGTTAAATGGTCCGGGAAAACAGCGATACTCAAGTTTAATGAGGAGTTGAAGCCGGATATTACTTACAACATTACAATCGGTACGAGTGTTACTGACCTTAACAACAATAACAACATGGCGGTTGCGTATTCGTATATTTTCTCAACCGGAGATGTGATAGATAAAGCAACTGTTTCCGGCAAGATTTATGATAAAGATCCCAATAAAATCTTTGTTTTTGCCTATCTTCTCGGTACTCCAGGTGACTCAATTTTAAAAAGAAAGCCTGATTTTGTAACACAGGTCGGTTCAACCGGTGAATTTCGCTTATCGGGCTTGCCCAAGGGAGACTTCAGGTTTTTTGCAGTCGGAAATGCCTTTGGTGATTTAATCTATAATCTCAACAGCGACCGGATTGGTATTTACAACAAGGATGTAACTCTTTCGCAGAATGATACCCTCAGGGAAAAACTGAATTTTTTCATGACAAAATTTGATACAATTCCACCTGTTTTGCAAAAAGCAGTAATGACAGATATAAACCATGTGCTCTTGAGTTTTAATGAAGATATCGCCATTTCTTCAATAGAATCTGCCAACATTTCATTCATTGATTCTGTATCAAATGGATTGATAAAACCTTTATTTGTTTACTGTCCGGGTGGTAAAAAAAGCGAGGCTGTCGTTTCTGTGACCGGAAATATCAAAAAGGAATCAGCACTTGCGGTTGAAATCACAGGTGTAAAAGATATTTTTGGTAATACGGCTTCAAAAATGAGGATGGAAGTGCCAATATCTGAAAAGAGGGACACTATTCCGGTTTCAATCTCACAGATAGAGCCTGTCGACTTGAACAACATAATGCCTGTATTTCCCGAATTTACAGTTAAATTGGATGATGGAGTGGACCCTTTAAAGGTGATATCTGCCATAACGGTCTCTGACACTTCAAAAAAACTTGTGAAAACCAAAATTTCCCGAGTTGATGATGCGATATATAAAGTAACAGTTGAACAAAAACTCGAACCTCTCACAGAATATTTCCTCAAAATAAACACTGCAGAACTGACGGATGCCGCCGGAAACATGAGGGATACACTCCTTCAGTCGAAGTTTACCACTTATAACAGCATCAACTTTACGGGACTCTCTGGGACCATTAAGGGTGTGGCCGGCAAATATTTAGTTGAATTGAGCGATGTCGAAAAAGGAGACAGGGTTTATAAAACCGTGTTACAGCCTGACGGAAAATTTGAATTTGTCGATTTATTGCCGGGGAAGTATAACCTGAGGTTGTTTGAAGATAAAAGGGGAGACAAAGAATATTTCTTTGGATTGCTCTTTCCCTTCGAGCATTCCGCAAAATTCTTTGTCCACCCTTTCGTAATTGAGTTGATTCCCCGATGGGTCACATTCGATTTCAAATGGAATGTGGACTGAGACTATTCTCTTTTAGTTGTAAAGATAATATTTTGAAGAAAGTTTCCTGAAACTTTCCACATCCTTGTTTAAATAGTCCTTCACATCATCGTATTTCATTCTTTTTGAGAATTTCTCCCGCACATTCTTTGATCCGCAGACTTTGTCGAACATATCGAGGCGGTCTTTCTTTGCCAGTTTGAACGGGTTTTTATCGGGATACAATTCGTTGTTTGCTTCCATTACAAGAAACTGTATCGACATTAAATTCACTTTTGAATAATCTGTAATGAAGAGTTGAACGCCACCGAGGTTTTTTCCCTTCGCATTCCCATAGTATGGTTTGAATTTGAGGGGTCTGAAAATGACTCCGGGGATATTTTTAGAATTGAGTTTATCGGCTAATTCAAGTTCATCAATCCATTCTGCGCCAAACATTTGGAAGGGGAGAGTATAACCGACACCTTCCGAAATAACGCCCAGTTCGCCCATTATTCCTGATGTGGTGTAAAAAATTGCTGATTCTTTATATGGAATGTGTGGTGATGTAAGCACCCAAGGCAGTCCTGTTTTATCGAAAGTCATCTCTCTTTTCCACCCTTCCATCGGTACCACTTCGAGATCGCACTTTTTACCACCCTTGAGGTGACCTTCTTCATTCAAAAATTTGGCAAGTTCTCCAACCGTCATCGCATGAGCATATGGGATTTTGAACTGGCTGACAAATGAGATGTAGCCGTCTTCTGCAAGATTTCCTTCGATTTTAAGCCCTCCCATCGGATTGGGTCTGTCGAGCACCACAAATTTTACTTTAAATTCTGCAGCGGCTTCCATGGCGAGTCCCATGGTTGAAATGTAAGTGTATGACCTTGAACCAATATCCTGAATATCAAAAACCAGCACATCAATTCCTTTCAACATTTCCTTGGTTGGTTTTCTTGTTTTCCCATACAATGAATAAACGGGAAGATCAGTTTTAGGATCGGTGTAAGTATCCACTTTGTCACCGGCTGAAAAGTCACCTCTGACACCATGTTCAGGTCCAAACAGTGCAACCAGCTTCACACCTTCAGCGTTGGAAAGAATGTCGATGGTTGTTTCAAGTTTTGAATTTACACCTGTCGGGTTGGTGATCAAGCCGACTTTTTTCCCTTTCAGCAGGTCAAAGTTTCTTTTTTCAAGAACTTCTATGCCCGTCAATACCTGTGCAGAAATGCTGACTGACAATAATAAGGTGATAATAGTGAGTAAGTTGAATTTAATTTTCATAATCGAATCTCAGTTAGTTAGGTTTATTGTAAACAATTTTCCCGGAACGAATAGTTGTTCCATTAAATTTTTGGGCTGTATTATAAATTATCTGATCAGGAGTGGAGAGATTAAGAATTGCTATATCTGCCTTTTTGCCGGGCTCGAGACTCCCTGTCTCATTGGAAATTCCGAGTGCGGCAGCGGAATTGATTGTGTATGCAGTTATAATCTCTTCTATGGACATTTTCATTTTTCTGGCAGAGAGCGACATAATAAGGAAAATGTTGTTAATATTTGAAGTGCCCGGGTTATAATCTGTAGCAAGTGCAACGGTTGCTCCGGAATCAATCAATTTTCTTGCTGGTGCATAATCATAGTCGAGTGTGTATGAAACGCCCGGAAGCAGAACAGCGACTGTGTTGGAATTTGCTAAAAGGGGAATTTGTCCGTCCTTCAATACCTCCAGATGGTCTACGCTAAGGGCATTCATCGAGACAGCGAGCTCGAGGCCCCCGATATTGTTAAATTGTTCTGAGTGGAGGGTGAGCTCAAATCCTAAATCTTTGGCTCTCGAAAATATGATTTCCACTTCATCCGGGGAAAAAGCCGAGGCTTCACAAAATGCATCACACCGGTTGGAAAGATTTTCTTCTTTGATTTTGGGCAACAACTGATGCAGAAGAATTTCAATGTAACCGCTTCTGTTGTTCTTGAATTCGGGTGGAACGGTATGGGCTCCAAGAAAGCAGGGGATTAATCTTATATTTCTAAGGCTTGCCGCTCGTTTGATGACCCTGAGCATTTTAAGTTCTGATTCGAAGTCAAGTCCGTAACCGCTTTTAATTTCAAGAGTTGTGACTCCCTGTGAAATAAAATAGTCTAACCTTTTGAGTAGAGTCGCAAGCAGAAATTTCTCGTCTGATGATCTTACTGCCTTCATGGTACTTGCAATACCACCGCCGGCAGCGGCGATTTCATCATACGACTTTCCTTGAAGTTTCATTTTAAATTCAGCGGAGCGATCACCGGCAAATAGTGAGTGAGTATGACATTCTACAAATCCGGGAAGAACTATTCGCCCTTTGGCATCTACTTTTTTGTGGGGAGAAGCAAAATGTGAACCGGAGGGGATGAAATCGAGAATTTTATCATCCTGAATCAGTAAATCAAAACCTTCAATGATGCCGTTGTCAGAGGCTGTCTGTCCAGGTTTTTTACCGGAGCCCTTTGTATCGAGGGTCAGAATAAAAGCGGGGTCAATAATTCGTTTATACATTTACTAAAAACTGTAAACTTTATCCGGAATTACTTTGGCTTTGGTGTAGCCCATCTGTATTAATTGAAACATCATAAGACGGGCGGCCCCATTGTCCGTGAAATCTCCAAGTCTGAGGAGGTATTTATCTTTCTCCTTATAAATGTAGAGGAGATCGATTCCTATCTTGTAACTCAACTCTCTTTTAATCATGAGAGCCTCTGATTCAGTCTGAACACTTCCAAGAGAAACTTTAAAGCCATCCGTATAGAATTTGACGATATGCTCAGACAATTTTGAATCCTGGTAGGAATACCAGGGTTTCGAGACAATCACTGTCGAGTCACCGGGCAAGGAAAGCTGGATGTCCTGTTCCTGCCCAAAAACTGAAACGGAGATTACCGTAAGAAGAATCAGGCTAATTTTTAAGTACATTAATTTAATCTATTGGTTTCGAAATAAACAAACAATAAATATAAGGGATATTTGGAAATAAGTAAAGGAAAATGAAAGAAAATTCCTTTTTTTTATGTATTTTTGTAATCAATAATTTTTTTGAAGAATGGCTTCAGGAAAAAAATACAAAATCCTTTTTATCACATCTGAACTCTTTCCGTTTGTAAAAACGGGTGGGTTGGCAGATGTTTCCGCCTCATTACCACAAGAATTAGCTGAACTTGGTCACGAGATCAGGATAGTTATGCCCAGATATGGTGCCATAGACACACGCAAATTCAAGATACATGATGTTGTGCGTTTGAAAGATTTTAGCGTCCGACTTGGCGAGAAAGATGTCATCTTTTCGGTCAAGTCATCGTTTCTTCCAAACATGAAAAATCGTGTTCAGGTTTACTTTCTTGATAATGATGAGTACTTCGGAAACCGTAAGAGCTTATACATCGATATGCTCACGGGATTACCATATCCTGACAATGATGAAAGGTTTGTACTTTTTTCAAGAGGAGTATTTGAACTCGTTAAGAAACTGGGCTGGGCTCCCGATATTATTCATGCAAATGACTGGCAGACAGCTCTTGTTCCGGCTTTCCTGAAAACAATCTACAAAGAAGACGATTACTTTAAAAAATGCAAAGCTGTAACCACTATACACAATTTTGAATACGGTGGTGAGTTTCCTATCGAATCTTTCAACACGACCGGCTTGTCTCAGGATTTTAACAATGAAAACTATATCATCCATAAAGACAAGGTAAACTTCCTGAAGGCCGGAATCATTTTTTCTGATCACATCAACACAGTCAGCCCCGGTTACAGAAATGATTTGTTGTCTTCACCTGAACTAAGTAACGGCCTCGACGAGATTTTGAAGAACAAGGCGGAAGCTTTTAGTGGAATCATTAATGGTGTTGATAAAAAAGTCTGGAATCCAGCTACAGATAAACTTATTGTTAAGAATTACGATATCCGAAGTATCGATAACAAGTATGTAAACAAGAAGAATCTTGTTGAGCGGTTCGGGCTGGTTTACGACAGCAGTGTGCCGGTTTTCAGCATAATATCGCGACTTTATGACTATAAAGGCATAGATCTCATTGAACAGTGCCTGCCTGATCTTCTGAAACTGAATCTTCAGATTGTCCTCCTGGGAACAGGTGAGATGAAATATGTCAATAAATTTGATGAATATGCCAAGAAATATCCTTCCAAATTTGCATGTTATTTAGGCTTTAATGACGAACTTGCCCACCTTATTGAAGCCGGGTCCGACTTCTACCTCATGCCCTCAAAAACAGAACCATGTGGATTGAATCAGATGTATTCACTGCTTTACGGGACGATTCCGATTGTGAGAAAAACAGGGGGATTATCTGACACCGTCGTCGATTTCAACTCTTCAAATGCAAATCCAACCGGATTGATGTTTGAAAATTACAGTGGTGCAGCGCTATTGGAACAGATTCACAGAGCAATGGTTCTCTACAAGAAGAAAGAAGATTTGATAACTTTGATCAGAAACGGAATGAAAACCGATTTCAGTTGGCAGCTCTCTGCAAAAAAATATGTTGAACTCTATAAAAACATTTTAGCAGGTTGATGCCAGTTCCGGTAGTGTTTCTTGACAGGGATGGCACAATCAATTATGATCCCGGTTATCTTAATAATCCCGAGAATGTAAAACTGATTGAGGGTACGGGTTCAGCATTAAAACTTTTGAAAGATGCTGGCTTCACTCTGCTGGTAGTCTCCAATCAGTCCGGAATAGCAAGGGGATTAATTACTGATGATCAGGTTAATTCAATCCATGAAAGAATAAATAACCTTCTTGACAAATATTATTCTGTTCATATTGACCGTTTCTTCTATTGTCCACATCATGAATCTTTCAGCCCTGCTTCAGAATGTGACTGCAGAAAGCCGGCAACCGGACTTTTTAAGCAGGCAATGAGTGAGTATGAAATTGATATTGAAAGATCATTCATGGTGGGGGATTCTCAGGCAGACATTCTTGCTGCTTACAACTTCGGTATAACTTCCATTTTGGTGAATACCGGTAACGGCAGGGAGCATATTTCTGTCTTGCAGGAACAAAATAAAATGCCAAAGTTTACATGTTCAAATCTTTATGAATCTGCAAAATTAATTATAAAATTAAAATCCGGAGTTTCCGCTTGTTGAAAATCAAATTTATTTCCCTTTTTGTCGCTGCATTAATATTTGCAGGGTGTTCAGATTCACCTTCTCCGATTGGAGTAGATGATTTGGGAAGTGACCTCCTGAAAGTAAAAGTTCTCGATTCTCAGACCGACAGTTTGACCCAGACATCAGCATCTTTCAGGAAAATTGTTCCATTGGGTGCTTCAAATTTTATTTTGCTGGGAAATGCTCTTGGTGTAAAATCGAGCGTCATGCTTCAGTTTAATGTGAATTTTGATGAGACCACGAAAAATGCAATCCAAAAAGACAGCATTTCACTGACCTCCGCACGAATTGTTCTAAAGAAAGTTTATGGAATTGGCGATACGCTTCAGGCTTTCCCGGTACCGATGATTAACGGGTATAAAATAACAGGTGCTTGGGATCCCTTAAAAGTCAAGATTGACTCGCTGCCAACCGTTGACTACTCTCAGGATATTCTTTCTGCAAAACCTGCTCCCGATTCTTTCTACTATTTTAATGTAAAAAATGACATTGCCCTTCAGTGGATGAAGAACAGCTACGACACAATAAATTTTGTGAACAATGGTCTTTTGCTCCGTGCAGAGTCTCCGACTCCTTTTCTTGTCGGATTTCAGGGATTCTCTTCTACCGGCGAAAATGCTCCCAAAATTGAGTTGAAATTCAAATATCTTGCCACAGGCAAAGATACCACAATCTCATTCCGGACACTTTCCGATGCTCATATTGTCGATGGAGCCACTCCTTCGCTTGCGCCGGATGAAATGGTAGTTCAGAGCGGCACAACGATAAAATCACGCGTCTTTTTCGATCTTGCAAAGTTACCTGAGCGTGTTTTTATCAATAACGCCGAACTTGTTCTCACAGCAGATACAACAAAGAAACTAATCGGAAACAGCCTTTTGAACGGTATCCTTATCGGAATTATTGATGAACTGACCAATGACAGCACATTTGTTCAAAATTCGCTTTACACGGCTAATCTTTATTATTCAGGCGGAAAGTATACGGGCAACCTCACTACACTGGTGAGACAAATTTACACATCAAAGAAAAATCTCGGATTTGTTGTCCAAACCTCCAACGCAATTGAAGGATTGGAAACATTCTACCTTCGGAGTTCAAAAGCAGCTGCCGGATTAAAACCAAAATTGATCATTACTTACTCAAAAATAGATTAGTTATAAAATGAGATTAAAACTTTTAGTATCCCTTATAATTTTTGCGACATGCGCGTTTGCTCAGGTAAATACGGTCTATTCACGATTTGGAACCGGTACCCTGATATACGGAACAACCGCAAGAAGTCTTTCTTTTGGCGAACTCGGTACTGCGAACTATGATGATGACAGAATAAATCTCTTCAATCCTGCCTCGTTTGGAAGCTTTAATCTGACAAGAGTCGATTTTGGTCAGGTTCTTGAGGCTTCGTTCGTTTCTGATTCGAAGAATAAAAACTACTATGCCGGTTCCTATTTCCCCGGCTTTAACATGGGAATACCTGTAAGCCATGAACATGGGGTTGGTATCGTGTTTGGTGTTTCCAAATATTCTGATGTGAGCTATGAAGGCTCAAGAGACGGATCTGTAACCGGAGGTGGTTCTGTCGTCCCGGTTAACTACAAAGAAGAGTATTTTTATGACGGTGGAATAACCAAAATCTACCTTGGTACATCATACAGATTGCCGTTTGGATTGAATCTTGGCGGAACTGCTGACTTTTATATGGGACACTATGAGTATAATTCAACAGTGAAATTCTTTGCTGACGGTGTGCTCAATGGAATTTTTGCGAAGGAACAGAATTTTAAAGGATTTGGAGCGACTTTTGGACTTATCACCGAAGATTTGAACAAGTTTATGAAAATTGATGCTCTTGACGAAATCAGATTGTCAGCGGGTTACAGCCTCAAAGCCACTCTGAAAGGTGATTACAGCAGTTATACCGTGAACAATTTCGGGTTCCAGGATACCACATTAAAAGGTGATATGGAATCCTCAATTCCGTCCCGTTTTTTTGCAGGCTTTTCGATCAAATTCAACCCGCGGACAAAAATTTTCGCCGATTACTTGACACAGTCGTGGACCGATTACTATATGACTAATCAGGGTACTCAATCTCTTACAAACACTTTTAAAGTTAGTGCAGGTTTTGAATATAATCCAAACTCGAAATCGAATACTTTTGAGCAGGCACTTTCTTACAGACTAGGACTCAGTTATGAGAAACTGCCATATTTATTATCAGGTGAGAGTTCATACAGAATGTCCGCCGGAATTGGTATCAGCTTTCCACTTTCACCGGCAAACTATATCGATCTTGGTTTGCAATACTCGTTCAATTCATCAAACGCCGCCAATATTATAAAAGATAACACGATTAACTTCGTAGTAGGGTTAAGTATTGGTGAATTGTGGTTTTTGAGAACTGATTATTAACAGTAGTGATCAGTACAGTTCTTAGATCCTTCCTGTTAATCTTTGTCTTCATCACTTCTCTTTCAGGGAAGAATGCTGACTCACTTTCACAGAAATACAGCATATTTTCGAATCTTGTTGTAAAAGGTGAGTATGATTCGGCATTTTATCTGGGTAAAGAGTTGTTATTACAGCCCGGTTTTTCCGCATATAATTCATGGTTCTACCCCAAATTTAGTGAAGTGCTGCTTCACAACATTTCGGACACCGCTAAAAGTATTACTCCGGTATTTGTTCGCGATTTTTTCAAGTCCGCAAGGGCTAACGATCCTGATAATTCACTCCCTTACTATGTTTCCGAAGCATTTTTACTTGACAGATATTTTGATCTGGGTTTCAAGGATATTTACCCTCTCTACGAAACTGCTCTAAAACTTGCGGGTAAGCAGGATGACCTCATTATCCAGCGACTTTCAGAAAAAGCAGCTCGAGCTGATATCAAAGATACTTCGACAATTCTCACGATTCTTGATATGAGTACATATCTCCTTGAAAAATATCCGGATGAAGTAAAGTGGGGTGAACTGATAAGTCAGCTCGCCGGATCAGAAGAAAACCTGATTAAGCTCCGATTAAAACTACATGAACTCAAACCCGAGAGTTCCTCCAACACCTGGGCTCTTGTCTCAATCCTGATCGAGAACGAAAAGTATAAGGATGCCTTCCCATATTTAGTCAAACTTACACGACAATCTCCTGAGGAATTAAAGTACTGGAAAAGCTACACTTTTACTGCAGACAAGCTGAAAGACGAAGAAAGCACTTTAACCGGCTATCTGAATCTGATCAAACTCGAACCGTCCGTTAAGGATTACTATTTCAATATTGGTGTGCTGTTCGAGAAAAAAGACAATTACGGGGCAGCAGTAAAATATTTCAGAAAAGCTTCGGAAGTCGGAAAAGGGTGGGGCAAAGCACTTTTTTATGAAGGTCTGGTTTATGAAAACTCTGCCAGAGCCTGCGGTAAACTTGAGTTTTATGATAAATGTGTTTATCAACTTGCTTATGAAAAATATCTGAATGCTCTTGGGTATGATTCCACACTTACAGAATTGAAAAACAGAATTGAAGATATAGAGAAATATCTTCCCGAAACTTCAGACTATGCGGCTACCGGCTTCAAGTCAGGTGATGATATAAAGATTATGGGAAGTTGTTATATTTGGATTGAAGAAAAGTTAAAGATACAATAAACGGAGATTATATAATGTACGATTCTTTAAAAAATGATCCCGAAATGTACGAGGTTTTACAACTCGAAACGGGGAGACAAACAGAAAAACTTGAACTCATTGCTTCCGAAAACATCGTAAGTCCCGCAGTTCTTGCCGCGGCAGGATCTGTTCTGACCAATAAATATGCCGAAGGATACCCAGGAAAGCGATATTATGGTGGATGTGAGTATGTTGATATGGCTGAGGATATCGCACGCGAAAGACTAAAAAAACTCTTTGGTGCTGAATATGTTAATGTCCAGCCACACAGCGGGTCACAGGCCAACATGGGTGTTTATATGACTATCCTGAAACCGGGTGACAAAATTCTCGGTTTGAGCCTTGCTCATGGTGGTCACCTTACACACGGTTCCCCCGTCAACTTTTCAGGCAAAATTTATCAGGCCGTTGCATACGAACTTGACAAAGAGACCGGCCTGTTGAATTATGATAATATTGAAGCGCTTGCAAAGCAGGAAAAACCAAAACTGATTGTAGCAGGTGGCAGTGCGTATTCGAGAGACTGGGATTACAAAAAATTCAGAGAAATAGCTGACCAGGTCGGTGCTTTCCTCCTTTGCGATATGGCACATCCTGCAGGACTGATCTCAAAAGGGCTGTTAAACAATCCACTCGAACATTGTCATTTCGTTACTTCCACAACCCACAAAACACTTCGCGGACCGAGAGGCGGAGTAATATTAATGGGAAAAGATTTTGAGAATCCATTCGGAATATCGGTGCCGAAAACCGGCAGGTTAAAAATGATGTCGGAATTGATTGACAGCACCATAATGCCGGGTATTCAGGGCGGTCCGCTTATGCACATTATTATGGCTAAAGGAGTGGCTTTTGGTGAGGCCTTACAGGACTCATTCACTGACTATGTACATCAAGTTAGAGCCAATGCAAGAAAACTTGCTGCCGAACTGGTAAAAAAAGATTATCACATAATTTCGGGCGGGACCGACAATCATTTGATGCTTGTTGACCTGACAAATAAGAATATCAGTGGAAAAGCTGCTGAAATTGCACTCGGAAAGGCCGGCATTACTGTAAACAAAAACATGGTACCTTTTGACCAAAGAAGTCCTTTTGTTACAAGTGGGATAAGAGTCGGAACACCTGCCTCCACAACCCGTGGAATGAAGGAAAATGAAATGGTAAGAATCGCAGAGTTGATTGACAAAGCAGTCCTTAATTCAGAAAATGATGAGATTCTTGCAGGCATTAAAAATGATGTAAAAGAGCTCTGCTCGGGTTTTCCTCTGTTTTTCGGGAAATAAATGATCGCTGAAGAAATTCCGGATCAGTTATCGGGAGAAGAGAATAATGAACCTGAAGTGGAGATGTCATTTTGGGATCATCTTGAAGAGCTCAGGAGCAGACTCCTCAAAATATTCGCGGGTGTAATACCGATTTGGTTGATTTCAATTGGATTTGCACAGGATGTAATAAATACTGTTTTGTTGACACCGGCATGGAATTCAACAATTAAACTGCAGAATATCAGGCCTTTCGGTCAGTTGATGTTAAACTTTGAAGTAAGTTTTATTGTTGCACTTATAATAACAGTTCCTTACAGTTTTTATCATCTGTGGCAGTTTATCGCACCCGCTTTGCACAAACATGAGAAAAATGCTTTGCTTTGGGCAGCATTCTACTCGTCATTCTGTTTTTTGGGTGGTACGGCTTTTGGATACTTTGTCATGATTCCGATGACTTTAAGTTTCGCTGCCGGTTTTGGGAGTGCAGAGGTGTTGAATATTTTCGCGCTGGATGAGTATATGTCGCTGATTTTTAGCATCCTGATCGGAAGCTCACTAATATTCGAATTGCCGGTTGTTTCCTATCTCTTGACAAGAATAGGAATACTTTCGCCGGAGTTCATGATCAAGTATCGCAGGCATGCCATAATAATCCTGATGGTTCTGGCAGCATTTTTATCTCCGGGAACTGATCCGTTTTCAATGTTGATTCTGGCTGTTCCGCTTTTTTTACTTTACGAAACGAGTATTCTCATATCAAAATGGGCAACAAAGAAAAATTTAACTTCCCGGTAATGGATCAGGTTTTGGCTCCGGTCAAGGATGGTTTGACAGAATTTAACAGACACTTCAAAGAGTCGATGAAATCAAATGTCAAACTTCTCGATCTCGCCACTTCCTTTATCTTAAAGCAAAAAGGGAAGAAAATAAGGCCAACCCTGGTGCTTTTGACAGCGAGCCTGTGTGGTGGTATCAATGAAAGAACTTATCGTGGTGCCACGATGGTGGAATTGTTGCATACCGCAACTTTGGTACACGATGATGTGGTCGATCAGGCTGACAAGAGAAGGGGATTTCCCTCCATTAATGCCATTTGGAAAAACAAAGCCTCCGTACTGCTGGGAGATTATCTTCTTTCAAAAGGTTTGATGCTATCGGTTTCATCCAAAGACTATGATTTTCTCGAGACCATCACTGATACTGTAAAACGGATGGCGGAAGGGGAGTTGCTCCAACTTGAAAAATCGCGTAAACTCGATATTGACGAAGAAACTTACTTTAAGGTAATTTCTGATAAAACGGCTTCTCTCATCGAAACCTGTTGCTATATTGGTGCGTTGAGTGCGACTGATAATGAAACATTCAGGCAGAAAGCAAGAAAATTCGGGAGTTTATTAGGAATTTCATTTCAAATTAAAGATGATATTCTTGACTATGAGGGTACAACAAAGCTTTTTGGGAAACCAATCGGCGGTGATATAAAAGAGAAAAAAATTACACTTCCTCTTATCTATGCCATGGATAAAGCGGGGAAATCAGCAGGCAGGAAAATCATCAAAGAGATCAAATCTCTGAACGAAAAAGACAGCGTCGCAAGCATTATCGACTTCGTAATCAAGAACGATGGTCTCAAACTCGCTCAGGAAAAGGCTGTACAAATAGCAGATGAGGCTAAAGCCTGTCTCGAGGTTTTTCCTCAGAGTGAGTATAAAAATTCACTTCTCTCGCTCGTTGACTTCGTCGTAAACAGAAAAAGTTAGATTCTAAACTGCTTTATTGCAGCCGAACAATCAAGCCCGACTGTCTCTGAAATCGAATCCTTTCACCGGTTCCCGAAGAGTAAGAACAGGACATGGTGCCTTCCTTACCACTTTATCTGCTGTGCTGCCGAATAGAATCTGCTCGACACCTGTGTGACCATGAGTGGAAATAATGATCAGATCCACATCTTCAGATTTTGCAAGGTCTATTATCTCCAGGTATGGTTTACCAAGTTTTACAATTGGAATCACTTCAATATCAGCAGGGATATTTTCTCTGGCAACCCTTCCCAGTTCCTCCTTGGCTTTTTCATCAATCTGATATGACAGTGTTGGAAGTGCTATCTGACCTATACTAAGATCGGGAGGATAGATTACGGGTTCAACAACATAAACGAGTAAAATTTTTGATTTATACAGTTTTGCAAACTCCGAGGCATATTTAAGAGCCTGAAGAGAGTAATCACTGAAATCGATAGGAACGAGTATTTTATCGAATTGTATCATCGTCTTAACCTTTCAATTAATTCAACTAATCAAATAAACCCGATTCTGCAAGTCGCCAGATTTTTTGACAGGGGAATCTGTTTTCGTATAATGCCCTGCCTATAATTACAGAGTCAACTCCTTCAGACGCCAATGCATTCACTGCGAAAAGTTCTTCTTTATTCGCGATTCCACCGGAATGAGTGATTCTTTTTTGAGTGACTTCTGCGATCAGCCTTGTAAGTTCGATATTTGGGCCCCCAAGCATACCGTTTGTCAGTACATCAGCAACGATAAACCTGTTTACTCCAATACCTGCAAGTTGAGAGGCTAAATCAGCCGGGTGAATGCCGGTTTTTTCTTTCCGTCCCTTGATTACTACCTCGTTATCAATGACATCGATTCCAACCACCACTTTTGATGGACCAAATTTGTCAAAAATACGATAAAATTCTTTTCTGTTTTCGATCACAACCGAGGCAACCACAACTCTGCAGACGCCCGTTTCGAATGCATATTCTGCATCCTTTACAGTTCTGATGCCACCTGTAAACTCAACCGGAATGATTACAGATGAACAAATTTGTGATATCAGAGAATGATTTACTGATGTGGAACCATAAATACCGTCAAAATCCACCACATGGATCATCTTGGCATTTTCACTACGCCAGATCATCGCCATCTCGAGCGGATCATCGCAATAGCCCGAACATCCCAGTTCAGGAATGCCCTGGACTGTACGAACTGTTTTACCGTTTTTTATATCAATAGAAGGAATTACTAGCAATGACATATAATTTGTTGTTTTACCTTGCTAAAATAAGAAATAATTAATAAAAAGGTGTTGATATTAATTTTTATAAAGATTTTTTTACAATTTCCACTATTTTTGAGCTAAAAATTTGATTTTATGACCAATTTATAGCATTTTAGAAAATATGAAATATAATTTCTTGATAGATACAATATCCGGAAACAAAATTGAGCTGGATGTTTATTCAGGCGACAAGTCAATACCCAAGCCTGTGGTTGTTTTTGTACATGGATTTAAGGGGTTCAAAGACTGGGGTTTTTTCCCTTCGGCAGCCGGATTTTTCGAGGAGCAGGGTTATCATTCAATCGTCTTTAATTTCTCGCACAATGGGATAACCTCCGGAAATGATATTTTCAATGAGCTTGAAAAATTTGAAAAGAACACTCTTTCCTTGGAAGTAGACGAATTAAAAGAGATTTCGTTGCGTGTTATTTCAAATGAATTTTGTAATTTTAATGGTGAATTATTCATTATTGGACACAGCAGGGGCGGAGCAGTTACACTCCTTGCTTCTCCCGAAATTAAAAATCTTAGTGCTTTGTCTGTTTGGGCTTCGATCTCTTATGTCGACAGATATACTAAAAGACAGAAAAAAGAGTGGAAGCAGAAGGGGTGTCTGAGCTTTTTGAACACGCGAACGGGGCAGGAGATGAAGCTCGATTATTCGTTCCTTGAAGATATTTTAATAAATAAAAATGACAAACTGTCAGTTGAGAGCCGTGTAAGAATGCTGGACTTGCCAATTCTTACAATCCATGGCGAGATCGACTTGACCGTACCGGTAAAAGATGCAGGAAACATCTACTCATATTGCAAAAATCCTTCATCAGAGTTTTTTATTGTCCCAAAAGCAGGGCATACATTTAATATGGTACATCCTGCGGGTGATATAACAGAACAATTTAACGAAGTATTAAATAAAACAGAATCTTTTTTTCGAAAATATAACAGAGGTTAGAATGTCCGTGATTACAAAATCAGAAAATATTATTTCTTACATTAAAGATAAAGTGATATCACATCCACTGTTTGGTATCGCATCCTTTTCAATTCTGATGGCAATTGCTGCACAAATTACAATTCCGATGAAACCTGTTCCTACAACACTTCAATCCATGATTGTGGTACTGTCGGGAGCAATGCTTGGTTCCAGAAAAGGTTTTTACGCCATGATCGCTTATTTGGGCATGGGAATTGCAGGATTACCTGTGTTTGCACAGTCACCCGAGCTCGCTCCCGGAATCGCAAGATTGTTCGGACCAACCGGTGGATATCTTCTTGCTTTCCCGCTTGCAGCATGGCTGACCGGCTTTGTCATTGAAAGAAAATCTGATTACTTGACCTCCGTTCTTACATTCTTTGGAGCGCATGTAGTTATTCTTGGAATGGGAGCTCTTTATCTCGATCTTTTCCTTGCAGGCGGTTTCGATAAAACACTTGAACTTGGAGTAATTATCTTCTCGGTTTCGACTGTTGTTAAAGTTTTTGCTGCTTCATTGATCCTTAAATCCCTCAGAAAATAAGAATTATTAATGATGTTGAAAATCGTTGCGTTTGCAATCGTTCTTTTAACGGCGTTTATTATTTTTTCGATAAGTGCCAGGAGAATACTGGGTTTTCTTAAACTCGGTAAGCCTGATAACAGGTTTGGTGATATCGGATTAAGAATAAAAAATGTGATAGTGATCGCAATAGCCCAGTCAAAACTTTTCAGAGATCCTGTGGCAGGAATCGTACACGCCCTCATTTTCTGGGGCTTCGTCCTGTTTATTTCTGCAGTTCTTGAGACTTTCATACAGGGATTTGCACCTCATTTTACATTTGCATTTCTTGGCCCTGTTTTTAGTTTGATGACATTCACGCAGGATGTTTTCGGACTCTTGGTTATCGGCTCAGTCCTGTTTGCCTTATACAGAAGGTTTATCCAGAGAGTAAAGAGGCTTGAGGTGGACAGGGAAGGACAACTTGATGCAGCATTTATTCTCGTTTTGATACTGTTTGTTGTTCTTAGTATGATGGGACAAAATGCCGCTCATGTCGCGAAGACAGGTCATCTCGCCGAATGGGAGGTCAGACCGGTTGTAACTTATCTGACTGGGCTTTTTGGTACTTCCGGCGCTGCGGAAAACGCATTTGAAGTCTTTTGGTGGTTGCATGTTTTGCTTGTATTGGGCTTCCTCAACTATCTTCCTTACTCAAAACACCTCCATGTCATCACCTCAGTTCCGAATGTCTATTTCTCGAATCCATTGGAGAAGAGAGCGCAACTTCAGCCGATTAATCTTGCAGATGAAAATGCTGAATATTTTGGTGTGAATGACATTGAAAAGTTTACCTGGAAGCAACTGCTTGATGGTTTTTCATGCACCGAGTGTGGTCGGTGTGAATCTGTTTGTCCGGCGAATACTGTTGGTAAACCGCTTTCACCCCGAAAAATAATCACTGATGTTCGCGACCGAACACTGGACAAAGGACCACTGCTTATATCCGGAGTGAAAGAAGGGGAGATGCTGGAGAAATCTCTTGTCCCCAATTACACTTCCGAAGCCGAACTATGGTCTTGTACCACATGTATGGCTTGTGTTCAGGAGTGTCCGGTAATGATTGAGCATGTGGGTACAATAGTGGATATGCGCCGTCACCTGGTATTAATGGAATCCAATTTCCCGGCTGAATTAAACAATACATTCAAAAGTCTTGAAAGTAATGGCTCCCCTTGGGCATTTCCTGCCTCTGAAAGAGGTGCATGGGCAGAAGGATTGGGAATAAAGACGATGGCAGAAGACCCGAATACTGAATATCTGTTTTGGGTTGGATGCGCAGGCTCTTTCGATGACAGGTACAAAAAAGTATCAAAATCTTTCGCAGGCATAATGCAGAAGGCGGGTATTGACTTCAGAATTTTGGGAAGTGAAGAGCAATGCAACGGAGATACAGCACGCAGGTTGGGAAATGAATATCTCGCACAGACATTGATGCAGACAAACATTGAGACATTGAATAATTATGGCGTCAAGAAAATTGTTACGGCTTGCCCGCACTGCTTCAACTCACTAAAAAATGAGTTTCCTCAGTTTGGTGGAAACTATGAGGTCCTGCATCATTCAGAGATGATCGATAAGCTTATATCTGATGGCAAAATTGAAATTGACGAAAAATCAAAGGAAATTACTGCTACTTATCATGATTCATGCTATATCGGAAGATACAATGAGATTTATGACGCACCAAGAAACATTATCTCGAAATCGGTTGCAACACCACAAATTGAAATGACGCGGAGCAAATCGAAGGGATTTTGTTGCGGAGCCGGTGGCGGCAGGATGTTCATGGAAGATTCCGAGGGGGGAAGAGTGAACATTGAAAGAAGTAAAGAGGCAATAGCAACAGGAGCCAACACCATTGCTACAGCCTGTCCGTTCTGCATGACCATGATGACAGACGGTGTAAAGGCCTTGGAAAAATCGGACGATGTGAAAGTCAGGGACATCGCAGAAATTGTTTTTGAAAACACACACATCCATAAATAAACAGGAGCAACCATATGGAGAAATACAAGCAGTTATTAGACGCGGTTCAAGCTATGGAGGCTGATTTCCACAAATTCTATGAAAAGGAACAATCAGCAGCCGGTACAAGAATCAGAAAAAGCCTTAGCGACCTTAAAAAACTCGCTCAGGACCTTCGTGAGAATGTTCAGGAAACAAAGAATTCACGCAAAGGTTAGTATACTTTACTGATTCCTATATCAATTGTTAAGCCGCTCAATACCCGTTGAGTGGCTTTTTTTTTGTAATTTTGCATTTTGTTTCCGGAAAAATTATGCGAAAAAATCTCCCGCTGTCACTTATATTTTTAGTCGTCTTTATTGATTTACTCGGTTTCGGTATCCTGATCCCGATCATTCCGACATTTGCAGTTAAAGTTCTGCAAATGAATGAGAGTTCTGTCGGAATTGTAGTGGCAGTCTATTCACTCACACAGTTTTTGTTCAATCCGTTATTCGGGTCACTGTCGGACAGATTTGGGAGAAGAAAGATAATTCTCATCACACTCCTTTTGAATGCCGCCGGTTACATACTCTTCTCCTTCACCCACACTTTCATAATGCTAATGGCCGCAAGGATAATATCGGGTATTGGTGGAAGCAGTATTGGAGTTGCACAGGCTTATATTGCCGATGTAACAACACCACAGGAGCGGGCTAAAGGAATGGGACTGATTGGAGTGGCATTCGGCCTGGGTTTTGTATTCGGTCCAATGCTGGGTGGTATATTTTCAAAATTTGGATATGAAGTCACCGGATTCGCCAGTGCAGCGTTTTCAGTGCTTGCGTTTGTTCTAAGTTTCTTTTATCTGCCTGAATCCCTGAAAAAACCGGGAGAGGGTGAAGCCCCGTTAAGAAAAAGAAAGCTGATCGACTTTCATGCCTTTATCGAGGTATTTAGAAAAAAGGCTTCATTTTTCGTTATTACCCTGACTTTCTTTCTGACTTTCTCCGTTGCCAATATTTACGGTACATTTGCCATCCTCGGAAGCGGACATTTCGGATTTACCGATTTCGATAATGGAATGTTGTTCGGCATAATGGGAGTTGTCTCCGCGTTTATGCAGGGCTTCATGATGGGCAAACTGACTACCCGCTTTACTAAATTACAGCTTCTTATCACGGGTTTTTCAAGTCTGGCTGTGGGTTTGGCACTTATACCCTATGGGCATTCATTTACAATTATGGCATTAATTTTGGGTCTTATGTCGGTTGGGACTGGCTCGCTACAGCCGATACTTCTTAGTCTGATCTCCCAGGTCTCCTCGGAAGCAGATCAGGGAATGGTTTTGGGTCTTAACCAATCAATGTCATCATTTGCGAGGGTTCTCGGCCCGCTTTGGGGCGGCTTTGCCTTCCAGTACTTGGGGTATCAAATTCCGTTCTTCACCGGAGCTGTGGTCTCGATCCTGCTCCTTTTTTACTGTGCAAAATATTACAATATTATTATTAAACCAAAGTTGGCAAATGTTTAGAGTTGGTCCTGTTGAGATAGATAAAGCCCTTCTGCTGGCACCAATGGAAGATGTTACAGACATCTCCTACAGACTGGTGTGCCGTGAGCTGGGTGCGGATGTGGTGTACACAGAATTTGTGAATGCTGAAGGCATTATTCGCAAAAATGAAAAGACACATAAAAAGCTTAAAATAATAGATGAAGAACGCCCTGTTGGTATTCAGATTTATGGCGGAAAACTTGAGTCGATGGTAGAAGCGGCCAAAATTGCCGAGTCGTTTCAGCCCGAGTTGATAGATATTAATGCAGGTTGCTGGATTAAGGGAGTTGTTGCCTGTGGTGCAGGAGCAGGCATGATAAAAGATCCGGTGAACATGCAAAGACTTGTGAAGGCTGTGGTCGATTCAGTGGAGCTTCCGGTTACTGTTAAAACGAGAATCGGGTGGGATCACGAGAATATAAATATACTCGAGGTTGCTCAACGACTCGAAGATGCGGGAGTAAAAGCGTTGACCATCCATTGCAGAACCAGAAGCATGGGGCACAAAGGAGATGCCGACTGGGAGTGGATTAACAAAGTGAAGGAAGTTGTGTCGATACCGGTTGCGTTGAACGGTAATGTAATGACGGCTGAGGATGTTGTAAGAGCGTTTCAGGAAACCTCTGCCGATGCAGTAATGATTGCCCGCGGAGCGATTGGTTATCCATGGATTTTTAAGGATGCCAAGAGGCTAATGAATGGATTGCCGATAGAGGATGAGATTCCGTATTCAGAAAGAATCAGGGTTTGCCTGAGACATCTTCAACTTGCCACAATGGTAAAAGGTGAAAGAAGAGCCATACTCGAACAACGAAAGTATTATTCAGGATACCTTAAAGGTCTGGTAAACGCCAGCCATATCCGACAGGAATTGATGAAAATTCTTGAATTTTCGCGGGTCGAGGAGCTTCTGTTTAGTTACGAGAGATATCTTTCAGGTCTCGAAAGTGCTTATGCGAATGCTCACATCGATTTGAGACAGTGATATGGGACATAAGAAGCGGGAGTTGATAGCAAAAGTCATTTCATACCTCTTTCTCCCTCCCGTGCTCAACCTAATTTCATTTTTTTTAACAGTTAACAAGTTCGAACCGGATTCGGGGAATTCTCTCCTGATCCTTGGTTACACCTCTCTCTTCTCAGTCGTACTTCCGGTTATTGTGTTCATTCTTTTTCTGCGAAAGGGAAAAATAGCCGATGCTGACGCACGAAACAGAACCGAGAGACACATCCCTTATCTGGTTTTTGCGGCGATCATTCTGGCAGGATATTTTCTGATTCCCTGGCATGACCATGCAGTTGAAATAAAAATATTATTTCTCATCTATCTTGCTAATCTTTTAACTCTCTTTTTTGTAAATTTGCTGTGGAAAATAAGTGCACATACAATGGGCGCCGGCGGGTTGGTGGCAGTCGTCATTTTGACTCATGGTTTCTGGGGATTGGCGGCACTTCCTGTTGTTTTCGCTTTGGGTTGGGCACGATTTGAGTTGAAGTGTCACACAACTGGTCAGATTTTAGCCGGTGCATCACTCGGCGTATTTAATACATTAATTCTTTTTAAACTAATTCCTTTAATATGAACAACGACAAAGAAAACCTCTTACGAATCATTGACAGAATTACCTATCTTTTCGAACTGAAAGGTGAGAATGTTTTCAAGATTAACGCTTTCCGTAAGGCATATACGATCCTGTCCGGTCTGCAGGAAGATCTTGCCCTGATGTTTGAGTCGGGTCAAATGGCTGAATTAAAAGGAATTGGTAAGGGAATTCTTTCGGTAATCGCGGACTACTACAATATGGGTTATTCTTCAGCATTAAGAGAGCTGGAAGACGAAGTTCCTCCCGGTTTGATTGAGATTAATCAGATCCGGGGTCTGGGACCAAAAAAAGCCGTTCAGTTATATTATGATCACGGAGTTACAAGCGTGCAGGTTTTAGAGCAGTTTTGTTTGTCGGGAGAGCTTGCCAAAGTCAAGGGATTTACTGACGCTGGTGCTGAAAAATTGCTCGATCACATAAAAATGTATAAAAAGAATCAGACTCAAATCCGGCTAAATGATGCAACCCGAATTGTTGAAGAGATCGAAGTGGTACTTAAAGGGTGCACGGGTATCGAACTGTATTCGGTATCGGGGGAATATCGTCGAAACATGGAAGTAATATCAGTCCTGGAATTCGTAATCCTGACACAGGATCAGCAAAAAGTGCTCGAACAATTGAAGGAAAAACTTGGGTTGCCCGATCTATCCTATTCAGAGGAAACAAGTTACGGCGGGCGAGTGAAGATAATGTTCCATCAGGAAATGAATCAGCACTTTTTCTTTGAGACTCTTTATGAGACTACCGGTTCGAGGGATTTTGTTGAAAAATTCCATGTTGCGGATTCAAAATCGGGCGAATTCAATTCTGAAGTCGATATTTTCCAGAAACTCGGATTGGCCTACATTTCTCCGGAAATGAGAGAACGGGAGTATCTGCCGTTCATCGATGATCCAAGATTTTCCATTTCAACACTTTCCCCGGAGGATTTTAAGGGAAGTTTCCATTTTCACACCAACTATTCAGACGGGTCAAATACCCTGACTGAGATGGTTACGGCTGCATCTGCACTCGGTTATGAGTATTTCGCAGTCTGTGATCACAGTAAAGCTTCATTTCAAGCCAACGGGTTAAGAGAAGACAGGGTCTTCCTTCAAAAGGAAGAAATAAGAAATGTAGCCATCACACTTGGAAAGGACATTTTTCACGGAATAGAGGCGGATATTCTCAAAGACGGGACTCTTGACTACGGAGATGATTTTTTAATTAATTTTGATTTTGTTGTTGCTTCAATTCATTCGCGGTTCTCTCTGAACAGGGAGGAGATGACAGCAAGAATAATCAGGGCAATCGAGAATCCTCACACTGATGTTCTCGGGCATCCAAGCGGCAGGATACTGCTGGAGCGACCGGAATATGAGGCAGATTATGAAAAGATTATCGATGCTTGTCTGGCAAATGGAGTGGCTATAGAAATAAATGCTTCAGCCTATCGTCTCGATATGGATTGGAGAAGGTTGTTCATCGCAAGAGACAAAGGATGCATTTTTAGTATTAATCCGGATGCCCACTCCACTTCACAATTGTCAAGCGTGAAGTATGGAATTAAGATCGCAAAGAAAGCCGGAATGCGAAAGGATGAAATCATAAATTGCTACTCATTGGAAAAATTTAGAGAGTTTATCGGGAGAAAATAATGGTTGATTTCAGGATAGAGAACGAAACTGCAATTGTTTCATTAAACCGACCCGAAAAAAGAAATGCTCTTTCACCCGGACTCATTAGAAAATTTATAAGTGTTTTCCAAAATTGTGAAAATGATAACGCAGTAAAGTCCATTATCATTACAGGCTCGGGAAAGGCATTTTCGGCCGGGGCTGATTTGGCATATCTTCAGCAGTTGCAAAACAATTCAATACTGGAGAACGATAAAGATTCTGAACTGATATCTGAAATGATCCTCACTGTTTATGAGTGTGACAAGCCCGTTGTGGCAGCCGTTAATGGACCCGCCATAGCAGGAGGGTGTGGACTTGCTACAGCCTGTGATTTTATTATTGCAGACCGAACAAATACCATGATGGGATACAGTGAGGTAAAGATAGGTTTTTTGCCGGCAATTGTGTCTTTTCTTCTTCTGAGAAGACTGACAGAATTCAAGGCACGACAGCTTCTGATTTCGGCAGAGATTTTGAACGCAGAGAGAGCTCTGGAAACCGGTTTAATAGATCAGATTTCGGATGATGTGATGAAAGATTCTCTTGAATTATGTTCCAAATTGAATAAAAATTCCACAGAAAGCATTTCTCAAACCAAAAGATTGATCAGAGAAACTTCCGCTCTGAACTATAAAAATTCAGTAAAACTGTCTCAAAAGTATAATGTGATAAGCAGATCAACAGAGGAATTCAAAACTGGAATCGACAAGTTTCTTAACAAATAAACAGGCATCAAAATGGATTTAAAAGCCACGATCCGGAGTATCAAAGACTTCCCGAAACCCGGCATAATGTTCCGGGACATCACCACCTTGCTCGAAAATCCCTCGGCACTCAACTATTCCGCAGGGGAAATTTATAACAGGGTGAAACATCTTGGCATTACCAAAGTAGCCGGGATTGAGTCCAGAGGATTTATTCTGGGCGGAATTGTAGCCTCACATTTAAACGCTGGATTTGTTCTAATCAGAAAACCGGGAAAGCTCCCCTCAGCCAAATATTCGGAAGATTACTCTCTCGAATATGGCACTGATTCGATCGAGATGCATATTGACTCGATCAAGAAAGGGGACAGAGTGCTGCTCCATGATGATCTTCTTGCAACCGGCGGTACTGCCGCAGCAGCAATAAAACTGATAGAAAAAGCCGGTGGTGAGGTTGTTTCGATTCAATTTATCATCGAGCTTACTTTTCTGCCCGGAAGAGAAAAGCTCAAAGGATATGCCGTCGACAGTCTTGTAGCGTACGATGACGAAAATTAGCCCGACGGGAATTTAAAACTGAAACGGCTCCCTTTCGGGGAGCCGTGCAGTGCAAGTAGTTTAAAGGTATATACAACTTTATGTTATTTGACAAGCGAATTTAACACTTCTCTGATAATTTTGCAACCCTTTAATAAATCATCACTTTGAATGATAAGAGGTGTTCTGAAACGGACACTTCTTTCACCGCAGGCGAGAATCATTAGTCGTTCTTTCCAGCATCTCGAGATGAATTCATTTCTTGTTGCCTTATCAGGCATGTCAAAAGCACACATCAAACCTCTTCCTCTAACTCCGGAAACCAGAGCGGGGAATTCATTTTGCATATCGTTCAGTTCCGAAAGCAGCAGATCTCCCATGATAGCAGAGTTCTGAACCAAACCTTCTTCATGAATCACTTGAAGTATTTTGGCGGCTCTAACCATATCGGTCAGATTTCCACCCCAGGTAGAGTTGATTCGTGAAGAAACCTTAAACACATTATCCGGCTCTTCATTTACGCGGTCGCTAACCATAATTCCACAAACTTGCATTTTTTTGCCAAATGAGATAATGTCAGGCATAACAAAGTGCTCGGATGCCCACATTTTACCGGTCAATCCTACACCTGTCTGAACTTCATCGAACATGAGCATGATATCATTTTCATCGGCAATCTCTCTCAGTTTCAGAAGGAATTCTTTTCTGAAATGATTGTCACCACCCTCTGCCTGAATCGGTTCGATGATTATAACGGCAATATCATCAGGATACTGTTTGATGGCAGCATATATCTGAGCTATTGCTTCATTTTCAGCATGAATGACCTCTTGAAGGTGATCATTTAAGGGGAAAACAATTTTTGGGTTTAATACACGGGGCCAGTCAAATTTAGGATATAAATTCACTTTGTTCGGGTCGGTGTTTGTAAGAGACATCGTATATCCTGTTCTTCCGTGAAATGCCTCTCTGAAATGGAGAACTTTATGCCCCTTTTCCTCTTTGTATCCCTTTCTAAAGTTCTTACGAACTTTCCAGTCGAAGGCAACTTTTAATCCGTTTTCAACAGCAACGGCACCACCTTCAACAAAGAACAGATATTTGAAATGCGCGGGCATTACATATTTGCTGATTGTATGCACTAGTTCCGCTTTAAAAACGGTGTAAATGTCGCTGTTGGATGGTTTATTTAGAGCTGCCCATGCCAGTTTGTCACGGAACTCGGGATTGTTGAGTTTAGGGTGGTTCATCCCCAAAGCTGACGATGCAAAAAATGAAAAGAAGTCAAGGTATTCATCACCTGTTCTTTCTTCCACCATGTAGCAACCGTGGCTTTTTTTAATATCGAGGACAAAATCGTATCCATCAGCAAGAATATGCTTGTGGAGAATTGGAAAAACATCAACAGCCGTAACATTATGATCGCTGAAAGTTGCTGTATTATTCATAGAACACCTCCCGTAAGGAAATTTATCTGAAAGAAAATCGTATGTAAAAAAAAGGATTTGTAGGGTCTGGAGGGGGAGTGTGCTTAAAACACTGATTCGAACTTGGAGACGAAATAGCTGCGGAGGAGCCGCGGGCTAAATGACTCGTTGAAAGGACGACATGGATAAATTAAATTGTTTAATCTCATGCCTAAATATAATCAATTTCATTGAGAGAATAAATTACAGTTCGGTCGACTTTTTAAGTTTTTTTTGCGCGGTAACTCAGCCTAAAAAGAAAAACGAAATTCCATTTATCTATTATCCATATATTTCGATGATACATTTATTAATTTCTCGGGAGAAAAAATGGATTTCCTAAAGACACTTGGAATCGAAGAAATAAATTATGGTTCGTGCACCGGTCGCGAATGGAAGAAAACTGAAAATGCCGGAAAACTTGAAATTTATTCACCCGGATCAGGTGAGAAGATAGCCTCCGTTTATCAGGCATCAGAGTCTGATTACGAAGAAATAATTCAGAAGGCCTCTGAGGCTTTTATCTACTGGCGTGATGTGCCGGCTCCCAAAAGAGGAGAGATTGTCAGGCAAATCGGTGATGAACTCCGTAAGTATAAAGACCCGCTCGGAAGACTTGTTTCGTATGAAATGGGTAAATCTCTACAGGAAGGCTGGGGTGAAGTTCAGGAGATGATTGACATCTGCGACTTCGCGGTAGGCTTGTCAAGACAGCTTTACGGCCTCTCCATGCATTCTGAGAGACCCGATCACAGAATGTACGAACAATGGCACCCACTCGGTATCGTTTGCACTATTTCAGCATTTAATTTTCCTGTGGCAGTATGGTCATGGAATGCCATGATAGCAGCGGTTTGTGGTGATGTTAATCTATGGAAACCCAGCTCGAAAGTTCCATTGGCAGCAGTTGCAGTTCAAAAAATTGTTGCCAGAGTTCTTGAAACCAACAATATACCTGAAGGAGTTTTCTCACTTATTGTTGGCAAGGGCTCAACCATCGGCGAAAGAATTCTTAATGACAAAAGAATACCCCTTATCTCTTTAACCGGATCAACCCGCGTCGGGAAGCATGCAAATTCTGTAATCGCAGGCAGATTCGGAAAAGCAATCATGGAGCTTGGCGGTAATAACGCTATCATTCTAACTCCTGATGCAGATCTTCAACTGGCGGTACCTGCCATCGTGTTTGGAGCCGTGGGAACAGCCGGACAGAGATGTACTTCCACACGCCGTCTGATCATCCATGAAAGCATCTACGACAAGATTAAAGACACGCTTGTGAAAGCCTACGGCTCACTTAAAATCGGAAATCCTCTTGATATAGCGAATCATGTTGGACCACTCATTGATAAAGGCGCAGTAGCTGATTTTTCAAAGGCTATAGAAGAAGTGAAAAAATCGGGTGGAAAAGTACTCTATGGCGGTGAAGTGCTGTCGGGAGAAGGCTATGAATCCGGTTGTTATGTAAAGCCGGCAATCTGTGAAGTTGAAAACAGCTATCCGATTGTTCAGGAAGAAACTTTTGCACCAATTCTTTATTTGATTAAATACAGCGGTGATGTAAAAGAAGCCATAGCCATTCAAAACGATGTGGTACAGGGACTTTCCTCTGCTATATTCTCTCTGAATATGAGAGAAACTGAAGAATTCCTCTCCGCTCGCGGTTCTGACTGTGGAATTGCAAATGTAAACATCGGAACTTCAGGCGCTGAGATCGGTGGGGCCTTTGGTGGCGAAAAAGAAACCGGAGGAGGCAGAGAATCAGGATCTGATTCATGGCGTGCTTACATGAGAAGACAAACGAATACAATTAACTTCTCGACGAAAATACCACTCGCACAGGGAATCAAGTTCGATCTCTGATTTAGTAATTCGTAGAAGCATAAATCTCAATATTCTTAAGCTGTCCGGTCAAAACCGGGCAGCTTTTTTATTAAATACAAGGTCTCGGAAGTTGACAGGAACACTATCAGTTTTGTAATTGTTTATCAATAAAAAGGAGATGTGATGAATAATCTAAAGAAATTTTTTCTGTTTGTAGCCGGGCTGTTGCTTGCTTCCTGTGGAGGGACCGCCGAGAATATTAAAGAAGGAATGTCAGCACCGCAATTTTCGTTAAGTGATCAGAATGGTACGAAGGTTTCACTGGCTGATTTCAAAGGAAAGAGTCCTGTAGTTCTCTATTTCTATCCAAAAGCGGGAACACCCGGTTGTACAAAACAGGCATGTGGAATAAGAGACAATTTCAAGAAATTTGAAGAGAACGGAATAAAGATCCTGGGTATCAGTGTTGACGACACCAAAAGTTTGAAGGAGTTCGAGGCTGAACAAAAACTCAATTTTACTCTTCTCTCAGACTCGGAAAAAAAGACGAGTGAAGCCTACGGAGTTTTGAACAAACTTGGCATGTCGAGTCGTATTACATTTATTATCGACAAATCAGGTAACATCGCGCATATCTTGAGAGATGTCGATGTTTCCACTCATGCAGAAACAGTTTTCGATCTTGCTAAAAAGCTTATTTAAGTAAGAGTTCTGTTGAAAATATAGTCGATATTCCTCATCGAATTTGTAAGATCAAATATTGTTTCGAACCTTTTAGGGTCAATATTTTGCACAACTTTTTCGTTTTTCAGAAGTTCGTCCCTAAGGTTCAGTGAAGTGTCACGCCAGACTCTCATTGCCGCATCCTGAACAGCCGCATACGATTCTTCCCGTGACATTCCGGATTCTGTTAGAGCGAGCAGGACTTTCTGGGAATAAATCAGTCCACGGGTGAGGTGGATGTTTCTTATCATGTTTTCGGGATAAATAATCAGCTTTGTAATCAGATCAATCGATTTTTGAAGCATATAATCGATGAGAATTGTGGCGTCTGGGAAGACCACACGCTCAACCGACGAATGCGATATATCCCTTTCATGCCAGAGGGCAATATTTTCAATGGCAGGGGAGACATAAGATCGCATCAGTCTCGCCATTCCGGTAATTCTCTCGCAGATAATCGGATTTCTCTTATGGGGCATTGCTGATGAGCCTTTTTGCCCTTTTCCAAAGTATTCCTCAGCTTCCAAAACTTCTGTTTTTTGCAGATGTCTTATTTCTGTGGCAATTTTTTCGAGCGTGCCTCCGATTATTCCCAGTACTGACAAATAAAACGCGTGCCTGTCTCTTTGAATGACCTGAGTGGAAACCGGTTCAGGTCTTAGACCAAGTTTTTCACAAACGAATTCTTCCACAAAGGGGGAGAGGTGATCGAAAGTTCCAACTGCTCCGGAAATCTGTCCTGTTGAAATTTCATCAATTGCTTTCACAAATCTTGCCCGGTTTCTTCGCATTTCATCATACCACTGGGCAAATTTCAAACCCATGGTAGTAACCTCTGCGTGGATGCCATGAGTCCTGCCGATGCATAATGTGTTTTTATGCTCAACAGCTCTTGTTTTCAGGGCATCAGTCAGAACATCTATCTTCTCTAAAATGATACGGGATGCCTCTTTGATCTGTACTGAAAGAGCAGTATCCAATACGTCCGATGAGGTCATTCCATAATGCAGGTGCCTGCTGGCAGGTCCAACATTTTCATTAACATTGGTGAGAAACGCGATAACATCGTGTTGAGTAGTGAGTTCAATCTCATTAATTCGCTCAACCGAAAACGAGGCTCTCTCTTTTATTGCCGCGAGATCCTCTTGAGGCACTTCACCCGTGCCGACTCTTGCTTCTGTAGCCAGAATTTCGATTTTGAGCCATGTTTCATATTTAAATTGATCGCTCCAGATTTTTCCCATTTCCGGAAGAGTATACCTGTCGATCATTTTCTTCTCTCCAGTTCCATTTCAAGTTTTAAATTCTTCTCATCACGAAGAACCGAGAAAGAAACATTCTGTCCTGTTCTGTATTCCTGCAAAGCACCGAGAAGTGTGTTTCGATTGCTGATTTTGAAATCTCCGAGTGCGAGAATTACATCACCGTTCTTGAATCCTGCTTTTTCTGCGGGTGAATTTTTCATAACACTGTTTACAATCACGCCTCTTGAGTTCGGAAGTTTGAAGTAAGCGGCGATTTTTTCATCTATATCCTGGACACCAAGTCCCGTGAAGAAATTTCTGTCGATTTCCCCTTTTACTTTAAGTTCATCCACGATCTTTTTTACTTTATTTATCGGGATGGCAAATCCGAGACCGATACTTCCTTTCCCGCTACCGGTCGAGTAAATGATGGTATTCATTCCTATTACATCACCCAAAGAGTTGACCAGTGGTCCACCACTGTTGCCACCATTGATCGCAGCATCCGTCTGTATCATGTCGAGATAAAAACGATCTTCGACTGGTTCCAGATTCATCCCGGTTGCCGAAATCACACCAACAGTAACGGTAGGTTTGTCGTTCACATCAAAGAGGCCAAAAGGATTTCCGAGTGCAATCGACCATTCACCGATAATAATATCAGATGAGTTCCCAAGCTTGAGAAAGGGAAGTTTGCTTTCTTCAATTTTCAGAAGACAAACATCCGAGACTTTGTCTGTTCCGATAACTTTGGCGTCGAAATGCCTGCCGTCAGTCAAGGTGACAGTTATTTTTTTTGCATTTCCCGCGACATGATCATTTGTAAGAATGTAACCATCTGCTGAGATCAAAAAACCGGAACCAAGACCTTTGACTTCCTGGGAGTAGCTTTGGTCACCAAAAAACTGCTGAAAGAAGGGATCGTTGAAAAAAGGATTAAAGAAAGGGTTATTTACCTGTCGAACCTCTGTGACATTGATTCCGACAATGGCAGGGGAGATTTTTGCAACTGTTCGTGTGATAATATTTTCTCTCTCGGAAGAGATCGAATTCGAATTCTCATAAATTGATTTACCCGAAGAATTGTCACCATTTAACAAAAATATCGCCGATGATATGGCGATAACCGCAATGACTGTAAGAACCGGTCTGCTCTTCAACACAAATACCTCCATCTATTTAATTTTCAACTGTACAAAAATAAAAAAACGGCACTTCCTAAAAGGGTCATTTATTAAAAACCGGAATTCTAACTTATTAGAACTATTTCTCTAACAAATGAGAATTGCAAATAATTAGCAAAAAGCGTGCCAATACGACTATGAATGAATTTGTGACCTGATTTCATGTGGCACGATTATTGATTAATTTCTGTGTATCATTAAGGAAATTGCAATGGCAAATCATATAATTGAAAACTACCCAAAGAACGACAGAAGTATCTTAATACCACTTCTGCAGGATATCCAGGATGAACACGGTTATCTGCCCGAAGATGTATTAACGGAAGCAGCCAAACATATCGGAATGCCTTTGAGCTCGATTTATGGCGTTGCTACATTCTACAACCAGTTCCGTTTAACTCCACTCGGTAAAAATATCGTCAGAGTTTGCAGAGGAACTGCATGCCATGTAAAAAATTCTGCAAATATTTTATTCGGACTGGAATCCGCACTTAACATTAAAGCCGGTCAAACAACCCGTGACAAGAATTTTACTCTTGAAGTGGTCAGTTGCATCGGTGCCTGTTCCATAGCTCCGGTAATCTGCATTAACGATGATTATTATGGCAGAATTAGCGTGAAAGAAATTGACAAGATTCTCAAAAAATATCAGCCGGTAACCCCCAGATCATCATCGATTAAAACAGAGGAGACAGTAAAATGAAGAGTTTTATCGAAAAATGTTGTTCGGAGTGCTGGCATTCACCTGAAAAGCAGTGTCAGCATTTTGTACAATGCTGTACTGAAGGACCACTCTGTCACCACAGTGAAGAGTGCACAAATAAAATAAAATCATTCAACAACCGCCTTCTCTTCAAGGAGCATGAAGTACCTGTAATCTTTATCGGAGCCGGAACTTGTGGACTTGCAGCCGGTGCTGCCAAAGTTGAAGAGGCAATAAGATCTGAACTTTCGAAACAAAATATCGAAGCTCAAATTGTCAGAACCGGATGTATCGGTTACTGTGCAAAAGAGCCAATCGTTGACATAAAACTTCCAAACGGTGAAAGAATTGCCTACTCAGAGGTTACTCCTAAACTTGTGGCAAAGCTTATACAGACCACTATCGTTGAGGGTGGAATTCTGCAGGATAACCTTCTCGGAAGTCACGAAAGAAAATCAGAAGTATGCACATCAATGCATGACACACCTTTCTTCAGACATCAGAAGAAAATCGTCCTCGAGAACTGTGGTGTTATTGATCCCGATTCGATCGATACATATATCGCCAGCGGTGGTTTTAAAGCCATTAACAAAGCTCTTAAGTTGATGAAACCGGAAGAAGTTGTGCAGGAAATTCTGGATTCAGGACTCAGAGGAAGAGGTGGTGCAGGATTTCCAACAGGCAAAAAATGGGAATTCGCCTTAAAACAGAAATCAGAGACAAAATATATCATTTGTAATGCCGACGAAGGTGATCCGGGTGCCTTCATGGACAGATCGGTTCTCGAAAGTGATCCATTCAAACTTATTGAAGGAATGATGGTAGCAGCTTACGCCATCGGTGCTGGTTCAGGATATATCTACTGCAGAGCTGAATACCCCTTGGCAATATCGAGATTGACCCACTGTATCCATGAATGTGAACGGTACGGTTTGCTCGGTGACAATATCCTTAACAGTGGATTCAATTTCCGGTTGAAAATTAAAAAAGGCGCAGGTGCATTTGTTTGTGGAGAGGAAACTGCTCTCATTGCCTCAATCGAAGGAAAAAGAGGAATGCCAAAACCAAGACCTCCATTCCCGGTAGTATCGGGTCTTTGGGGTAAACCGACGGTAATCAACAATGTCGAGACACTTTCCAATGTCTCCGCCATTATCGCGAGAGGTGCTGAATGGTTTTCGAGTGTTGGTACAGAGAAAAGTAAAGGAACCAAAGTTTTTGCTCTCTCCGGGAAAATCGTAAACACAGGACTTGTGGAAATCCCGATGGGAATTACACTTGAAGAAGTGGTTTTCAGCATTGGCGGTGGAATTCCTTACAACAAGAAATTCAAAGCCGTACAGATTGGCGGTCCTTCTGGTGGCTGCCTGCCAATGAGCGTTATAAAAACCCAGGTTGATTATGAGTCACTGAAAGAAGTTGGTGCAATGATGGGATCGGGCGGTTTCGTTGTAATGGATGAAGATACATGTATGGTTGATATAGCCAGATTTTTCCTGAACTTCATTCAAAATGAATCGTGCGGCAAGTGCGTTCCCTGCAGAGAGGGTACCAAAAGAATGCTTGAGATTATCGAGAGAATTCCGGTTGCCTACAAGGATGGAGCTGATAAATATGATCAGTTGCAGAGATTCAAAGGAATCATCGGATTAAAAAGACTGGCAGATGTCATCCGCGACACTTCATTGTGCGGACTCGGACAGTCGGCACCCAATCCAATTCTTTCCGGTTTGCAATACTTCAAAGAGGAGTATGAAGAGCATCTCTTCGACAGGAAATGCCGCTCCGGAGTTTGTAAAGAACTTTTGACCTTTACAATCGACAATACTCTATGCTCGGGTTGCGGTCTCTGTAAGAGAAAATGCGGTACCGAGGCAATAGTAGGGCAGAAGGGTGAAGGGCACTACATTTTACAGGATAAATGTATTAAATGTGGAATGTGCCTCGAAACCTGCAGATTCTGTGCAATTAATGTAAACTGAGCCGGAGATTAAAATGGTAGAATTAACAATAAATAATTTAAAAGTTAAAGCCGAAGAAGGAATGACAATTCTTGATGCGGCAAAATCTGTGGGTGTTTCAATACCTACATTGTGTTACATAAAAAATTTGTTTCCTACAGGTGCCTGTAGAATGTGTGTGGTCGAAGTTTCCGGACAAAGGAACCTGCTTCCTTCATGTGCATACCCCGTAGCCGAAGGGATGGTTGTTGAGACCAACTCGCCTCGGGTGAGAAGAGCCAGAAAAACAATTGTCGAGCTCCTTGTTGAAAATCATCCACAGGACTGCCTGATTTGTGTTCGTAATAAAAATTGCGAACTTCAGGATCTTTCCGAAAGATATGCAGTCAGGGAACACAGGTTCGCGGGTGATAAGAGGAAACATGTTGTGGATATCTCAAGTCCTTCTTTGGAGAGGGATCCTGCAAAATGTATTCTTTGCGGCAGATGCGTTAGAGTTTGTAATGAAGTTCAAAAAGTGGGTGCAATAGACTTCTCAGGAAGAGGATTTGGAAGCATCGTTACAACACCTTATAACAAAGGATTGAATGTAAGCGATTGTATCCTCTGCGGGCAGTGTATCCTTGCATGTCCTACAGCGGCGCTTCGTGAAAGAAGTTCCACTAAAATTGTAAGTACCGCACTCGGCAACAAGAATAAATTTGTCATAGCACAGATTGCTCCTGCAGTCAGGGCTACGCTCGGTGAGGAATTCCATATGCCGGCGGGTACCGATGTTACCGGAAAACTCGTCAGTGGTTTAAGAAGGCTTGGATTTAAGAAAGTATTTGATACAAATTTTGCTGCTGACTTGACAATCATTGAAGAAGCAAACGAACTTGTATCAAGAGTTCAGAACAACCAGCCACTTCCAATGTTCACGAGTTGTTGCCCGGGTTGGGTTAAGTTCGCTGAAATGAACTACCCTGAAATTATACCGAATCTCTCGAGCTGTAAATCTCCTCATGAGATGGAAGGTGCCGTTTTAAAAAGCTATTATGCCAAGAAGATGGGCATCAACCCGAGAGACATTTTTGTGGTTTCGATCATGCCTTGTACAGTGAAAAAATTCGAGTCTGAGAGACCCGAGCTTTCACATGACGCACTTCATGATGTCGATTCTGTTCTCACTACAAGAGAACTTGTTCGTTTCTTCAATATGGCAGGCATCGATTTTTCTGATTTGCCGGATGAAGAATTTGACAATCCACTAGGTGAGTCGACCGGAGCAGCAGCAATTTTCGGAACGAGCGGTGGTGTTATGGAAGCTGCGATAAGAACTGCATACTTCAACATTACACGTGAAAATCTTGACAATGTGGAAGTTGACCAGATCCGCGGTATGGAAGGTGTGAAGTCAGCCACTCTGAAGATGGGTGATCTTGAAGTGAAAGTTGCAGTTGTCAATGGAATTGGAAATGTAAGACCTATTATTGATGAAATAATTGCCGGAACCTCACCATATCACTTTATTGAAGTGATGGCTTGTCCGGGAGGTTGTATCAATGGAGGCGGCCAGCCAATCCACCAAAATCTCGATAATGTTATGAAAAGAGTTCGTGCGTTGTATGAGATAGACAAACAGAGTGTAACCAGAAGATCGCATGACAACGAATCAGTAAAGAAACTCTATAAGGAGTTCCTGCGCGAACCCGGAAGTCACACGGCTCATACATTGCTTCATACACATTACCATGACAGGACAGTTAAGTAAATCAGACTAATTAGGCTGAAATCAAATAAAAATTGCTTATAATTTAAATACAATTTTTATTTTTTTTGTAACTCCAAATCGTGGAGTAGTTGACGAAGAATGCCTGAAATAGTTGATTTACGAGAAGATTTGATCTGTTTTCATTGTGGTGAAAAGTGTGAAGACGGATCAATCTCTATTGAAGATAAATCATTTTGTTGTGAAGGTTGCAAGCTGGTTTATCAGGTGCTCAAGGAGAACAATCTCTGCACCTATTACAACCTTAATGCGACTCCCGGATCATCAAAACGGGAGAAAGTGGCAGGTAAACGGTACGACTATCTCGATGATCCTGAAATTTCTGAAAAGCTGATCGAATTTGGAAACGATCAGCTTTTCAAACTTTTCTTTTTTGTCCCCTCAATTCATTGCTCTTCCTGCATTTGGCTTCTCGAAAATCTGTACAAACTTGACGACCGGATTCTCGAGTCCCGGGTCGATTTCCCGGCGAAAAAAGTTTTTATTAAAGCGAAACCGGCGATACTGATAAGTGAAATTGTATCGATTATGGATTCTATCGGGTATGAGCCGAGGTTAAGTCTCGATGAACTCGACCGAAAGGATACAAAAACTTTTAACAAATCTCTGTATTTAAAACTTGGAATAGCCGGATTCGCTTTTGGGAATATCATGATGTTGAGTTTCCCGGAATATTTGTCAATCAAGGACAGTGTGGAATCATTCGGAGTTTTTTTCCAATTAATCATGGTCACACTTTCTCTCCCGGTGCTCTTCTACAGCAGTTCTGATTATTTCATCTCAGCGTGGAAGGGGATCAGAAAAAAATATATTAATATCGATTTTCCTCTCTCAATCGGAATAGTAGCTCTTTGGGGAAGGAGTATTTATGAAATATTTTGGGGATCGGGAGAGAGTTATATGGATTCCTTTGCCGGTCTGATATTTTTTCTGTTGATTGGAAAAGTCTTTCAGAACAAAACATACGAATATTTTAATTTTGAGAGAAATTACAAGTCTTATTTCCCGATATCAATTACGCGGAAATCAAAGGAAGGTGTCGAGGAAGTGGTTCCACTCTCCAGAATTTCGGTGAAAGACAGAATATTAATTCGAAATAATGAAATAATTCCGGCCGACTCCATTCTCCTTTCCGGAACCGGAAATATTGATTACAGTTTTGTGACGGGTGAAAGTCTCCCACAATTCAGAAAACCGGGAGATAAAGTCTTTGCGGGTGGCAAACAAATTGGTGGTGTGATCGAGCTGGAAGTTTACAAGCAAGTGTCTCAAAGCTACCTCACAAGGCTCTGGAATGACTTTATTGTTTCTAAGAATCGAGAAAACGGGCTCATAAATTTTTCAAATGTTGTAAGCAAGTACTTTACACTGGCAATTTTATTACTCGCAGTCCTTGGTGGAATTCTTTGGTATAATTCGGGTTTGGCTCAGGTATTGTCGGTAATTACCTCGGTTTTAATCGTTGCCTGCCCTTGTGCACTGGCTCTTTCAGCCCCTTTTGCCCTCGGAAACACTCTAAGATTGCTTGGAAGAAACAAATTTTACCTGAAAAGTGTGAATGTTGTTGAGTACCTTGGATCAATCGATACGATCGTTTTCGATAAAACCGGCACGCTCACAGAAAATCAGGAGATTGGCATAATATTTGAAGGAGAAAATTTAACAGATTACGAGAGGTCGCTCGTTAAGTCTGCTTTAAAGAATTCGCTTCATCCCTTAAGTAAAATCATTTATCGTTCTTTGGTGCAAACAAAAGAACTGTCCGTTGAGTCATTTGAAGAAATACCGGGCATGGGAGGTACGGCAAAAATAGAATCAAAAATTGTGATTTTTGGTTCTTCAGGCTTTTTGAATATCACTGGGCAGGACAGCAGATCGAACACTGATGATGGTGCTGAGGGAAGCAGAGTCTATTTCAGTATTGACGGTATGAACAAAGGCTTTTTCAGGGTTACGAATAAATACCGCGATGGCATTGCTGAAATTATTAAAGAAATCGGAAAGAAAAAAGAGATTTTCATTTTGTCAGGAGACAATTCAAGCGAACGGGAAAATTTAATAAAACTTACCAGGCCTGAGAATGTTATCTTCAACTGTTCACCCTCCGATAAAATGAATTTTATAGGGAAACTTCAATCCGAAAACAGAAAAATATTGATGATAGGGGACGGATTAAATGATGCGGCGGCTTTGAGTAAAGCCGATGTTGGTGTCTCATTGTCAGATGATCTGATGAATTTCACTCCAGCAAGTGATTCTTTGCTTCATGGGAGCGCCTTACGCAAACTCTCTGCCTTTATCAAACAATCTGTCTCGACTATGAATGTGGTTAAATTGAGTTTCGTAATGTCAACTATTTATAATATAATCGGCGTCACTGTTGCGTTAAGCGGTGAGCTTTCACCATTGTTTGCGGCAATTCTTATGCCTGTCAGTTCAATTTCTGTTGTAGTGTTTACCACCATGGGTACCCTGTATACCGCAAAAAAACACGGACTTGAGGTATGAGCGCAATTTATATCCTGATCGGTGCGAGTCTTGTGGTTGCAACAGGTTTCCTTATTGCTTTTTTGTGGGCTGTAAAGAGTGGACAGATGGACGACAGATACACGCCCTCAGTACGGATGTTATTTGAGGATGAGCCAAAAGTTTTAAAAAGTCAAAATGATTCTTCACAATTAAATGACCAGGAGAAAAAGGAGCACAATTAATGCAAGTTGAAAAATTCAGTTATGACAATAAGATTGTCAAGTACTTCGCTCTGGCAACCACCGTTTGGGGTGTTGTTGGTATGCTTGTCGGACTTCTTATCGCATTGCAATTGTTCATTCCGTCACTAAGTCTGAATCTGCCGTTCCTGACTTTCGGCAGACTAAGACCACTGCATACAAACGCAGTTATTTTTGCATTTGTCGGAAATGGTTTGTTCATGGGTGTCTACTATTCGCTTCAACGGCTGTTGAAAGCGAGGATGTTCAACGACATTCTTAGTTATGCACACTTTTGGGGGTGGCAACTGATTATTGTACTGGCTGCAGTTACACTTCCATTAGGTATTACATCAAGTAAAGAATATGCGGAGTTGGAATGGCCAATTGATATACTTATTGCCGTTGTTTGGGTAATTTTCGGTGTAAATATGATCGGTACGATCATAAAAAGACGCGAAAAACATATGTATGTTGCAGTATGGTTTTATATCGCAACTTTCGTTACAGTTGCAGTGCTTCATATTGTGAATTCATTTGAAATACCTGTCAATTTTTTGAAGAGTTATTCTCTTTATGCAGGTGTACAGGATGCGCTGGTTCAGTGGTGGTACGGACATAACGCTGTTGCGTTCTTCCTGACCACTCCTTATCTTGGTATTATGTACTATTTTATGCCAAAGGCATCCAACAGACCTGTCTATTCATACAGGTTGTCAATTATCCATTTCTGGGCGCTGATATTCCTGTACATCTGGGCAGGACCACATCATTTGCTCTACAGTGCACTTCCTGACTGGGCACAGTCACTCGGAACTGTATTCTCAGTGATGCTGATCGCTCCATCATGGGGTGGTATGATAAATGGATTGTTGACCCTTCGTGGCGCATGGGACAAGGTGAGAGAAGACCCCGTATTGAAATTTATGGTTGTGGCAATCACAGCTTATGGTATGTCCACCTTTGAGGGACCAATGCTCTCTCTCAAAAATCTTAATGCGCTTGCGCATTTTACCGACTGGATTATCGCACATGTCCATATCGGTGCTTTGGGATGGAACGGTTTCCTAACCTTTGGAATGCTTTACTATTTGGTACCAAAGTTGTGGAGAACAAATCTTTACTCAAAGAAACTCGCAAATTATCATTTCTGGCTCGGTTTCCTCGGAATAGTTTTTTATGCTTCATCAATGTACTGGAGTGCACTTACTCAGGGTTTAATGTGGAAACAATTTACTCCACAGGGGATTCTGCAATATCCTAATTTCCTTGAGACAACTATCCAGATTATTCCGATGTATATCATCAGAGCCTTTGGCGGGTTGTTATACTTCTTCAGTCTTTTCATTATGATTTATAACCTGATGAAGACTGCGAAACAAGGACAGTTTCTTGCTGAAGAGGAAGCTGAAGCAGCACCTTTGGAGAAAAAGGCTGAGAAATTCAACAAAAAGGCACCTCACACCTGGATCGAAAGTCGTCCTATCCAGTTTACACTATTGGCTACCGTAGCAATCCTTATTGGTGGAATAGTGGAATTTGTGCCTGCGTTTTTGGTTAAATCAAATATACCCACCATTGCATCTGTAAAACCCTACACTCCACTTGAACTTGAAGGCAGGGACCTCTACATACGAGAAGGATGCGTTGGTTGCCACAGCCAGTTGGTGAGACCTTTCAGATCTGAGACAGAACGCTATGGTGAATATTCGAAAGCGGGAGAATTCGTTTATGATCATCCATTCTTGTGGGGATCAAAAAGAACGGGTCCTGATCTTCACAGAGAAGGCGGGAAATATCCCAATGTATGGCATTATCACCACATGATAGAGCCAACAAGGATGTCTCCGGGGTCAATCATGCCACCTTATCCATGGCTTGAGACAAATGTGCTTGATGTCTCTTCGACAGCAGATAAAATTACTGCTCTGAGAAGAGTCGGGGTTCCATATCCGGAAGGATTTGAGAGCACAGCACTTCAGAATCTTGAAGCACAGGCAAAGGAAATTGCAAAAGATTTACAGAAAAACGGTGCTGCAATAGATCACGATAAAGAACTTGTTGCATTAATTGCCTATCTTCAGAGGTTGGGTAAGGACATCAAAGCTGTTCCGACAACAACCAATCAGGCTAAATAATGTATAAAGATGTTCTTTCATCAATTGATGGCATCACGATATTCCCGATTATAGGGCTCGTAATTTTCGTTTCGTTCTTTTCATTCATGATCTTTCATGTGGTCAGAATGCCAAAAACGAAAATAGATGAGCTTGAAAAAATTCCCCTTGACGAAAAGAATTTAGAGGAAAAAAATGTTTAAAAAATTTAATTGTAAATTTGGATCGACTGTGAAAAGCAAGCAGTTCATCTTTTTGAATTTCGTGCTTTCACTTATCCTGTTGCAGAACAATGCTATCGCGGCAGAAGGCGCGGGTTTTGATGCAGAAACATACATCAACACCGGATTCCTGATTTTCTTCATTTATGTAATTGTTATGACCATCATATTTCTGATCGGTCAAAACAAAAAACCTGAAGAAGAAAAGGAGATGATCAAAAAACTTGACAAAATGATAAACGATACAAAACCATTGGAGGAGGAAGAGGCGCTCTTGCTTGATCATAATTACGATGGCATCAGAGAGCTGGACAACAATCTGCCCCCTTGGTGGAAGTATATGTTCTATGCAACAATAGTTTTTTCTATTGTTTATATGGGTTATTATCATTTATCGAGTGGTCCATCTTCCGCTGCAGAATATGAAAACGAAGTGCGTCAGGCACAACTGGCTCTCGCAGCATCTCAGGGACAAACAACTGTTAATGCCGATAATGTCAAGCTTCTGACTGATGCTGCTTCACTCGCTAAAGGCAAGGATATTTTTGATAAAAACTGCGCATCCTGCCATGGTACAAAAGGTGAGGGTCTCGTTGGTCCCAATCTAACAGACGATTACTGGATACACGGCGGCACTGTCAAAGAAGTTTACATTGTTCTCGTAAATGGTGTCCTCGCAAAAGGCATGCCATCGTGGAGGGCACAGTTTAGCTCACAAGACCTTGAAGCGACTGCCAGCTATATTAAGAGCCTGAAGGGCACCAATCCTCCGAATGCCAAAGAACCTCAGGGTGATCTTGTTAAAGAGACTGCCCCGGCCGATTCGGCAAAAGGAGACGGTGCAAAGAAGGACAGTGTTAAAAACGACAAAAAGAACGAAGTTAAAAAATAGTTTTAAATTTTATTTTGAAACAGATTGATGTGTTATGAACGAAGAAGAAGTTATCGACCAGTCGTTCAGGGATTCGATTGGTACGATAAAAAAAGATGGTAAAAGGAACTGGATATTTCCGAAACGACCCTCGGGATGGTACTACAATGCACGAAGTATAGTCAGTATCTTCCTCCTGGCATTTCTGTTTGGGATGCCTTTTATAAAAGTGAACGGACAGCCATTTCTGTTGTTTAATGTCTTCGAGAGAAAATTTATCATATTCGGTGTTTTTTTCGGACCATATGATTTTCACATTTTTCTTCTTTCGTTCATAGCACTGATCATTTTTGTTATCCTTTTCACAGCGATTTACGGAAGGATATTCTGCGGGTGGGTATGTCCGCAAACTATCTTTATGGAACTGGTATTCAGAAAGATCGAATATTTAATTGATGGTGATTACAGGGATCAGAGGAGACTAAAAGCTGCTCCCTGGACCGGACGTAAAATATTCAAAAGAGTGCTTAAGTATTCTGTTTTTCTGGGGATATCATATCTGATTGCCCACACTTTTATGGCTTATCTGGTTGGATTGGATGAGGTCACACAAATTGTAACTTCTCCTCCATCCGAGAGACCCGGTGGCTTTATAGCCATGAATGTCTTTACAGGACTCTTTTTCTTCGTATTCTCATGGTTCCGGGAGCAGGCTTGTTTGATAGTCTGTCCTTACGGGAGGCTGCAGGGGGTTCTGTTGGATAAAAACTCTCTTGCAGTAACCTATGACTTTGTCAGGGGAGAACCTCGCGGTAAACTTCACAAAGATCAGGTTAGAACTGAGGGAGATTGTATTGACTGTAAACTCTGTGTTGATGTATGTCCTACCGGAATCGACATTCGAAATGGCATTCAATTGGAATGTGTGAACTGTACAGCATGTATGGATGCATGTGACGAGGTCATGACCAAAATAAAGAAACCGAAGGGGCTAATCAGACTTGATTCTCTCAATGGTGTTGAGACCGGAAAAAAATTCAGTTTTTCATTGAGAGTTGGCATTTATTCCGCAATTCTTGTCATTCTGATTTCAATTATCTCAGTCCTGATGGCCAACAGGAAAGATGTTGAAGTGAACATTTTAAGAACTCCGGGTATGCTGTTTCAGGAGCAACCGAACAACAAAATAAGCAACATCTATAATTTTCATGTTATCAACAAAACTTTTTATGACATGAATATCGAATTAAAAGTGAAGGGAATACCGGCAACGATCAAGATTCTCGGATCTGAACCCAAGGTTAAGCAGCTTGAGGTTTATGAAGGAAGATTTATGCTCGTAGTTGATCAAAAAGATTTGAAAGCCGTAAATACAAAAATCGATATTGCAGTTATTGAGAATGGAAGAGAAATTGAAACGATAAAGACTTCGTTTCTGGGAAAGGTTAATGACTAATTGAAAAAGAAATTGAATTGGGGACATGGCATTGCGATAACTCTCGGAATATTCCTTCTGCTGAATTTAATTGTAATTGTTTTTGTCTTCAGGCAGGATGTGCAACTTGTAACTGATAATTACTATGAAAAAGAGTTGAAATACGAAGATGATATCGTCATGATGCGCAACGCTCTCAATTTGCCAGATTCATTGAAAATAAACTTAAATAATGTGAATCTTGAGATATCTTATCCGGCATCCTTGCGAAAAAACGGGGTGAAAGGGAACATCCACTTGTACAGACCTGATCAGAAGAAGTTTGACTATAATATAGCTGTGAAATATGATTCGACCGGGTTTCAGACAATCAATATGGCAGGGAAAGCTCCCGGTAAATGGAAAATCTCAATCCTGGTGAACGATGGCAGTAAAGATTATTTGTTTAAAGAAGATGTATTCCTGAGGTAATCATGTTTATTCTGTCCGGTTTTGTTTTAGGTTTTTTAGGCAGTCTTCATTGCATTGGAATGTGCGGTCCGATTGTGCTTGCGATCAGCAGTGCAAAACATGAGATGTATAAAATGATATTGCAGAGGGTTCTCTATCATCTTGGTAAAGCCTTTACTTACGCTGTGATGGGCGCGCTTTTTGGTGTGCTCGGGAATCACATACAACTATCGGGTCTGCAGCAAATCGCCTCAATCGTCATCGGGTCTTTGATAGTTCTCTGGATAATTCTGCCAAAATCGATCAAAACGGCAGTTACAAGTTTGCCACCATTCAAACAATACAATGAACAGGTCAAAAACCTTCTCTCAAAAGTTCTAAGTTCAGGCAACTCAAAGCCTTTTTTCGTGATTGGTGTCGTAAACGGATTTCTCCCATGCGGACTTGTTTATGCCGGTCTGGCGGGCGCGATAGCCACAGGAAATGCGTTTGATGGCTCGCTTTATATGTTTCTCTTTGGAATGGGCACCATGCCTGCTCTTTTTGCTTTTTCATTTCTGCCAACACTTCGGAAATACCTGCCGAAATTTAACTCCAGGAAAATAATTCCGGCCGTATCACTCGTTCTGGGAATTATCTTCATCCTTAGAGGGTTAAACCTTGGGATACCTTTTATAAGTCCAAAATTTGAGCACAAACCGCAAACTGAAGAGTTGAGTCAGCCTGACTGCTGTCATTAGTAACATCTTTTTGGTATCAAATTATCGGTTGTTTTGCTTAATTTTGAACAACTAAACAGAAATATTTAAGACTATGAAGCAAAAGACCATTCTTTGGGTGGACGACGAGATTGAACTCCTTCGTTCACATGTAATTTTCCTCACAGAAAAAGGGTATAATGTTCTTACTGTCACCAACGGGATTGACGCACTCGAAACCATAGAAGAGAGTGAAGTGGATCTCGTATTCCTCGATGAAATGATGCCCGGAATGGGAGGACTTGAGGTGTTGGGACGGATCAAGGACAAAGACCCCAATATTCCTGTAGTGATGATCACAAAGAATGAAGAAGAATCTGTGATGGTAGATGCCATCGGCAGTAAAATTGATGACTACCTCACAAAGCCGGTTAACCCAAGCCAGGTTCTCCTTGTATGCAAAAAAATCCTCGAGAAAAAGAAAATTTCAACAGAATATGTTGCTAAAGATTACCTCCAGGATTTCAACCAGATTTCATTTCTCCTTCTGAATCAACCGGATCATCAGGACTGGATAGAGATTTACCTTAAGCTGGTGAACTGGGATATCGAGCTCGATTCTCACCCACAAATCGGACTTCGTCAGACACTGAATGAGCAGAAAAAAGAATGCAACAAGGAATTCAGCAGATATATCGAAAAGAACTATAAAAGCTGGGTTCAGGCTAAGAACAAGGCTGACAGACCCGTTCTTACTGTTGATATTGTTAATGACTATGTTCTTCCGGCACTAAAAGAGGATAATGTTCCGGTCTTTTTCTTCGTCATTGATTGTCTCAGATACGATCAATGGCTGGTTATGGAAAAGCTTTTGACTGATGATTTCAAAATCGATAAAACCTTTTATTACGGTATTTTACCTACTGCCACTTCATATTCGAGAAATGCTCTTTTTGCAGGTTTGTATCCCTCAGAGATAGAACAGTATTATCCTGATCTCTGGTACGGGGATGACGAGGATGAGACTTCCATGAATAAATATGAGAAAGATCTCCTTCAGTTACAACTCGACAGAAAAAAGATACACCTCAGAAGCGATCTCAAGTTTGTTAAGGTGATTGATCCGGAGTACGGACGAAACTTTGAACATAACATAAAATCATACCATAACAGTCATTTAAGTGCAGTTGTCATAAATTTTCTGGATATGATCGCACACGGAAGATCTGATTCCGATCTCTTGAAGGAAATTGCTCCCGATGAACCGGCTTACAGGTCTTTGACCAACAGTTGGTTTTCCCATTCCTACCTGATTTCCACTTTTAAGGCAATTGCTGCAATGGGTAAGGCTAAAGTGATAATTACAACAGATCATGGAAGCATCAGAGCTCTGAGAGGAGCTAAAGTACTGGGAGACAGGGAAGCCTCATCAAATCTTCGCTTCAAGTACGGCAGGAATCTTAAAGTGGATGATAAACACGCAGTATTTATTAAAGATCCGGCAGACTATAAACTTCCCAGAAGGGGAATTACAGTCAACTATATCATCGCCAAAGAAGACTATTATTTTGTTTACCCGACTGATTATCATAAATACCTCAGTTACTATAAAGACACTTTTCAACATGGCGGCATTTCACTTGAGGAGATGATTATTCCTGTAATCACGATGGAGCCTAAATGATTGAAACGACTGTCGTTCGCTCTGAAAATGAGATGACGCATCTCGCGGAAAAGTTATTTAAGAGCTTAAAGGGAGGTACGATCGTCACACTAAACGGTAATTTGGGTGCCGGTAAAACCTTCTTCGTGAAGGCGTTTTGCAGGGCTGCGGGTGTCCCGTTATCTTCAAGTCCGACTTTCGCAATCGTAAACTCCTATGAGGGGAAGTTCAGAATTTATCATTTTGACTTTTACCGGATAAAAAAAACCGCTGAATTGCACGATATTGGTCTTGAGGAATATCTTGCTGATGAAAATGCTGTTTCATTTATTGAATGGGCAGACCTTTTTCCTGAGGTGCTCCCACACAAAAGAATAAATATTCTCATTAAAATATCGGAAGACGATTCGAGAGAGGTCATCATTGAATATCCTTGGTAAACCGGTTCTTGGAATTGAAACCACCGGTTCAGTCTGTAGTGTTTGTGTTTATGAAAGCGAAAAGAAGAATCTGACCATCTCTCTGAATCTGGATAAGGCACATTCACGAAAGATTCTTTCCCTTATTGATTTTGCAGTAGATTCTTTTAATATTACTCCTGCTGATCTTGGCGGAATATGTGTTTCGGAGGGTCCCGGTTCGTTTACAGGACTTCGTCTCGGATTTGCAGCTGCAAAAGGGATTGCTTACGGTGCAGGTATCGGAATCATAAAAGTCCCAACATTTAAAAGCCTTGCTGAAGAACTATCCATGACTATGAGTCCGGGGAGCAGAGGCTTAATTGTTACCAAAGCCGCCCTTGAAGAATCTTATGTCTACGGGTTTGAAGCACAATCCGGTTATTTCAACGAACTCTTCGAACTTTCGTTGATTGAGAACAATGTTGTAAATTCGCTTGTCAGTAAATGGGATTTTTCGAAAGTTTTTTCAAATGTGAAACTGGATCAAATAGAGATTGTGGAAAAAACTTCCCCCGAAGCATTGTCGGTTGTCAGGTACGCAAAAAGAAGAACTGACTTTAAGTTTGATTATGATGTTGATTTTATAGAACCCCGTTACTTTAAAAATTTTATAGTGAAAGTTAAATAATATGATGAAGACCTTTTCTTTTCTCTTGCTTCTTTCGATTGCGGTTTTAGCGCAGTTTCAAGGACCAAAAATATACTCACCTGCGAGCAAATATGACTTTGGGTCTGTTGAAGCCGGTGTTTTAGTAAAACACAAATTTGTATTGGTAAATAATGGTGATCAAAATCTGGTTATAGATAAAGTAGTTTCTTCCTGCGGTTGTACAGTGGCTGAACCAGAAAAGAAAGAATTGAAACCTTCCGAAACCACTACCGTGGCCGTTGAATTTAACTCCACCGGTAGAACAGGTGACCAGCTAAAAACTGTCAGTGTTTTATCAAATGATGCGAATAACCCTCTTTTTCAGTTCACTCTTTCCGGCAAGGTGATAGAAGCTCCCGTTAAAGAGCTTGAAGGTGCAAAGATCAAATTTGAAAAATCACAACATGATTTTGGAGTCATAAAAGAGGGAATCATTGTTTCGCACATGTTTAAATTTACAAATATTGGTAAAGCTGATCTCGAAATAAAAGATATTAGAACTTCATGTGGTTGCACTGCTGCCGAACCGAGTAAAAAAATATTTAAACCGGGTGAATCAGGAGAATTGAAGGTTTCTTTCGATTCGAAAAACAGAGCAGGAAGAACGAGCAGAACCATTACTCTCGTAACCAATGATAAAACGGAAGAATATTACACACTCACCATTTATGCAGAAATTACTAATTAGAGATTAAATTTATGGCATGGTTTAAAAGGAAAAAAGACAACATCGCTCCCGAAACAAATCCAAAGGAAAACATGCCCGATGGACTGTGGGAGAAGTGTACCGAATGTGGCGAGATTATGCACAAAAAACAGCTTGAGAATAATCTCTGGACCTGTATTAAGTGTAATTACCATTTCAGAATAGGAAGCGCAGAATATTTTAAATTGCTGCTCGATGAAGGTAGCTTCAAGGAGTACGACAAAAAAATGAAATCTGCCGATCCTCTCAAGTTCGAGGATACAAAAAAATATACTCAAAGAATAGAGAGTACAATCAAAGCCACGGGTCTTCAGGATGCAGTCAGAACCGGTATTGGGAAAATTCTTGGCAAAGAGGTTGTGATCGGTTGTATGGACTTTAAATTTATTGGTGGCTCCATGGGTTCTGTAGTCGGAGAAAAACTCGCACGGGCTGCGCACAAGGCATTAAAAAACAAATGTCCGCTGATTATTATCAGTTCAAGCGGTGGTGCCAGAATGATGGAAGGAGCTCTTTCATTGATGCAGATGGCAAAAACAAGTGCAAGACTAGCCCAACTGGCAGATGCTAAAATTCCGTACATCTCTGTCGTAACTGACCCAACAACTGGTGGAACGACCGCGAGCTATGCAATGCTGGGTGATGTAATTGTGGCGGAACCCAATGCTCTGATCGGATTTGCCGGTCCAAGAGTTATTAAACAAACAATTGGCAAGGACCTTCCCGCTGGTTTTCAGAAATCCGAGTTTGTTCAGGAGCACGGATTTGTTGATATGATATCACACAGAAAAGAACTTCGTCAGACACTTTCGACAATTTTAGACTTTCTTCAAGTGAGGTAATCATCAGGATAGTCAACCACATAAAGGAAATGCAGGCGATCTCCTCCGCTCTGATAAAGGAGGGTAAGTCTATTGGTTTTGTTCCAACCATGGGTTATTTGCACAGCGGGCATATGTCACTTGTGCAAAAATCAAAGGCAGAAAATTCTGTCACGGTTGTATCCATTTTTGTAAATCCGACACAGTTTGGTCCAAATGAAGACCTCTCAAAATATCCCCGGGATTTCAAGAAAGATGAGTCACTTTTGAACGAAGCGGGTGTGGATTTTGTATTTTATCCCGAAAGTTCTGAGATATACCCGGATGGTTTCGAAACATTTGTGGTCCAGGAAAAGATATCCACCCGGCTCGAAGGGGAGTTCCGTCCGACGCATTTCAGAGGGGTTACCACTATTGTCTCAATCCTGTTTAACGCCGTAAAACCCCACCGGGCATATTTTGGTCAGAAAGATGCCCAACAGTGCGCTGTTCTAAACAGAATGGTAAAAGATCTGGCTATCGATCTTGAGATGATAATATGTCCAATTGTGCGCGAACCCGACGGACTTGCGATGAGTTCGAGGAATGTCTATTTGTCGGAAACCGAACGGCAAGATGCTTTGGTGTTATCACGATCTTTAAAATTGGCTTCTGAATTAATTTCGGGAGGGGAGACATCAGTATCAAAAATTAAAGAAAATGCAACCTCACTTTACGCCAAGGTTGAGTCTGCATCTCTTGACTACTTTGAGATTGTGGAATTTGATTCTTTTCAATCCGCAGAAAAACTGGGTAAAGGCAAAAAATATTTTATTCTCGTTGCATGCAGGATCGGGAAAACAAGATTGATTGACAACTACCTGATACAGGTATAAAGAAAGAGGGCTAATCCATTCAATATAAAAGGGTTAGCCCTGAATAGCTAAGGTCAGATCAATTGTGTTTTTGGGTCAAGATTTTGTGCTTCAATATCTTTGAAATAATTAACTGTTCCTACTTTCAACTCCACAGTTGAAGCCTCATCACAAACGATTGTACTTTTCGGATGCAGTTGCAAAGCACTGACAGTCCACATGTGATTCACTCCTTCTTCCACAACTTTGGCCAATGCTCTCGCCTTGGCATGTCCTGAAATGATCACAAGTACTTCTTCTGAATCCAGTACGGTTTTTACACCAACTGTAAGAGCAGTTTTTGGCACTTTGTCGACATCATTATCGAAAAAACGACTGTTCGCGATAATTGTATCCATGGTGAGGGTTTTAACTCTCGTCAGTGACCCGAGTGAAGATGCCGGTTCGTTGAAAGCAATATGCCCGTCCGGACCGATACCTCCTACAAAAAGCATTATCCCGCCTGCTGCATTAATCTTGCTCTCGTACAAATTGCACTCCTCTTCAAGATCATCAGCATTACCATTTAGTATATTGATGTTTTCAGGATCAATATCTATATGATTGAAAAAGTTTGAATGCATGAAATGATGATAACTTTCCGGATGATTTTCCGGCAAGCCTACATATTCATCCATGTTGAAAGTAACAACATGCTTGAATGATACATATCCTGATTTGTTAAGCTCGATCAGCTTTTTATACATTCCGAGCGGGGAGGAACCGGTCGGTAAACCCAGAACAAATTTTCTTCTGTTGTTGGGAGCATATTCCTTAATCCTGGCTGCCACATAATAGGCAACCCATTCAGAAATTCGTTCATAATTTGGTTGAATAATTAGTCTCATTTTTTGATCTCCATTTATTAATCGTTATTCTCCTGCAGAGCATTATCGGGGATTACAGGAGGAACCATAACCACTTCTTCTCTCAGTAACGAAACCTGCCCGGGATTCATACCTTTACGCTTTACAACATATTTTTTTTGTGTAAAACATACCGGAACGAGTTTCGAGTTTTTTGCTTTGCTGTAAAATGCGGCAATTTGAGCAACTTTTTTAATTATTTCTTTTGGTGGTTTTTCTTTGCCACTAAACCGCAGGATTGTATGGGATCCTGATGAGCCTCTAGCGTGAAACCAGTAGTCGGACTGTTTTGCCACTTTAAGAGTAAGATAATCGTTGTTCTCACTGTCCTTGCCAACAAGAACTTCCCACTTGCCGTCAATCAGGAATCTTCTGGCTTTCAGCTCCTCTTTAGAAACACCACTTCCTTTATCACGATCGGGTGGAAGTCCCTTTTCATAATTTCTTAAATCGTTTAAATCCATATTCTCAAATAATTTAATCTTTGATTCCAAATCTACAATTTTTTGTTTTACCATCACAAGTGACTTTGCCGCAGTCTCAAATTTTAGCCGTTCGCCCCTTGCTTTTTTGAAGTAAAACTCAACATTCTCGTTAACCGAAAGATCACTTTTCAGTTTGATTTTTACAATCTTTTCTGAATCAAATAGATTACTGACTGTCAGTTCTTCAGCGCCCTTGGGGACATCATCCCGGTTTATCATAATAAGATTTGCAAACTGGTCATACATTTCTGCTTTGTCTTCTGAAGCGAGTACATTCTCAAGGTTTTCCCGCTTCTGAAGATAAAATTGATAATCCTTTCTAATTCGGGTCTCCACCCGTTTTCTTATCTGAATTTCGGAGTCATGTTTTCTGAGGTGTGAAATAAACTCCTGCAAAGCAATGACTGCACTATCAAATGTTTTTATCTTCTCACAATCGGTCTTGAATGATTCGGGCAATAATACCATTTTCCCTGTGAGACCATCTTTCACCATCACGATTTTGTCTTTTAAAACCCTTTTGATTTTATTCATAAGATCGTTACGGGTGTATGGTCCGGGCAAAAGTTGTATCTCCCTGAGTAAATCGTTACCCAGAAAGGGGAGAGCCTTTTTGATAGTGGTTATGTCGGGAAAAGATTCGGTTTCCGGCAACACATCCTTATCACCCGGAGATATGAATGTAAGCCCCTTACCGGTCTCAAACCACGAGGCTGAGCCATCAGTTTTTTTTACCGAGTATTGCAGGTTTGTTTCCGAATCAAGGAAAAAAAGATTGGTTTTAACGCCTTTTAGAGAGATTACCACAAATCCTGACTCGAGGATCAGCATCATATCCCGCTCTCCACGGGCGATCTTAATATCCCTGATTTTTTGAGGAATGTAATCTTTGAAAAAGTAAACAAGATTCTTCCCGGCAGGTTTAAAGTATTTCCTTTTTAGAAGGTAGGGGGAGTTGGGGACCGTCGAAAACTCGAGGATTATATTCTCATCTGAATGGAGAAATTCACCAATCGTGATGTGAAAAATATCCTTTTCCTGTGAATGGACTGACACAAGGGATTTTCCTTTTATTTCCGGAAGAATCTCCTGTAAAAACCGTTTTAGAAAAAAATAGCTGTTATACATGGTAAAAAAAGAGGCTGTCTTTTAAGGACAGCCTCCATAAAATTTATGAATGTTGCGAAATTACTCTTCGCAGCCACTTAATCATCAGGAAGATTGCCAAAGCAGCAAATCCTGCAGCGATAAAGTTGATCAGGAAGAAATAAACTTTGTTGTCGAAACTGGTCCATAGTCCTGAAATCACACCGGAAAGTTTATTACCAATCGATGTGGAAAGAAACCATCCACCCATCATTAAAGCGGTAAACCGTGGAGGTGAAACCTTCGAGACGAGAGAGAGACCCATCGGGCTGAGACATAACTCACCAATTGTGATGACAAAATAAGTTCCAACGAGCCAGGCAGCAGAACTCTTTACACTTCCATTTTCGGAGAAGATAACAGCACCGATCATAACAATGGTTGAAATTGCTGTAATAAACAGTCCCCATCCAATTTTTCCGGCTGTGGAAGGTTCCTTACCCCGCTTGCGAAGAAGTGAGAAAAATGAAACCACAACGGGAGTCAGAAGAACAACCCAGAAAGGATTGATTGACTGAAAAATCTCAGTTGAAAGGATAATATAAGCCTCATTTTCAGGGACTTTCGCTTTATCTTCCTGGGACATGTTTCCAAAATAGGTTCCATGACCTTTTGTTACTTTTGCTCCGGTAGTGTCAACGGACTGAGTGGTTTTTTCACCCGCTGAAGTTTTGTAGTAAATTTTTGAAGGTTCCTTACCGGTGGTTATAAGCAAAACAGGAACTTCGGTAGTTTTACCGGCTTTCTCAACTATGAGCACATTTTTATACTTTTCTTCTGTCAATCCGAGTGGAGAAACAACAGATTCAACAACAGTGGGAAGTTGACGGTTTGTATAGTCTCTTGCCCAAACTGTCAGAGCTGCTCCATTCTGATGGAAAATAGCCCAAAAAATAATCACCACACCAAAAATAGAAAGAAGTGCGGCAATTGACTCCTTGTCCTCTTTAGCTGCACGGAACCACAGGCTGAAATAAAACAATACAATTGGTATGCTCGCAAAAATAAATGCATCCGTAGCAGGGGAGCCAAACAGTGGTTTTCCGAAAGCAATTGTCGGAAGCATATAACCGATTATGGCTGTAACTATAGCCGGCAAAAAGACATAAAGGAATATGGATGCGAGTGACTGATCACCCTGTTGAGCAGGTTTTTTAATGTCGGCTTCGCGAACATGCTTCAGACCCGACATGAACCAGATAACCCCGATGATCATTCCGACACCGGCTCCGGCAAACGCAAATCCCCACCCAAATTCATTTCTCAGGTAGGCAGCTACAAAGTTACATACAAATGCTCCTATATTGATACCCATATAGAAGATGTTGTATCCGGTATCTTTGAGAATTTTGTATTTTTCCTGTGAATAAAGATTGCCAACAAGTGTGGAGATATTTGGTTTAAAGAAACCGTTTCCAAAGATTACGAGAAAAAGTGAGGGCCATAAAAAGGTATCGCCGGGTATGGCGAGTCCAAAATAACCAAGCGCCATCAATATTCCGCCGAAAACTATAGATTTTATATAGCCAAACACTCTGTCAGCCAGCAATCCTCCTAAAAACGGGGTTAAATAAACCAAAGCAATATATGTACCGTAAATATCGGAAGCCATTTCGGTTGAATATCCCAATCCCTTGGGGGCAAAATCAGTCATGTAAAGGAAAAAGATTCCTAACATTAAATAGTAGCCGAATCTTTCCCACAATTCAGTGAAGAAGAGAACCGGAAGTCCGGAAGGGTGATTTTTGAACATAAGATACCTTTTACGATTATTAAGGATAATCAGTTAACTAAAAGTGAAAGAAAAATGAAGTGATAATAAACTTAAAATTGTAAGTAGGCAAATTACGAAACTGCGACTTAATTTCTCTAATTCATTTTTTTGTGATAAATTTCATGTTTAAAACAAAAATTTCACTAAAACAGATTTGATGAAAAAAACTCGCAAAATCACACTTTTACTAAGAGCATCCTACATTGTTCTCGGTTTGTTTATTTCTCTTTTTGCAATAGATAAAATAATCATGCCATTCTATGTATCCGGAGATGAAGTAAAAGTTCCAAATGTTGTCGGACTGGACAAGCAACGTGCTCTCGATATTTTGGACTCGATCGATTTAAACTACTCAGTTTCAAATGTGATCGAAGTATCAGATCCCACCAAAGATGGTAAGATTCTTCAGCAAAAACCGGTTAATGGTAAAATTGTAAAAGAAGGAAGAGTAATTTTACTTTGGGTGGGCAGTTACCGAGGCAGCGGTCCGAACGATACCCGGCAGACTGTCGAAGTTCCCGATCTGATTGGAAAAACCTACGCAGAAGCTGAACAGATTTTGCTTTCTTCAAACCTGCTTCTCAGACTTATAAACAAAGTTTCAGAACCGGACCTCCAGGCTCTCGTTCTCGAGCAGAGCCGTAAACCGGGTGAGAAAGTTCCCGAAGGTTCTTCGATTTACATTCGAATTGACATGCCGGGTGATATTATCGTCGATACACTCGATTTCAAATCAACTGAAGAGGATCAGAGTACCGATATTGACATGGTAACCATGCCGGGATTAAAGAAATTGTCAAAACAGGAGGCAATCAAACAACTTACCGATCTTGGGCTGAAAGTTGGTACGATAAAAGAAGTCGTTTCTCCTGACCATCTTCCCGGATCAGTGATTGGCCAAAGTATCAGTCCAGGAATAAAAGTGAAAAAAGGTGAAGTCGTCGATCTTGAAGTCTCTGTCTCAAATTCTGATGAGGAGATTATCCAGTGATCAGGAAGATATTAGCGCCTTCAATTTTATCCGCTGATTTTACGAATCTTGAACAACAGATAAAAATCGTTGAAAATAATGGTGCCGGTTTCATCCATTGTGATATAATGGATGGAAAATTTGTACCAAACCTTACTTTTGGAAGTATCATAGTAGAGGCGGTCCGTCGTATTACAGAACTTCCTTTAGATGTCCATTTGATGGTTGAGGATCCGGATTCTTTGATTCCCGGTTTTATAAAGGCAGGTGCTGATTTCATCACTGTACATCATGAAGAGGTGGTCCACCTTGACAGAACATTAAACCGTATCAAGGAATACGGTGCCAAGGCCGGTGTTGCCATAAATCCGGCAACTCCGGTTGAAACGCTCTCTGAGGTATTGGATCTGGTAGACCTGATTCTTGTAATGTCAGTAAATCCGGGGTTCGGTGGGCAAAAGTTTATTCCTAATGCTCTTAAGAAGATAAAGAAGCTTGCCGCTCTGAAAAATGAGAACGGTTACGACTATCTGATTGAGGTGGATGGTGGAGTAAATCAGGAGAATATCAAAGAAATTTCAAATGCAGGTTGTGAAGTATTCGTGGCAGGGTCATCGATTTACAACGCAAAGAATATTAAAGAGTCAATGAATAATTTTTTAAAGATTTTAAATAGTTGAGGTAAACTGTGAAATTAGCACTAATCGGCGGAGAGATAATCACTCCCTTCCGTATCGTTAAAAACGGCACTATTGTTATGCAGGATGGACAGATATCTGACATCGGAAAAGCCTCGGATGTAAGAATTCCAGATGAATGCGAAGTGATTGATGTAAGCGGGAACATTGTAACTCCCGGTTTTGTCGATCTCCTTGTTCATGGTGGTGGTGGAAAAGGTTTTGCCGATGAAGATCCTTCTAGCATCGGTATAGTTGCTGATTATTTTATTCGTCATGGATCAACCACGGTTCTGGCTTCACTCTACGCAAAACCAAAAGATCAACTTTTAGCTGATTTAAGGAGGATTGCTGATTACATTCATGCCAACCCTGATTCGAATATCATAGGAATCCACATGGAAGGCCCATACCTTAACCCTGTATTAAAGGGTGCCATGAACGAGGAATACCTTTGGACTCCATCAGTCGAATCATGGGATGAAATGTGGGAAGCTTCTCGCGGGCTTATAAAAATAATGACAATTGCCCCTGAACTTGAAGGATCACTTCAGGTAATGCGGGCTGCTGCTTTAAAGGGTGTAGTCCTTTCAATCGGACACTCGACAGCCAACTATGAAACCATTGAGCTTGCCATTGATCACGGCGCTGCACATGTTACCCACATGTTTAACGCCATGACTCCGTTGCACCACAGAAATCCCGGGGTGGTATTGGGTGCGATGTTGCGAAATGAATTGAAAATAGAGCTGATAGCAGATACACTTCATGTTCACCCTGCGGTTATGGAATTGCTGCTCAAGCTAAAGGGATCGAACGGGATTATCCTGATAACAGATTCCATTCGCGCCGGTGGAATGCACGAGGGTGAGTATGAATTTGCAGATCAGAAAGTTTACATGAAAGGCAGTAAGGCATTTTTATCTGACGGCACTCTCGCAGGAAGTACGCTTACCTTAAATCGTGCGATCAAAAACATGATTAAAAAAGCTAATGCAAAAGTGACTGAATCTGTCAGAATGGCTTCATTGAATGGCGCAAAGGTTCTGAATATTGAAGACAGAAAAGGTATTCTCGCTGTAGGAAAAGACGCAGATATTGTAGTGATGAATGATGAGTTTGAAGTGGAAATGACAATTCATCAGGGAAATATCAAATATAAGAGAATGCTGGACTAACCTGAGTATCGTGACAAATTTGAAGATTGCAGGAATTGTCAATGTAACACCTGATTCCTTTTCAGATGGCGGACTTTATTTTTCCGCTGTAGATGCCATTCGCTATTCGCTCGAAGTTTTGCACCGGGGTGTGGACATCATCGATATAGGTGGTGAGTCGACGCGGCCCGGTGCAGAAGAAGTAACCGCCGGGGAAGAAATCAGACGGACGATTCCTGTAATTAAAGGGATCCTCAGGGAAATACCTGATGCAGCAATCTCAATTGATACATACAAAAGTGAAGTTGCCAAAGCTGCGCTCGATGAGGGCGTAACATTCGTCAACGACATAAGCGGAGGCACTTTTGATGCAGAAATGTGGAAGGTTGTTGCGGGTTCCAAGGTAAAATATATTTTGATGCATACACCCGGGAGACCTTCGGTAATGCAGCAAATGACCACCTACAGTGATGTTGTGAATGATGTGAAAGGCTGGCTTTTATCAAGAGCAAAAGAAGCTGAAGGTGAAGGAATCAGTGAAGTGATAATCGATCCGGGTATTGGTTTTGGCAAGACAGTCGAGCAAAATATCCAAATTATCTCGAACATTGATAAGTTCACGAATAGTGGCTTTGATGTTTTAGTTGGTCTCTCAAGGAAATCCTTCATCGGAAAATATCTGAATCTTGAAACCTCTGAGCGGGATTTCCCATCTGCGATGTATGAGTTTTTCGCTGCACTAAAAGGAGTTCGCTATATAAGGACCCACAACATCGAAAACGCACTGAAATACAGGAAAATTTTGGAGAGTCTGAATGTTTGATCTTTTCCAAATCGGTTTTGTTACTTTCAGATTCCTCGATTTACTGGATATCATTATCGTTGCTGCGATAATCTACAATATCTACAAACTGCTTCGCGGAACCGTAGCAAGTCAAATCCTTTTTGGACTGGTAATAATTCTCGTACTCTTCCTTATCTCCCAAGCCCTTAACCTGAAAGCTGTCAGCATTATCCTGAAGGTTATTACTGATATCTGGCTGATCGCTTTTATAATTCTTTTTCAGCCTGAGATCAGGCGTTTTTTGGCGTCCCTTGCTTCCAATCCGTTGTTCCAGGCTTTCCGAAGGGATAAAAACAATCCCGGTCTGGTGGAAGTGCTTACCAATGCTGCGATCGCGCTCTCAAATGTCGGGCACGGTGCCTTAATTATTGTCGAGAAGGAAAATGATCTAAGACAACTGATAGAAAGCGGAACGGAAGTGAATGCGAAGGTTTCCACGATGCTGTTACGGTCGATATTTGTCCCCGGATCACCACTTCACGACGGAGCAGTTGTGGTTCGTGACGATATTATAGTTGCCGCACGGTGTTCAATCCCTTTTTCAAAAGAGGAACACTTTAGCGAAGAAGGCACCGGAATGAGACACAAGGCAGGTTTGACTCATTCAGCCGAATTCGATTCACTCGTGATTATCGTATCTGAGGAAACCAGAACCATCTCCGTTGCGCAAAATGGAACACTGACCCGTGGACTGACCAGGGAGTCACTTACAAATATTCTGAAAAAATCACTTGTTAAGGAAGAATCCACAAAAGATACCTTGCTTAGACGGATTTTCTTCAGAAAATGAGCTACTGCGTTGTAATTCCTTTCTATAACGAAAAACGCTTCATTTTCGAAGTGGTGAAACAATCACTCGAATATTCTCCGGTAGTAATCGCGGTGGATGACGGCTCCACGGACGGAGGAGCGGAACTTATAGGTGGAATGGAGGGCGTGGAAATAATAAGACTTGAACCAAATTCGGGTAAGGGAAACGCGCTTGTAACGGGATTCAAGTCAGCATTGGACAGAGGATTCAAAAAAATAATTACTTTGGACGGTGATTTACAACATCCCCCAAAATACATTCCATATTTTCTTGCTGAATTGGAGAATTATGATTTTGTAATCGGGAAACGGAAAATCAAACCGGGCATCATGCCGATCTCCAGAGTGATAAGTAATTCTGTCTCTTCATTTTTACTCTCAAAGAAAACGGGTGTCAGGATAATCGACAGTCAGTCCGGCTTCCGTGGAATAAGAGCGAGTCTGTTAAAAGAAATAATTCCCGTGGAAAAAGGTTATATTGCAGAAACAGAAATGATAATAAGGGCAGCAAAAAAACAGGCTTCATTTGGCTGGGTTGATATTCCTACAATTTATGGGGAAGAAAAAAGTAAAATGAAAAATATGGAAACAACTCTTAAATTTGTGAGTCAAATAGTTAAACCTTTGAAAGATTACTAAAATGAAGCTGCGATTTTTTGGGCATTCTGCATGCCTCTTTACAACGACAAATGGCATCCGGATACTTATCGACCCGTTTTTGGACGGAAATCCCGTTTCACCGGTGAAAGCTGATGAAGTTGATGCCGAATATATCATTTTAACACATGCACACGGTGACCATGTCGGTGACACCGTCTCAATTGCCAAACGATGTAATGCAACCGTAATCTGCGTATTTGAGCTTGGAAATATTCTCGCGGAAGAAGGTGTGAAGGTCCACACAATGCATATTGGTGGCGGGTTTAATTTTGAATTTGGCAGAGTAAAGTTTACAATTGCCCATCACGGAAGTGTTTATCCGGATGGAAGATATGGTGGAAACCCCGTTGGTGTGATTCTCACCGCTGATGGTTTAACCGTTTATCACACCGGTGACACAGGATTGTTTAGCGACATGAAACTTATCGGTGAGTTGAATAAAATTGATTACATGTTACTCCCGATTGGAGATAACTACACTATGGGAATTGATGACGCTGTAGTAGCTGTCGAATTTGCAGATCCAAAAGTTGCAATTCCGCTCCATTTCAACACATTTCCCGTGATCGAGAACGATCCCGAAGATTTTAAACGAAAACTTGAATCTGTAAACAAAAATTGTACGATTCTTAAATTTGGAGAAGAAATATCTTTATGACAGATTCAGAAGATATCAGGAACAGAAGTAAAAATTATGCATGGTAAAATAATATCCGTGGCGAATCAGAAGGGTGGAGTGGGGAAGACAACCACTGCAATCAACCTTTCTGCTTCGCTCGCGGTTGCTGAAAAGAAAATACTTGTTATAGATATTGACCCTCAAGGGAATTCATCATCAGGTTTGAGTTTCCCCAACACTCAGCCTTCCATCTATGATCTGCTCGTCGGGTCCGTAAGCTTCTCCGACACAATTGTTAAGGAAGTGATACCTTTCCTCGATCTAATCCCGGCAACAATTGACCTTGTTGGCGCGGAGATTGAACTGCTCGAGATGGAAAGAAGAGAATTCATCCTTAAGGAGCGTATCAAGGAGGCCAAATCAAAATACGATTATATCTTCATCGACTGTCCTCCGACTCTCGGAATCCTGACTTTGAATGCACTTGCAGCGAGTGATTCTGTACTTATTCCCGTCCAGTGCGAGTATTTTGCTCTCGAGGGACTTGGTCAACTGCTCAGAACCATCGCTTTGGTGAAGGAACGGTTCAACAAACATTTGACCATCGAGGGAGTTTTGCTGACCATGTATGATTCAAGGCTGAAACTTTCAGAACAGGTGGCTGAAGAAGTAAGAAAATATTTCGAAGACAAAGTTTTTGCAACAAAAATTCACAGAAATGTCAGGGTTTCGGAGGCACCAAGTTTCGGTAAACCTGTTCTGATGTACGACGCACTTTCAAATGGTGCAAAAAACTACATTGAGCTCGCTCAGGAATTTTTGGGAAGGAACAGTAAGAGGTGATGGGTAAAGGAAAAACCGGCCTCGGCAGAGGTCTCGAAGCACTTATGGGAAATAGAAATGGTGAGGATTTTCAGACTCATGAGGTGGAGAGAAAGGAAACGCAATCAGCTGATTCAATTGTGAAACTGCCAATTATGCAGATTAAACCGAATCCTTTTCAACCCCGAACAAATTTTGACCGTCAGTCGCTGGAAGATCTGAAAAAATCGATCCAATCGAACGGCCTTATCCAGCCGGTTACTGTGAGAATTGTCGGGAAAAACAGCTATGAACTGATTTCAGGAGAGCGCCGTTTAAGAGCTTTCAGGGAATTGGGGCTCTCAGAGATTCCTGCTTATATCATGGAAGTCTCCTCCGACGAAGTTATGCTTGCCATGGCTCTCATCGAAAATATTCAGAGAGAGCGGCTCAATCCAATTGAGGAGGGTCTCGCATACAAAAGACTTATGGAAGAATGCGACCTCACACAGGAGGAAATCGCTGAACGGGTTGGTAAAAACAGATCGACTGTGGCAAATTCAATAAGATTGCTAAAACTTCCGGAAAAAATTCAGCAATCATTAATTGAAGATGAAATAACTGTTGGACATGCAAGGGCCTTGATCAATCTTCCCGGTGAATCTCTCCAACTTCATGCGTTTGACAAAATAAAAGAAGAAGGACTTTCGGTAAGGAAGGTGGAAGAGCTCGTAAAAAAAATGTCAAAGCCCTCTTCACCCAAATTAACAAGACTTCCTGAGAAACCTAAACCGAGAAATACGGCAGCCTTAAATTCAATTGAGGATTACCTGCGAAAATTGCTCGCAACAAAAATAACCTGTACTCAAAAACCTGACGGCACAGGAGATATTGTAATCCAGTTTTATTCAAATGATGAGCTTGACAGGCTGATCGAACTTTTTGAGATAATTGAAAAAAATCATATATAGCCTTACAGGTTTTATACTACTGCTGGCTGTGAACCTTTCCGGGCAGGGGATTGACACAATCAAGACAGACTCCACATCTTTGAATCAGGGTGCTCCGGGGATTGTGATGGATACAATTGGCAACTCTGACATTTATGTGCCGACTAAAGATCCAATGACCGCAGTTTGGAAAAGTGCGATCCTGCCGGGGTGGGGACAATACTACAACGAGTCATATTGGAAAATCCCTGTATTCTGGGGAGTATTTGGCTGGCTGGCGTATAATTATGTAACTAACAACAATAACTACTCTGATTACAAGAGCCTCTATATTCAGTCCGGTTTTTCTATCGAGAGTTATCGCCGTTTAAGGGATTTTTATCGCGATCAACGAGATTTATTTGTAATTTATATTGGAATTGCTTATTTAGCCAACCTGCTTGACGCATATGTTGATGCAAGTTTATTCGATTTTGATGTATCGGAAAACTTCAATACAGGCAGTAAACAGCTAAATTTCAAATTTAAGTTTTGATCAACATGATCCCTTCAATAATAATCTGTTCCAAGTGCGGGACAGAAAATTCGCGATTCAACCATGATTGTACAGATTGTGGTAACATACTCCGCGACAGAGTTGCCAACATCGACTTGTGGGAAACCCTTTCCGGAATTATCGATCACCCCGGCGAAACCTTCGATAAAATAATCTTCGCGGAAAATAAAAATTTCACCTCCTTTTTTGTGGTTTTAGCAGTCTTGAAGTATTTTTTTCTCACACTTCTTTTCTCATTTCACTTCTACGAATATCAGTTTGACAAAGTACTGATGCTTTATTTCCAGTTTCTGGTACTTCTGGGTGTATTTCTGCTTTTGCCGTTTTTCCTTATAAAAACAGGAAATTTCCGTACTCTAAACCTGAAATGGCGGGATTTGATGGCTGGTGTCAGTTACTCATATGCTCCAATCGCAATGAGCGCGGCACTTTTAATATTTTTCGAATTCATAATCTATGGAGGTTTCCTGTTTAACAACCAACCTTCACCTCTCGACTTTAAACAATCGTTCGGAGTGATGTTCGTTTTGTTGGAGGTAATTTTCATAATCTGGACACTCGTCCTGAATACATCCTTATTTCACAGATTTGGAATCAAGAGAATAACAGCGCTCGTCATCTCGCTTTTGATGATGTCGGTTTATTCTGTAATATGTTTTCTGACAATTAATTATTTGAATTTCAATCAGGCTGGTTAATAATGAATTTTAAAACCGATGTTTTGGTAATAGGAAGTGGAATTGCGGGTCTTTACAGCGCAATAAAAATTTCTGAATTTGCTGAAGTAATTTTAGTTACCAAAAAAGATAAAAGCGAGTCCAACACAAACTACGCTCAGGGTGGTATAGCCTCTGTTCTTGACCCCAATGATTCATTTGAGAACCATATTAAGGATACTTTGATCGCCGGAGCGGGACTTTGTGACAGAAAAACCGTCGAGATACTTGTTAAAGAGGGTCCCGACCGGATTATGGAGCTTGTAGAAATCGGAACGGGATTTACTCTGAAAGACGGAAAACTTGACCTCGTAAGGGAGGGTGGACACTCATTCAGCAGGATTGTTCATGCAAAAGACCTCACCGGAAAAGAGGTTGAAAGGGCTTTGATTGAAAAGGCAGCGAATACCCCGAATATCAAAATTATCGAAAACACTCTTGCGATCGATCTTATAACAGAACACAATGTCACTAATTTGCGGCATCTTCCAATAAGCAGCAGGCACTGTTGGGGAGCTTATGTTTTGGAGAACAGTTCAGGTAAAGTAATTAAAATTACCTCAAAAGCTACAATTCTGGCAACCGGCGGAATTGGTCAGGTCTATTTTCATACCACGAATCCTTCAATCGCGACAGGTGACGGCTTTGCAATGGCTTACAGGGCGGGTGCAAAAATGGGCAACATGGAATTCATTCAGTTTCATCCAACTTCGTTTTATGACCCGAAACCTGACAACAAGGCTACACATTCATTTTTAATTTCTGAAGCAGTCAGGGGTTTTGGCGGAATCTTGAGGAACGGTTCAGGTGATGCATTCATGCACCGGTATGATCCGAGGAAGGAACTTGCTCCCAGGGACATTGTTGCACGAGCTATCGATACCGAGATGAAAAAGAAGGGTGAGGATTTTGTCTACCTCGATATCACACACAAAGAGAAATCTCAAATTCTTGATCATTTTCCCAATATTTATCAGAATTGTCTAAATCGGGGAGTGGACATAACCAGTAACTATATTCCGGTGGTTCCGGCAGCCCATTATATTTGCGGTGGAGTATGTGTGGATGAATTTTCAAGGACGACTCTAACCGGATTGTACGCTGTGGGTGAGGTGTCGATGACAGGGGTACACGGGGCAAACCGTCTAGCCAGCAATTCTCTTCTTGAGGCTTTGGTTTTCGCTCAACGGGCTGCAAATGATATCAGAAAGAACATTAATGATTTTCCCGGATGTGCAGAGCATATTCCTGATTGGGATGATTCTGGTACGCTGACTGCTGATGAAAAGGTTCTGATTACACATGGTGCGAGGGAGTTGAAACAACTGATGTCAGATTATGTTGGAATTGTCCGATCAAATCTTCGGCTCGATTTTGCTTCAAGAAGGATTAACCTTCTTTACAATGAAATTGAAGAGTTTTACAAGAAGACAAAAGTTTTTGATTCCCTGATCGAGTTGAGAAATCTCGTTACTTCCGGGTACCTGATTGTTAAGTCTGCTGTGATTCGAAAAGAGAGCAGGGGACTGCATTACACACTCGATTATCCGTTGACAGATGAAACAAGACCACCTGAGAACACAATCATTCAAAATACTTATCAGAAGTCTTAGGAAGCAGTACCTGACCAGTCATCAGGACTCAGCAGATGTTTAAGAATAATGCCGTAACGAAGTCCTGTAATTGAAACAAAGGTACCAGCGAGCCCCGTTTTTTTCAGGATTGTTTTAAGAACCATCGCACCGGCAGCCAAAAGATCTTCCCGTCCTTTCACTATTTTCCCGAATTTTCCATAGTCACTAAACGGGATATTGTGAATTCTTTTCAGGACTTCATCAATGTTTTCTATCGACAGATATTGCTTGTGTATCTTCTCACCATAGAATTCAGGATATTTTTTGTAGAGGGAGAAGAGTGTTGTAGGGGTTCCTGCTATTGAGATTGCTTTCGCCGGAAGCGGTTCGATATTTGTTAGTTCATCAAAAAAATCATCACAAAATTGTTCCAGCCTCTTTGTATTTTCTGCGGTAACCATCCCTTTACGAAGGAAATTCTCTCGGAGTGTTACGACACCGGTGCTAAAACTATTTTGAAAGATCAGATTGTTTCCTTCCTTACAAGTTACTTCACTACTGCCACCTCCGATGTCGATAACGGCTATCCTTTCATTTCTGTCGAAATCAGCAGTCGCCCCCAAATATGAGCAGTCGGCCTCAAGATCGCCTGAAATTATTGTAAGCTTAATTCCGGAAGCCTCATACACCCGTCGAATCACTTCATCGCTGTTCTTCGCAATCCTGAAAACATTTGTACCGCAAGCGATGATTTTTGTGACATTATTTGCATCGCACTCCTTCCTGTAAGAAGAATAGATGTTGCATAATTCAATGATCTTTTCCTCTTTGATCACACCTGACTTAAAAACATCCTCACCCATTCGGGGCATATTGTGAATTTCCTTCACCACTTTGAGGCTTTTCCCTGAATCTGTGGATGCTATTAGTAAAAGAACTGTATTTGTACCGGTGTCAATTGAGGCAATATTCATAAGATTTTATTATTTTGTGTTTTCAGAATATCTAAATTATTATGGATATGCAATTTATTAACTTTTCCTGAAGTTTTAGATTATTAAATCGCTGTAAATGAAGATAAAAGAAAAAGAGTTGGAATCACTCATCAATGAACTCAAGGATCTGGCATTCCAGCTTGGTGCAACAGTCAGATTTGAGAAAGGTGACTTTAGGGGCGGGTATTGTATCCTGAAGGAATCGAAAGTGATAGTGATCAATAAAAATGCCGGTGAACAAAGAAGAGCAAATATTCTTGCTTCTGCGCTTAAAGATCTTGGCGTTGATTCAATTTATACTTCACCAAGAATCAGGGAATTTATCGATTCAATGGCGGAAATGAAATGAAAATTGCGGTTATCAACGGGGCGAATCTCAACCTTCTCGGTGAAAGGGATGAATCAAAATACGGCTCTACGACTCTGGCATCAATTGAGGCAAAACTGAAGACGACATTTCCTGAAATCGAATTTCTTTTTTTTCAGAGCAATATCGAAGGAGAGATCGTCGAACAACTTCAAGAATTAAGAAAAGAAGATATTCATATAATAATTAATCCGGGCGGTTATGCCCACACCTCAGTTGTCATCAGAGATGCTTTGGAACTGATAAAAACCATTAAAGTGGAAGTTCATCTCTCCCATTTGGCAAACAGAGAGGACTTCAGACAGAGACTTGTGACAGCGACTGCCTGTGACGGTTACATTTCGGGCTTTAAAGATACAGGATATGTTGCTGCCGTTGAAATTATCAGAGATTTCGTAAAATAAAAGAGGATTCAGATGATTAAAGCTGTGATTTTTGATCTTGACAACACACTCGTGGATTTTATGAAAATGAAACGGTTGTCGATAGAGGCTGCTCTTACAGCAATGATTGATGCCGGACTAAAGATGGACCTTTCAAGTGCGTCGGCTGAAATAGATTTGATTTACAAAGAGCAGGGGATTGAGTATCAACAGGTTTTTGACCTCTTTCTTACCAAGCAGCTTGGCAGAATCGATCATAAAATCCTGAGTGCGGGAATCGTTGCATATCGAAAAGCGAGGGAGGCAAACCTGATTCCTTATCCTCATGTCTATTCGAGTTTAAATCAACTTGTTAAAATGGGAATTAAACTGGGGATTCTTTCAGATGCGCCGAGCAAGGAAGCCTGGCTGAGACTCGCTTATTTAAATTTCCACCATATTTTTGACGAAGTTGTTACATTCGATGAAACCGGGGAGAGAAAACCAAGTCCGGTTCCTTTTAAAGCCATCTTAAGAAAATTGAATGTCGAGCCTGCAGAGGCTCTAATGGTCGGCGACTGGGCAGAAAGGGATATTGTCGGTGCTGCTAATATTGGCATAAAGACTGCTTTTGCCAAGTATGGAGACACATTTAATACCCCGTTCCACAACGCTGATTACGAATTAAACGATTTCTCCGAGATTCTTGACATTATCAGCAAAGAGAATAATTAACCGTCAGAATATTGAATTTTGCTTTGTCTGACTATTTTTATACATTTGTAATCTAAATTTTTACGGTTCTGATGAAAGATTTTAACATCAAGAAGCTTTACTATTCGATTAGTGAAGTCAGTAAAATAACCGATGTGGAGCAATATGTGCTCCGTTTTTGGGAAAATGTTTTCGAGCAACTGAGACCTCAAAAGAACAGAGCCGGGAACAGAATTTATACCAATAAAGAAATCGAAACCATACTTTTTATCAAAAGTTTGTTGCGGGATCAGAAATATACTATCGAAGGTGCTAAAAAGGTACTTGCCGATCAGTACAAGGGAAAAACCCCGTCACTTGAAGAACTCAAAAGAGAAGAGTTCCAGGTTCATGATGATGAGTCTGATGAGAGCAGTCTTTTTGAAGCTGATCAGGAAAAAGAAGTATCCGGTGATAAATCGGAACTTTACAAAGATCTTGTTGAGATAAAAAACTTTTTGGAAATATTAAGAACAAAACTTTAGTTTTCGGAACGTAGCGCAGCCCGGTAGCGCACTACTTTGGGGTAGTAGGGGTCGCGGGTTCAAATCCCGCCGTTCCGACCATTTTATTCATCTTTTCTACTCGATTTTGCCTTTTCTACCTGCCTCGTATTTGGTAAATTTGACATCTCTTAATAAAAAATACACCTGATGGAAATTACAATTAGCAAAACGAAGTGCTTTTGTGGGATATTTGGTATCTCCAACAATAAAAGTGCCTCCACGATGACATACTACGGACTTCATGCCCTCCAGCATCGGGGACAGGAAGCCTCCGGAATAGTGACGCATGATATTGAAAACAATAAAGATGTCTTCAAAGTTATAAAAGGCGAAGGACTGGTGTCCGAAGTTTTTGATGATTTCGATTTTTGGAAACCTCAACTAACCGGAAATGCCGCGATTGGTCATAACAGATATTCCACAACCGGCTCCTCAAACTCCCGAAAAAACATTCAACCTTTCCTTGTAAATTACCATTCAGGAAATCTGGCTGTTGCTCACAATGGCAATCTGACGAATGACAAAAAATTGAGAGACTGGCTTGTCTCGGAAGGTTCCATTTTTCAGACAACATCTGATACGGAAGTGATTCTTCATCTGATCGCAAAAAGCAAGGAAAAAGATCAACGGGAACAGGTAATCGAGGCACTTAATTTCCTTGAGGGTGCTTTTTCGGTTGTGATTTTAACAGATAAATATCTGGTTGCTGCCAGAGACAAATCAGGTTTTCGTCCCCTTTGCCTCGGCAGACTGGAGGGGACCTTTGTTGTTGCATCCGAAACCTGTGCATTTGACATCATTTCCGCAGAATACATCAGGGACATCGATCCAGGTGAAGTGGTCTTCATACCGTTGTCTGAAGAATCCGCAGAGTTGGAAGTCAGGCACCTGAATGGGAAGACAGCAGGAAAAAAGCAATGTATTTTTGAATATATCTACTTTTCCCGTCCCGACAGCATGATTTTTGGGCACAATGTTGACAAGGTTCGCAGGAGACTGGGAAAGATACTTGCCAGAAATTTTCCGGTGATTCCTAAAGAGAAGGATGATAAAGTCATTGTTATAAGTGTTCCCGACAGCTCAAATACTGCTGCTTTGGGATATGCGCGAGAATTGGAAAAACAGGGAATCAACGCAAAATTTGAAATCGGATTGTTAAGAAGCCACTATATAGGGCGAACATTCATCGAACCCGGTCAGGAAAACAGGGAACTCAGGGTTAAGATAAAATTCAATCCTGTAAAAGGTGTTCTGAAAGACAAAATCGTTGTGGTGGTTGATGACTCGATTGTGAGAGGCACTACTTCAAGACAGTTGATTAATCTGATAAGAGAAGCCAAACCGAAGGAAATCCACCTGAGAATTTCATCGCCTCCCATAATGCATTCTTGTTTTTACGGAATGGATTTCCCCTCAAGAGAGGAACTGATTGCCTACACCATGGATGGCAATGTGGACAAAATCCGCGATTATATCGGGGTAGATTCCCTTAGTTATCTTGATATCAGCCATCTGTATGAATCTGTGAAGGAAGACAGTCCTGAAGATTATTGTACGGCTTGTTTTTCAGGTGATTATCCCGTAAAAGTTGATTTCAATTTCTCGAAGGATCAGTATGAAATTTAGCAGGATTTTTTTTTTCTTCATTTTACTCATCTCGAGTCAGGCATTTTCACAGAAAATTATTTTTGTTAAATACAAGGCATCAGTTCCTTCCTCCGAAGTAAAAAGCAGACTTGATGCCTCCATAAAATCGATAATCGCAACCGATGCCCCGTCAAAGGATTCCAAAATAACGATAGCTCCTTTTGCCAAAGGACTTGCGGACAGAATCCCTGAATTGTCCCGGATTGTTGCCGTAAGAATCTCTGATGAACCTCTCGCACAATCTGTAGCCAATGCACTTAAGGAAAATTTCGAAATCGAATATGTGCAGGAGGGATTGACCTACAAAATTGATTACATTCCTAACGACAGTCTTGTAAATCAGCAATGGGCTCTTTCAAAAATAGGGGCGTTTGAATCATGGGCAATCACTGAGGGTGCTGACACGGTAATAGTGAGCGTAATAGATACGGGAATTGACTATAAACACCCTGATTTGAAAAATAAAGTGTTTATTAACCAAGGTGAAACCGGAAAAGATCAGCAGGGTAGAGATAAAAACTCTAATGGTATTGATGATGATAACAACGGTTTTGTGGATGATTACATGGGATGGGATTTTACTGACAGGACAGGCTTCCCATTCGACACTACAGGGGGTGACTATCTCGACTGGGATAATGATCCGATGGATGAAAACCTCTACTCACACGGTACAGCTGTGGCGGGAATCATTGGTGCTGAAACGAATAATTCTCTCGGAATCGCCGGTGTGGCACCCCGAATTAAAATTCTAAATCTTAGATCATTCGATCCTCAAGGTTATGGCGAAGAAGATGATGTGTCAGCTGCTGTACTTTACTCGGTCCTGATGGGGGCAAAAGTAATAAACATGAGCTTTGGAGATTACTCTTATTCACATGTACTCCGGGATGTAGTCAGGTATGCTTATTCAAAAAATGTTGTTCTCGTTGGAAGTTCAGGTAACTCCAATTCGCCCGATCCTCACTACCCGTCGGGATACAGTGAAGTGATTTCAGTCGGTAACTCAACCGCGGAGGATTATGTCGCAGGAAGTTCGAACTATGGTTCAACTCTTGATCTTGTGGCACCCGGTACGCAAATCAAGACTACCTCCCGTAACTGGAATTACACAGATTTTAACGGTACTTCAGCAGCGGCACCATTCGTTACCGCATCGGCAGCCATGATTCTGTCGAAAAAAAGTTTTTCAAATGAAGAAGTGAAGCAGATACTAAAATCGACCGCTGATGATATCGGGAACCCCGGCTGGGATATCAGGGCAGGAGCAGGAAGACTAAACCTCCTTCGAGCCCTCAAGGTACTCGCTCCCTCTGTCATCAAGTTCAATTTTCCTCTACAGGATTACTCAACTTCTCTTGATACTTTGAAGATTAATGCGACAATTCTTTCATCCTACTTTAAATCTTTCTCGCTTGAATACGGCACAGGATTAAACCCCGTTTCCTGGACTAATCTTATCAGTAACCAGCAAAATCAGGTTTCAGATCAAATCATCTACAATTTTGCTCTTAAAAGCCTAAAAGACTCTGTCTATACACTTCGGCTCAAAGTGGAACAGACAAATTCTTTCACAGCAGAAGAAAGAGTAAATTTTCGTATCAAAAGGTCTGGAACAAAAGGTGAACTGATTTCACTTTTGCCTGCTTATTATGGCGATAAACCGACATTTATGGCTGCAACTTATACAGAGGACCCTGCTGTTGTCAAGATGTATTATAAAAGGAGTTCTGAGTCAGTTTTCAGTTATGTTACACTGGATGGATTTTCGACCAACACGGGTTTTGTGAAACAATTGCACTATGGATTTATTCCGAGATCACAAATATTTCCATCTGAACAGTATGATATCTATTTTGAAGTAACGAATGAGGGTGGATTCAAGACTGAAATCAGGGATACTGTCGACAGATATTTCACACTAAACAGCGGTGATTTGTTCAGAACCTATGAGAAAACCCAAAAAACTTTTACACTTCCGGCAGGATATATTTTTGATAAATCGATTGCTTTACCCGGTAACAACAAGGGAGCCCTCATTCGGGAAGTGATGTCGCCGGAGACCACCAAACTTTACAGATTTGAGAACGAAAAGTTTGTAACTCTGGAGACTGATACTTTAAATCGCAAAATAGCCAAAGACTATGGCGATTTTAACAAAGACGGGGTAACAGATCTGCTATCTCTTTGGGGTTACTCTGCCCACATTCATAAGCAGGTGAACAATACGGGGACATTCCAGCTCGCTACATCGGCTGATACAAGCTATTTTTGGCCCATTGGTGTGTTTGATCTCGACCGGGATAATAAAAATGAACTGTTGGCTGTAAGAAACGATACTACTGTGGTTGTTTACTCAATTAATTCAGATTTATCCCTGACCTACAAATCAAGATTTTACAATCAGTCAGGTATGGGTTTCGGTGGAAATACATTTAACTCGCCATTTCTGGTTGTCAAAGATATTGATGGTGATTCAAAAAACGAAATTGTCTTCACGGATTCTGACGGTGATATAGTTGTAATGAAGGTAAATGCAATAAACGACATTAAAACCGATAAAATCATCAGAACCGGTTACATGTCGTCATCCTCCTTTATTGCTTCGGGAGATTTTAACAGTGATGGAAAAGAGGATTTAGCCGTCCTCCTCCAAGCCGTTCCCGATGTCGATGTTGCTCCTTATAATAGAATAATAATTTTCAATTTCGCCGGAACCAATCTGAATATTTCATATGATAATGCTTTTATTGATCCTGCTGTGGAATTTAAATCCACTTTCCAGCGGGCATCCAATTCACTTAAGTTTTATGATATCGATAGTGACGGCAAGCAGGAACTGCTCCTGTTTACATATCCTTACGCATACATCATTAAAAGTCAGGGATTGAGTGGTGAAATTGTTTCGTATGACGAGAATGTAAATACCAATGCAATTCTAATCGAGGATTTTGACGGAAATGGAATTGCCGAAATAGCTTATCCATATGGAAACATAATCAAATTTTTTGAGTTCAACCAAACCGCTTCGTTTGCTCCGACTCTGACCTCCGCATTCAGTGTGGACAATTCAAAAATCAGAATCAGCTTTCAGGGTTCAGCATCGAAATATTTTGTTTACAGAGGGCTTACAGAATCCGAACTTGTTCTTTACGATTCCACGACCTCCCAGTTCTTCAATGATACCGGTGTGGAGCTGAATAAAAATTATTATTACAAGGTTGAAGGTGTTTCTGGCACCCGTAAAGCGGCCTCCAAAGTGATTAAAGTATTTCATCACTCTCCGGCAAAATATTCTTCTGCCTCTGTGAAAACTCTAAATTCCGTTGAAGTTTTGTTTTCGAACAAGATGAGAAAAGAGATTGATAATCCCTCGGGTATCCACCTGATCAAGGGAAATGAAAAAATCCCGCTTTCCTCCTACACTCCGTCGGGAGAGAATGCTTTCCTTTTAACTTTCTCCTCGAACTTTAATAACGGTCCCAACAGGGTTCTAATTTCAGGACTAATTGACAACTACGGCTCACCCGTTAGCTCGGATACGGCAACTTTTACTTATACTCCCGGAGTCGTTACAGAGAGTTTCTTTATAGAAAGCTTCAAAATTCTTGATAATTACACAGTTTCGATCAGGATGAATCTGGATTTGGATCCTGCGACTGCCGGTGATGTCTCTAATTATTCATTTTCACCCGATAACAAAGTGACTTCCGCGACCGTCTCCCCAACGGATAAGAAGACGGTTATTCTTAGTCTCAAGGGATCAAAACCGGTCGGATCTTTAGGAAGGGAATATACCCTGACATTGAAAAACATCAGATCGGATGCCGGATCCGGAAACTTGCTGATAAATTCAAACTCAGGTGCTACTATTGTTCTTACAGCCACGGCATCCAGTCTTGAAGATATCTATACTTTCCCGAGTCCCGTGGACAAATCAAAACACAGGAGCGTCACATTTGCAAATCTTCCGCGGTATGTGGATATAATTATTTTCAATCTTGAGGGAGTCAGGATTGCAGAGTTTTCGGAAAATGACGGAAATGGTGGAGTGGACTGGAATCTTTTGGATTCAGATGGCAGGGAAGTGCCTTCCGGAGTATATATTTACCGGGCAACAATGACTGACGGAAAAAAGAATGAACTTGGTACAAAAACCGGAAAGATTGCAATAATAAGATGATGTTCGGGATCGAAAAAAAACACTTTTTCCAGGTATCAAATCTTTTGAGTCTTTCAAGACTCTTCGGTTCATTTCCGCTGATATGGTTTTTGGTAAATCCCGACATTCTTGGAAGGCCCTTAACTGTTCTGCTCGTGTTATTAATAAGCATCACTGATTTTTTTGACGGCTATTTTGCCCGAAAATTTAATCAGGTTTCGGAACTGGGGAAAATTCTCGATCCTCTCGCTGATAAGGTGCTCGTAATTTCGGTTTCAATCACATTCTATATCACTGGTATACTTGATCCGGTGCTTTTCTTTGTGATTGTGGCAAGAGATCTACTTATTATGCTTCCGGGTCTATTCCTAAGCAAGAGTATCGGAAGGGTGCCACCCTCCGATTGGTTGGGTAAATGGACATTTTTCTTTATCGGTTCATATCTCATTCTTGTTTTTTTACAGTTGAGTGAATCCCTGCTGTTCATGCGGTTATATTATTACTCACTGATTGTGTTAATAATCGCATCCTATCTAAACTATGTCATAAAAGCTATAAAGATAATAAAGAGTAAAAAATGAGTTTTATTAAGAATTTTAATTTTGGAAAACTAAAAGACGGGCTTTCGAAAACACGGGACAAAATATTCAATAAAATTTCTGAAACGGTTACAGGCAAGGCTGTAATTGATGAAATTACACTCGAAGAGATGGAAGAGATTTTGATCACTTCAGATATCGGATATGATCTTGCAATGAAAATTGTTGATGAAGTTCGGAAAAAACTTAAGTCAGAAAAAGACCGTTCCGGAGATAATGTATTGGCAGTTGTAAAGGCAGTTCTTGAGGAAGAACTCGAGCACTCACTCTCTTCAAAGGAGTATGTTCCTGATGTTGAGCAACACAAACCGTTTGTTATCCTTATTGTAGGTGTAAATGGAGCGGGAAAAACCACTACGATCGGAAAACTTGCCCATAATTTTAAACTATCGGGCTGGAAAGTAGTTGTTGGAGCTGCAGATACCTTCAGAGCTGCGGCAAATGAACAACTCGAAATATGGGCTGACAGAGCGGGAGTTCCAATTATATCCAGACACCAGGGTGCAGATCCCTCCTCGGTTGCATTTGAGACAATTCAGGAGGCTATCAGAATCAATGCCGATGTGGTAATGATAGATACTGCGGGCCGACTTCACACCAAAGTGAATTTGATGGAAGAATTGAAGAAGATCAAAAATGTGATTTCCAAAAAGCTGCCTGATGCACCAAATGAGATATTTTTAGTGGTTGACGGTACAACAGGTCAGAATGCCGTGCAACAAGGGAAGGAGTTCTCAAAAGTTACCGAGCTTTCTGGCTTGATAGTTACAAAACTTGATGGAACTGCGAAAGGCGGGGTAATCTTTCAAATTTGCAGAGAACTGAAAGTACCTGTACGATATATTGGAGTTGGAGAGGGAATTGAAGACCTCCAGAATTTCGACCCCCGTATGTATGTTGAAGCAATTTTTTCAAAGTAAACCAGAGAATACCTGCTGAAACTCCCTGAAAACAAATATTTAATAATAAATTCTCTCTCGGGTAACGGGAGAGGCAGAAAGTTTGCCGGACTCATAGGTCATTCCGGATTGATCTCCGGACTACGGGTTTTCCTTCCAAAAACTCTCGATGAGGCTTCCAGATATTACAATGATCTAAACAGGAGTGATAGCCACATCTTTTTAGCCGGGGGTGACGGTACTTTTAATTCCCTCGTGAATCTTGTTCCACCACCTTACCGTTTCTCTGTATCATTGATTCCCACCGGATCGGGAAACGACCTTACCAAATATTTTCATCTTTCAAACAACCCTGTCGATGTTCTAAAAGCAGCTTTGGCGGCTTCGGAATCTGTTGCAATGGATGTATGGGATTTAAGAATCACCTTCGTAGATGGCAGTGTTGAGAAGAAAAAATTTATCAATACCTCGGGGATAGGATTCGACGCCTATGTTGGTAAATTGAAAGAAAAGAAGAAGTTCCTGACCGGGATGACGGTTTATATCATTTCTCTTATTCAGGCACTCTTCTCTTATACACCTGTCAGATACAAACTGTCCACAGGGGATGGAAAGAATTTGAGCGGAGAAGCCATGTTCATCACTACGGGCAACGGGTTGTATTCCGGCGGTGGCTTTAAGCTGACTCCTGATGCAAAGGTTGATGATGGACTGGCAGATGTCTGTATCGTTGAGAATATGTCTCTGCCAAAAATCTTTAAAAATTTACCGAAAGCCATCACAGGGTCACACCTCGGATTAAAAGAGGTAACTTATTTTACAACAAACAATTACACAATCTCTCTTGATGAACCGGCATACCTGCATCTTGATGGAGAAACATCTGATGACCTGGTCAAAGAGATCAAGATGTCGATATCACCACACAAATTAAATGTCATATTTTGAGTTTTCATCTGACCGATCTGTCATAATGCGAAAGACTTCCCATAACATGCAACTGACAAATATATCAATCTTAGCCCTTTTTCTTTTCACAATAAATCTGTTTCCCCAGACCTCTTCTGATTCAATTCCTAAACACCGTTCTGTTCTTGAGGGCACTCTGTTAAACGGTTTAAAGTATTCAATACTTGAAAACAGATTACCTGAGAAAAAAGCTGAATTAAGGCTGGTGATATTGACCGGTTCTCTTAATGAACGCGATGATCAAAAAGGTCTTGCACATTTTACTGAGCACATGCTATTTAATGGTACAAAGAATTTCCCGGGAAACAAGGTTATTGATTTTCTTGAGTTACTCGGTATGAAATTCGGTCCGGAAATAAATGCCTATACTTCGACAGAAGAAACTGTGTATATGCTAACGGTACCCACAGACCGTGAAACCATTCTCGATTCTGCGTTTATGGTGCTCTCCGACTGGGCGTTTCAGGCTACATTTGACTCTCTTGAGATTGAAAAGGAGAGGGGAGTGGTGCTTGAGGAAATGCGAATGGGAAAAGGGGCTGAGGGCAGAATCAGGGACATTCAGTTTCCTGTTCTTTTCCACAACTCGAGATTCGCACAGAGATTGCCGATCGGTGATGAAAAAGTTCTGAAGTCTTTTCCACACAAAGCTTTGACTGATTATTACAAAGAGTGGTACAGGCCGGAATTAATGTCTGTGGTGGCTGTGGGTGATTTTAAGGCTGGGGATATGGAAACACTCATTAAGAAGTACTTCGGGTCTTACGGTGCCTCTGACACCCCAAAGAAGCGAATTATTTATGAAGTACCGGATCATAAAGAGAGGCTTTATTCTATCGTTGGTGACAAAGAAACAACAACGAGCAATGTCGTCATAGTCAACAAGCGACCTGTACTTAAAGCGAACACTGTGGCTGACTATAAAAAAGGGATCATACATCAGATAGTCGGTTCCATTCTGAGTGAACGACTGTTTGATATTTCTAAATTAAGCAATTCACCTCTGCAAAATGGTGGAGGATACTCCACAACCCTTTCTTATAATAAGGGTGCTTTCGTTCTTTACGCCTCTTCCAAAGAAAATATGATAGATTCGTCATTTTCACTTCTGGTTCTCGAGGGTGAAAAAATGAAAAGATATGGCTTTACGAAAGAGGAATTCTCGCGGGCTAAAGAAAATCTTGATGCATCTATGGATAATTATTACAGGGAGAAAGACAATCAGTATTCCACCGGTGTGGTGAATGCCTTGCTCGATCAGTTTATAAATGATGCAATTTATACGGATATTGAAACGGGTTATAAGATATACAAGGAAATTGTACCACAAATCACCCTCTCGGAAGTGAATCAAATTGCATCAGAACTGATTTCTGATTCGAATATGGTAACTCTCGTTTCCTATCCTGAAAAAACAGGTGCAATTGTCCCAAAACAGGAAAATCTTGAAAATATCTTCAAATCTGTTACCACCATGGAGATTGCAAAACCTCAATCGACGGAAGTAAACAAGCCGCTTGTGGAAGTGGAACCCAAACCCGGCAGAATCGTTACAGAAGAAAACCTTGATGTTTATGATGTAAAATTGTTGACTTTGAGTAACGGCGCAAAAGTTTACCTAAAAAAAACCGGCTTGCAAAAAGATGAAGTGCTAATGTACGGTTTTAGCCGAGGCGGTCTCTCCAAAGTTGAGGATAAGGACCTTGTCTCAGCAAATTACGCAACCTCGATCGTCGAGGAATCTGGTTTGGGTGAGTTCAATCTTACTGAACTTTACAAAAAACTTGCAGGAAAAATGATATCAGTCCAAACAAATGTGACTGAGCTATATGAGGAGATTAACGGACAAAGTTCGGTCAATGATCTCGAGGATTTTTTCCGGCTTGTGTACCTTACATTTGAAAAACCGCGTCTGGATACAATATCCACTGCAAATTTTATGGAAAAACTGAGAAGTTATCTGATCAATGAAGGACTGTCACCAGACAATGTGTTTTATGATTCAATTGTTGTGGCCCTGTATAACAACAACCCGCGGATGAAACCGATGAGTATCAGCCGTTTCGGTGAAATAAATCAACAAAAGGCATATCAGATATTCAAGGAAAGATTTAATTCAGCAGGCGATTTTACTTTTGTTTTCACCGGAAATTTTGATGAAGATGTGATTAAATCACTCATTTGCAGGTATATAGCATCACAGAAAAGTGTGGATCATGAAGAATGGCTTGACAGGGGAGTCAGGTATTCTCAAAATGGTGGTGAAAAAACCGTGAAAAAAGGGATGGAGAACAAGGCAACAGTTTTTCTTGCTTTCCCGGGCAAGTATGACTGGAGTAGAAAAAGTAATCTCGAATTAACGATTCTGCAAAAAGTCCTTGATATCAAGTTTAACGAGGTAATCCGCGAGGAACTTGGCGGAAGTTATTCTATTTCTGCTGGTGTAAGTTTTAATCAGTATCCTGAATCTCAATTCAATAATACTGTATTTTTTAATTGTGACCCTGCCAGAAAAGAAGAACTTACAGCTAAAACAGAATCTATCATTGATTCTTTAGTACAAAACTTCAACGATGAAACAACACTTCAGAAAGCAAAGGAAAATGCTCTTAAGGAACGCGAAGAAGTTTTCCAGACAAACAGAGGCATACTGAACCTGATAAGTTCACATGCTATGAGCGGTTCTGATTTGAAAGGATTTACTGAGGGAAACGAGATTATCAGAAAGATGACGCTAAAGGATATTTCTGAGATGGCGAAAAAGACTTTCAACAAAAAGTCGATGTTAAAATTCTACTTGATTCCGGCGGTTGAAGTTATAAAGTAATTCGATGATTTAACGACAGGTATTTGTCTTTGAAAACTACAAATGTGGGGAGGCGGGGTGAATGTGTTGGCCCGGAAAGCCTCGATCAAACGGTATTGCTTTTAGTTTACATAATATACATTATAGGACATTTAAAAGGTCTTAAAACGGTTAACTTGACAGATCAAGGTTCTTTTCTGCTAAAAACAACTCATTCTGATATACTCTAAGTATTTTTTGTTTTGACACTACCCCGATGAATTTGTCATCTGTGTTGTAAACAGGAAGAAATTCCAAATCAAAAGTTTCCATCATCTTCAGCGCATTATCAGCATTTTCAAGGTCACTAATCTTTGTGAACCTTTTCTTCATCAAATCTCCGGCAATTAAAAACTCCATTACGGCCATGGTCTCTTCATCGAACAGTGATTTTCTCAAATCTGTGTAAGATATCACTCCTTTGACTTCACCCGATTTATCGACTACAAGAAGCGTCTCATACTGAGAATTCCTTAATGACTCGACAACCCTTTGGTAAGTGTCTGATTCATGAATAAATTCTTTCACATCTTCAACAATAGATGAAATCTTCATCGATTTGAGGACCGAGCTTTTTCTGCCGTAGACATCCAGTCCGGTGCCTTCCTTACCCAGTCTTAAGGTGTAAAGTGAACCCTTTAGGATTCCCTTGGAGATCATTGTTGAAATAATAATTGTGAGCATCAGAGGAAGGATAATTTTATAGTTGTTTGTCATTTCAAACACCATAATAAGTGCCGTGAGTGACGCATGAGTGGTACCGGCAACAACAGCTCCCATTCCAACGAGAGCATATGCGCCCGGTGCAGCAGGTACTTCCGGAAATAGAATGTTTACAACCTGTCCGAATGCTCCTCCGAGCATGGCTCCGGTAAACAGACTGGGTGCAAAGGTTCCACCATGCCCGCCGGATCCGACTGTAAGTGATGTTGCAAGCGGTTTTAACAAAAAGAGCAAGATCATCAACTCGAGTGTGTTCTGGTTGTAAAGCGATTTATCTATTGACTGCTGATTGAAGCCGTAGATTCCCGGTAACAACACACCGATGATGCCAACCATCAAGCCTCCGATGGCCGGCTTAAGAAATGTCGGAACAGTCAGTTTCGTAAACATTTCATCGAAATAGAAAATCACTTTTACGAAGTAAACTGCCATCAAACCTGAAAGAATTCCCAGAACAATGTAGAATAAAAACTCTGAGTTACTGTTCAGATTGTAAACAGGAATTTGAAATGCCGGCTCTTCACCAATAAATCCTCTTGAAATAACCGTCGCAAAAACTGATGAGACAATAATCGGACCTAATGATCTGGAATTGAAAGTCCGAAGTATTATTTCCATAGTGAAAATTGCACCACCCAGCGGAGCATTAAAAGCTGCTGAAAGTCCCGCTGCAGCACCACAACCCACGAGAATGCGCAGTCTGTCAGAAGAGAGATTTAAAAACTGACCAAATCCGGAACCTATTGCGGCACCTATCTGAACAATTGGTCCTTCTTTTCCACCTGCACCACCGGTACCAATACTTATCGCGGTCTGCACAGTTTTAAGAATTGCAACACTTCCCTTTATAATTCCGCCCTTTGTAGCAACAGCGAGGATTACATTCGGTATCCCCTCCCCTTTTTTCCCTTTTTCGAAGATCATGGCGAGGGTACCAACTACAAGTCCACCAATTGCAGGAACCAGTATAACATACAAGACTCCGGTGACGGTGTCAGGGTAGAAAGTTTTGAAGCCGGAAATTATTTGCGGAGGAAGAAAAAAGAAGAGATCTCTTATAAGTTCAATGGAATAATGAAAAATGACGGCGCCGAAACCGCATAAAACTCCGGTAACAGCGCCTAAAAGAAGTGTGTATCCATCTTGAGTAAGATCCCAGTTATACGATCTGATTGGAATCTTAAGTGCATAATATTTGAGTACGGCAGAGACTGTAGCAATCCAACCGACTCTTCTATTATTGGTACTTATAGAACCCTTCCCCCGATTTCCTGCCGAGTTTGCCTGCTGATACCATCTTTTTAAGGAGCGGACACGGTCTGTATTTCGGATCGTTAAATCCAAAATAGAGCACATCCATTATTGCCAGGCAAACATCCAATCCGATGAAATCAGCAAGTGTAAGAGGTCCCATTGGATGATTCATGCCCAGTTTCATTACTGAATCGATATCTTCCTTTGAAGCCACACCTTCCATTAAACAAAAGATGGCTTCATTAATCATGGGCATCAGGATTCTGTTCGAAATGAAACCCGGATAATCCTGAACTTCAACAGGAACCTTCTGAAGTTTTAATGTCAACTCCTTAATGGTGGCATAGGTTTCATCACTGGTTGAGTAGCCACGGATAATTTCCACGAGTTTCATTACGGGAACGGGATTCATGAAATGCATTCCAATGAATTTGTCGGCTCTTGTTCCGGGTGCAAGTTCAGTAATCGAGATGGAAGAAGTGTTGGACGCAACTATCGCTTCAGGTTTAAGAAATTTCTCTAAGGTGTTAAAAATACTTAACTTAACATCTTTATTCTCAAAAACAGCTTCAATCACAAGATCAGAATCGGGATCAATATTCTCCACACCAATCAGTGTGCTTATATTTGAAAGAGCCGAATCCTTCACTTCAGAAGTGATGGTCTCTTTTTTCACCATTCTTTCAAGACTGGACGAAATGTTCACGATAGCCCTGTCAAGCAGTTCCTGTCTGGTTTCAACGAGAGTAACCTTGAAACCGTTGATCGCAAACACGGTAACGATTCCATTACCCATGGTACCGCCGCCAACCACAGCCACTTTGTTAATATTCATATGATCTCCTCTATTCGTATTTTTTGACGATCATTGCGGAAGCTTCACCACCACCGATGCAGAGACTTGCCAGACCGTATGTGGAATTTCGTTTCATCATCTCATGGACAAGTGTGGCTACAATTCTCGCACCACTTGCACCGATTGGATGTCCGAGGGCAATAGCTCCACCATTAACATTTGTATTTTCAGTGGTAATTCCGGTTAATCTGTTTACAGCAATTGAAACGACAGCGAAGGCTTCATTAATTTCATAGAGATCGATATCGCTTACCGTCAAGCCTGCTTTATTCAATACTTTGTGTATGGCGTCTGCAGGTGCAATTGTGAAATCAACAGGAGCTTTTGCAGCCGAACTCTGAGCCACAATTTCAACGAGAGGTTTAAAACCCAATTCAAGAGCTTTTTCCTCAGACATCACTAAAACTGCAGCGGCTCCATCGTTCAGATTACTTGCATTTGCAGCAGTAACCACACCTTCTTTATCAAAAACGGGTCGAAGCGTCGGAATTTTGGCGAAATTGGTCTTTTCAGGATCTTCATCTTTATCGATGACTGTTTCCCCTGCTTTGGTTTTAAGTACCAAAGGAATCATTTCTTCGTTAAATCTGCCTTCTTTTTGAGCATTCTGAGCTTTTGTATAGGAGTTGATAGCGAATTCATCAAGCTCTTCTCTGGTGATGGTCATGTTTTTTGCACATATTTCAGCACAATTTCCCATGTGAATTTTATTGTAAACATCTGTAAGTCCATCGAGTAAAACTGAATCAAGAATTTCGCCGTGGCCATACTTAAATCCGTTTCTTGCTTTTGGAAGCAGATAAGGAGCATTGGACATTGACTCCATGCCGCCAGCAATTATTACATCTGCATCACCGGCAAGAATAGCCTGTTGTGCGAGCATTATCGCTTTTAAGCCACTGCCGCACATCTTATTTAATGTCATGGTTTCGACTGTGTCGGGTAAACCGGCATAAATTGCAGCCTGGCGAGCAGGGGCCTGTCCCTGACCTGCCATAAGCACATTTCCGAATATTACTTCGTCAACCTGCGATTTATCGATGCCCGATTCCTCGAGCACAGCCTTAATTGCAAATGAACCGAGTTGTGCTGCGGTAAAGGATGCAAGTGTACCACCGAATGAGCCGATTGGGGTTCTTTTTGCGTGAGTAATTACTACTTTTTTCATTTTAATGCCTTTCATAAAAGATAAATTTTTTCAGATCTGATCTCTTCCTGTATCAGAGATGCTAACAGAAACATGATATTGTAGGAAGCTATTTGCATGTTAACATTGTTGTTTTCAATAAAATAAAGGATTTTTTCAATCGAATCGATTGCCCTTGTGGGGTCAAGTTTATTATACCTGACCGAAAATTTTTCAAATGTATCCATATGTCCCGAGTAAAAGAGACCCTCACGGATACCGGCAAGATAGCGTTTGTAATCTTCAAACCAGTACATCACAAGATTAAAAAAGAGCCGAAACAGGTCACTGTCATTTTCCGAAATAACCTCTTTCAACTCCATTTGCGCGGACCTGAATTTACCACTGAGTGAGTTTCTGAGGAAAGAAACAATCGTTGCCTGCCTGTCCACGAGATTTTTTTCTTTCAGATATAAAGCTCGTGAAACAGAGCCGCCGCTTATTTTCCCCAAAATTTCTGCTTCATGTTCTTCAACTTCAAAATATCTACTAAGTACCTGCCCCACATCCTCCGGCAATAGTGGACGAAATTCGAGGGGCCAGCATCGTGACCTGATAGTTTCCCTGAGCATCGCCGGCTCGGAGGTCGTAAGGATAAAAACAAAGCCTTTAGGAGGTTCTTCAAGGTTCTTAAGGAGTGAATTTTGTGCAGGTTCATTCATCAGATGGGCATCAGAAATCAGAATAACTCTGTAACCGGAAGTATCGCTGGATAACGACAAATACCTCGTAATCGATCTGATTGACGAGATTTTGATATCATTGGCTTTTGGTATTTTTATATGGTAGTAAGGATTCGCTTCTTTTTTATGAAACTCTTCCTGAATGAACTCTAAGTCTGTTTGTGCAAGCCGGTCATATGGACCGTCATCAGACGATTCATTTTTACCTACGGGTAACGGGCAAATAAATTTTACAACCGGCTCCTGAATGGAATCAATGTGCGAAAAAGAAGGAATACCGTCAGAGAGAGAGTTTAACAGATTTGCAAATCTGATTGCCAGAAAATCTTTCCCTGTACCGGCAGGTCCTGAGAAAAGTAGAGCTTGGGGGATTTTTTTATTGGTCAGAAATCCGGTAAGTATTTCCTTAACGGATTCCTGACCATAAATTCCACTGAACGGATCCATTATTAGAGGGAATTACACTTCACTCAATACTCATCGGTATTGAAGAAGTAATCTTCGTCAGTAGGATAGTCGGGCCAGATATCTTCGATTGATTCGTACGGTTCATCAGAGTCTTCCAGTTCCTTAAGGTTTTCTATAACCTCAAGCGGAGCCCCGATGCGTTCTGCATAATCAATCAATTCCTCCTTGGAAGCGGGCCAAGGAGCATCTTCGAGATAAGACGCCAGTTCAATTGTCCAAATCATATATTGATCCCTATTTTGTTATTTCTTCGATTTCTTGTCAAAATTGGCTTTTTCCTCGTCAAAGAAAAAATCAGCCGGGTTTAAATGTTCACCGTTATAGATAACTTCGTAGTGAAGATGGGGTCCTGTTGAGAGTCCTGTGCTTCCTACAAGCGCTATTAACTCACCTCTGGACACCTTGTCTCCCTTTTGCACGAGGAGTTTGGAACAATGTCCGTACAGAGTTTTATAACCAGAGGCATGAGCAACTATTACACAAAGTCCGTAACCGCTAAAATTATCTGCTCTTTCCACGATTCCATCAGCGGTAACGAAAATCTCCTGTCCATATGTGGAACCAATATCGAGCCCTGTGTGGAACTGAGGCTTTCCGGTAATCGGATTTTTACGCGGACCAAAACTTGTCCGGTTAAACGAAGCATCCAAAGGCTTTATCGAGGGTATTCCCCTTAGATAGCCGGTCTTATCGACAAATGCTGTTGAAATTTCCTTGTTGATTCTCGACTGAAGTTCGAGGTTGTTCTCGAGCAGCTTCAATAATTTGGAGGCATCTTCAAGACTGCCATAAGAAGCAGATGCCAGCCCTCCTGTCAATTCGTAGGATGCAAGAGTGTTGTCAATTTTGAACAGGTCTTCATCCATTCTTGGGAGGTCAGCAATCTCACGGATTTCATTATTCAGACTTATTACTGTTGAGAGTCTCCCATTTACCCGGGCAATTTCATCCTTCAGCTCACTGAGCTGCTTTTTTAATTCTGCGTTTTCGACAGCGAGACCTGAGGGGTTTTCGCTGTCACCTGATACCCCCGGAAAGAAGCCGGAAGTGAGAAGAATGATAAATTGAAAAACAAAAAATGTAACAATAACTGGGAAAATCGATTTTGCAGGAGGTAATTTAAATGTGCGTATTTTAAGTTCTCGTCTGGAGATAAAATAATATCTGCTCAGAAAATTGCGCATAGAGTCTTGAATTTAAAGAATAAAAAAAAATTAAAATTAGATGTACAAAACTAAGAAACTGGCACTCTTAAACAAGACATATTTACTCAAAATCGTGCTCGAAGTAGTCAATTCCACGGGTAAAATTATCCCCCGAAGGACTTTTCAATCTTCTGTCAAGTCTGTCTCTGAAAATCTTTGCACTGTCGTAGCCATAATGCTTCAACAGATAATTTAGCGCGATGACTTCGGTAATTACCGTAATATTCTTCCCTGGAACTATCGGGAGCGTGACATAGGGGAGCTCCACATCCATAATCTGAGTGGTTGTATCATCCAGTCCTGTTCTTGTATATTCGTGTTCGGGGTCCCAAATCTCGAGATGAACAATCACTTCAATTCTTTTCTGATAACGAATTGCACGGATTCCGAACATTTTTTCCACATTAATCAGACCAAGGCCCCGGATTTCCATAAAATGTTTGGAAAGATCGGTTCCGGAACCCATTATGATTCCTTCTCCCTTCTTGGTGGCGATTACAACATCATCGGCAACAAGCCTGTGACCCCGCTCTACAAGATCAAGAGCGACCTCACTCTTCCCTACTCCCGATTGACCTGTGAAGAGGATACCCACTCCATAAACATCAATTAAAGATGCATGGATGGATGCCTGAGGCATAAACTGGTCATCGAGAAAATCACTAATAAAGAAACTTAATCTCGTTGTGGAATCAGGAGATCCAAATATCGCAACACCGTATTTCTCCGATAACTCGAGCATTTCAGGAAATGGTTGAATATTGTTGGTGATGATTATGCAGGGAATGTCGAATTTGAAGATATTCTCGATGGTAGCTTTTCGCTGTTCCTCAGGTATCGACAAAAGATATCTGATCTCAGTATTTCCGAAAATCTGAATTCTGTTGTATGAGAATAAATCAACAAACCCGGCTAAAGCCAAGCCGGGTCTGTGAAGATTGGGTTCTTTTATTTTTTTTTCAAATCCACGGTTTCCTGTGAAATTTGTGATTTTAAATTTACCGGTTGTTCTGTTAAAGAAGAACTCAACAGTAATGTGGTCTTTTTTAATCAGTTCCAATAAATTACAACTCCTGTTCGGTTTTCTTTACAGCGTCTCTTTTTGTTTTTCTTTTTGTGATCTGTTTTTCGATTTTTTCAACGGCGGCTTTTAGTGCTTTGCCGTACTCGTCAGCTTCATCTTTGGCAGTTAAAACTGTTCCTGGGAGTTTAACTATCAATTCAACTTCCTTTATGCTATCCTTCACATTTTGATAGCTCATGATCACCTCGACATCAAGAATTTCGTCTGAAAATTTCTGTAATGAGAGAACCTCTTCCTTAATCAGATCTTTTAAGGTGTCTCTTGCGGTGAACTTTCTTGCTGTTATCTGTATATTCATGGTACCTCCCGAATAATTATGACTTTGGGTGAGCTTTTTTGTATATACTTCGCAACCGTTCGATACTTACATGTGTATATATCTGGGTGGTTGAAAGATTTTCATGACCTAATATCTCTTTTATCGCCAGTAAATCCGCTCCATTGTCAAGCATGTGGGTTGCCGAACTGTGTCGCAACACATGCGGACTTTTTTTCTCAATCTCGGTGACTACCGACAGGTAACGGTTTACCAGCCGGTATACATATTTTACATTGATATTATTCCCAAGATGATTAATCAGGAAATACGGACTGACAGAGATTCCAATTCTAATATCGTAATATTTTTTCAGACAATCAAGGGAAACTCTTCCGACAGGGACAATTCTGACTTTTGAGCCCTTCCCAAGAACTCTGATTGATCCTTTCAGGAAATCGATATCCCCGGTTTTTACGGAACAAACCTCTGAAACACGCAAAGAACAACCATAGAGCAACTCAAGAATTGCTTCATGGAGAAGAATTTTAAATTGGTTTTGTTCGAGTGATTGCGATACTGAGGCAGCTTTTTCAAATTCCTTTTCAGAGATAATCTCCGGCAGTTTTCTTCGAAATTTTGGATTTTTTATATCTTTAACAAAATTATAATCAATCAATTCGCGATCCAGTAAAAAATCGAAAAACATCCTTAGTGTCGTCATTTTTCTGGCGATACTGGATTTGTCAAGATCTCTTCCATTCATGTGACCGACATATCTTTTGATAACTTTTATCGTAACAGAACTTATGGCTTTGATTTCAAGTTCGTAACAGAAATTCCTGAACTCTTGCAAGTCATGCCGGTATGCTGTCAACGTATTCTGCGAAGTCTTTTTTTCCAGCTCGAGATAAGCCAGAAAAGCTTCACAATTTTTTTCGAGGTCGATGATCACAGAATATAAAAAAGTTGCTTGATTATATAATAAATAATTTTGGATAAAGCAACTCTACGAGATGATCTTCCTCACTTTTCATGATTTTTTTCTTCTCATCAGTTGTATCATCGTAACCGGTCAAATGCAAAATCCCGTGAACAATCAGTCTGAGGAGCTCACTTTCCACCGAAACACCAAATTCTTCGGCATTTTCTTCAGCAATTTCACTGCAGATAAGCAATTCGGCATCTATTTTGCCATCCTCGTCTCTGTCGTACTCGAAGGTGATGATATCTGTGGGATAATCGTGATTAAGATGTTCTTTGTTTATTTCCCGAATAATTTCCTTTGTAACGAAAGAAATCTCAAGGTAAGAAAAATGGAAATTCTTAATCTTCGAGACCTCATTCACTATGGTTTTTACCAGTGTTTTTGTGAGTGCAGGTTTCGAATGAATTTCTACATCAATATTTTTCATTGCAAGTCCTTTCTAATATCAGACAAAATTGATATTTCACTTTCTTTTGCAATCTCAAAATAATGATAAGCACTTTTTTCGAAATAAGCAAGTTCTTTCTCAGATAAATTTCGAATTATTTTTGCAGGTGCTTCAGCGTACATAAAACCGGATTTTATAACCATCCCGGGAGTAACGACAGACCCTGCAGCAACAATGGAATTCTTTTCAACGAGAGCACCATCGAGAATTATAGAGCCTATTCCTATGAGAGTATAGTCTTCAATAGTGCACGCGTGCAAGTTGGCACTATGCCCTACAGTGACGAAACTGCCAATTTTCAAAGGTAAGTTACCACTGTTTACATGAAGGATTGAACCATCCTGTATATTGGTAAATTCACCAATCGTAATTGACTCAATATCGCCTCTAAGCACTGAGTTATACCACAGCGAAGAACATTTTCCGACAGTAACATCCCCGATTATTCTGACTCCGTCAGCGATAAAAACGGAATCATCTATTTGAGGAAATTTACCTGCGTAAGAACAGATGGTGGCTTTCGAATTTTTCAATCTAAATTTTCTCCTCTATCTCAGTTTTGCAATTTTAGCCGCTTCAGGAAACAGTTTCAGAGCTTTGAGTACAACATCATCATGTTTCATGAAAACGAAATAGAAACCTTGCTGGTTCCAGATATACCGTGCGACCTCGGCTTTAATTCTGTTTTTCATATACGATATGCTGGCAGGTGAATTTTTGATGTCCGATTCAAGATTTATCTCTCCGGCAAAAGTGAGGAATGAATTTATTTCACCTTGACTAAATTCAAATTTGCTCTCAAACTTGCTCACATCCTTAAATTCACTTTTAATTCGATCGCCATTTTTTTCGAACCACAAAAGTGCAGCCTGTGAGTAAAAGTTGTTTCTCAACAGAGCGTAAGCCTCTTTCTTGTCTTCAAAAACACCGGCAGCCACATCAGGGGTTATTCCTCCCCCGCCATATACTTTTCTTTTGTCCGGTGTAAGATAAGAAGGAAGATGATTTACCGAGTCTGAAAGGGAATCGTTTTCAGAATCATCCCTCTCCTCCACTTCCTTATAGTATTCTTCTTTATTTTCGTAATGTCTTTGTATCGATCTCCCCAACGGAGTGTAATATTTCGCGATTGTCAGTCTAATGGCCGAGCCATCGCTAAGAGGCACCTGCTGTTGTACAAGTCCTTTCCCGAAGCTTCTTTCTCCGATGATTAGACCCCTGTCCCAATCCTGAATTGCTCCTGCGAGTATTTCCGCTGCTGATGCACTTGACCTGTTTATAAGGAGAATCAGAGGCATTTTTTCAAACGGATATGCGGTTTCAGCCTTAAAAACTTCATTTGCCTGAGAAATTCGTCCTTTTGTTGAGACAATTACCTTCTCGCCATCGATGAAGTAATCGGCTATTTTTACTGCCTCGTTCAGATATCCGCCCGGATTATTACGCAAATCGATTACGATCTGCTTCATTCCCTTCGCCCGAAGTGAATTCAACATATCGAGTACTTCTACGGATGTCTTTTCACCAAATCTTACTATGTTAAAGTAGCCTGTTATCGAATCGAGCATGAACCCTGCGGTGACAGATTTAACAGGAATTTTACCTCTCCTGATCGATTTGACAATTAAATCCTTTTTGCCATACCTCAATATCGAGATGTTAACAGTGGAGCCGGCTTTCCCTTTTATTCTTTTTCGGATCAGCTCAGTCTTAATTTTCACGGCAGAAGAGTCGCCAATTTTAATTATTTTGTCACCCGGAAGGAGCCCGGCTTTTTCACTTGGACCCCCAGACATTACAGAAATAACATTGATAGTGTCTTTTATCAATTGAAACTCAATCCCGATACCTTCGAACTCACCTTTCATTTCCTCTTCACTTCCTCTGACCTCATCATCGGTCAAATAGACACTGTGAGGGTCAAGATTTGAGAGTATTCCCTCGATTGCGTTCCTTCCAAGGGTCGAATCGGAGAGTTCGTCAACATACAATTTTTTAATCAGGTCGTATGCCTGATCAATTTTATCCTTTTCACTTGTAGCGAAGAGGCTACCGTTACCGTAAAATCGCTCATACAGCATGAAAAAGGAGAGGAGTACAACGATCACTAATAGTGACTTTACAACTTTATTATCCATTTGTTACCAGATTTTCTATCTGACCGGCTTCCATTCAGAGGAAACGGTCTTTTTTCTCAGCATAATTGAAAGTGCATTAAATGTCCACAACGCAGTTACCCTTAAATATCCGGACTTTCGAAATCGTCTGGGCGATTCAAATACTCTAATCTTTTTTGAATATTCGACCTTCCCCAATTTTATAAGACGATTAAAAAGTTCAAAATCTTCGCCCGCCGGAAGTGCAAAATTAAAATATCCTGCCTTTTCAAAAAATTCCTTTTTTACTATGATGCACTCACCCCTGCCCATACCAAGATTGAGAGTGTTTAGAAATTTAAAGTAGTGGTTGTAGAACCGATGGAAAATCCGGTCGATGGTTTTTTCTTCCTCGGGAAAAGTATCAACCCATGCAGCAATAGCAATGAGCCGGCTTTTAGTTTCGAATTCACTGTATATCCTGTCGATCACATATTTCACATCATCAAAAAGAATATCTGCATTGCAGAACACAAGAAAATCTCCTGCTGCATTTTTTGCACCTGCATTTCTTCCTGAAGCAATATTGTTAACCTCGTCGAATTTGGCGTTAACTATCTTATCTGCATACCTGAGTGCAATCGGGATTGTCCCATCGGTGCTCCCCCCATCTGCGACAATCACCTCCACCGAATGTTTTGTGTGTCTGATTGCTTCTTTTAAATTTGCAAAAAGTCCCTCAAGGAGTTTTTCTTCATTTAGTGTTGGTATGATGATCGAAAATTCCGGGTTTCCCATCAAAAGCAAAGACCAAAAAATGCCACACCGTTTGTAATTCTAACTGCAGGCATCGGAAATTTGATAAATCCAAAGGTATTTTTAACCATCTGCCAGAATGCACCATATAGAGGGATGGTTTCGTAATCAAGATCGAGTGCTATATAAAAATCAGCTTTTCCGCCCCCCCTGCCGTCAAGGTCTCGTACACCATATCCCAGACTAAGCATCAGAAAATCAGGCCAAAACTTCTTGAAGCTCTCGCCAAACAAATTATTAACGCGGACGGAGAGCCAGAATTTTTGTCCTTCATAATCATCAACCACTATGAGTTTTTGACCCGGATTATGTCCTTCCTTCCCAAGATTTTTAGGGAAATAACTAAATCTGGGCTGGAAATTGTAAAGGACAGGATAGTAATACTGAAAAACCGGGTATGCAGCTCCAAGAACATCTGCTATGGCATCCCCTCTGCTAAAACCCCAGTCCTGAGCAAACCCATCTTCAAATTCCACATATAATTGAAAAAAGAGCGCTGCTGCCGAGGATACCCAAATGCCGGTGCCATAATCAACTTTGGCTGCCTCGAGTCCGACCGAAAAAGCATGTGAGAGAATTATTGGAGCGTAGAAATGGCCGACTTTATCGAGCCATAATGCGTAGTCCCAGTCTTCTATAAATCTGAAACTTCCTCTTTTTCCGCTCCACCATGCATTTGTTTGATACAAGTGAATTGCAGCGATGGAGCCTGTGTAAACGGCACCAAGACCACCTAGGAGCAGATAATCGGGCTTTGGGAATTCTATTTTTGGATAAACCGGTTTCAGAACCCGGGAAGAATCGGGAAAAATCATGATTGAGTCACCCGGTTCCCTTGGAGGGATCAGACTCTTGCCACTTTCAGACTGTGGCAAGAGATTGATCAAAATTATGAGCAAATAAAACGGGAGATATTTTCTCACTATTTCAGGGGCTTCATGGTTGGAAAGAGAATCACATCCCTGATTGAAGGCTGGTTCGTAAGGAGCATGACGAGACGGTCGATACCGACACCCAAGCCGGCAGTAGGAGGCATGCCGTATTCAAGCGCTCTAACAAAATCCTCATCAATTACCTGAGCCTCATCGTCACCCTGATCGCGCTGCTTAAGCTGATCTTCAAATCGTGCTCTCTGATCAATGGGATCGTTCAGCTCACTGAAGGCATTGCAGATTTCTCTTCCCACAACAAATCCTTCAAATCTCTCAACAAGTCCGTCTTTCTCACGGTGTTTTTTTGCCAATGGAGAGGTTACAACGGGATAATCGATCACAAAAGTGGGCTGTATCAACTCACTTTGTGTTGTGATTTCGAAAAGTTCGTCTATAATTTTCCCACGGCTTTGAACTTTCTGTGTGTCGATACCAAATTTTTTAGCAATTGTGAGTACTTCTTCATCTGATGCGGTCAGGAAATCGATACCTGTTTTTTCCTTTAAGGAATCAACCATCGAAACTCTTTTCCAAGGACCCTTAAATTCGATAGTCTGACCATCGACATCAAATTTTGTAGTACCATACACCGATATACAGATATGTTCCACCATTTCTTCGACGAAAGACATCATCCACTCATAGTCTCTGTAGGCAACATAAACTTCCATCATTGTGAATTCAGGATTATGTGTTTTGTCCATTCCCTCGTTTCTGAAATCCTTTGAGATCTCATAAACTCCGTCAAAACCGCCGACGATGAGCCTTTTCAGGTAGAGTTCATCTGCAATTCGGAGATAGAGAGGGATATTCAGTGCGTTGTGGTGTGTGACAAACGGACGTGCAGATGCACCTCCATAAATCGACTGCAGAGCTGGAGTTTCAACCTCAAGAATCCCCTTGGAATCGAGGAACGACCTCATTGCAGAGATTATTTTTGAGCGGGTGACAAACACTTCTTTTACTTCAGGGTTTAAAATCAAATCAAGATATCTCTGACGGTACCTTAATTCTTTGTCTGAAAACTGATCGTAGATAACCTTGTTTCCCTCTTCATCAATCATCTCTTTTGGTACGGGAATTGGGCGGATCGACTTCGTAAGTAACTGAACTGAAGTGGCGTGTACTGAAACCTCCCCTGTTCTGGTCTTAAATACATATCCTTCTACGCCGACAATGTCCCCGATGTCAAAAAGTTTGAAGTTTTCATATTGTTCAGGGATATCATCACGACGGAGATAGATTTGAATTTTGCCGGCTCTGTCCTGAATATGAGCAAAAGACGCTTTTCCCATACGGCGGATGGTGACTATTCTTCCTGCGATTTTCACTTCCCTCTTACTCTCGTCGACATAATTTTCGATTATATCCTTCGAATCGGAAGTTACATCAAAACTGTATGCAAAGGTATTTATTCCTTTTGCTTTCAATTCATCTAATTCCTCAAGTCTTCGCCTCATTAATGAGTTGAGGTCATCATTTACATGGATATTTTCCAATTTATTTCCTTTATTTTTTTCTCTTCAAAATACTTAATCTGTTACAAATTTTGTCTATAATATTATCGATAAAAGAATATGGTACAAGAAAATTGTTTGCAATGAACACAACAGAAATCATCTCGTTGTCTGCGGATTTGATATATCCGGCCAGACTTCTCACATTTTCATTCAGACCGGGTTTAGCTCTTAGATTGTTCGCTGCACTGGCATCAAGTAACCGGTCCGCAAGAGACCCGTCACGACCTGCCACCGGTAGCGAATTATAAAAATAGGAAAAGTCCTCAGATTTAAAGATAACACGCAGATACTTTGAAAACTGCTCCGCCGAGGTAAGATTTAGCAAACTAAGACCGCTCCCGTCAACGATGTTCAATGTCGCTGGATCAATTCCGGCGCTCTTAAGATGTCTGGTTACTGAATTTATTCCATTTTTTGTGCTTCCCAGCCCCGATTCTACCAGTCCGATTGTCTTTAACAACTGTTCAGCATAAAAGTTATAACTGTTCTTGTTACACAGTTTTATAATTTCCGAGAGTGGCTTTGATTTGTGCCGAAACAAAATGGTTGTTTTCGGATCCGCTTGAGGGCTTGTGTACTGGGACAAGAGTTTGATTCTACCTTTGACTTTAATCCCTCTTTTGTGCAGCACTTCGCGTAGACACTGCAGGAAAAACTCGCCGGGTTCATCGATGGCAAGACTCTTCACAACAGGTTTATCTGTCTCTTTTATTGTACCGGAAATCCTTATGATATTACTCCCGGGGTATTTCAGGATTTCAATGGCAGTAGTAGAATCTTTTCCAACAGTCTCAAGATCATTGATGATACTGACATATTTAGTGGAAGGTGTCATATCGAGTTCTGCTCGAAAGCCCGTTTCTCCCGGAAGGATGGTAACATCCACAGAATTATCGTTAAACGCCAAAGCACTTGAACGGGCCGCGAACCACTCACCAAGATGGTCCCATTGCCATCCCTTCCCGATACCATTGCTTTCGAAATACCTGTCGTCACCAATAAGGTCACCATTAATATTCAAAACCCCCAGTTCTATTAACTTGTCAGCCCACGAGTTGAAAATTGCGTAGACATCATTGTTTTGAAGTCTGCCTGAGATGGTGGGATCACCTGAGCCTGTAATAATCAGGTCACCTTTTAATTGGTCACCTTCAATGGTTCCCGAAGTTTTTACGAGAGTTTCGTAAACAAAATCACTTCCCAAATATGTTAGAGCGGCACCTGTGGTAAAAAGCTTTATCAATGAAGCCGAATTCAGGAGCTTATTTTCATTTCTTTTGTAAAGAATTTCGCCCGAAGAAATGGACTGGATGACCACTCCCCAAGTAGCGCTCGAAATATTTGGATCGCTTAGGATGCCGTCAATAGTCTGCCATATTTCTTTTGATCCGGCAGTCCAGTATTTTGGGCTGTTCCGGACGGAATCCTTCTGTGCTTCAATACTGAAGTTAAGAATTATCGCAAAAGCAAAACTAACTGTGAGTATATTTCGCAAGCACATCCTGGATTTCTTGATTACTTGCCTGTCTGTAGGCGCCAGATTTTAGATCGTTCACTGTAAAACCGGCGAACTTGCTGCGATGAAGTTTATCAACGAAATAACCCATCTTCCTGAACATCCTTTTCACAAAAAGATTTCTTCCTTCGGTACATTCGACTGTCAGGGAACGGGGATTCTTTTTGTCGACTTTAACATTTTCGAACTTGCCTTTCCCGCCCTCGATCGACACTCCTTTCAGCAAAGGTTCTAAATGACTTTGTTCAAATGGTTTATCCAACTTTACTTCATAAGTTCTGAGTATCTTGTTTTTGGGGTGCAGCATAACATTTGCAAATTCACCGTCATTACTAAGGATCAGGACCCCTGTTGTATCATAGTCAAGTCTGCCAACCGGAAAAATCCTTTTCGAAGTTTTTATCAGTTCCATCACTGTAGGGCGGTTTTTATCGTCTTCAACGGTAGTTATGTAACCTGATGGTTTGTTCAAAATATAATAGACCTTCTCTTCGAATTTGAGAGGTTCGCCATCAAGAGATACTTTATCCTTGTCCGGGTCAACCATGAAACTCAGAGAGATGATGGTATTTCCGTTTACATCCACTCTCCCCTCAAGAATGTACTCTTCCGCTTTTCTTCTGCTCGCCACCCCTGACATCGCGAGAAATTTATTAATTCTAATTTTCGATGTTGTCATCTTTTAATTCCAATTCTATTGTTTCTTCAACCGCTTGCATCATCAATTTTCTTTTCTGCTCAATAAAATCTTCATCTTGCATCAATTCATCAATTTCACGCGGTTTTGGCAGGTCTGAAATTTTATTCAGCCCGAAATATTTAAGAAATTCTTCAGTTGTACCGTACAACAGGGGTCTTCCGACAGTTTCGGCCCTCCCTGTAATGGTTATAAGTCTCTTGTCAAGCAAAGTACTCAGGATATAATCAGAATTGACGCCCCTTATGGCTTCAATGTCAGGTTTCGTTATAGGTTGTTTATAAGCAATTATCGAAAGAGTTTCAAGGGATGCCTGAGAAAGTCTTCGTTTGATCTTTTCCGAATTTAGATAACCGAGATATTTACTCAATTCAGGTTTTGTTGCAAAGAGAAATCCACCGGCTATTTTGACGATTTTGAAAGGAAAGTGTGCCGGCTCGTACTTTAAATTAATCAAATCAATAGCCGAATCGATGTCGCCGGAAGAAATTGCAGTGGTTTCACCATCAATGGCGATGATAGCCCTTACAAGTTCATCTGAAGTAATCGGGTCTTCGGATGCAAAAACGAGTCCTTCAATAACAGGAAGATATACTTCTTCAACCATTTTCTAATTCATATATTTCAAAATCATTAAAATTGTCGGACTCCTTTATGCCGATCAACTGCATTTTTACCATCTCGAGCAAAGCGATGAATGTATAGACGATTTGGATTTTAATCTTTAATCCTGTAACCATTCTCGAAAAAATTACTCTTTTCTCCAGGAGTAATTGGTTTCTGATAAACTCCATTTGGTCCTCGATGCTTACAGGTACCCGCTTTATCTGATGTACCGGTTCCGGTTTCAGATTGGACATTATTTTTTGGAATGCCCTCGCAAGATCGAATACGGTTATGTTTTTCAATAAAAGCCCGGTATCGTCAAAAGTTGATTTTTCGTCCAGATTGAAATTGCCTCTGAAAAACAATTTTCGTTGTTCCGATTCAAAAAAGACAAATTCGTCAGCCATTTCCTTGTATCTCTTGTACTCCAAAAGTTGTTTTACAAGATCAGCCCGGGGGTCTATTTCCTCCCCCTTTTCGTCAATCTCTTTCGGAAGCAGCATCCTCACTTTGATATGCATCAGCGTGGATGCCAGCAGGATGAAGTCACCTGCCTGTTCGAGGTCGAGAATTTTAATCAACTCCAGATACTTCAGAAACTCATTGGTGATATATGATATTGGTATATCATAGATATCCAGTTCATCCCTTTTGATAAAGAAGAGGAGAAGATCAAGAGGACCTTCAAACGAATCAAGTTTGACTTTGAACATTTAGCCGAGATTCATGTTTTTTCTAACTGCTGTCATAGTTTCGTTAGCAACTGTTTTTGCACTTTTTTCACCATCAGCAATTATATCGAGTACAAGTGAGATGTTGTTCTCGTAAGTTTTTCTTTTTTCAAGCACAGGCTCGAGGAATTTTGATATCTTTGAAGCACAATTAAGTTTACAGTCGACACATCCAAGCGCACCACTTCTGCAACCTGCTTCAATTTCTTCAACTTCAGCGGGATTGAATTTTTTATGGTATGAAAACACAACACAGACTTCAGGTCTGCCCGGATCATTTCGTCTTACCTTAAGGACATCTGTAACGGCTTTTTTAAGTTTTAGTTTTACAGTTTCAGGTTCATCCGAAAGAAGTATGGTATTACCAAGCGACTTGCTCATTTTAGCTTCACCATCCAAGCCTGCCAACCGGGAAAACACGGTAAGAAGAGGCTCGGGCTCAGGGAAAACATCGCCGTACTGATTGTTAAACCGGCGGGCGATTTCACGAGTGATCTCAACATGCGGAACCTGATCTTCACCCACAGGAACAACAGCGCCCTTGTAAATCAGGATATCTGCTGCCTGCAATACAGGGTATCCCAGGTGTCCATATACTATTTGTTGAATATTGAGGTCTCTAACCTGGTCTTTCAATGAAGGATTTCTCTCAAGTCTGTTTGCAGTGATGAGCATCGAGAAAATCAAAAACAGCTCTGCATGTTCCTTTATCTGCGATTGTCTGAACATTTTTACTTTATCGGGATCCAACCCGACAGCCAGCCAGTCGATGACCATATCAATCGTGTCATTATAAATATTTGATGAGTCCAGATTTGTGGTCAGTACATGGTAATCTGCAATTAGATGGTAACTTTCGTATTCATCCTGTAGTTTTATCCAGTTTTCCAGGGCTCCGGTGTAATGTCCGAGATGAAGCTTTCCAGTTGGACGCATCCCGCTTAAAATTCGTTTTTTCTGCATTGATTAATTCAGTTAGTGAAAAGGTATGGTTTCCAGCGATTATCTAAAATACCGACTGTAAATTTAATAAAAAACATGTTATTAGGAGCATAAGGCTGGAAGTGTAGCGGCATTCCTGCTTCAGACGGAGTACGATCACCTTTCTTGCTGTTGCATTTTGGGCAGGCTGAAATCAGATTTTCCCAAGAGTCTTCTCCACCTCTCGATTTAGGGATAATATGGTCAATAGTGAGGACAACATCAGATTTTCCACAATAGACGCATTTGTGACCATCGCGTCTGAGAATGTTCTTTCGGGTGAGGATTACCTGTTTATAAGGGATATGCACATATTTCCTAAGTCTGATTACTACGGGGAAGGGATAATTCTTCCTGACACTTTTTATAGTCCTCTCTTTGTCAGCAAGTACCAACTCGGCCTTACCCAGATAAATCATATCAAAAGCGCGGCGAACTGAACAAACAGAAAGAGGTTCATAACTCTGATTTAGAACAAGTACAAAGGTATTGTGTAAAACGGATTGATTTTTCTGGAAGCTGAATTGTTGCTCCTTTCTTGTTTATACTGAAACAAGAAAAACCTCTAAGAAGTTTGATTATAGTTCTTTTTCTGCGATTGCAGTGGCTACAGCAAATGTATTACAATGACTTAGTGATATATGTATCCGAATGCCGGCTTGTTTTATGGCAGTGATTTTCGAAAGTTCCTCCAGTACAGGGGCCCCATCACCGTCATTTTGCACTGAGATGTCAAGCCATGCAATTGTGGCATCATATTTCATGACAGCTTTATAGACTGCTTCTTTAATCGCAAATCGTGCAGCATATCTTCTGTATTTATCGGCTTTGCTCGAACAGAATTCAATTTCGGTTTTGGTGTAAATTTTATTTAGAAACCGGTCTCCAAATTTTTCGATGGATTTTCGAATCCTGTCGATCTCTATGATATCCACTCCTGTTCCTACTATCATTTCTGACCCTCCCCTCGTGCCAGACCCACTCCCCTTCTGTCGGAGGCTCCGGAAACCTCCCCGGTTTTGTTATCAATAGATATGGCTTCAATGAGTCCAAGTTGCGGTATATCCTTCACTTTGTAGCCTTTTTTCTCAAAAATATCGCGGGTTTCGGTGGAAAAGACATCTTCTTCAATTGAAACCACATCAGGGTACCACTGATGGTGAATACGGGGCAGATCAACTGCGTTCCTGATATCGTTGCCAAAATCAACCACATTGAGAATAACCTGAAGGACAGAGGTAATAATCGTCGAACCACCCGGGGAACCGACGATCAAGACAGGAGTATTCTCCTTAAGTAAAATTGTAGGGGTCATCGATGACAGCATCCTTTTGCCCGGTTTGATGGAATTCGCGTCGCTTCCCAGCAGACCAAACTGGTTCGGAACCCCAGGTTTTGCAGAAAAATCATCCATTTCATTATTCAGGAAAAAACCGGTACCGTCTATAACAAGTTTTGAACCGTATCCTGAATTGATGGTGGTTGTAACACTGACCGCATTCCCCCACCGGTCCAGGACTGAGTAGTGAGTGGTTTCCATGCTTTCTTTCGGGGTTTCGAGTCCCGGTTTTACCTCTTCCGAGGGAGTTGCAACGGATTTGATCTGCGAGAAAAGCTTTTTGGCATACTCCTTGCTGATCAAATCTTTCACAGGTACTTTAAAAAAATCGGGATCGCCCAGATATTCAGATCTGTCAGCGTAGACCCTGCGCATTGCCTCAACAAGGTAATGAACATATTCAGGTGAAGAATGACCTAACGATTTTAAATCGATATTTTCAAGAATATTCAACAATTGGATAAGAGCAACTCCGCCCGAGCTCGGAGGAGGCATTGATATCACCTTATATCCCCTGTAGCTACCTGTAACAGGCTTGCGAACGACAGTTTCGTAGTTCAACAGATCATCAGAGGTAATTAAACCTGATTCTCTTTTCATGTGGGCTACGATCCGGTCTGCTAAAGGACCCGTGTAAAATCCATTTTTTCCTTCTCTTAGAATCAGTTCAAGTGTTTCGGCGAGATCTTTCTGAATAAACAGTTCGCCCGGTTCGAATGGGAGACCATTTTTTGTAAAGATTGCAGAAGTTGACGGGAATTTATTGAAAACTTTGTTGTACTTTTTGAATGAGGCAGCGGTAGGCTTGGGTAATTTAAAGCCCTCCTTTGCAAGTCTGAGAGCGGGCGCAATAACCATCTCTCTGCTCATGGTCCCGTATTTTTCGAGGGCGGTGAGCAGTCCTGAAACACTTCCCGGAACACCGCCGGAGAGAATACCTTCCTGAGCCAGTGAGTCGATAAAATTCCCCTCTTTATCAAGATACATATCCCTGGTTGCCCCCGAAGGAGCTTTTTCCCGGTAATCCAGAGTAATTTCCTCTCCACTCTGAAGTCTGATAACCATGAATCCGCCACCGCCAATATTACCCGCTACGGGGTATGTTACCGCAAGTGCAAACCCAGTTGCAACCGCAGCATCGACTGCATTACCACCTTCCCTGAGAATCTGAATCCCAACTTCTGTGGCGATTGAGTCGGCCGAAACAACCATTCCCTCTTTAATTTGTGGAATTTGGGAGTAACCTGTAAAGCCATAAAAAAAGATAATTGAAAAAACTAAAATGGAAGAAATGTAATTCTTAGAAAAGATCGATTCTGGCTTTGACATTCAATCCCTCATTTTTCAGTTGTTTTTTCACTAATTGCAGAAGCTCTTTCGCGTCTTTAAGAGTAGCCCTTAAATCGTCGTAACTTTTTTCATCATAAAGAAGTTTCCCAAGATTGTTCTTCTGAGATGTTGTCTCATCAATAATGGAGTTCAGCTTCGAAACAAGTTTGTCTGATTGCGCCAGAAGATTGTTAAGATTTTTTATGCTGCTCGCAATAGAATCTTTATTCTCTTTTATGAAACCGGAAGCCGTCATTGTTAACGAGTCAGCATTCTGAGCAAGTCTTATTCCGTTTTTTACAAGAACATCAATTTGACCTCTTTGCTCCTGAAGGACTGATCTGAATTCAACCGCAAGTGCCACGAAATTTTTCAATCCTGTTTTTATGTCGCGTTTTATATCGTCATCCTTCAAATAAGCATTTATTGCACTTAGGGAAGTATCGATCTTCGTCATTATTTTAGGAATATCACCGCTCATATTTCCAACGAGATTCATTACTTCGGGAACATCAAATTGAAACTCACCTTTCTGCAAAAGTGCCAGATTCAGAGGTATCTTTTTGGAGCCCGGTTTTATTTCCACCTTCTTGCCCCCCATAAGATCGAGCATGGTAACATAAAACTTCGATCCTTCCGGCAACTGAACATCGTTGTCCAACGAAAGACCCACAATCACTGACGAATCCTGCACTACAATGGTTTCAACAAATCCTTTACGGACACCGTTAACCGTTACATTGTCGCCAATTTCAAGTCCCGATACATTTCCAAACAATACCTTAACCTTTTTGTCCTTGTCGACCACACTTAAATTCTTTGCCCATCCGATCACCCAAATAAGGACAAGGAGACCAATTATTACCGTTAAACCGACTTTTATTTCCATTTTATGCTGTTGATTCATCACTTCACCGTATCTTTTTCAAATTCGATTAAATTCCGTTTTTTTGTTGAAACTATATCATCGCTGAGTTTTTTTAGAAATTCCATTTCCGACCTGGAAAGTACACTGTCTTGTGAATAGGTAGCCAATTGCTCCAGAAACTTTTCCAGCCGTGTGAAGCTGATTGTTGCCGAAACGGAATCCGATTTGACCAAATTAATCAGGCTGTCGAGTTTTTGGACGATTACCAATTTTTCTTTCGAATCCTTTATTTTCTTAAACTCCGCCGGCAGTGATTCAAAAGCATTCGCCACCAGTGTTTCTTTCACTGGATTTATTATCCATTCCTGCCCTTTGGTCGAAATGATATAGATGATGGCACCCAAAAGGATAGTTCCAATAATCAAAGATTTAAGAAAACATCCTGGTTTCACTGCTGACGCCGTACTAAAATTTTGCGAAGTCTGTTTCTTTCAACTCCGGTAACCTTGAATTGGACGGGACCAATGAGTATTGAAAAACCGGCTTCAGGAATCTTTCCGGCACTTTCAAATATCAAACCACTTATAGTTTGAATATCCGGAGATATTTCACCGAATTCCACCTGCAACAATTCTTCAAGTTCGCCAATGGTCAGTTCCCCGCTTACTTCATAGAGATTGAGTCCGAGTTTTTTAATAGTCGGTTCCTCTTTATCGTATTCATCCCTTATATCACCGAGTATCTCTTCGAGAATATCTTCCAGAGTGATGAGACCCGATGTTCCACCATACTCATCAATGACGATTGCCATGTGAAGTTTTTTTTCCTGGAATTCCTGCATCAATTCGCTGATTAATTTTGTTTCAGGTACAAACATTACCGGACGCGCGAGTTTTGTGGGTGTAAAAGCCAATTTGTTTCTGATCATGGTGTTTTTAATCAGTGGTAACAAATCTTTTGCATAAAGAATCCCGGTTATCTTATCCAGATCATCCTTGTAAACCGGTATCCGGCTGTGACCTGCTTCGAGAATGAGTTTTGCCACTTCATCCAGGGAAGAATTTTGAGGAACTGCAACTATATCCACCCTGGGTCTCATTACCTGCTTAACGGAAACATTTATATAAGAGACAAGTCCCTTTATTATCTCATGTTCTTTTTCGGCAAGAGTACCGGCTTTGTGTCCTATATCTGCGAGTTGGGAGATATCATCCTGGTTGATAGCAAGCTTGGATTTATTTAACTTGAACCTTTGGAAGGCAAAATTAATAAACTCATTGATCAGTTCGGACGCAGGATAAAGTACAAGACTGACCCAGTATAAAGGTACCAGAGCAATTTTCAGAAAACCGATGGGATTATGGGTGGCGAATACTTTCGGTGTTATCTCGCCAAAAAGCAACACCAGTATAGTCACAGTTGCGATCTGAACAGTAAGAGCAGATTCGAGATCAACCGAGAATTTACCCGCAACTATAACAGTTATTGCAACCGCAAGGATGGAAGCAAGAGTATTGACCAGGTTATTCCCCAAGAGAATGGTAACCAGCAGTCGCTTTGGGTTTTCCACTAAAAACAGTGCATATCGCAACAAGAGGGGGTTCTTGTGGAATCCCCTCTTTAATAACGATTTATCAGTTCCGAATAAGGCTACCTCTGATCCACTGAACAGTGCTGACACGATAAAGCAACCAAGCAAGCCCAGGAGAAGAATCAGCTCGGTTGGCACAAAGGTTCTCGTATTTGACTAAAAAGGAAGATCATCGTCAACTTTTTTACCTGCCTCAGGTTCAGACGCTCCTGTGTTTTCAGATTTTTGACCACCACCGTATGCTTCGAATGGTGAACTGCCATCATCCTGTTTTTTATCTACAAACTGAACTTTTTCAGCCACAATTTCGTACACCTTTGCCGGTGTATTATCCTGTTTTGTGTATTCTCTGATCTGGATTCTTCCTTCAACAAAGACACGGACTCCCTTTCGCAGACCTTCGAGAACTTTATCATTAAGATTGAAAGCCACAACATTGTGCCATGTTGATTCATTAATCCAGTTGCTGTCTTTTCCTTTTGTACTTCTACTCGTCGCCATGGTGAACGAGGATATGGTCAGACTGTTATCATTCGAAAATCTTGTTTCAACATCTCTCCCGAGATTGCCGACAAGCATTACCTTGTTTAGTGATAGTGCCACAATTCCTCCATTTAAAAGATTAAATTAATTACAATACTAAAATTAAAATAAAAAAGCGAATAACCAAAAGGTTATTCGCTTTCCAAATAATCTGACTAATAAGCTTATTTATTCAGGATCAATTTGATGTTTTTAACATTGTTACCTTGTGACAACTGAGCAAAGTAAACACCTGAGTTCAGGTTTGCTGCGTTGAAATTAACAGTGTAAACAGTTCCTTTTTCAACTGACTGACTGAAGAGATTTGCAACTTCTTCACCTGTAACGCTGAAGATTTTCAATGTTGCCAAACCTGATTCAGAAACGGTAAAGTTGATGCTGGTTGAAGGGTTGAACGGGTTTGGATAGTTCTGGAATAATTCAAATCCGGTAATCATGTTCGATTCAACTTCGATTGTGTTCGAGAAAGCGGAAGTTCCGTCAAAATCGATTTGTTTCAATCTGTAATAAACTTTACCTGAAACAGCGAAATCATCTGTGAAATTATAGCTGGAAGTTTCGGTTGTTGTACCTTTTCCGGTTACATATCCTACATTACTGAAGTTCTGATTGTCAAGACTTCTCTGAACTTCAAAACCTTTGTTGTTGGTTTCTGAAGCAGTTTCCCATACGAGATTTACTTTTCCATTCTGAGCAGTGGCAGAGAATGTGGTAAATTCTACAGGTACTACATTGAGCATCCAGCTTGTTGAAACAAGAATATTGTCAACGGTGTATCTTTGAGCTGCATTATATTGTCTAAGAGCAACAGCACCCGGTGATATATCGCCACCGGTTGTACTTTTTGGTCCTGCAGTTGGAACTGCCGGTTCTACAGTAAAGTTATCGCCTGGTTTGAAAACATAAAGACTTACTGAATCGTCAGCAGCAGCTTCAACTTTGTATTTAACGACTACAAGATAAGTACTGTCGATAAAATAACTTCCTGTCGAGAAAACTGTGTCAGCATTGCCTGAAAAACTGATGCCGAGTCTAAAATTGGCTCCTTCGGGTTTTGCCCATACTCTTGCTCTGAAATCGAATGTATTAAAAGGATTACGACCAAGATGGAAGAAATAACCGGTTATCGGTGCAGCGGTGACTTTGAGAAGAAATGAAGCATATACAGTTCCGGCACTAACCGAATCAAAAGTTTTATTGATATCCTGACCTGTGTTGTTAACCAATGCAGCGTTGCCGCCGGTTACAAAATAGCCGGGGAATTCCAACCCTGGGGCACCAATAAGAATATTGTTGGTAAGGAAACCGCTATGACCGGTCCATCCGTGAGCGGAAACTGAATCACCGACCGGATAGTTGAAATTTTCATTGATTAATTGCGAAAAAGCAGAAGTCGCGGAGAATAGAAACAGAACAAGAATTATTGAAAGTGACTTTTTAGTCATTGGATCCTCGAGTTGTTAAATAAAAAAAAATCGTTGCTAAATTTAGTAAAACTTCTTGATACTACGATTACTAAAGTGTTAAGAATCTTTACTTGAAAAGAAAAGGGCTGCCCTTTTCAAGACAGCCCGAATTTCAGAAGAATTTACTTAAGAAGGGTTAACTTTTTGGTAACAACAGAATTACCTTGGGTCAGTCTGTAGAAATAAATTCCCGAAGGAAGATTCCCGGCATCAAATTTAGCATTGTAAACCTGACCTGCTTTTGCTGTTTCGTTGAACAGTGTGGAAACAAGTTCGCCATTGATGGAATAAACATTCAGACTTGCAATTCCTTCCGAAGCTACAGTAAAGGAAATTGAAGTGGAAGGATTGAAAGGATTTGGATAGTTCTGGTTCAATGCGAAAACTGCCGGAACTGAAGATGATTCAACGCTTACAACACTGCTGTAAGCGAAAGTGCCATCGAAATCCAACTGTTTCAGTCTGTAGTAAACTACCGCTGCACCGGCATTATTGTCTGTGAAGCTGTATTTACCAAATTCAGTGGTTGTTCCTCTACCGGCTACAAAACCGATCTCTGAGAAACTTGTTCCATCGAAGCTCTTTTCAACTGAAAAACCTTTATTATTAAGCTCGGAAGCGGTCATCCAGTCAAGAACTACAACATTATCAATCGCTTTAGCCGAGAAGGAAACCAACTCGACAGGGAGAGCGAAAGCGCCTGTGTAGTAGGGACCACCGGGAAGTGATGCAAAGTTAGGATTGAAAGCAACATTACCACCGGTGATATTGCCGGGAAGTGAGAGATCAGAGAAATAGGCTGTGTTTGAAACAATAAAAGCAGCCATCTGAATGGTTCCTGAAAATCCGAGGTTGTTTAATTCGGTTTTTGGAATTCTTATTTCAAGACCGCGACCTCTGTCGTAAGCCGAATCGAGAGCGAATGTAATTGCATTTGCTGCGAAGATTCCGGGAGCTGCAGGACCTTGAGCCGCCGAACCTGATTTATAGGTATAGCCAATATAACCACCGGTTTTAACTCCGTTGAAGTATTTGGCTGCATCAAGATAAGAAACGGAATCGTTTCCACCACCGTTGATAACAAAAGCCATGTCAACCTCGAAGCCCATCTTGAAGTTAGGGTTCGTAGCATCACCAAAGAGATGTCCACCGTTAGGAACAGCACCCAGTGATGAGCCGGCGGGAATACCAGTGATATCACTGAAATTTAAGAAAACTGCAATACCATTTGAGTTTGTTTTGTCAAGTTTGCCTTGAACCGCAATGTAAACATAGTTGGAATCATAGGCATATCCCATGGTTTTTAATTCCATGTTAGGACCAAAACCTGAATTCTGATTCTGTTTTGATGCAACGAAGGTATAGGGTTCGTTGAATCTTCCATTCATGAAGAACGGGAAATCAACTGTGTATTTAGCAATACCATTGTTGGTTCCCAAAACATAAATTTCCACTTTACCATTCGGGCGAACATAGCATGTAAAATCTCCGGTACCGTTCACATTTGCATTTGTACCAAGAGGTGTTGTAATCGCATATGTCCTTGCCATGTTTGGATCATCGCCAACTGCCACGATTCTTACATTCTCATTTCCACCACCATACTGGAAGGTAGCAATATAGAAAAGTCCGTTTACTTCAAAACCTCTGACAGTAGTTGAACCTGTCCCGATAACACCACCCGGGATACTGCCCATTGGTTGACCTGCCATAGTGTAGGCAACTACATTTTTTCCGGAACTGTTGGTAATGATTCCTTCAATTGCTCCCTGATTATTCATAATCGGGTAAACTGAAGCAGCGCCTCCGAAACTTGAAGCAGGCAACTGTACTGAATCCTGGAGTTGGAAGGTTGCTCCATTATCCGTGGTTTTGGCAATAAACACCATGTTGCGGGTTGCGTCAGCGAAAAGTATTTTGGTAGTGTTGTCAGCATTTTTACCAACCAGCGTGAAGTTATCACCCATCCTTGTACCGGCAACCGGTGCAGTATATGAAAAAGCCACAGCAGGCACTGCGGTGGCATTATCCCAGCGATAAACCTTGAATGCGCTTGCGTTCGAGGTAGCAAGGTTGCAACCATAAACTTTACCATCATCCGTTGATGCTTCTGCATCATTAAGAATGAAAGTACCACCGGCAACACCTGTCATATCGTAGTTTGCCACATCAGCACCGTTGGTTGGGTTGATGGATTTCAGTACAACGCCACCATTTCTGACGACAACATACATTAAATTATTAACAGAGGAATATGCCATTCCTCTCTCAGTATTTGATAAACCAAACCATGATGGCATGTTTGCATTACCACTGATTAAAGCCCAGTTAGTCGTAATCTGGGCATTATTCTGCCCGACAAAAAATATAAGTATGGATACAACAAGTAAAAGCTTGCGCATACCAGCCTCCCGAAGATTGTGAATATATTGAACTAAATCTCAATTGTTAAAATGAAGGCATCGGAAAATTCTTTTGTCGCGCGCAATTTTGTCCTGATCTCCTCTGCCTCTGCCCGAGTTTCACGCGGTTTTAACCTGACCACATAAAGTGAAGTTCTCTTATCGAAACTTACAAAAATTTCCTCACTTAATTTATTTTTAATTGATCCCCGAAACTTTTTTGCTTTTTCGAATGTGCTGTAGGCACCAATCTGAATAATATAAAGGAAGGATTTTGGCACTTCCACCTTTGAATCTACAGAAGGGGTGTTATCAACAGATTTGATTGTATCAAGTTGATTAGAGGTTACTGCCGATTCTTCTTTTTTATTTTCATCTGAAACCGAGGAACATGATGATGCAAACAACGCGACCAAAAATAGAAGGGCGTACATTTGGATCATTTTTGTGTTGGAAAATAAAAGTTTCACTGCCAAAATCCTTTACTTGTTTAATTAGAACAATATGTGTTTAAACATATCCGAAGAATAATTTGGAACGACATTTCCACTTGGCTGCTGTTTAAAAACAAGACTGCCCGGAATTGTTGCTACATTTATCGCCGGTATTTTTGCATTGTACTTCGCATTTATTGCCTGAATGAATTCATTTGCTACCAAAGCATGTGCCTGGCTGGTTGGATGAACTCCATCAAGACTGAAAAGATTTCCTGTAACAAATACAGGTGTAAACTTCACTCCATCAACTACATAACCACCACTGGTTACATAAGCAAGAGCAATTTTACCAAGAAGTGCCGCAACATCCACATGTACAAAACCTCTGGCTTCAGCAGCAGTTTTTATTACATTATTGAACTGAGCAATTACGGTTTTGACTCCAACAATCTCTGCTGAATCAAGAATGTAGCGGTTTCCGATAGGATTTGCTTTGCTCAAACCTTTTCCGGCAGCAAGTTCAGCCGAAGCAGTAAGAGTAAGGAGGTTTTTGCTGAGAGAAAGTGGAATTGTATCTCCGGTTCCCCTGACACCCCAAACGGCGGTAACTCCCTGTTGCTGAAGCTGTCCACCCACAGTAGTGAAGTATGCAGCTACAGTTACATCAAGGATGTTTCCTACTGCCACAGGGCAGCCGAGAGTCTTTAAACTATCCATTGCCTGGTTGAACAGGGCTGTGAAAGTTGGTACAGGAGTGTAAGGAACAACACCACCGGAGGCGGCGTGGCCAAGGATGTCATTTGATCCGAGCCAGAAGGTTACAAAAGTAGGCTGCTGAGCCTTAGTCTGTTGCCACTGTGTGGTTTTGGCACCACCCTGGTTTCTGAGTACGATGTTAAACATCGGATTCGGTGAACCACCAAAAACTGCAGAGAAACAACTCAAGGAGTCGTAAGCATTCAGGAAGTCGTAAATCAATGCTCCGGGAACACCAAGATTATTATATGGTTTGGCGTAGGTTGCATTTAAGAGTGGACCACTGTTCGGATTTACATAAGATACGAATGGAGTGATCGACTGTACTTCAAGTCTGCCTCTCGTACCCGGTTCACCAATATTCGGGAAGGCAAATGAGGTCCCGGCCTGGTCAGCGATCAGTTTAGCATACGAATACTTCTGAGCTGATTCATAAAGTGAACCCGATTGATATCCTGCTGTAAGGCTGTTACCTATTGCAACATACCGGGCGAAGCTTGCTGTGCCCGTTGCCGGTGCAGCAGGAGCTGTAAGGTCTGATCTGTCCTGACATCCTGTAAACAGTACTACTGTTGAAACCAGAACCAGGAATAAACTAAGAATCTTTTTCATTATCTAACTCCTTCAGATTAAAATTTATAATTAAATGTTAATGAAAAGAGGTTTGCATAGGAATTGTAGGTACCATTCATAGGAGTGAAACCGGCAGTACCGGTGGCACTTATTTTTGAATTAGTGATTGTTCTTTCCTGAAACCTTAGGAATAGATAAGCAAGATCAAGGCTCAAATTGTTTGTAAGAGCGTAACCGATACCGCCTGAGAAACCAAGTCTGTTTGCATCAGGAAGTGTGGGATCGAGATACTCATCTTTTACAGGATTTCTGTCATAGAGGAAACCTGCACGAAGAGCGAGAGCTGAAGAATACTTGTACTCGAGTCCAAGTCTGGCTATCCATGTATCTTCAAACAATCTTTCCGATGAAGTAAGTACCTTGCCATCAGACTTGTAAGTTACTGTCAGATAATCATAACTTGACCACATGACATACTGAAAATCAGCGGTAACAACGAAATTAGGCATAAACTTGTAAGCCACACCCGCGATAACCTGCGCAGGGGTTGTAAGCTCTGCTGCGATTGGTGCATTCGGTAATGATGCTGAAAGCTGTGCGGGTCCTGTAGTTACAACATCACCTTCAAAGCCGTACTTAACCTGGCTTCTGTATGTTGCTCCAATGGAGAAATCCAAGGTTGGTTTCCACATGGCACCAATTATAAATCCAAATGCCGCCATGTCTTTTCCTTTGAGATCTACATGTGCTTCGGCATCAAATGGAGCGAGTTTCTGCTGTTTTGTGATCTCTACATTAGCAAAATTGTATTGAAAACCTGCCGAAAGGCTGAGGTTATCAAGCAATTTATATGCAGCTACCGCGTTAAAGCTGAAAACCTGTACTTCTGTCACAACTGCAGCAAATCTGCCCGGCCAGTTGTTATCCCAGGTGGTACCGAGACCGAATGGATTATTGGCACCAAAACCAAGAACCAGTTTATCATTCACCTGATATGAAAAATAGAGATGACTTGGTGTAAACACCTTGTTCACCATCTTTGATTCCTGTATCGAAGGTGATGGTCCTCTAAATGCGCCGGTCGGAGCGATAAGAGCTGTACCTGCCGACACATTGATGCCATTCATGAAAGCCAATCCTGCGGGATTAAAATAAAACGCTGAGAGATCGTTTGCTAAACCGGCAAACGCACCACCCATCGCCATCGCCTTGGCTCCGTGTTCATTTAACTGAAAGCCACCAGCGATTACATTTCCTCCAATTATTAGAGAAAACAGAAAAGAGAATAAATATTTTTTCACAGTACCTCCGGAATAAAATAATTATTGATTAACCTATTAAAAATAACTTTGCTCCTTTCTCGACAGCAGAGCGTTCAGAGACATAAATCTCTTTAATAATTCCACTGAAGGGGGATTTGATATCATTCTCCATCTTCATTGCTTCGAGGATCATGATAGACTCACCTTGAGCAACCTCATCCCCGGCATTCTTCTTAAGCTTAAGAACCATCCCGGGCATAGGTGATTTGATCAATGAGTGGTGATTTTTCTGTTTTACATTGGAGAGAACCTGACGGGCTTTCTGTTCCAGGTTTGTCCTTATTTCGGTTTCGAAATATCTGCCTTCAATAAGTATCAGAAGGCTGTTTTTTTCTCCTGATACTCTATTTACTCTAAAAACTTTATTGTTCAAACGAAGCAAATAATAATTATCGTTGATTTCCTCGAGACGATAATCGTATTGTTTGTTGTCGATCACAATGGTACCCGGTCCCGTAAACCGGACAGACTTTTCTTTCTTGTTTACATCAACAAAATAGTCAGGCATTATTCTTCGTTGTACCAATTGTTATCGTGGAATACCTCATTTATTCGGACATTGTTTGAACTGTTGCGTGCTTCATCGCGAAGGATAGAGACAAGTGCGACTGCAGCATCCTCAAGGTCGTCGCACAGACTTTCCTTCCATTTCCCGGGGACTAAAGGAAAAAACTCCTTATCAAGTAAATTTATGGAATATTTTCCACTTAAAAAAGAATCGTTATTCAATAACCACAATAAAACAGACAAATTGGTCTGAACACCGGTAATTGAATAGGAAGCGAGGGCAATTTTCATTCTTTCGATCGCTGAATGACGGTCAGAGCCGTGAACAATAACCTTGCTCAACATCGGGTCGTAAAACATCGAAACCTCTGAACCTGCCTCTATCCCCTCGTCAACTCTTACTCCCGGTCCTGTCGGCAGCCTGTGAAAAGTAATTCTACCTGTTGAAGGAAGGAAATTATTATCGGGGTCTTCGGCATATACCCTGCACTCGATTGCGTGGCCTGCAATTTTCAGGTCTTTTTGAGTAAATGACAATTTCTCGCCTGCAGCTATTCTAATCTGCTCCTTCACTAGATCGAGACCGGAAATCAGTTCTGTCACCGGGTGTTCCACCTGCAAGCGGGTATTCATCTCAAGGAAGTAGAAATTCTTCTTCTCATCCATCAAAAATTCGATTGTTCCGGCGTTGTAGTAGTCACACGCACGGGCTGCATTTATAGCTGTCTCTGTAATTTTTTTTCGAGTGACGCTGTCCATTACAGGAGAAGGAGATTCTTCAATTATCTTTTGATGCCTTCTTTGTACCGAACATTCCCGTTCGAATACATGGACATAATTACCGAACTTGTCACCCAGAATCTGGACTTCGATATGTTTCGGATTTTCTATAAATTTTTCAATATAAACCGTGCTGTCACCAAACCCCGAAAGAGCTTCTCTCTTGGCTGAATAGAAGGCTTCCTCCATTTCAGAGTCAGAATAAACTTTTTTCATCCCTTTACCTCCCCCTCCAGCAGAGGCTTTGATCAGAATGGGATAGCCAATTTTGGAAGCAAAAGCCTTTGCTTCTTCAATCGATTCGAGCGGGTCGACAGTTCCGGGAACGAATGGTACATTATGTTTTTGCATAATTTGTCTTGCCCCGGTTTTACTGCCCATCATTTCCACCGATTTTGCTGAAGGACCAATAAATGAGATCCCTGCATTTTCAACAGCCTCGATAAAATGTGCTCGCTCCGAGAGAAATCCATAACCGGGATGGATGGCGTCCGCACCGGAAATTCTGGCGACTTCGAGTATTTTGTTGATATCAAGATAGGACTCTGCTGCGGTTGTTCCACCCAAGGAATATGATTCATCAGCGTATTTAACATGCAAAGCGTTCATGTCTGCATCTGAATATACAGCTACAGTGGCGATTCCCAATTCCTTTGCACTGCGAATAATTCTAAGTGCGATTTCACCACGATTAACTATAAGTATCTTTTTGAAATACACTTGTTACTCCGTAAATTCAACAATGGTTATGCCTTCACCCCCTGCATCGACAGAGGCAAAGTGAAAATTCTTTACTTTTGGATTTATTTTAATTATATCATGAACCGCTTTTTTAAGAGCTCCGGTACCTTTGCCGTGAATTATCTCGACGCTGCCAAGGTTTGCAAGATAGGCATCTATCAAGAATCTTTCAACCCTGTTTTCAATGTCGACGGGTCTCTCCCCTCTTATATCAAGTCTGTAACTGACATCAGATCTGATTTCAACATGTGAGCTTTTTCTTTTTTCTTTTCTCAGGTCTTTTTTCGAAACCTTTACACATTCGTCAACATTGAATGAGATTTTAAGCGGACCGGTTGAGATAACTACATGTTTTTTGTCCGGAGTAATTTCAATTACTTCACCCGTGGTCTCTGAATCTTTGATTTTGACAACATCGCCAATTTCTATCGGTGAAGCATCAATTTCAACTGTTTCCGTCTCCCCAGTTTTGATTTTGGAAAGCTTCCCTTTTAATTCCGAGATTGTACTAATAGCTTTGGAAGTGGTCTGTTTAGTTGCCTGTGATTCCCTGATATTTTTTATCACTTTTTGAATCTCTTTATTCGATTCTTCGATGAAAACGGCTGCCTTTTCTTTTGCATCCTTTAAGATTTTATTTTTTTCTTTATCGAGTTCACGAACTTTTTTTTCATACAGGTTAGCCAGTCCGGTAAGCCTTGTGTTTTCCTTTTCATAATGGGAGAGTTTCTTCATCAATTCCTGCTCCCGTTGCTCCACTTCGAGCAGGATTTTTTCCAGGCCTGCATTCACATCCTGAACAAATCCGGTAGACCGTTCAATAAATGATTTTTCAAAGCCAAGCCTGAGTAAAATCTCAAAAGCATAACTCGAACCGGGAATTCCCTGTCTGAACAGGTAAGTTGGTTTTAATTCATCTGTATCAAAACTCATGGAGGCATTGTTAAATCCCTCGAACTCTGACGCGAGTGCTTTGAGTGCGGAGAGATGAGTCGTTGAGAAAACGAGACTTCCCTTTTCGCTCAATTCCAGTAATATTGAGCGGGAGATGGCAGCACCGGAGTCGGGATCTGTACCTGTTCCAATCTCATCAATAAGAACCAATGTGGATTCGTCAGCGATTTCAAGAATATGCTTGATATTGGAAAGATGCGAACTGAATGTGCTTAAATCATCGTCGATTGATTGAGAATCACCAATATCGACTAGAATTTTGTCGAAAATATGGAGATTTGTATCGGGCCCGGCAGGTATATGAATGCCCGATTGAGCCATCAGCACGAGAAGTCCAATACTCTTTATAAGAACAGTTTTTCCGCCTGCATTAGGACCTGTGATAATTACAGAGTTGCCCGGTTTAATCCTCAAATTAAATGGAACGGTTCCTTTAATTCCATGTTTTTGAATCAATAACGGATGCCTGCCACCGTAAACAGATATTTCTTCATCTATGTTAAATGATGGAAAAGCTCCCATAACCTCAATAGAATAATTGGCTCTCGCAAAAATTGAATCGAGCCGGGTAACCGTCTCAAATGCAAGAAGAAGTTCATCGGAACTGTTTCTGATCCTGACGGTTACTTCTTTTAATATCCGCTCAATTTCCCGTTTTTCTGCAAAATTTAGAGATACAATTTCATTATTGAGATTAAGTGTCTCTTCCGGTTCGATGTACACTGTCTGACCTGTGGAAGATTCGGAGTGTATAATACCTTTAAGTTGCCTTTTATACTCAACTTTTACAGGAACCACAAGTCTGCCGTCACGAAGAGTGAGATAATTTTCTCTTGTTATTTCTTTTTCGGTCAGATCTTTTACAATTTTGCTGACATACCTTCTTAACTCGTCTGAACGGTCCCGAATCTCTCTTCTGATCGACTGAAGGCTTTTACTTGCTGTATCCTTTACTTCACCCGAAGGGTCAAATATGGAGGAGATATATCTCTCAAATAATTTATCCTCAAAAAGAAATGTGGCAAATTCGGAAAGAAGCGGGGCAATGTCCCGGTTTTGGGAAAGAAAACTCTTTAAGTTTACAGAGCAGATGGCGAGTTCAAAGATGTTAAAAACTGACTTGGCTGATAGTACTGCACCTTCAACCCTTGACAATTGGATATCCCGTTGAATATCGTCTAAAGAATTGATTGGCGGATACCCGCGTTGATTTATGAGTTCTTTCGCTTCTGTTACATATTTCCCCTCAAGGAGTATTTCAGTCTCTGCTAATAGGGGTTGAAGACTGTTTACTATCTCTTTTCCCTTCTGAGTGTAGCAGTATTTGGAGATGTAATTCAGAACTTTGGGGAATTCAAGTTTATCAGAGTAGAACATTTATTTCCGGATAAGGAGGTTGTTTACTATGCTGCTTTTCTTTTTTGTGTTCCCCTTCTCATCGGGAATAATTGTGTCAATTATTCCGGGTAGCACACTTTTCACACTTGCATAGAAAAAAGACTTTTTCCCCGTTTCCTCAGATGGAAACGAAAGTTTGGAAGCGAAGAAAAAGATAGCGCTTAAAAAAATTATTATCTGTATTACACCGGTCAGTCCACCAACTATTTTATTTATCAGATGATTGACCTTGTCGTGAATTTTGGTGGCTTTTACAATAATCGCCGTTAAAATTTGAAAGAAGATAAAAATTGTAACTCCTCCAATTATGCCTGCGGAACCGTCAGCAACCCCAAGTACACTCTTATACACATTTCCGGCTGCTCCTGCAAATTTAATCGCAAGAAATATCCCGAGAAAAAATCCGATCACATCGAAAATTTTCTTTATAAAGCCCTCTTTATAACCGAGATAAAAAGAGGCTGCGCTCAATAGAATTACAATTATATCAATCCAATTCAATCATTATCCACGCAAGAATTCTTCGACTGCTTTTTTGATTAAAGAACCATCAGCCTTACCTTTTAGTTCTTTCATAACTGCAGACATGAGTTTACTGAATTCACCGCCTTTTGCGATGGAATTGGCTTCGGCAATTTCTTTAACCTTGTTATTGATATCATCCTGAGTCAGTTGAGCAGGAAGAAACTCCATAATGATTTTTAATTCACTCTCCTCTTTTTCACAGAGTTCCGGACGATTTGCCGAACGATAGATGTCGGCAGCTTCTTTCCTTTTTTTTGCCAAAGAGTTAAGGATGTTTAATTCTTCTGCTTCGTTATTCAATTCACCTTTGCCGCTTTTTTCATACTCAAGAATCACGGCTCTTATTGATCTGACGGTTTCGAGGCGAAGTTTGTCGCCGCTCTTCATTGCCGATTTTAATTCTTCATTAATTTTTTCTTTTAAATTCATCTCTAATCCTCTTTCTGTGATGAAACATAATTAATTCTCAAACACTTGGCTTTCCTCAGTTCAAGTTGAACTTTCTCCACCTGACTCATCGGTATATTTTTGTCGACCCTAAGTTGCACCACGACATTATTCATTCGTGATCTGATGACCTCCATTTTTTCTCGCAGTTGATCGAGTGTAACAACCATGTCGTTCAATTGCATTTTACCATCCCTGCCGATAAACAGGTAGGCCGTGAGACGTCTGTTATCAAATTTTTCGGAAGTCGTTGCCTCAGGAAGATCATATTGCACTTTTACATCGATTTCCTTCAAAACTGTTGAGACCATAAAAAAGAGAAGCAAAATAAAAATAATATCAGGCATTGACGCCAGCGGGATACCGGGTTCTGATTTCTTTCTTTTAAGTTTGCCCGCAAAATTAATCATTTCTTTTTTAATTCCGCTACAGTGATGTAAACAGGCACAATTTTAGCAACTGTGTTTTTTTCTTCCTCGGATAAATTCTTAAAAGACTTGCCGAATTTCTCTTTAGCTGTCTCTTCCTGCACATTTTTATATGCCCGCTTCACATTATCAAGGACAACAATATATTTTTGATATAGAGTTTTATTACTGTAGCGTATTAATGAAACAGGTTTTGCATCATCAGGGATCTCACGACTCTGCCTTACACGGTCAAGTATACTCGCATATAAACCATTACTTGAAACAGGTTCGCCATTCAGAAAAACAGAGTCCTTTAGTATATTTATTTCGATTACACGACTTTTTTCTACTTGAGCAGGTGACTCTTCCGGCTTATATTCCGGCAAAGAGAGGGAAATACCAGTATCTATATCTATGGTGGCAGCTACGATAAAAAATATAAGGAGGAGAAAGGCAATATCAGACATGGATGCAAGCGGGACAACAGGGAGTGTCCTCTTTCTGCGTCTGATAAGACTCATTTTTTTGCTGTGTTTTGTTTCAGTGAATAGAGACTGTCGATCAGTTGAACCGAACTCTCTTCCATGTCAGAAACAAGAGAATCAATTCTCGAGATAAAATAGTTGTAAAAAACCTGAAGTATCATTGCGACCACCAGACCAAAAAGTGTGGTTATCAAAGCTTTAGCTATACCCCCGGCAACAATTGCAGGAGAAATCTGGTTAGCCTCCTTGATCGCCTCAAACGCCTCTATCATACCCTGCACGGTACCTGTAAAACCAAGCATAGGTGCGAGGGCAATAAAAAGCGAAATCCAAACCAGACCTTTTTCAAGAAACCCCGTTTCGATTCCTCCATAGGTCATTATGGCCTTTTCAACTGAATCAAGTCCCTCATCGAATCTTTGAAGACCGGCATGAAGCACGGCAGAAACAGAACCGGGATTCTTCTCGCAGATTAACTTTGCTTCCTCAATTCCCTTGCTCTCTATGGTTTTCTTTACCTGATCAACGAATGTTTTGGTATTAATTTTCGCTTTTCGCAGAGTATAAAGCCGTTCAAAACTAAATACAAGACCCAAAATAAAAACAATCAATATGGGGTGCATAAAATCACCACCGTCAATATACATCGAAGTTAAGGAATTCATCCGGCTCTCGTGATTTATTTTTGTGGATTGAAGTTTACCGGAAACCGGTAAGGCAACTTTATGATATTTCCTGAAACGAAATTGAAGTTACGAAAAACAGAGAGGAGCAGGTTACCTACTTCTTCAGGTTTTATCAAGGTATCAAAATTAGTCTCCGTCATCCAGCTTCTGTTCGCAGGGGTATCGATAATGAAAGGAGCTATCCCGTTTACGCTTAGGTTTATCGCTCGCCCTTCTTCAGATCCCGTCTCAACGAGGTGCGAAAGGGCACTTTTGGAAGCGCCATAAACGGATTTTCCGGCTTCACCGGCGAAAGCAGTATACGCGGAAGTGAAAATCGCAGATCCCCCGGCACATTTCGCAACTTTCTGCTTGAACTCGCGCAAAATATTAAAATTTGATGTGAAATTCATGGAAAACATTTTTTGGAGGTCCTGATCGGTGGTTTCTTCAATCATTTTACTACCAACAAACCCTCCAACTGTACTAAACAAGAAAAGAAGCTTGTCCTCTGATGGATCCACAAATTCGAACGCTTTTTTCACATTCGCTGAATCAGATAAATCACCGGTCACAACTTTTGTCACAGCAGGTAATTCATCTTCAGGCATGTGCATATCGAAAAAATAGAGATGGTCAAATTCACCCTTAAGGAGTGTTTTGACGACTCCCCCGCCGAGTGCACCTGAACTGCCGAAGATCAAAGCTTCTTTTCTCATTGTTAATACCTACAAATTAGGACTTGATTCGTCTTTCTCGCTTGACCCCGTAAGTTTCACCTTACCATCTTTGATATGTTTGTATAGCATATCATTTTCGATGATATAATGGAACCGCTGAGTGAATTCATCGAGTGAAATACCACATGTTGCTGCAAATTTTGCAAGCTCATGCGGATCATCGAAATCGGAATTTGTCAATCGCAACATGTATCGTCTCGCGATGAGGAACGATTCATTTGACGGGTCAACCATCCTGATTTTTGTCTTTTTGGTTTTTGGATCAAGTATGTCTTTGAAGAACAACGGTACGAATTTACCGCCCTGAATCGATACCATTGCCGCATTTCCACCATTTAAAATAAACTGAGCTGCGGAATATCCGAGATCGCGGGTGTATTCCATATCGAAAGGTATCGGATCGGCACACCGTAATTCGTAGCCAATGTTTTTGGCAACTACAGTCACTTTATGACCGAATTCTTTGAGTCGTTCCTGAACTTTTGATTTAAGGATTTCACCAAGATTTACCTCTGCAATTCTAAGGTTGTCATGAGCATCTCTTTCCACTTCACCAAGTGCAATCAGGTCATTAGGATCCAAATGTTCCACAAGACCCTCAGCGAGGATGGCCACACCGTCCATTTTTCCATAGCTGATTCTCTTGATTATGGCACCGACAAGAAGGTCGATAACATGATCAAGTTTGATCGTTGTGGATGGAAATTCTTCAGGTATGAGGGTAAGGGTTGCACCGGCTGCTTTTCCTATTCCGAGAGCCAGGTGGCCTGCCTTTCTTCCCATGGTAACAACAAAGTACCATCTGGAAGTGGTCTGTGCATCCACCATTAGGTTTTTGACTATCTCAACTCCAATATGGCGAGCTGTCTGAAAACCAAAGGTTGGAATTCCATGAGGGAGGTCAAGGTCGTTGTCTATTGTTTTAGGGACATGCACAACTCTGATTCTTCCGGCTGCCATTTCTTCAACTTTCATCGCAGAATAGGCTGTGTCATCACCACCAATAGTGATCAGTTTATCTACATTTAACCGGAGGAGAGAAGTTACAGTATTTTCAAGATGTTTTTTATTTTTGGTCGGATTAGCTCTCGATATACCAATAAAAGATCCGCCTCTAAAGTGTATCCTGCTCACATCATCGATTGAAAGTGGCTGGCAATGCCCTATCTCACCATCCATAATCCACTGAAAACCGTCCTTGATTCCAATTACATCTATTCCTTCAACTGCGGCTCTAATGGTCGCACTGCTTATCACACTGTTGATTCCCGGAGCCGGTCCGCCTCCAACCAGTATGGCTAATTTTTTAGGAGCTATCATTCTTGTGTCCTTGTGTTGGTTAGAACTTCTATTTGTTTAAGATGATCTTGATCGTATCGTAGTATCCGGCTTGCCTGATTCTAACTAAATATACACCGCTTGACATTTGGGTGGTTCCGATGCTTATTTGGTTATAACCTGTTTTAACATTCTCAACACTTTTTGAAAATACGATCTCTCCCAATGTGTTGAACAATGAGATTTCCACAGGAGTTTCGTCACTGAGGACAAAAGACAATTTAAACTCACCATTGAAGGGATTCGGGTAACTCCTTACCTCGAATGAATTAATGGACTTTTTTTTTAAGTCGGATCCATCGGATTCTACTGAATTTACCACCGATGGCGACAACCGCCTGTTCAGTGATATCATTACTGCATCGGCACTCAGAAGTTCGCCCGTTGAGAGGCCGCTATTCGAGAGAGTTACACAGTTTCTCTCTCCTGCTTTAAGAAAGTAATCACCCAGTTTATTCCATCTGCGGACATTAACATCATTTTGGTTTAGTCGCACGCTAACAGGATTTCCTGATGAGTCAGTAACTGAATACCATGCAGAATCGGTTCTGTTAACCGATGTCACATTGTAGGCATAAATTTCATAGAACCCGTCTGCAGGTACATTAAAAAAGTACTTTACTGAAGCCGGGGCGGTATTATCAGTATAAATGGAAGGACCGTTATAGCCGAATACATTGCTCGAAGTCCAGGTACCGGAACGAACGGCTTTACTCTGGTCACTAATCTCAATTATTTGATAAAGAGATCTCCACGATGCAGTTGAATGTGGCGGATAATTTGGGGACTGATACAGATTTTGCCTGATATACGGGAAAACAGAGCCGAGGTCGGTAAAATACCAGATTGCATTCCCTTTGAATCCCTTGGTCCGGGTGACATTTACAAAATTTGTAATTTCCTGATTTGAAATTGTATTTCCGTTTGGAGAAATTGCGAAGGCCGGATAAACGTTGTTAATATCGGGCACAATCTGAGTTATGTAGTTCAAAATAGAGGAAAAAGAAGTGGATGTCCCAACATAGGACTGCACCTGAACATTATCCACAGACCCGTCGGAAAGCCATCCTATCCAGTCCTGACAAAATGTATTATACGATGTATAGCTTCCTGAGGCATAGAGGGACGGGGCATTTGAAATATTGATGTGCGGGTTTATTGCTTTAATCGAATCTCGTGTCCGCAACATGAACTGATTCAGATTATTTGCCCTCCATCGTATCCAGGATGTGTCAGAAACGGTGGTTGGTGGCGGATTTCCATTATTTTGAGCTCTGTACAAGCTGTCTGTATAAGGATCATAACCATAAGAAAGACTTGAATATCTAATTCGGTCAAGCTCGATTCCGTCAACATCATAATTTCGAGCAATTTCGGTACACATGGCAATCAGAAAATTTTGCACTTCTGGTTTGGTGTGAATCATCCAGTAAAAGTTGGAACCGTCAACTTCCCCGCCGTCATTTCTGCGGGCTACCCAGTCAGGGTGATTCTGGAATATTGGTCCTTTCACGCCGGGAGGCTGATTACCTGTCCAACCACCAACAAATCCATATTCAAACCAGGCTTCGATGTGAAGTCCTCTTTTATGTCCTTCAACGATGGCTTCAGCCAGGATGTCTCTTCCCTGGTAAGTCGGGTCGATGTACACTCCTGTTTCCCTAAAAAAAACATCACTTTTCCATAGGGGATATCCCCTGCTCCAAACATTTACAAAGACAGTATTAAAATTATTAGCAGCAAGACTGTCCATAGCTTTCGCCAGGACTTCCTTGCTGGATAAACTGTTTCTTGCAAGCCATGTCCCTCTGAATTCCTGAGCACTTAGATTGATCAGGGTCAGGATGAAAAAAAGAGAGATGAATAGAGATTTTTGTTTCAATTCTGAACCTTCAATTTTGCGAACTTCAACATGAGTTGCTTCATGTTATTGCCATCGAATACAACTGTCACTTTTTGGTTTTCACCCGTTCCGATGACTGAAATCACCTTGCCCAGACCGAACTGCTCATGAAAGACTCTGCTTCCCTGTTTGATAAGAGATTTTTGATGTTCCCAATCCACATAACCGATTGATTGGAATTTCTGGATAATTTTCTCTTTTTTGGTCTTTCTGCCTTTACGGTTCTGACTTGCATCTTCTTCTTTTAGAAGTGTGGTTGCTATTTCGTTAATAAACATCGATCTGTTTTCGTAGGCAACTTCGCCAAATCTGTACCGTGCTCTTGCATGTGACAAGTAAACTTTGGTTTTGGCTCTTGTAACAGCAACATAGAACAACCTGCGTTCTTCTTCGACAGTTGCCTCAGGTGAAAATTTCGTTGATAACGGGAAAAGTTGCTCCTCGAGACCTGACACAAAAACCACAGGAAATTCCATTCCCTTTGAACTGTGAACGGTCATAAGTCTGATTGCGTTCTCAGATTCATCGATACCGTCGAGATCAGTCATCAGGTTAACAATTCTTAAATATTCCTCGATTGATGATTCAGGATACTTCTTGGAAAATTCTGAGATCGAGAGAAGAAATTCATTCAGGTTGTCGATTTTGTCGAGAGATTCATGCGTGGTCTCTTCATTGAACAGTCTCTGAAGTTCCAGTTCTGCAACGAGTGCGTGGGTCAGTTCACCGACCGATAATTTATCTCTAAGAACGATATACTTGTCGAGCAGAATCTTGAAGTTTTTCACATTCTTCTGGATTCTCTCTTTTATGTCAATCACCTCGAACACTCTGCCCATGGTTTCAAAGAGTGTTACTTCATGTTTTTTGGAAAAGGTAATCATTCTTTTTATGGTGGTCATGCCGATTCCGCGCTGCGGAAAATTCATGATCCTGAGAAGACTTTCCTCGTCTTTAGGATTGATAATCACTTTCAGATAGGCAATGAGGTCTTTAATTTCTCTTCTTTTATAGTACTCTATGCCGCCATAAATTTTAAAGGGAATACCTTCTTCTACAAACACATCTTCAAAAGCACGGCACTGGTTGTTGGTTCTGTAAAGGATCGCAAAATCACAGTAGGAATATTTGTTATCAGCTATCTCGTCTTTTATAAATTTCGCAAGCTGGTATGCTTCATCCTTCTCATCAGAGCACTTTATGAGGGAGAGATGCTCCCCTTCCTCAAGTTCGGTATATAACTTTTTGGAGATGTAGCTCTCATTTTTGGAAATTATCTCTTCACCGGCTCTCAGTATCTGCTCTGTAAAACGATAGGTCTTTTCCAGTGGAAAAACTTTTGTCCGTGTGAAATCTTCCTTAAAACTGTGGATATTCGACGGTTTGGCACCTCTCCAACTGTAAATACTCTGAGAATCGTCACCGATCGCGCATATTTTACCGGCTTTCGAACAGAGTATTTTTATAATTTCATACTGTGCGGTGTTGGTTTCCTGAAACTCATCGAATATAAAATAATCAAATTTCTTCTTGTACTTGTTGTAGGCTTTTTTGTTATTCAGCAACAATTCCAGAGGCTTGAGGGTCAGGTCTTCAAGGTCCATCGCATCGTTCTCAAGAATTTTTCGCTGGTATTCCTGATACACTCTGATAAATTTGTCTTCAACTGATGATCTATCCTCTTTTTTAAGGAGGTCAGCTGGAAACGTCATCACATTCTTAAGGTAGCTGATCTTTCTGGTTACATCGCGAGGATTGAGAGCCTCACTGTTTATGTTGAAATCATCAATGATATTTGTAACCAGCGATTCAGAATCTTCAGTGTCGTAAATTGAAAAACTTGTGGAGTAACCGATTTGTTTTGCTTCAACTCGCAGAATCTTTGCCATCACAGACTGGAAAGTGCCAACCCAGGGAAATTCAAAGTCTTTTTTACCAAGAAGTTCTCTGACTTTGTTCTTTAAATCTGTTGCTGCTTTGTTTGTAAAGGTAACGCAAAGAATAGTCTCAGGATCAACTCCCTGATCCAGAAGATAAGCTAATTTGTATGTTACGACCTTTGTTTTTCCGGTTCCGGGTCCTGCTATTACAACATGTGGACCACTATTATATTCTACGATTGCTTTTTGTTGCGCGTTGAGAGTATCAAGTAAAGCCATACCACCTTTTGATTTTTTTGAGTTACAAATATACGAATTTATTCGCTCTTTTTGAAAGGTAAAGGGTATGACCGACGAGGGGTAAAATGAGGGTGGGTAAATTAATAAAGAGGCTGCCGTGATTGAGCAGCCTCTTGGAATATTTTGAATTAGAGGAAGTTAGACAGAAAACTGTTGACTAAACTTCTTTAAACTCTGCATCCTCAACATTTTTTTCTTTACCACCGGTCTCTCCGCCTGGTTGCTGAGCTCCCTGGTTGAAGTTGGCTCCCATATTCGGATCGGCAGGGCCTTGCTGGGCATAAAGAGTTTGAGAGATTTCTGTCCATGTTTTTTGGAACTGATCGAGAGCAGATTTTATTTGCTCTGTATTATCCGTTTTCACTGCATCCTCAAGTCTTGAAATTTCAGATTCAAGTTTGCTTTTCTGATCAGGAGTAATCTTGTCTTTCAGTTCATCCATCTGTTTTTTTGTCTGGAAGATCATGTTTTCAGCAAGATTCTTAGCTTCGATCAATTCTTTTTTCTTTTTGTCTTCAGCAGCATGTTCCTGAGCACTCTTTTTCATCTTCTCGATATCATCCTGACTCAAGCCACCGGATCCGGTTATCTTAATCGATTGCTCTTTTCCGGTGCCTTTGTCTTTTGCCGAGACATGCAGAATTCCGTTGGCATCGATATCGAAACTTACTTCGATCTGAGGCACTCCTCTTGGAGCCGGTGGAATACCATCGAGGTTGAACCTTCCCAGAGATCTGTTATCAGACGCCATGGGACGCTCGCCCTGCAGCACATGAATCTCAACTGATGGCTGGCTGTCTGATGCAGTCGAGAACACTTCAGTCTTTTTGGTTGGGATAGTGGTGTTTGCCTGAATCATGGTTGTCATCACACCGCCCAAAGTCTCGATACCGAGTGAAAGTGGAGTAACATCGAGGAGCAACACATCTTTTACATCGCCGCTTAAAACACCACCTTGAATTGATGCGCCAATTGCCACCACTTCATCAGGGTTTACACCTTTGTGAGGTTCTTTACCAAAAAGCGCTTTTACCATCTCCTGTACTGCAGGAACACGGGTAGAACCACCCACAAGTATAACTTCGTCTATCTCACTTTTCGAGACTCCGGCATCCTTAATCGCCTGCTCACATGGTAACTTTGTGCGGTCGATCAGGTCACCAACGAGACTCTCAAACTTAGCTCTTGTGATAGTATGAACAAGGTGTTTTGGACCATCCTGAGTTGCGGTGATAAATGGAAGGTTAACATCCGTGGAAACAGAAGATGACAATTCAATCTTTGCTTTTTCAGCAGCTTCTTTCAGTCTCTGTAAAGCCATCGGATCGTTTCTAAGGTCGATGCCCTCTTCTTTTTTGAATTCATCAGCGAGATAGTCGATCAATCTCTGATCGAAATCATCTCCACCGAGGTGCGTATCGCCATTGGTTGATTTCACTTCAAAAACACCGTCACCGATGGTGAGGATTGAGATATCAAATGTACCACCTCCAAGATCGTACACAGCTACAGTCTCTTCTTTCCCTTTTTTATCGAGACCGTATGCAAGAGCTGCGGCAGTAGGTTCATTGATTATTCTGCGTACTTTCAAACCGGCTATTTCCCCGGCATCTTTTGTTGCCTGTCTCTGTGCATCATTGAAGTAAGCAGGTACAGTGATTACTGCTTCAGTAACTTCCTGACCCAGGTAATCTTCAGCGGTTTTCTTCATCTTCTGAAGAATCATTGCACTTATTTCCTGAGGTGAATACTGTTTGTCATCGATATTCACTCTGGCTGTTCTGTCATCACCGGGCACAATCTGATATGGCACTTTATGTGACTCGTCTGTTACTTCATCAACTCTTCTTCCCATGAATCTCTTGATTGAGAAGATTGTTTTCTTCGGGTTGGTTATTGCTTGTCTTTTAGCTGCCTGGCCGACAAGTCTGTCGCCGGTTTTAGAAAAAGCCACAACAGATGGTGTGGTTCTTGTTCCTTCTGCATTTGGGATTACTACAGGCTCATTGCCTTCCATAACCGAAACGCAGGAATTTGTGGTACCTAAATCAATTCCTATGATTTTTCCCATTTTTAGTCTCCTTTTCGTAAATTGTTTTTCAAATCTGATTTTTTTCTAATTGACTATACACTGCAAAAAGCGTACCAAACTGTTTTTCAGCTCAAAAACCAGCTTTTTGTAAATAAAAAATATTACATTGTCATAAAGTATGTCGTTTTATATGACACAATGTCACACAAAGGATTTTATATGTTCGCTATTGAAGAGTTTGATATCAAACTTGAAACTGATTTTATTGGACGAAATTTCATCTATCTGGACGAAACGGAATCAACTAACAGGTTTGTGCTGAACAGTGCAAATAATGTAAAACAGGATGGTTCTGTTGTTTTAGCTGAATTTCAAACTGCCGGCAGAGGAAGACTTGACAGGAAATGGGTCTCGAGCCGGGAACAAAACCTGACATTCACCATTTTGGTTGATCTTAAGGAGAGATCCATCAAACACCCGCAGTTGTTGAACTTTGTCGCTTCTCTTGTTGTCGCGCGCTCGATTGAAAACCTCCACCTCATCAAAACGAATTTAAAATGGCCCAACGATGTACTCGTTGGAAGCAAAAAGGTTGCCGGTATACTTTGTGAATCGGTCTCCCAAGGCAGCAGGATCAGCAAAGTGGCGGTTGGAATTGGTATTAATGTCAACCAGGCTAATTTTGCCTCAGGATATCTGACCGAGCCTACATCTGTGAGAATGGAACTCAAGCAACCAGTCTCACGCGAACGACTTCTTGCAGAAATACTCAACAATTTTGAGTACACACTTGCCAGGTTGGAAGAGGAACCAAATCAGATAGTTGCGGAATGGAAACAATTCTGTAAAATGCTTGGTGACAAAGTGACGGTAAAAGCCGGTGAGGAAGAGTTCACGGGGCTCTTTACCGATGTGAGCGAAGAAGGACATATAATTCTGATCGATAATTACGACGACAAAAAAACTATCACTTTTGGTGATGTCTCTGCCATATGAAAGTTATAACTGTTGATATCGGCAATACAAGAATCAAAACCGGTGAGTTTTATAACTCAGAACTGATCAGAACCATGATCATCAATGATCCGTTGGAGATAAAACCTCTGATTTACGGCAGTAAAATTGATGTTGTGGTTTCCTCCGTAGTGCCAAAAAATACTTCATTGATGGAGAGTATCCTTAAAAATCAACCCAACACCGACATTTATCTGATCGATCATAATCTTGATTTTGGATTTACTATCTCCTATTCACCTGTCCATTCACTTGGAGTCGACAGACTTTGCTCGGTTTCCGGGGCAAAACATCTATTGGAGATTGATAACGCACTGATGGATTATGATTATGTAATTACTTTCGATTTGGGCACTGCCACTACGGTTAATGTATTACAGGTTGGCAAAGTACCCTCTTTCACCGGAGGGATGATAGCCCCCGGATTGAGAATAATGAACGCTGCACTTCATCAGTACACCGCAAAGTTGCCGTTGGTTGATAATTTGAATCTTGGCAGTTTTCTCGGCAACAATACAGAGAATTCGATTCGTTCCGGTCTGATCAATTCGACAATTGGACTGGCTGAAAGAGTCTATAGTCACTTCTATGCGTTATCAGCCGACATCAAAATTTTCGTGACCGGCGGATATGCCGATGTATTAATGCCACATCTGCAAATTCCTTTTCAATACGAAGAATTCCTTAATTTAATCGGAATTTATTCAATCTATTACAGAAACAGAAAGTAGTGTTTTGATAAATTGGCGCTTTTTCTTACATTTACGGTCTGAATAATTGAAATTTGCACCCGTAGCTCAATTGGATAGAGCGTTTGACTACGGATCAAAAGGTTGAGGGTTCGATTCCTTCCGGGTGTACTTCGAAGTCCGTTTCTCCAAACGGACTTTTTTTATTTCCCCTTTTTATTCGTAAATTTTAACCGTTGTTTCTTAATTTTTCAAAAATTTAAAACGCTTTATGATTTTCACCGAAGATGATTACAGGTTTATGTATGCTGCACTTCAGGAAGCTTCACTCGCCCTCGAGCAGGAAGAGGTACCGGTTGGCTGTGTGGTTGTACACGACAACCGTATCATCGGCAGAGGTTACAATCAGAACATAAAGTTGAATGATCCTACTGCTCATGCAGAAATGATCGCTATTACTGCTGCGTCAAATTATCTTCACTCATCCAGATTGAATGAATGTACACTTTATTGCACGCTGGAGCCATGTTTAATGTGCACCGGTGCGATCATTCATTCCAGAATAAAAAAACTGATTTTTGCGGCATTTGATCCAAAAGCCGGTTGCTGTGGTTCAATATGCAATCATGCTGGGGATGGCAGGTTCAATCATAAAGTGGATATTTATTCCGGATTGATGGAGTCGGAGAGTATGTTTTTGCTCAAGAACTTTTTTGAAAAGTTAAGAAATTAATATTTATTTAGTAGTTTTGCTTTGTATTAATTTTAGTCTTTTAACAGAGATACAACAAGGAAGATCATGTATTTAATTCTATTCGGTGCTCCTGGTGCGGGAAAAGGAACGCAAGCCAAAATAATAAGTGATAAATATGGCTTCGAACACATCTCGACCGGCGACATTTTAAGAGAATCTGTTAGAAAAGGAACTCCTTTGGGAAAAAAGGCTCACGAGATTATGTCGAGTGGACAACTCCTCCCCGATGATATCATGATTGGTATCATAAGGGAAAAGTTATCTGAACCGCAGCTTCGTGATGGCTTTATTCTTGACGGTTTTCCAAGAACAGTTTCACAAGCTGAAGCACTGGATAAACTGTTCGGTGAGCTCAATTTCGGTGTTGGTGCTGTACTTGTTTTTCAGGTGGACGAGGAAGCCCTCGTCGAAAGACTGGCGAGAAGGCGGGCCTGCAAAAATTGTAATAATATTTTCAGCAATAATGAAATTGCCAATCTGACCGAGTGTCCGAAATGTGGGGCAAAATACTCATTTTTTCAAAGACCCGATGACGATGAATCGGTTATAAGAAAACGACTTAAAATATTTAATGACACGACTTTACCTGTTGTCAAATATTATGACGGTTTAACTGATCTTCACTACATCAACGGTCTGCAACCCATCAATGTTGTCAGTAAACTGATTTCAGATATTGTGGATGAGTTAAAACAACGGGTTTAACCTGCAGAGTTACTACCACAAAAAAATGGCAAAAATCTAATTTTTTATTTTTACTTTGGTAATTTTGCCAGCGTCAAGTTTGTAAATAGCCCCTGATGTATCAATGATGTCATAATTGTGTGTAGCCAACAGAATGGCTGTACCTTTTCTGTTGATATCCTGAAATATTTTGATTATTTCGGATGAGGTCTCAGGATCCAGATTCCCTGTCGGCTCATCTGCGATAACCAATAAAGGCTCGTTCACTATAGCTCTCCCTATTGCGGTTCTCTGCTGTTCCCCTCCTGACAGACTTTTGGGAAAAGCATTTTTCAAGTGCAATATTCCCAGATCACTGAGCACTGATTCCACTCTCCCACGAATCTTTTTTTGAGGATAATTATTTATCTCAAGGATATAGGAAAGATTTCCAAAAACAGTTCTGTCAGAAAGCAGTTTGAAATCCTGAAAGACAATTCCGAGTTTCTGCCTGAGTTTTGGAATGCTTTTTTGGTCAGCTTTTGATGAAGTGAATCCCGCGATTTCTATACTCCCCTTTTGAGGCAAAATATTGAAATAACAAAGTTGCATGAGGGTCGATTTCCCACATCCGCTCTTTCCGACAAGATAAGCAAAAGCACCCTGGGCGAGAGAAAAATCGCAGTCATCCAGGATTTTATGATTTCCATATGCAAATTCAACGCCTTTAAACTCCAGTATCATCCATACTCCTTGTCACATATTGTATTCTAAATGTCTTCTGATTAACTCCCTTTAGGGTGAAGGCTTCAAATTTCTTCATTATCGTAAAATTGCACTCTTTGAGCAATTCATCTATCATTTCAGTGGAATAAATGTATTCGTAGTTATCTTCTTCAATCTTAGTGTTGTCAGGAAGATTAATGACAAAGGAATTTTTGTGAATCTTTCTCACAGGATCGTAATTGGAAGCCTGCTGATAGACTAGATTACCCTGTTTCCTTTTTTTACTGTAAGAACCCACATATGCATATGAATTTTGTTCAGTCACAATATCGAACAACAAGTAGCCGCCTGAGACCAGCACCCTTTTGACTTCGTTAAAGAATTTAATTAAAGACTCTCGAGTAGAAAGGTGGTTAACACTGTCGAAACAAGATATCACCAGATCAAATTTTTGTTTGAACGGTATTTCAGTCATATCGATACACATTTTTACCGCATCCGCAGGTGCCTGATCTATCATTCTGAAGGATCTATCACTCAATATCGTAAGTTTGGAAGAGAGTTTCATTGCGGGCAGCATCCTGCCTGTTCCTGAAGCCAGTTCGAGTACAAAATCAGTTTTTATTTGATACTTTGCAATCAACTCATTCAGGTAATCAGCCCAACCGGAATAGTTTACATGCCTAACGAGATCGTTGTAAATCGTGGAAATGTTTGAATAGGAATCACTTCCCATAGATGAAACGACGGTTCGTGGATATTCTGTGCCCCCAATCGATAGCCTCAATCATGGAACTGAAATCAGCTTTATTTTGCCATGCAATATCGTGTGCAGTGCCGTGGTCGGGCGATGTTCTTATGATGTTTAATCCGGCAGTAAAATTGACACCTGATCCTGCAGTAAGCAGTTTAAAAGGAATAAGTCCCTGATCGTGGTACAGCGCGACAAACATATCAAAATTCAGATATTGTTTTCGTGCAAAAAATGCATCAGCCGGAAATGGCCCCTCCACAGTGCCTGAAAACTCCTTTAAAAGAGGAATAATTGTGTCGTTCTCTTCACTCCCTAAAAGCCCGTTTTCTCCGGCATGGGGATTCAAACCAAGGACGGCAATCTTGGGTTGATGGATACTAAAATCGTATCTGAGAGAATTGCTTATCGTATCAAGACACATTCTCAGTTTCTCAGTCGTTAGATCCCGGCTGACTTTTGATAGAGGGATATGAATAGTTGCAAGGGCACATTTTAATTGATTTGACAAAAAAGTCATCACAAAACCGGTCGAATTATCCCACTCCGCCAGCAATTCGGTATGACCCGGAAAATCGACACCCGCCAGACTGAATGCATACTTGGAAATTGGAGCAGTTACAAGAAAAGCTTGATCGTCCTTTGAAACAATCTCGAACGCTTTTTCGAGGGCACGGTATGATGCTTCTCCGGAGGCGGCAGTCGGTTCCCCCTTTCTGAGTTCAAAGGTTCCGATATCGACAATCTCCACATTCCGCTTCTCCGAGAGGTCTATCTTTGTCAGTTCAACTGCCTCTGCAAATACATTGCCGGGAATAACAATTTTATAGTTAATATCCTTTACCTGAAGAAGTTTATCAATCGCTTTCAGAGTAATTTCGGGGCCAATGCCATTGATATCACCACAGGATATTACACCCGTCATTTTCTGAATCATTTTAGCTGTTCATCATATGAAGGAATTCTTTGTTATTCTTGGTTCCTCTCATTTTGTCGAGTATTTCTTCCATTGCCTCGACAGGGGTGAAGTCGCTAAGGAATTTTCTCAGAATATAGATTCTCTGGAGTTCTTCTTCTTTAAGTAGAAGTTCTTCACGACGGGTACCTGAACGGTTAATGTCGATGGCAGGGAAAATTCTTCTGTCGCTAAGATCGCGATTGAGCACAATTTCCATGTTACCGGTGCCCTTAAACTCTTCAAAAATAACATCATCCATTCTTGAACCGGTGTCGATAAGTGCAGTCGCGATGATTGTGAGTGATCCGCCGTCTTCTGTGTTTCTTGCTGCTCCAAAAAATCTCTTTGGCTTGTGGAGTGCATTCGAATCGAGACCACCTGAAAGGATTTTCCCTGAGTGAGGTACTACGAGGTTATGGGCTCTTCCAAGTCTTGTGATTGAGTCAAGAAGGATCACGACATCGTGTTTGGCCTCTACAAGTCTCTTCGCTTTCTCGATAACCATATCAGCTACCTGAACATGTCTTTCAGCGGGTTCATCGAAAGTCGAACTGATAACTTCAGCATTTACACTTCTTTCCATGTCAGTTACTTCCTCAGGACGCTCGTCGATAAGGAGGATGATTAATTTGACTTCAGGATGGTTTCTTGTGATTGAATTTGCTATTTTTTGAAGCAAAACGGTTTTACCGCTTTTTGGAGGAGATACAATCAGACCTCTCTGTCCTTTGCCGATAGGAGTAAGCATGTCCATTATTCTCATGGCATACTCACCCGGAGCTGACTCGAGAACGAGTTTTCTGGTCGGGTATACCGGAATAAGGTTATCGAAAAGAGTTCTTTCCCTTATCTCGATAGGATCCATTCCGTTTACAGCTTCCACACGCAGCAGAGCAAAAAACCTCTCCCCTTCCTTAGGCGGTCTAACCTGTCCGCTGACAAAATCACCTGTTCTGAGAAAGAATTTTTTGATTTGAGATGGTGAAATGTAGATGTCGTCTGGTGAAGGGAGGTAGTTGTATGCTGCTGATCTGAGGAATCCATATCCATCAGGCAGCACTTCAAGAACTCCTTTGGAAAAAGTAAGTCCATCCTTTGCAGTTTGTGCTTCGAGAATCTTAAAAATCAGTTCCTGTTTCCTCAGGTCGGTAAAACCGGTGATTTTAAGCTCTTTGGCAATTTCGTTTAACTCAACGATTTTTTTTGATTTCAGTTCTGAAATATCCATTTGATTACCTTGTTATTAAAACTTTACAAAATGTTACTGTAATATTTTTTTTCAAATACTTTTTTTACTTCGGCGATAAGATACATACTGCCGTAAATTACAAGACATTCTTTATCTGCGGCGCTCAAAAATTTCTTAATAAAAGCCGGGATGTCATCGATTTTCTTGTATTTTATTTCATGTTTCTCTGCAATTTTTACAAACTCCTCCATCTTCACCGCCCTTTCGTTATCCTTCAGTTCAAACAGATAGATTAAATCGAAATGCGGTTTACTCTGAATCAGCATATCTTCCAGATTTTTATCGTTAAGACATGAAAACAACAGATAGCGCTCCCTGAATTTCTTTTCCTCTTTCGAGAATTCCTTCAGGAAATTTTGAATTCCATCAAGATTATGAGCAGAATCGAGAATAATTCTTGGATTATCATGTATCTTCTCGTACCTGCCCTGTATTCCGGTATTTGTCACAACATTTTTGATCCCGGCGAGTATTTTTTTTGAATCACTAAATTTTATTGTTTTGTTCAGGGTCAGAATGGCGAGCGCTGCATTAAGTTGCTGATATGAGCCTTTAAGAGGGGTAACAAAATTGTCGAAAAAAAGCTCACTTGAATAAAACTCGAAGCTGTGTTCCCTCTTGTTAATGTAGTCCTTTAGCTTGTAATATTTGCATCCCTTTTCTTCGGAAATCCTGATCAGGGTTTCCTGAGCCGGTTTTTCCAGAAAACCGAGAAAAACGGGTACCTTTTCTTTAATTATCCCCCCCTTTTCCTCAGCTATTTGTTCCAAACTGTTCCCAAGTATATTGGTGTGCTCGAGGCTGATGGAAGTGATAACAGAAGCCAAAGGTTTTATTACATTTGTCGCATCGAGTCTTCCGCCAAGTCCGGTCTCAATTACTGCATAATCCACTTCCTTGTCGGCAAAATATTTGAAGGCTAGTGCTGTGGTCACTTCAAAAAATGTCAGGTTTGTCTCATAGATAACACTCTCATACTCGGCCATAAATTCAATGACATATTTATCAGGAATTATCTGCCCGTTGATTCTTATCCGTTCATTATACTTTATGAAATGCGGTGATGTATATAACCCGGTTTTGTATCCGGCTTCAGTCAGAATGCTGGCTATAAAAGATGAGGTGCTCCCTTTTCCATTTGACCCCGCTACATGAAAGCACTTTAACTTTCGTTGTGGATTCCCAAGGAGATCGAGAAAATTCATGGTATTCTCCAAGCCCAACTTCACTCCACGATTGTGGAGGTTGAATAGAATCTGGAGATAATGGTCTATGGCAGGGTTAGTTAAACTCATATGATGCAATGATTGTATTAATATTAGTTCTCTTAGTTTTTAGACAAAATTCCTCGAGTGAAGGAATAATCTTTTCGGCAGCATCCGGATTTACAAAATTTATTGTTCCGAGTTGAATCAGTGATGCTCCGGCTATCATAAATTCAACAACATCTTCCCAACCTGTAATACCTCCAATTCCAATGATCGGAATATCGCACTTTCTGCTTATTTCGAGTACCTTTGCAAGTGCTACCGGCTTAATTGCCGGACCTGACAAACCACCGGTGATATTGTACAGTTTTGGCTTGCGTGTCCAAATGTCGAATGCTGTTCCAACTAAAGTATTGATCGCAGACACCGCATCAGCACCGTTTTCCTTTGCTATCCTCGCAAACAATCCAATATCGGAATTATTAGGAGATAGTTTGATGATGACAGGTTTCGATGAGACACTTTTGACTTTATCGGTGATCTCGCCAACAAAACCCGGATCGTTCCCAAAAATTAGTCCGCCATCCTTGACATTCGGGCATGAAACATTTATCTCGAAGGCATCTATAGTTTGTTCCTGTGTCAGAATCCGTGCGCATTCAACATATTCCTCAACTGATGAGGCTGCGATATTGCAAATTACACGGGTATCGTACTTTGAAAGAAAAGGAAGTTTCTCGAGGATAAATTCTTCCACGCCAACATTTGCTAGCCCGATTGCGTTAAGCATTCCGGATGCTGTCTCAACTATTCTGTGAGGTGGATTCCCTTTACGCGGTTTTAAACTTATCGATTTTGTTACAATTCCACCGATTTTGTTCAAGTCGGTAAAATTTGAAATTTCATAGCCGTAACCGACAGTCCCTGACGCAAGAAGTACAGGGTTTTTAAAGGTCAAACCGGCAATTTCAACACCAAGATCAGGCGTTTTCATAGCACTACATCTTTCACATTGAAGACCGGACCGTCCTTACATACCAAGAGGTATTTCGTTTCATCGTGGCTGTTTTCAACGGGACATCCCTGACAAATTCCAAAGCCGCAAGCCATCGCACATTCCGTGGAAATCTCGCCGTTAATATTCTCCCGAAGAAGTAATTGTTGTAAAACCCTCAACATCGGTGTTGGTCCGCAGGCAAAAACTTTCATTTTCTCATCCCTCAATTCATCGAGGTGTGTGGCGAACAAATCGACTACATTTCCCTTGACCCCCATTGAACCATCATCAGTGGCGATTTTCATATTCTCAAGTCCATACGTTACAATATCATTTGTACTTCGGCCCCCCAAGAAAGTCGTCACCTTTTTCCCGGCCAGTCTTTTTGTGAGAAGAGGAAATGGAGCTACACCGATTCCTCCGGCAATGATTATTGCGTGGTCGAAATCTTCATCAATCCCGAATCCTTTTCCCAAAGGTGCAATAACATCAATCAAGTCGCCCTGTTTCTTATCAGAAAGGTTTTTGGTTCCTTCACCATGTACTGTAAACATAAAACAGATGTTATCCTGATCAATATCGCAGATGGAAAAAGGACGGCGTAATAAGGGAAATGAAGAATCGCTGACCTTGATATTTGCGAACTGCCCGGCTTTAAACTCACTGCTTAACCGGGAAGAATTACATTTTAGAAGGAATATGTGATTTTTTAACTGTGCTACAGATGTGACAGAGACTTTAGTAATAATCAAGTTATTTCCCGCAAGAAACTACAGAACGGGTGGAATCGTGAAAAGAATTATTTATTGTAAACAGGGAGAACTTACCGGGGGTAAATTCAAGAACGGATTATTCTGATATCCAAAAATAGTAATAAAATATCAAAACCACATTCGAAATATATAATTTATTGGATGGTTTGGCAAAAATTTAACAGTTTTTTTCAGGAACGGAAATTAAGTTCTTCAATTTTGCTTATTTTATCCAGTCTTTTTTGGTGCCGGTCACCCAGAAATTCAGCCGATAACCAGGTATTTATAATCGATTTAATTGTCTCTTCCCCGAGGGTTTTTGCCCCGAGTGCCAGTATGTTTGCATCGTTATGCTCTCTGGCACTTCTCGCGGAAAATTCATTATAACATGTGGCAGCTCTTATGCCTTTGAACTTGTTCGCAGTGATGCAGGACGGGATTCCGGTTGCATCCACCACGATTCCAAAGTTGAATCCTTTGGTCTTTACTGCAAGCGCAACCTCTTTTGCAAAATCAGGGTAATCACAGGCATCTGCGGAATAAGAGCCTGCATCCTCAACAACAATCCCCTTTTCTTTAAGAAAATTCGAAATGATTTTGCGAAGTGCGAAACCTGTATGATCGCCACCAATAATTACCCGAAGATTATAGACTGGCGCAATGGTCGAACCGGTTGATTTCTGCGACTCGTCGACGATTGCCATCCCCAGAGATTTGATTCTATCGTGAGCCAAGGGAGTAATCACACAATTCCTGCACACAACGAGTTCTTTCTCACCCCGTTTTGCGGCGGCAATTACAAAATCTTCAGTAATAAGTCTTTTCATCAGAGCAATTCTGTTTTGTTATTGTGTTTAAGATAATCGACTATTTGCTTCACTTCCTGTGCCTGATCTCTTCTGCAAACAAGGAGTGAATCCTCTGTATTAATGATTATCAGGTTATCCACCCCTATTACAGAAGTGAATTTATTTGGAGAGTAAATATAGGAATCGTGAGTCATATTGGTAAACACTTCTCCTACTGCAGCATTACCTCTCTCATCTTTTTCACTTAGTTGATAGACTTCTTCCCAACTGCCAACATCACTCCAGTCGAACGAGGCTTTTATCAGAAACACCCTGTGAGATTTTTCCATTATCCCGTAATCAATCGAAATACTTTTGATCTGGCTGTAAGCTTTTTCAAGATGTTCAGCAAACTCATTTGTATAAAGATAATTTGAGAGGTCTCTCATGTGTTTGGCAAGTTCAGGAAGGAAAATATTAATCTCTTCAAGAATCACAGATGCCTTCCAAATAAACATTCCACTGTTCCACATAAAATCACCGGATTTAAGAAATCTGACGGCTGTGGAATAGTTGGGCTTTTCAGCAAATGTTGCCACTTTAAAAACTTCAGGGTTTTTCTCGTTATTCTCAATTTGTATATAGCCGTATCCGGTCTCAGGTCTTGACGGAGGGATTCCCAGGGTGACCAGTCCATGACTGTTGAAAGCATAGTTTGCGGCTTTTAACAGATCTTCTTTGAATTTGGCCGTATTTGTAATCAGATGATCTGCAGGTAAAACAAAACAAACTGCTTCAGGGTCTTTCTTAGCCACTAAAATCGCACTCAATGCCACACAAGCAGCAGTATTTCTGCCATATGGTTCTGCAATTATGTTTTCTCTCGGAATCCATGGAAGCTCTTCCGCGATTGAGTCAGCCTGAACCGTATTTGTTATTACAAGAATATTCTCAGATGGCACCAAACCATCGAGGCGCGTTACCGTTTTCCTTATCAGAGATTCATCATCAAACAAATTGAGGAGCTGTTTAGGTTTTTTTTCACGACTGCGGGGCCAAAATCTGGAACCGACACCACCAGCCATTATAATAGCGTAAATATTCATTTTTGTGATCCTTTGTAAACTTTTAAACTTTCAGTGAACAACTGGTTTCGCAATCTGTATTCTGTAATGTCATGATCGAGTCCGCGAATTTCGGTAACCACCACAATCATCGCTGCTCTGAAATAATCAAGAATATCTTTATTGACAGTCATTTCCTTATTATATATAAGTAAGAGAGCACCGGCAAGATTGCTGTATGCATCGATTAGTTCTTTCAATCCGTGAAGTTTGCAGAATTTTAATCTTTCCTCGAAAATGTCCGAAAATCTAAAAACCTCGCTGCTTCTGAAATCCTCTTTTTTCATTCTTTGCAAAAGTTCTTCCAAATCCTTTAACGGGGCATAAAGGAAATCCCTTTCCTCTTCGATTAACTTTCTCTTCTCTTTTTTTGGAGGATCTTCATAGATTAAAGGCAATTCAGGTTCTAATTTTTTTTCTATTTTCATTGATCTTTTACCTGATGCGGCTTTTTGAACCTTTTGGAATTCCTCTGCTGCCTGGTCAAGTTCAATTTTTAGATTATGGCTCTGTTCTTCCATCTTAAGACTTTTGAGGGTTTCGACCCTGTTAAGAATTTTTTTGAATGAAAGAGTATTTACACTGAGCAGAAGGAAATCGAGATCTGCAACAAGAAACAGACTGTGCTCGAGAAACTTTTCAGAAAACTTTTTATAGTCAATTTTTTCGAAACTCAAATAATTTGTGATATCCTGTAGCCGAATGGAAAGTTTCGAAGTTTCTGTAATCCGCTTAAGTACCTGAATGTCAGCATTCAGATTCTCTCTGCTCGAAATCCATTCTTCAAGACTGTTCAATATCTGAATTTTTTCCGGGTTCAGTCTCAGTTTATTCGAGGCTTCGTTAATCGCACTGATTATGTAATTTTTTACTATGTCCATTTTAGCTTTCGTAAACCCTTGGGACACGCTTTGAGATGCCTGTTGTAATCTCATATGGAATCGTATCCAGTTCTGAGCACCACTTCCAACAGCTTGAATCTGATTTTGGATCGTCTGAGAGAATTACAACTTCCTGACCGATCGGGTATTCGTCATCCTTAAGATCAATCATAATTCTGTCCATTGTTATCGTACCTGCCTGAGAATACTTTTTGCCATTTATTAGACAATAGATCCTGCTACCCAGCGACCTCCTGATTCCATCTGCATAACCAATGGAGATTGATCCGATCCAACTGTCTTTTTTTAGGATATATTTTCTACCATAACTGATGCTCTCCCCGGCAGCAAACCGCTTTACGGTTGAAAGGGAACCGACAATCGACATCACCGGCTTCAAACCAAGGTTTGTTGAGGTTTCCTCATTTTTATAGTAACCATATAAGGCTATCCCTGGTCTGACTGCATCAAAATGTGCCTGTGGGTAGTCGAATATCCCACCTGAGTTCGATGCGTGCACCATTCCTGTCTCTATGCCGGCTGCTTTGAATTTACGAAGCACTGCTTCGAATCTCTCAATCTGCAGACAGGTGAACTTCCTGTCAGGTTCATCGGAGGTAGCAAAATGAGTGTACACACCTTTAATACTTATTATATTAATTGCGGGTAATACCTTTAATAATCGATCAACCTCGTCTGTCTTAAATCCCAGTCTGCCCATTCCGGTGTCTATTTTAATATGTACTCCAAGCCTCTCCTGCAGTCCTGAACTTTTAATATACTCAAGTTGATCGAACGAGGATACCGTAACTTCATAGCGGTATTTCCCAATCGATTTAATCATGGTTAAGTTAAAGGGTTCAAAAACCAGAAACCGGGCTTCCGGGAAGGAAATTGTCAAATCGATGACTTCTTCAACAGTAGCAACGGCATATAACTCCGGAGGATTCTTCAATGTGATGAGTTTTTCAACAATCTTATGGGCTCCGTGTCCGTAAGCGTCTGCCTTCACAACCGCAATTATTTTTGCCGGCTGGACAAGCCCGGAGATGACCATATAATTATGAGCAAGATTTGAAAGATTAATTAAGGCTTTAGTCGGTCTGATTTGCATAAAATAAAAATTATTCCTTACAATAATACTTAATTAGATTCAGAAAGAGAAAAATCAGAAAAAATGTAATTTTTTTTTGAACAAGATATTTTATTCTGAATATTTTTTGTAATTTAGTAAAACAGATTATTAATATTTATTAATTGAGATAGTCTGTTAGTACTAACGATGCAAATTTGTTGAAAAAAATCAGAACAATATGTCTTACGATTTACAATATATTGTAGCTTTTATCCTGATAGCCGTCCTGTTTAGTATTGTGGCTATTTTTACCGCCTACCTCTTAAGACCCACTCGCCCCACCTTTGAAAAGATGCAGGTATATGAGTGCGGTGAAGAAACCCAAGGTGTACCTTACATTAAATATAATGTCAGATTTTATGTGGTTGCACTTTTATACCTCGTGTTCGGTGTAGAACTGGTTCTCGTAATCCCCTGGGTTGCAGCTTATCTGAATTACGGACTTTTTGGTCTCCTGCTGGGTCTCTTTTTCCTTATCGTACTTGGTGTTGGTATCGTGTACGAATGGAGGAAAGGTGATCTCGACTGGTTTACATATGAAGATGTAGTAGCCAATCAGAAAGTAAAAGATCCGACAGCAACCGTAAAGAAGATTGAAAAGGAGATGGTATAATGGGTGTACTCGATAAAGAATTTCTTCAAGAGAACATAGTTGTTACAAATCTTGAAGCTCTATTGAACTGGGCTCGCCTCTCTTCAATTTGGCAAACAACTTTTGGTTTGGCTTGCTGTGCTATAGAAATGATGGCAACTTCAGCTTCACATTACGATTTTGACAGATTTGGTGTGATTCCCAGACCAAGCCCGAGACAATCTGATGTTATTATTATATCAGGAACCGTTACCCTGAAGATGGCTACCCGAATCAAAAGAATTTACGAACAGATGCCCGATCCAAAATATGTAATTTCCATGGGCAGTTGTTCAAATTGCGGCGGTCCATACTGGGAACACGGATATCATGTATTAAAAGGTGTCGACAGAGTGATTCCTGTTGATGTATATGTCCCCGGCTGTCCTCCAAGACCCGAAGCCCTTCTCGAAGGCCTGTTAAAGCTTCAGGAAAAAATCAGAAATGAATCTTTGATTAAATCGGCATAAACAGATGAAAACATTCGAAGAACTCGTTGAACTATTAAAATCTAAATTTACCGGGGAATCAGATATCGAAGCCCGCAAAGAAGGCACCGAAGATGTCATTCTTGTGAATCCCCTTATTATAAAAGATGTTTGCAATTTTCTTGCCACCGAAGGAGAGTTGAAATTCGACTCACTTATTCTGCTTTCAGGTGCGGATGATGAGAATGGTGAGAAAATCAAGCACGAAGATGAGTCATTCGAGATTCAGGGTGGCACATTGAGTGTCTACTACCATATCGAATCCACATCCCTCGTACACAAATTGACCCTGAGAGTGTCCGTCGAAAGGGAAAATCCTGTCACTCAGTCTGTCTCCTCCGTTTGGAGATGTGCCGACTGGCATGAACGGGAAGCTTTTGACATGTATGGTATCATTTTCGAGGGTCACCCCAATCTTATCAGAATCCTGATGCCTTACGACTGGGAATTTGGATACCCCCTCAGAAAAGATTATAAAAATCCGGAATTTTATCACGGAATGAAAGTGCCTTACTAAAAACTGCCATGACGAATAAAATAGCTTCAAACTTAAAAACTGATGAAATGGTCCTTAACATGGGACCACAACACCCGTCTACTCACGGTGTTCTCCGTGTGGAACTTAAAATAGATGGTGAAAAGATCATCCATGCAGAACCACATCTTGGTTATCTGCACAGGTGCTTCGAAAAACATTGCGAAGCAATGACATACCCTCAGGTAATTCCCTATGTCGACCGTATGGATTACCTTGCTGCCATGAATAATGAGCTCGGTTATGTGATTGCAGTCGAAAAACTCCTTAAAATAGAAATTCCTGAGAGAGTTGAATACATTCGTGTAATTATGAGTGAATTACAGCGGATTGCTTCGCACCTTGTTGCTCTCGGAACTTTCGGACTCGATGTCGGAGCTTTCACACCGTTTTTGTTCACATTCCGTGACAGAGAAAAAATCCTCAATCTTTTCGAGATCACCTGCGGTGCAAGACTGCTATACAATTATATATGGGTTGGTGGGGTATCTCATGATCTTCATCCTGACTTTTTAAGATTAACTAAAGAATTTATCGAATATTTTAGACCAAAAGTTGAAGAACTTAACGGTCTGTTGACTTATAACAAGATATTTATCGAAAGAACCGCCAACATAGGTGTACTTCCTGTCGATCTTGCTGTTAATTATGGAGTTTCCGGTCCAAGCTTAAGAGGTTCCGGATTCAAATGGGATATCCGCAAAAATGATCCTTATTCCATCTACAACAGGTTCGATTTCGATGTGCCGGTTGGTCAAGGTCTCGCCGGTACTCTAGGCGACTGTTGGGACAGATACTATGTCCGTGTATTGGAACTGGAACAGAGTCTCCGGATTCTGGAACAGGCAATCGAACAGATCCCTGAAGGTGATGTAACTTCTGCCATTCCCAAGAGAGTGAAACCAAACGAAGGAATCGCTTACGCAAGAGTTGAAAATCCTAAAGGTGAACTCGGTTATTTTATAATCAGTAAAGGCGGACTGCAACCTGCAAGAGTAAAAGTGCGTCCTCCTTCTTTTGTAAATTTAAGCGTATTCTCCGAAATTGCCACAGGACACATGGTTAGTGATGTTGTAGCAATTCTCGGCAGTCTTGATATTGTTTTGGGAGAGATCGACAGATGACAATGTTTAATTTATGGGACTTTCTTTTAATTCTCCTTTACGCCATCGTGCCGCTCGTGTTTATTATTCCTTTTGCGCTGATGGCAGTTTTTGCAGAACGAAAAATATCCGCCTGGATCCAGAACCGTGTAGGTCCAAACAGAACAGGTCCCGGTGGCTGGTTTCAGACGACAGCGGATATTCTTAAACTGATGCAGAAAGAAGATATTGTTGCCTCAGGAGCAGACAAAAAACTCTTTTTGATAGCACCTATCGTTGTGTTTCTCGGGAGCTACGCAGCTTATGCCGCACTTCCATTTACATCGGTATATATTGGTACAAATATCAACCTTGGAGTTTTGTTCATGGTTGCAATATCCGGATATGTTGTAGCAGGCATCGTATTTGCCGGATGGGCTTCAGACAACAAATACTCAATCATGGGTTCAATGAGATCCGCTTCACAGCTTGTAAGCTATGAAATACCCACTCTCTTTGTAATCATCTCGATTTTTGCAGTTACTCAACAGTTCAATCTTCATGAATTGAGCGAAATGCAAACCTCAAACATCTTTAACTGGGGTATTTTTGGTTTTGCTGATCTCGGGTTCAAAAGGATTTTACTGATCCCCGCCCTTTTTACTTTGATGATAGTTCTTTTTATAAGTACTCTTGCCGAAGTAAACCGAACACCGTTCGATCTTCCGGAAGCCGAGTCGGAACTTGTTGCAGGATTTCATACCGAATACAGCGGAATGAAATTTGCACTTTTCTTCCTATCGGAATATGCGAACATGTTCGCAGTTTCAGCACTGGTGACTTCATTCTTTCTTGGTGGTTATCAGTCTCCCTTTGGATACCTCGGAAGACTTTTAGGCTGGGAATGGCTCGTACCTGTAGAACAGGTTTTCTGGTTCCTAAGCAAAGGCTTGATCCTGGTAGCTGTACAGATTTGGATGAGATGGTCACTCCCCCGCTTGAGAATGGATCAGCTTATGAAAGTATGCTGGAAATATCTGATACCAATAGCATTTATATGTTTTATTTACATCACGATCGTAATGTATATCTAGTATGATGAACGCAATAACTATATATCTCAATGAGATAAAATCAGCAGTAATGACTACTCTTATCGGTATGAAAATTACCTGGAAGAATATGTTCTATGAGTCTGTAACAATACAATATCCGGAGGTAAAGCCGATTCTTCCCGAAAGGACAAGAAACCGCTTATATGTTAACATGGATGACTGCATCGGTTGCGATCAGTGTGCGAGAGCATGCCCGGTCAGTTGTATTGATATAGAGACCGTCAAGTGTGTACCCGGGGAAGACCTCGGTAAAACAAGTAACGGTAAGAAGAAAATGCTTTGGGTCACCAAATTCGATATTGATTTCGCGAAGTGCTGCTATTGCCAGCTTTGCGTTTTCCCCTGTCCGACCGATTGCATTTACATGACTGATGTCTATGAATTCTCTGAATATGACCGGTCAGCACTTATTTACAACTTTGCGACTTTAACACCTGAAGAATCCGCTGAAAAGAAGGAAAATTTCAGGATACTTGCTGAAAGCAAAGCCAAACCTGTACAACCAAATACGGCAAGTTAGTTTATGGAATTATTTGATTTATTCTTCTATATTTTTGCGACCGTTATTGTTATCTCGGGAGCAGTTACTGTTCTGAATAAAAACCTGATATACGCTGCCTTTGCTCTTCTTGTTCTTCTGAGCAGTGTAGCTGCGATGTTTTTTATTCTCGGAGCTGAATTTCTGGCAATGGTCCAGATACTGATCTATGTTGGTGGTATTCTTATCCTGGTCGTCTTCGGTATTATGTTGACAGGTCAGGTTAAGGCGGTACCAATAAGAGAGAATTTCTTTTATCTCCTTCTGGCTTCGGTTACGACAGGGTTGCTTTGTGGTCTGCTGGTTACGGGCATTACATCCCTTCCCTCGAAGATGCTAAGCGCAAACATCGTTTCGACTCCGATAAAGGATTTAGGAAATTTATTAATTGGCAAGTATTATTTAATTTTTGGTGTACTCGGCGTTCTGCTCTTGGTCATTCTGATCGCAGCTGCGGGTATGGCACGAAACAATAAAGATTAGTTATGGTTGGTCTAAATCATTTTCTTATACTTTCATCGATCCTTTTTTGCCTCGGAATTTTTGGTGTACTCACCAGAAAAAATGCCATTACGGTATTAATGGGGCTTGAAATGATTTTAAATGCAGCATCTCTGAACTTTGTGGCAATCTCCCGCTTCACCGATATGGCAGCTCACGGACAGGTAATTTCCCTGTTCATCATTGTGCTTGCAGCATCAGAGGCAGCCATTGCGCTTGCAATTGTTCTGAATCTCTACAAAAATTACTCTAATGTAAATGTTGATGAAATTAATACTTTAAAAGATTAAAGAATGAATACTCTCACTATTTATCAGATACTGATAGTCTTGTTGCCTCTTTCGGGCTTCCTGGTGGCTGTTCTTAGTCCCAGGAGCATGAAAAAGTCGTACATCGCAGAAGTAAGCATAATGTTTGTTTCACTTCTCATGGCAGCATTTCTGTTTATTACCAAAATCCACGATTATCCTGATGAAACGATACGATACTCATTCGTTCTGTTTTCTCTCTCCGGTGCGGGAGAAGGATTCAAGTTCATGGTTGACCTCACAATGGACAACATGACTGTTTCTCTTCTTTTCATGGTAACCCTGATCAGTTTCCTTGTGCATTTCTTCTCTCTGGAGTATATGCATGATGAACCGCTGAAAAACAGATATTTTGGATATCTTGGACTTTTCACCTTCTCGATGCTCGGTCTTCTAAGCACGGGAAGCATCATGTTCATCTACATCTTTTGGGAACTCGTTGGTTTGTCTTCATATCTGTTGATCGGATTTTGGGGATTCAAGGATGAAGCAGCAAATGCATGCAGTAAAGCCTTTATTACCAACCGTGTTGGCGATTTTGGGTTTTTTCTTGGAATTTTGATGCTATTCATCACTTACGGTACTTTTGACCTTTTTGTCATATTCGATATGATCGGAAAAGGTCAGTATCCACTGGGAAGTGAAATGTGGCTGACAGTTACCGGACTTCTGCTGTTTGCAGGAGCGGTTGGTAAATCAGCTCAATTCCCTCTCCATGTGTGGCTTCCTGATGCGATGGCTGGTCCGACTCCGGTCAGTGCCCTCATCCATGCTGCCACGATGGTTGCTGCCGGTGTTTACATGATCGTAAGACTCTTCCCGATGTTCACAGAGAGTGCATTCCTTATCATAGGCATCATCGGTGGCTTCTCAGCTCTTATGGCCGCCACGATAGCCCTCACACAGTTGGATATCAAGAAAATACTTGCTTACTCCACGGTCAGTCAACTCGGATTGATGGTTCTGGCGGTAGGTGTGGGTGCATACCAGGCAGCTATAATTCATCTGCTCTTCCATGCATTTTTCAAGGCAGGTCTCTTTCTCGGTTCTGGTTCGATAATCCATGCGACACACACACAGGATATCATGGATATGGGTGGGCTAAGGAAGAAAATGCCGGTCACTTTCTACACAACTTTGATTTATTCACTGTCGCTTGTGGGATTTCCTTTAACGATTGGTTTCTTGAGCAAGGAGATGATACTTACATCATCAATAACTCTCGGTTCTCTCTCAGGCAACTACATCTATTTTATCTTTGCGGTACTCACAAGTACCCTGACTTCATTCTACATCTTTAGATATGTCTTTTTAATATTCTTTGGTGAACCAAGAAATCATCACGCCTATGAGCATGCTCACGATTTCAATATATTCATAAAACTGCCACTTATACTTCTTGCGGCACTCTGTTTCTTTTTCCTGTTCACCTTCAATCCGATTACACTTCACGGAACATATCTTACAGAGTTGCTTTTTAGATTGCCAAAAATATTGCTTCCTGCCAGTGTAACATATCCATTCCTGACTTCTGCAGATGAAGGAACAATCTACTCGGAAGCATATATGCACACTTTGCATGGATCGGAAATAATAGTTACCGTCATTTCCGGGTTGATTATCACCTTTGGAATTGGTACTGCGTGGTACATGTATATGAATAAAAAAATGTTGCCAAAAGTCCCAGAAGGATTTCTTGGTAAAATGTACCTTTTCTCACAAAAAGCATGGTACATCGATGCGCTTTATGATGCAACAATAATAAGAGTAACTTATCTGACAGCTACTCTAATGACTTTGATTGACAGATATGTTATCGATGGTGCAGTAAATCTTGGTGCAAAAATAACAATGATGCTCGGCAGATTTGGTGCAGCTTTCGATCGTTATGTCGTTGACGGGCTCGTTAACCTCGTTGCCTGGATTAATGGCATAGCAAGCATGATAATAAGAAAATTCCAGACCGGGAAGGTACAGACCTATCTGACTCTCGTTATGGTGTTCATAGTAATTTTTGTAATGTATATTTTTTCTAATTAAAGAAACCGGAAGAATATAAGATGTCACAATTTCCGTATCTTTCAGTACTGACCTTTCTACCCCTTATTGCGGCACTCGCTTTAATCTTTGTGCCGGCTGAAAAGAAAAACGCCATTAGATATACCGCCCTGGGTGTGGTTATCGTTCAACTGATCCTGACAGTTTTGTTGTGGATGAACTTTAACTTTGACCTCTCAGGGATTAATGATATAAAAGGATATCAGTTTATCGAGAAGTTTACCTGGATTTACATGACAGGTCTCCCCGTATTCGATACCTTTAAGATTGATTATTTCCTTGCAATCGATGGACTCAGTTTGCCGATGGTGATACTGAGCTCAATTATCGCTTTTGTTGCGGTTATATCTTCATGGAATATTGAAGATTCGACTCACAAACCGAATTCGAGCAAAGGTTATTTCATTCTTCTTCTTATCCTCAACACCGGTACTCTTGGTGTTTTCGTAGCTCTCGATTTCTTCTTGTTCTATGTGTTCTGGGAACTCGTACTTCTACCGATGTACTTCCTGATTGGTATCTGGGGAGGTCCAAGAAGAGAATATGCTGCCATTAAGTTCTTTATTTACACTCTTGCCGGATCAGTGCTGATATTGCTTGCAATAATCGGACTTTATCTGAGTGTACAGGAAACGGTTGATGGAAAGACAATTCATACTTTCAACATGCTTGTCATGATGGACAGTACGAATTTTTCAAAAGACGGCATCATGTCGCTGCTGAATCCGAACAATTTCCGCTTCCTCGCATTTCTCGGTTTGTTTATCGGGTTTGCTATTAAAATCCCTCTTTTCCCGTTCCATACATGGCTCCCTGATGCGCATGTTGAGGCACCAACTCCAATATCAGTAATTCTTGCTGGTGTTCTCCTGAAAATGGGTGGTTATGCGATCTTAAGAATAATTTACCCGATTTTCCCCGAGCAGGTTCATCAGTGGGCATACTGGATTGCTTTCCTCGGAATGATTAACATTGTTTATGGTGCTTTCTGCGCCCTGGGACAAAAGGATTTCAAGAAGTTAATCGCCTACTCCTCTGTTTCTCACATGGGTTTTGTGGTTCTTGGAATTGCCGCTTTCAACGAGTTTGGTCTCGCCGGTGGAGTTCTTCAGATGTTCAACCACGGTACCGTAACAGCAATGTTATTCCTTATTGTGGGTGTAATCTATGAACGCACAGGTAAGAGGGGTCTCGATGATTTCGGCGGTCTTGCATCTGTTGTACCGATGTACACCGGAATCGTGACCCTTGCTTTCTTCGCAGCATTTGGTTTGCCGGGACTTAGCTCCTTCGTTTCTGAATTAATGATCTTTATCGGTGCTTTCAGCAACGAATCAATCAGAGTTCTGACAATTGTCTCCGCAATCGGTATTGTAATGGGTGCAGTTTATATGCTGAGAGCACTTCAGAAAATTTTCCTTGGCAAAGTAAAGGAAGAGTACAAAAGCCTTAAAGATCTCACGATCAGAGAATATATAATGTTCGTACCCCTGGCTATCATCGTGATTATCTTTGGTATCTATCCTACTCCGATGCTTGATATCATGAATAAAACGATCAGCAATCTTCTTGTTGCTTTAGGAAAGTAAACGGGACCTAAGACATGACTAATCAATTAGATTTTTTAGCTACTCTGATCCCTGAATATATCATCATCTTTTTCCTGATGGCGATAGTTTTTATGGACATTAGCAATGAAAAAGTTTCTGCAAAAATCCCTTTGGTTGCGATGACAGGACTGCTCCTGGCACTCCTCGTTACCATTTTCTTCTCCGGCAGCCTTTTTGGTACCGAAAAGATTTTGGACCCGAATGCGATTTTTGTGAATGACGGATTCGCATTTATCTTCAAATTTTTGATACTTGCCTCCTCATTTGTAATTCTCTACTTTTTCAGGCATGACAACGAGATAAACGAATATAAGAGCCGCAGAGGCGAATTTTATATCCTTTTCTATTCAATGGTACTGGGCATGCTTCTCCTTGCCTCGGCAAGTGATTTGATCGCAGTCTATGTAGCTTTGGAAGTATTGTCACTTCCCTCTTATGTTGCTGCCGGCTTCCTGAAAAGAGATAACAGAAGCAGTGAAGCTTCGCTTAAGTATCTCCTTTTTGGATCTGTTGCCTCTGGTGTAATGCTATTCGGTATCTCATTACTTTATCTTGGTGTTGGTTCAACCTCCTTCGATGCACTGAAGGGCATCGGAAATGCAATGCCTAATGGAGTTCTGACCATTTTGTCGAGTATATTCATAATCGGCGGTTTTGGATATAAGATTTCCATGGTTCCTTTCCATTTCTGGGCTCCTGATGTTTTCGAGGGTTCACCTGTTTCAATAACTGCATTTCTCTCCGTTTCTTCCAAAATCGCGGGTGTGGCAGTTTTTGTCAGATATGTGGTTGCGTCGTTCGCTCCCGAACTGGAAAACACAGAGTTGGCAGGAATGGGATTTAGTATTAATTCAATACTGGTCTTCCTCTCAATAATTACAATGACCGTCGGTAATCTGACAGCCGTTTTTCAGAACAACATTAAAAGACTCCTTGCATATTCCAGCATCGGGCACATTGGCTTTATTGTAGCAGCTTTGGCAGCTCACAACGAAACCGGAATGATTGCAATAGGTTCTTACCTCACAATTTACTCTCTTATGAACTTTGGTGCTTTTTTGATCGTCTTGTTGATAAAAAGCAGGATCAATTCTGAAGATATCAGAGATTACAAGGGATTGGGTTACAAACTGCCATTTCTATCAGTGATGCTGGTAATTTTCATGGTCTCACTTGCCGGACTTCCACCTACTGCAGGTTTCTGGGCTAAGTTTTATGTCTTCACAGCGTTGATGGAGGCTAAACTGTATCTCGTTGCCTTCGCTGCCATATTTAACACAGTAATCGCGGTATTCTATTATTTTAGAGTCCTCAAAACAATGTATTTTGAGAAATCCCCAAATTCTGACATACTTCCTGTCCTCTCTCTGGGAAACAAGGCAGTACTTCTGGCGCTTGGACTGCCAATACTCATTCTGGGTATTTATTTCTCCCCTGTCGTTGATTTGGCTCGAGCGACTTTGAAAATAGCCGGATTTTAGATATTTTCGAGGTAGATGAAAATACAAAAGTTTATCTACCTCGATAACAACGCAACAACACCGGTCGATCCGACAGTACTAAGAGAGATGTTGCCTTACTTCTCAGAAGTGTATGGTAACCCTTCTTCGTCCCACCACTACGGAATAAAAGCCTCAGCAGCCATTGAAGCAGCAAGACTTAATATCAAATCACTCTTCAATATCCCCGACGGTGATCTCTATTTTACATCATCTGCAACTGCTTCCATAAACCTTGCAATTGCAGGACAGGCGTACGGTAATTATCCTGCTAAAAAGCATCTTATCACTCAGGCTACTGAACATCCTGCTGTTATGGGCACCTTCTCGCACCTTCAGTCAATTGGGTTCGATATTACAATTCTTGATGTTGACCATACCGGTAAGGTTGATCCGGATCAATTAGCGAAAGCAATCAGGAAGGATACACTTCTCGTCTCGATAATGGCAGCGAATAATGAGATAGGCACATTACAGGATTTAGCTGTAATTGGTGGTATCTGCAAAAACCATGATGTAATCTTCCATTCCGATGTTACCCAGTACGCCGGCAGATATGAATTAAACATGAAGCAATTAAATGTTGACCTGCTTTCGGGCGGGGCACATAAAATTCACGGACCGAAGGGCATTGGCTACCTTGCAATAAACAGAAGCTCGAAGAGGATCAAAATCAATCCCCTGCTCTTCGGCGGCGGTCAGGAAAACGGACTTTCACCAGGAACTTTAAACACCCCTTTGACTGTTGGATTAAGTAAAGCATTGTCCCTGATGGATAGCAAAAAGAAACGGGAAGAAAGTGAATTAACTGAACTTCGAAACAGTTTTTGCAGCTTTTTGGGTACTCTCGATGTCAATTTCCTGGTTAACGGCAGTAAAGACAGACTGTTTAACAATTTAAGCCTGCAATTTCCGGGAATTAGTGCCGGTGATATGTTGAATGATTTAAGTCATATCATGTTTTCCACTGGTGCTGCCTGCTCTTCCGACAACGGATCGCGAAGCCATGTTCTTAGAGCCATCGGATTAAATGACGAGGAAATAGCCTCCACTGCAAGATTCGGCTTCAGTTTTATGAACACATTGGACGAGATTCAAGTGGCAGCAGTCGCAATAAGTAACTACATAAAATCAAAGAGAAAAAAATGAATAATGCTTTTAACCTTCTGACAAGTGAACAGGAAAAATTTCTTAATTTTTTCAAATTCAGGTTTCCTGTTTTTCACAAATCAAATGTATTTTACAGGGATCTCGAATATTCGATTAAATATTACCTGAATTCGAGAAACATCGAATTGTCAAACAAGCTTTTAATTCAGACTACAAAGGATTTTATTAAACACCTTGAAGGAAACGGAATACTCGTTTATATGAGTCCCCTTACCTGGATGTTAAATTATCCCGAATTTTCAACAGTTATCCCGGTACCCGCTGAGACAGCCGGAGAATCCAAATAAACAAGAGGTCGAAACATGAATGATACCCTTACATCAAGTGAAATAACTATTTCTGACAAAGCTGCTGCACAAATTCTTAAGATTATGCAGGAAAATTCAATTCCGGAAGGAAGTGGCTTAAGAGTTGGAGTGAAAGGCGGCGGTTGTTCCGGAATGTCTTACACAATGAATTTCGATAATGGTCCAAAAGAAGTGGACACTGTAATTGAGCAGAAAGGTGTGAGGTTATTTGTTGACCCAAAAAGTTTGTTTTATTTGATGGGGACAGAACTCGACTTTTCCGACGGACTTAACGGCAAAGGCTTTACTTTTGACAATCCAAATGCCTCCAAGACCTGTGGCTGTGGCCAGTCATTTGGTGTGTAAATGAAAAGAAGAAATTTTCTTTCTGCACTCGGAGTCCTTTCGGCTGCAGCAACGGTAAAACCAATATCAAGCACAATTGAAAAGATTAATCATTTAAACTCAGATACGAGGAGTAAAAACACAATGTCAAAATTTGAATTACCAAAACTTCCATATTCGTATGATGCTCTTGAACCCGTCATCGACAAAATGACCATGGAAATACATCATACAAAACATCATCAGGCTTATGTTACAAATTTAAACAAAGCCGTTGAAGGAACCGAGATGGAAGGTAAAAGCCTTGAAGCCTTGATGAGCTCGATATCCAAATATCCGGTTGCCGTTAGAAATAATGGTGGTGGACATTTCAATCATACCTTGTTCTGGAACATTATGAAACAGGGTGGCGGAACCCCTTCAGGTGCTCTTCTTGAGGCAATAAATTCCACTTTCAATTCAGTAGATGAAATGAAAGAGAAATTTAACAATGCCGCAATGACACGATTTGGATCAGGCTGGGCATGGCTGGTCGTGGCCGGTGGTAAACTAGTGATCTCGTCCACTCCAAATCAGGACAACCCGCTAATGGATGTAGCAGATGTAAAAGGTACACCAATTCTCGGTCTTGATGTTTGGGAACATGCTTATTATCTGAAATATCAAAACAGAAGAAATGAATATGTCGGCAACTGGTGGAATGTTGTGAATTGGGATGAAGTTGCAAAACGATTCTCCGAGGCAAAATAATAAAATTTCAGTCCCGGTGTCAAAGCCGGGACTCACTTAAATCCTGAATATAATGCTACCGATTTTTCCCCTTTCTCTCGTGGTCTACCCGGGTTCAAAATATCCTCTTCACATCTTTGAAGAGAGGTATAAAAACATGGTTAAGTATGCAATTAAGCTGGGTGAACCCTTTGGTATAATTGTATATGAGAACAAAACCCTTGGCAGAATTGGCACAAAGGTCAAAGTTGAATCGATCACAAAAAATTATCCTGACGGCAGTTTCGACATAGTGATTCGCGGTGAAGAACGGTTCATACTAAAAACAATGCGTGAAAATATTATCGGATATTTCGAAGCAGAAGTTGACAAGTATGAAGATATGATTACGGGCACTTATAGCGAGTTGGAAGAAGAAATGATAGCCGCATTCAATATTGTGCTTGAGAAAGCCAAATATGATCCGGGAGACAACTTTTTCCTTAATCTGAATGAATGCAAATTTAAATCTTTCAAAATTGCAGAAAAAGCCGGTCTGACTCTCGAACAACAACAATCATTGATAACGCTGCAAAATGAGGGGGAAAGAATCTACTTTCTGATTGAACACCTTAAGAAACTTGCGATTGAGCTGGATGAAAAAGAGAGCATGCGACAAATCATGCAAAATGACGGATACCTGAATTAAAAAAAAAATCCCGGTTTGTGCCGGGATTTTTAATTTTATAGTGTTGCCTTCAGTTTAAGCCTGTTGAGAGCCCGCTCCAAAGCGGCTTCTGCACGGGTAAAATCGATATCAGGATCGGCTTTATCACCTAATCGTTTTCTCGCTCTTTCCGCAGCTTTTTCAGCTCTCTCAATGTCGATATCAGCTACATTCTCTACTGATCTCACCAGAATAAGCACTTTATTTTTTAAGACTTCTGCAACTCCGTTGGAGACAGCGTACACTGTTTCTTCACCGGCTGCAGTTCTGATTTTCATCCGTCCAACTTCCAAAGTACTTATAATTGGGGCATGATTGAAAAGAATCTGAAATTCACCTGCCGAACCGGGAAGCGTTACCGAAAGGACATCCCCTTCGTAAGCCTTCTTCGACGGCGTCAAGACCTCCAGATAGAACTCTTTCATTACTGGCTCAACTCTTTAGCTTTTTCAAATGCTTCTTCGATCTTACCAACATACATAAATGCCTGCTCAGGAAGATCATCACATTCACCTTCAAGAATTGCCTTAAATCCGGCGATGGTATCCTTCAATTCAACATATTTACCTTTTATACCGGTAAACTGTTCAGCGACATGGAACGGCTGGCTAAGGAATCTCTGAATACGGCGGGCTCTTCTTACAACAATCTTGTCCTCGTCAGACAATTCATCCATACCAAGAATGTTGATGATATCCTGAAGATCCTTGTACTGCTGTAAAACTTCCTTCACTCTCTTTGCCGTTGCATAATGTTCATCACCGATGATTTCAGGAGTGAGAATTCTGGAAGTTGAGTCAAGAGGATCAACTGCAGGATAAATACCCAATTCGGAAATCTGACGACTTAATACAGTGGTCGCATCAAGGTGAGAAAATGCTGCTGCTGGGGCAGGATCAGTCAAGTCATCTGCAGGCACATAGATTGCCTGAACTGATGTAATTGACCCTTTATCTGTAGAAGTAATTCTTTCCTGAAGAGCACCCATCTCGGTCGCAAGTGAAGGCTGATATCCAACCGCCGAAGGCATTCTGCCGAGAAGTGCCGATACTTCCGATCCAGCCTGTGTAAACCGGAAAATGTTATCGATGAACAGGAGTACATCTTTTCCTTCTTCATCACGGAAATACTCTGCAAGAGCAAGACCTGTAAGACCAACGCGAAGACGGGCTCCGGGTGGTTCGTTCATCTGACCGAATACAAGCCCGGTTTTGTTGATAACGCCTGATTCACTCATCTCGAGATAAAGATCGTTACCTTCTCTTGTTCTTTCACCCACACCGGCAAATACCGAGTAACCGCCGTGGTGCGTGGCAATATTGTTAATAAGTTCAAGGATTACAACGGTTTTTCCAACCCCGGCACCACCGAATAAACCGGTCTTACCGCCTTTTGAATAGGGTTCAAGCAAATCGATAACCTTGATTCCGGTCTCGAGCATTTCAGTACTGGTGGAGAGAGTCTTGAATTCAGGAGCAGGTCTGTGGATTGGATAATATGTATCAGTTTCAAGTGGACCTTTACCATCAATTGGCTGACCGATTACATTAATCAATCTTCCAAGAGTGTTTGGTCCGACAGGCACCATGATCGGTTTGCCGGTGTCATAACAGATCATACCACGAACAAGTCCGTCAGTCGTGTCCATTGCCACAGCTCTTACTTTATCTTCTCCAAGGTGCTGCTGAACTTCTACAATCAACTCTTCGCCGTTTTCACGGGGTATTTTTACTGCGTTTAAGATTCCAGGAAGATGGTTGTTCTCAAACTGGATATCAACTACAGGACCAATTACCTGTATAATTTTGCCTTGAAGCGCCATTTTTTTCCTTATTTTTTAAAATCCGAATTACAAATTTACTATTTTTTTTAATCTTTTTCAATCCGGCGTTAACAGCTCAGCAAAAGATAAAAATAAAATTCACCCTAATTGTCTGTGGATAACCTGAATCTGACAATTCTGTTACCGGGTTTATCTACAACATAAAGAATACGATCATAATGTGCCACTCCTGCCGGTGATGCAAAATTCTGGGGACCTCCCACCTTTTGCAAAATACCGCCAAAGGAATTGAATCTGTAAATGGAGTCCTTTCCGGTATCTGCCACATACATGTTCCCGGATCTGTCAATTGCCACATCAGACGGTGCCGTAAATTTATTGATCTGCATCAGATCCGAACCACCTTGAGGAGAAAGTTTCAACTCGTATTGTTCACCAAGAGAACTGACTACATAAGTCAGCCACTGCACACGGAAACTGTTCTCTCCGGTCAGGGTTAATATAAAATCGATATTTCTTTTATCAAAAGCTATGAGGGATGATATTCCGTTTGCAGAAAGAATACCCGTTCCGTTAGGATCAATCGCCGGAAGTCTTCCAATCAGAGTATCTTTACCTGAAACTGATTTTTGGAAGGATAAAATTGAGTTATCGGGATCAACAACACTGGTATTGTTTGGCCCTCTTCTCGATATATAGAACCAGTTGTGATAGAATACGGAAATACCTGTGTATGAAACTCTGAGATCAGAAGAAGAGATGCCACTGCCCGGACGGGGTAACAATCTTGTTACGGGTGCAGATCCGAGATTATGACCTCCAGCCACCATATTAATTTTGTATACCGCATCAATTGAACGATTAACTCCATCCAAAACAGTATCCAGTTTTGCAATAACAATCAGATTAAGCTGGTAATCCTGTTCAATCTTCAATGGTTTCGGAAGCGTCAGAGTGCTGAGCACATCACCGTTCAAATTGAGCATAACCACACGATTGTTATCTGTGTCGGTCACATAAATAAAATAGTCTTTTCCGATTATAATGTCGGTAGGTGCATTGAATCCGGTCCAGTCAGGGGTAATTTTAATATAGACAGTATCACCGGAAACATTTCCGCCTGTTTTTCCGGAATCAAATATTCCGAGGTCAAGCTTTTCTCCGCATCCGGCGAAAAGAAATAGTAACAAGAGGTTTACAAAAAGTATTTTCTTCATCTTACAACCCCAAAATGATGGAAAGTCTGTGAACTGCACCGAGACGGTCAAAATTTACATAGGCATAATCAAAGGTAAATTTTGCCATCGAAATAGGGAGATTCAAACCGGCTCCGAAACTGTAATTCTGTTCCTCAACATTTATCTTGTATCCGCCTCTTAAGAGTAAGGAAAATCCGGTTGAGGGCTCCTTGAAGGAATATTCTGCACCCAAAGATAAATTTTCGCTGTTATCGTTAGGATGATTCAATTGTATACTTGTTGTCACTCTGTGTTGCTCCGTTTCGTAGGGCTCAAATGCAAATCCGAGCCTGAACATGGTTGGAGGAGAAAACTCCTGCCAGGTTGATTTGGTTATGTTACCCGACAGAGTAACATCCCCGCTCGGAGCAAGCTGACTTCCAAAATTGGAAAAAGAAACCGCAAATCTGGATGAGCCAAGCCCGGTCCAGTAATAAGTTCCAAGATCAACCAGCACACCACGCATTTTCAATTTGTCCAAAGTCTCTTCCATATACTTGACTGTTGCACCAAAACTAAACTTATCGGTCATTTTTCTGGCGTAACTAAGAGATATTGCCAAATCGGAAAATGTAAAATAGGCACCTGTTCCCATAGGAGCAAACTCGGTGGTAACCTTCATGTCTCCGGCGGAAAGTGAGGTAAGTGAGACTCCGATGGCGTCATCACCGGTTATGTGATAGACTGCCCCGGCGAAGTTATGCTTGACCCCTACAAGCCAGCTATTGTGTGAAAACATGACCTGGTTATCATTGAACTGAACCAGTGCCGCAGGATTCCAGTAGAGTGCGGATGCATCATTACCTACTGCAACGAAAGCGTCTCCCATAGCTGAGGCTCGTCCGCCGACACCGATCTTTAAAAATTGAGCTGTCGAGATACCTGCTCTTTGACCGCCTAAAACGGGGAAGAGCTGTCCGAATGACTCGCCAATTAAGAGAATTGTTATGAGTAATAGTGTTTTTTTCATTTTAAAACTTAAAGCTTACACCGAGTTTAATGTTGCGTCTTGTTAAATATCTGGCTGGGTTGAACGGATAAGGATTCAACGGTGCCTGAAGGTCAGGATAAAGAGGGTCATTCCATGTACCTGGAGTCGGATCACCTGCTTCGTAGGCTTTGCCTGTAGCAGGATTTATAATTGCCGAGTTTTTTGTATCCAAAATGTTGTTTACTTCAAGAAATACACTGAATCTAAAAGAACCGATTTTTACATATTTCTCAAAATTCATATCGATATAAAACCAGTTATCGGCGATCATTGTATATCTTTCGCCACGAACTGTTTCGTACTGAGGTCTTCCGTCAGCTTCGTAACTTCCGGTGAAAACTGCCGGAGTGTATCTTTTTCCTGACTGGAAAAAGAATCTAACATTAAAGTTATAGTCATCAAGAATTCCTTCACCAAAATCGAAGAGCGGTTCGCCCGGCGCCACAAAAAAGTTTGCACTCAGAGTTGCAGTGATGGGCCTGTCCCAAGGAGCATATTGTTCTTTTATCGACTCCTCGAGTGTTCCCTGTGCGATCAGGATGCCTTCATCAGCAGAAGAACTTTTACCCGTCACTTCAGAATATGAAAATACTGCACTTCCTCTGAACCACTTCCCTATTCTCTTCTGATATTCAAACTCCAAACCTCTCGAGCGTGCATAATCGGCATTCACATAGGTAGTAAATCTCTGGGATGCAAACCTTGGACTTGAAATTCTGGCAGTTCTTGTATTTATATAGTCAAAAATATCTTTGTAGTACGCAGTAACAGTGAGTACATCGTCATCAGTGAACTGTGTCTTTACCCCAAGTTCGTAAGCCACTGTGGTTTCGGGTTTCAGATTCGGGTTACCAAATTTCTGGAAGGAAGACTGAGAATTATATGGATCAAGTTTTGCATAAACAAACTGAGGCTTTGGCCATTTACTAAAATGTCCATATGAGAAAAACAAGGTCTGTGAATTTGTGATTGGATGCGAAATACCCAAACGAGGACTTAGTCTTGCCTTGAAATACCTGTCACCAAAAAACTTGAAACTGTCGTCGCGGTAATTTTGTCTTACCTGATCAGGAATAGTAACAACATCAGGATTTGCAACGGCATCGTCGACATACTTACCGGGGAACCAGAAATCGAGTCTCAAACCGAAATTAAGGATCATACCACCAAAATTGACATTATCCTGTGCGTAAATTGAACCGATCATGGGGTGAACTTTGTAAATATCATTGTTTAAACCAAGTGTTCCAACCCATGGCTGATAGATGTCGACAACCTGCATCTCCTGAAACTGGAGTTTAAAACCTGCTTTGAATTTGTTTTTCTCGTCGAAAAAGCTGGTCAGGTCACCTGTGATTGAGAACTCATCCAGATAGTGATCATGCCAGGTATAGGGATTACCTACATCCCAAAATCCATCACCGGGTATTACACCGATTGTATCTCTTCCAAGATTATAGTACTCTACCGGAAAGTTTGGTATATCTTTTGGCTGACGATACTGGGTCCAGTCCCTTCCATTGGCGTCAGTTCTCAAATTGGTGAGAAACTTGCTAAACTTGATTTCATAGAATGTTTTGGTATTCAGTGTATGTGTCAAACCTAATGTGTTGTAAATGTTTTTATGAGTGAAAACATTTGCATTTTCCAAAATATTCTGGAATTCATACTGATAACCGGGGCTGGGTTCCACATACTCGAGGTTCGATTGCAGTGACTGCGAATTCTGATTAATGGAAACAGATTGATTATATGAATAGGATATTTTGAAAGTTGGAGTAACCTTATATGTCACCTTACCTAAACCATACCAACTGTTTTCCATTTTAGGAGCAAACCTCGTTCCGAAGAATGTACTTGAATTTAGTGGTGCAGTTTTAGGTTTGAAATAGCCCTGGGTTATACCGTCAGAGAGACCCACATAAAGATTGGTAAAAAATGAAATTTCACCCGGAAATTCAATTCCAAGAGCAGGGAGTAAATATTTTGTAATCGGTTCAGGTCCCGAAAGGCTTATTTCAAAAATATCGATATTAAATACATGCGGATTTGATTTGTCGGCAAGATTGTCAGTTTTGTAGGATATGTAGCCATTAAATCTTTTGACACTTCCCTCTTTGGTCTTCACATTAACAATACCTGAGGTTGCCTGACCAAACTCGGCATTAAAACCGCCTGTAATAACTTCAACTTCTTCCAGCGAATTAGCACTGATCTGGAGTCCGAAGCCTGTTCCTGCAAGTGGATCCTGTACGGAAACACCGTCGAGCAGAAAGGCATTTTCATATGAGCGTCCGCCTCTGATATGCAGAGAATTATCATTTGAAACCACACCGGCCTGTTGAGCAATGATGTCAGTGACATTTTCAACGACAGCAAGTTCAATGTCTTCACTGGAAATGGTTTTCTTGCTCTGAGTTTCTTCAACATCCATCAAGGGCTTGTCACCGATAATTACGACATCCTGCGTAAGTGTCAATGAGGTCTCTTCGAGCTTCACATCCACAGTAGTCTTGGTGTTTGCGGTAACTTTTATTCCGGTTATCTGTGTAGTTTTATATCCGATAAAAGAAACTTCAACATTATATGAACCGGGAGGAACATTTTTTATCATAAAGCCGCCATTTACATCAGATGCGGCACCAAAGTAAGTACCCTTGAGTATCACATTCACACCGGGTAGTGGAGTTTCGGTTCGTTTATCAATTATTTTTCCACCTATGCTGCCATTTTGTGCAAATGTCGAAAGTGTAAATAACAGAAGAAAAACGGGTATCAGTTTTATCATGCTTGTTCCACTGTTCATAAATTTAGTCCAAATTCATCGAAAAGAACTTTTTCAAAGAGCTGACCGGCATTGGAATTGCCATTTAACTTGTTAAGAGGAAGTCCCATAAAAAAGAGATTTTTATTACCATTTATAAATCCTGCACTTCCCGGCAATTGTGTCCCGGATGATCTGTAGATTTGTCTTGCCAGGGTTGGATTGACAAAAAGTCCAAAATTACCAAGTATGGAAGAAGAAGTTTTAAGTATCGGGTATCCCGCATTTGCCGGATTCGAGAGATCCACTACAAACTCCAAACCACTTGTTAGAACAGTGACAAGATTTGAAATTGAGTCAACAGGTAAAAACTCACTCAGCGCAAGGATATCCGGAGCCGGATTTCTGGGAAACTGCATGGAGATAAACATTTTTCCGCCATTTGCAAGATACTTGTCCACTACATTTTGTGCAGCCTGTATGGAAGGATTGTTATCAGCGTACCAAACCACACAATCATAAAGTTTGATTGTCAGGAAAAAATTGTAGCTAAAGAACGGGATCTGTTTACCTGCTATATTCAAAGTATCGAACTTTCCTGCGAGAGCTCCACCCCTGACAGTGTTCAACTGACCGGTATAAAATGCAGTTACGTCATCGTTTGTTACATAATCGTCAATGAGCAACATCTTTCCAACAGGTTTTCTAACGAACCATGTCTTGTTGGGTCCCGGCATTTCGATGAATGGTGTTTTAGCACCCGAAATATCAACTGCCTGAACAAAAACCTTGTTGAAGCCATTCAACACAATCCCCTTAAGTTTTTGGGGGAAGATGTTGAATTCAGCTCCGTCAATCAAAATTTCAGTTTCGGGATTAGCAGAAACAAAATCTTTAACCCGAAGAGTTACGAGTCTGGTATTACCGCGGAGTTCAACAAAGTTAGCCTGATTCGTTGTATCATTCAAAACAATGTTAATTTTCTGGATCGACTCATCACCATCAAGATCAGAGGCTTTCCACTTAAATGTCATGACTGGCAATGATATTGTAGGCATTACAGTAAGTGTATCCCACGATATCTGGGGTGGGGTGTTTTTTATAGGAAATTTAAGTCTTGCGGGAGTAGGGTCAATTATCCCGATGTCGAAAAACTTTTCTCCGGCATCGTACTTCCCGTTTGCATTAGCATCAATAAATGGTTCAGGACCGTAATTGATCCCATTTTGAACAACACTGTTATCGTAAACTCCGTTGCCGGAATTATCAACAGAACTAACCTGGAAAAAATAGGAAGTATCTGCTGCACCAATCTGAAGAGCGAAAGTACTGTCGTTACGCGTGGTAAATGACCAGTTTTTTTCGTCCCAGCTTATGTAGTAACCCACAACCAGTCCATCCGGATCATCGCCCCACCAGTTTACAGTCAACTTGCTTGGTTGCTGCGATACTGTTGAATCAGGATACAGAAAGATATGGGTGTCAGGTGGCTTGTTTCCTATCAGTACGCCGGTCGCAGTGTCAGTACATGACGACAAACCAAACAGTGTAAAAACGGAAAATACGGTAATCAGTATTTTTTTATTGAGCTTCATACAAAAAATCCAGGGGAGGTCCTTGAACCGGACCTCCCAATGATTGAGAAATTTATTTCATTAAGATCATTTTTTTGACGGAGGATTTTGCTCCTGCGTCAATTCTGTAGATATACATTCCTGAAGGAAGAGCGGAAGCATTGAAATATACTTTGTAGTTTCCGGCTTCTTTGTATTCATTAATTATTGTCTGAACACTTCTTCCAAGAACATCAAAAATCTCCAGTTTTACATTCTCACCTTTTGGCAGACTGAATTCAATAGCTGTCGAAGGATTGAAAGGATTAGGATAATTCTGGCTGAGTGAAAATTCAGCAGGAGTCAGATTATCTTTGATGTCAGTAGTGTATCCTACGAAATCAGCATCTTTTCTTGGTGTGAGTTTGTAATTCGAAAATGAGAAATACAATACACCGGTCAAAGAACTGAATCTTGCGAGAGAATCCACTTGGATACCGGAAAGATTTGGTTCCCAGTTATTGTGATACTGATGATTTCCATCCTGGAGTTCAACTCTTGTACCACCTGAATTGTCATCAACAAGCATTTCACCGAAATTACCTGTGAGATCAGCGTTAGTTCTGGTGATTACAGGATTGGTATATTTGATCAAAACACTTTCGTATTTTTCAGCATCAACAACACCGCCTGCTTTTGCTCCAATTGTTCCTGTTGTTACAACAATCGGCTCAGGGGTTGGATTGTTTGTTGAATTGACTACGATAGCTGTTACTGAATCGAGACAGGTAACATTAAAATCTTCAACAACTTTGCCACTTACAGTTACGAGGTCTCCCCTCTTCAAGTTGAGAGCATCAAAACCTTTAACCCAGATACCTGACCATGGGGTGGACCCGTTCTGGATATAAACCCTGAGAGCTGTGCTTCCGAATCCCGGAATATCAGATGTATCAGCGGTAACAACACCACTAACGGTAACTCTGTAATTGTTGACAGCACTGAAACCGGAGCCATATGGACTGTACTGGACATCCTGTATTGTCAGAGGTCTGTTAAGAACCGGGTAAAACCATCTGTTTCTTGTAGTGTCAGCAGGATTCAAGGTTATTCTGTTTTCATTATCCTGTGCCCAGAAGAAATAGTCGACAACTGCGGAGTCTGCATCAACACCGGGAATTGTAGCTGAAAATGTGTTTGTGTCTGCGGTTCCACGAACGAGGGCGAGTTCGTTGTACGAACCCATGTTAACTCTGTAAAAGAGTTTTCCGGAAGTGATTCTTCCATCAAGATCCACTATTCTGGCTGATACTTCAACGGGTACATTTCTTGCAACAAAAGCGTTGTTTCTTGCAATATTCGAAATACTCGGAGGAGTTGCTCCAACCTTTATGTCACCGGGGTAAAGCGGAACGATATAATATCCGGTAGCTCTTGTGTGGACGACACCTCTTATATACTCAAGGAATGTTCCATCTGCAGGAGCATCGTAATCAGTTAGACCCGTAAGACGGTGAGCTCTTTTTGTAAAATAACCCGACTGATCATACATTTCCATGAAATTACCATTACCGTCATTGAAACGAAAAACGCCTGAAGAGTTGTTTCTGTCACTTGTCAAAACATTTCTGATAATGACATACATACCCTCATATTTTTCGCCTTCACCTTTAAGGACTCCGTTTTCCATAAAAGTTGTCATTGGCAGTTCGATTGGATCAGGTCTTTTTGTTGCCTGGGAGATAAACTCAACCGGAGTCGGGGGATTCACGAGCAGGTTTGCCTGAACTGTGTTTCCGGAAAATACCGAAAGAACAGCAGTAAATTCCCAAACCTGGGCAGTATCCACAAGGTCGAACCCTGAGTTCTGGTTTACTCCGGTAGTATCATTTTGTATAATTGATATACCGCCAAATGGGAGTCCGTTAGGATCCTGTACATATGCATACCAGCGTCCACCGGCAGCAATAACTCTTCTACGGTCAGTTGAGGGATCAACAACCGGTTTTACCGTAATCAAACCTCTGAGTCTTACGGTATCCCCTATGAAAGGAGAATACTCTGTCCCTGGTGATAATAATGAATCAGGAGTTGTTGTAATTTCCTGAATTGTTCTCAAAGGATATGGCTGACTGAAGCTATATCCGGCGAGTATGAAAACGAAAAGAAAAAGATATCTTTTCATATGTATTCCTTTTATTTGATAACTAAAAACTTGCCTGTTTTAATTTTACCTGTATCAAGATCTTTTACGGAGAAAAGATACAAACCGGTAGCAACTGCCTGATCCCCGTCAGAGATTAGATCCCATGCGTGTTCGCCACCCGACATGGTTTGTGTTCCACCGGGTGAAAAGTTCTGAAACCATCTTAGATCGTCACCATTGCTGTTTCCGTCATGATCCATTTTCTTGATAATATCTCCTGCAAGAGTGTAGATGACAATTTCTGCTCTTGCGGGCAAATTATAAAAATAAATTTTTCTCAATCTTTCGAAAGGACCATCCCAGTATGCGTTTCCGTAATACGGGTTTGGATAAACACCAATTTCAACATCCTCTTTTGATGTTGGTGTAGTGCCCGGAATGACTCTGTGAACATTAAAAAGGTAGCTTGATTCAAGACTTTCAATTCTGTTAACCGGATCACCTTTATCAAATGAGGAGACATTGAACAGGTATTGCCATCCGTTAAGAAGGTTATCAATCTCAAATTTGTACCAGTATTCTGTATTGTCATCTTCAAATTTGACGGGTTGATCGAGTCTTATACGACTGAATCCCGTATTAAAGAAGAGATCGTTACCGGTTGAATCGAATTCTGCCATTTTAACGAGAGCCTGAGCTTCGGTCGCGTTATTTTGAAAATCAAAACCTGCGTTAGAGCGATAAATTCTGTATCCTTCGAAATCTTTGTTTCCGGAGATTGGGTCGATACTCTGTTCTGAAGTTTTATCCCAGTAGAGGGTCACTTTATTACTTTGTGGGATTGCCACTACCTTTGGAGACACGGGAGGAGCCGGAAGGATGTAACGGGTAATTTTACCGTCACCATCGAGGTCTTCACCCGGATCGAGAACACCATTTCTGTTTTTATCTTCCCCGCTGTAAGCCCTCATTGCCCAGTCCGCATTAATAACAAGATTTTTTCTTTGTTCATCACTGTCGAGTGATGCAAGCTGATCACCAAACTTTTTGGCAGCCACCATGGCAAAAACGACATTTACGGAATCACCCGGAGCAAGTTTTTTAAAACTTCCCGCAGACAACAGTATAGATCTGTTTGAAGGAACTCTGAGTGTTTGAGGTGTAACGCCGGCATTGTAACGGGCATTCCCGCCAAAAAAGCCCTGCATTTTTACATATCGTTCCTGATCTGTTTGAGGAGCAAAGAAAAGCGGGTCAGCAGTATTTCTAAATTGCCAGTTCACATAATTTACGCTGTCGTGGCGAGTATCTGAACCTAAAAATTGAATACCCAAATAGCTGTCCGTAAACCCAATGTCACCGGTTGCATCGAATTCATAAGCTATATTTATGGAATCCATGAACCCGTTGCCACCTTTGTTGAAGAATGCCGATCCACCGGGCGATGTAATTTTAGTGTTTCTCACGACAGCATCTGTCCACATTCCGACATAAACGCTGTCCAGATATTTGTTGCTTACATTTTTGATTGTATAATTGAAGATAACGAAGAAATCAGCGAAGGGAAAGTTCCAGGCGTAGGTTTCAAGATGTACACCAATACCCAGGGGTGTATGTTCCTGAATTGGTTCTCCATTTTCCCACACGAGATTTGTATCAGAAAAGTCCATTACAAAATCCTGATGTGAAACGGCTTCAGGTTTGTAGTACCGTGAGGTTAGAAGGGAGGATCTTTCCACCACTCTGGATTCTTTTGCATTCGTAAATTCAAATCCACCTCCCCTTGCGGAAACTGAAGCAGCATCAACTGCACCGGTGGTTACGAAAGGACCAACTTTACCCGATCCCAGGGAATCATTGCTGATAAACCCTCCAACATAAAGACCACCGTCAAATATGTGTTCAATACCGCTTCCCTTTGGATACTCACCTGATGGCTGTTGTGGCCAAAGAGCGAAACCATGGCCATAAGTACCAAAATTTGTTATGGTTATGCCAAAATTTCCGATTGATGTGTATTTTGAATTATCGTCTTTTCTAAATGCGTTCAGTGACGGGATTTCTTGTTGTGCAAGTGCCAGAAATTGGAACACAATTGTGAGGGCTAACAGGTGTTTAATCTTCATACAATTTCAAAAAAAAATAAAAGTGAGACTTCAAATAAAGTCAAATAATGATTCTAAAAAAACTGTCACTAATCTTTAACAGTTAATTAACCAGAGTAACCATTCTTGCCTGCTTGTCAGCATGATAGGAGCTTCTAACAAGTGGGGCCGATTCCACAATTTTGAAGCCCATTTTAAGACCTTCTTCTTTGTAAAAATCGAATTCATCGGGTGTGACAAAGCGATTTACCGGAAGATGATTCGTTGTTGGCTGCAAGTACTGACCTATAGTCAAAATATCGCAGTTGTGATTCACGAGGTCACGCATCAGTTCCACCACCTGTTCTTTGGTCTCTCCAATTCCAACCATGATACCGCTTTTAGTCTTCAATCCTCGATCATGAAACCACTTGATAAGATCAAGACTTCTTTGATATTTAGCCTGAGGTCTAACAGCATGGTAAAGTGAAGGGACAGTTTCGAGGTTATGATTTAATATATCGGGAGGATTTTTCATAATTATTTCAAAGGCAGGTTCGTAGCCTTTGAAGTCGGGAATCAAAATTTCGATTGTGCATTCAGGAGTGGTTTCTCTGATAATTCGAATTGTTTCTGCAAAAATACCCGCACCGCCATCGATCAGTTCATCCCTGTTTACAGAGGTAATCACAACATGCCTTAATTGCAAATTGTTTACTGCTTCTGCCACTCTTCTGGGTTCATCCAAATCAAGTTCATTGGGCATCCCGACTTTAATATTGCAGAATCCACAACTTCTGGTACATGTATCACCGAGAATCATAAAAGTTGCGGTCCTGTGATTCCAGCATTCTGCGAGGTTGGGGCATTTCGCCTCTTCACATACCGTGTTGAGTTTATTGTTTCTCATCAGGTTTTTTACATCAACATAATTCTTCCCTGTTGGCAGTTTAACTTTCAGCCATTCTGGTCTTCTGCCAAGTGTGGATTTGGCATCTTGAACTTTTTCCGCAAAATCTCTTTGATGCTTGTTTATAGTTTTTCTTTCCAAATCAATACTTCTCTCTTAATAAATCATGTTTTCGTTAAAGTTTTCGAGATAATCCTTAACCGATTTCAGGAACAAACCACCGAGCATACCATCCACAAGACGGTGATCGTGTGCCAGGGTAAGATACATCATCGGCTTAATAGCGATTGTGTCCATGCCATCGACTTCGACAACGACGGGTCTCTTTACGACCGCTCCGACCCCAAGTATCGCAACTTCAGGCTGGTTTATTATCGGAGTTCCGAAAAGTGTTCCGAATACTCCGTAATTTGTTATGGTGAAAGTTCCGTTTGTTATATCATCAGGAGAGAGTTTTTTATTTCGCGCCCGCAGAGCAATGTCATTTATCGAGCTTGCAAGTCCGATAATGTTTTTTTCGTGAGCATTTTTGATATTCGGAACAATGAGACCGTTGGGTTGAACTGCAACAGCAATACCCAGATTTACGAATCTCTTCTGGACGATATTATTGCCATCAATGCTTGAATTTACGAGTGGATACTCTCTCAAAGCTCTTATCACAGAATGAGCAATAAAAGGCATGTAGGTTAGTTTGACCCCATGTTTCTGGGCAGTTGCGTCCTTGTTTGACTGGATGAACTTATAGATTTTGCTCATATCCACTTCAGCAAGCTCAGTCACATGCACAGAGGTGTCTCTGCTCATCACCATATGCTGCATGATTTTTCTGCGAATGTTGTCCATAGGAACAATTTCCTGCTCACCGGCATTGAAATTATACGCCGGTTGAGGAGCCGGTGTATAAACAGGAGTCTGCTGTGAATGAACCGGTTGTGGAACTGCCACGGAAGGGGTTGCTTTTGGAGTCGCTGAGCGATTTGACAAATAAGAAAAAACATCATTCTTTGTTACTCTGCCACCGATGCCGCTTCCTTTGATTGATTCGAGTTCGGATACCGATACTCCCTCTTTTCTGGCAATGCTCAAAACAAGAGGAGAAAAGAACTTATCACTGCTCGCCTCTTCAACCGGCTGAACGGTTTCAGTCATTGCTGCCTTCCCTATCATATCGTGCATTGATACGGTTTCGACAGGTGTTTGTTCAACTTTCACAGCCGTGCTTGCAGGTGCAACGGGTTTAGTCGCTGCACTTCCGGATCCGGAGATTCTGGCAACGACAGTGCCTACATCAACGGTTTCCTGTTCCTGCACCAGAATTTCCATAACCACACCATCTGAAGGTGAAGTTACTTCGGTATCAACTTTGTCGGTACTTATTTCAAAAAATGTTTCATCTTTCTTGACTGACTCCCCGACCTTTTTGTACCATTTTATTATGGTACCTTCCATGACCGATTCACCCATTTTGGGCATCGGGATATCGACAAGGTCAGAAGAAACTAAAGGTGTATGTGTTTCAACCGGTTCCGGGGCAGATTGAGCCTGATTTCCGGTCTCTTTTACAACTTCTGAGACATCAGTGGCTTCCGGTGTTGCTGATTCTGCATTTTCAGAGGCGGTGGATAACCGGGCAACAACAACCCCTACATCAACAGTTTCCTGCTCCTGAACAAGCACTTCTGTCAGGATTCCTTCTTCAGGGGAAGGTATTTCAGTGTCCACTTTGTCGGTGCTTATTTCAAAAATTATCTCATCCCGTTTTACACTGTCACCCGGTTTTTTATACCATTTTATGATGGTTCCCTCGGTAACACTCTCACCCATTTTAGGCATTACAATGTCAATTTTCATTCAAAACCTCAATTTTAGTATTGTGCTAAATCTTTAATTGCTTGATAAACGCCTGTTCTTGAAGGTAAAATTACATCTTCCAGAATTGGGCTGTAGGGAATATGTGCATCTCTTGCAGCATATCGTTTTACCGGTCCATCGAGATATTCAAAACAATCGGAAGCGATTCTGGCTGATATTTCAGCACCAAATCCACCTGTAAGTGTATCTTCATGAATAACTATCGCCTTACCCGTCTTTTTGATGGATGAGTAGATTGTCTCGATATCCAGTGGAATGATTGTTCTGATATCGATTACCTCGACACTGTAACCTTCTTCTTCCAGTTTTTTGGCTGCAATTACTGCTTCCCACACTGTGGCTCCCCATGAAACAACCGTAAGGTCTTTCCCTTCTCGGACGACTTTTGCCTTTCCGAAAGGAATTAAATACTCTGCGTCTGGTTCGGGGGCCATGGCGAATGACTGTCTGTAAAGTCCTTTGTGCTCACAGAATATCACAGGATCGTTAATCCTGATTGCGGTTTTAAGCAGGCCCTTTGCATCCGCTGCATTCGAAGGATATGCAATATAGAGACCCGGAACATGGGCGAAGAATGCTTCGATGTTCTGACTGTGATACAATCCTCCGTGAATATAGCCACCGACAGCAACTCTTGTTACAAAAGGGGCAGCCCACTCATTGTTTGAACGGTATCTGAATGTTGCGGTTTCGTTTTTGTACTGCATAAAAGCGGGCCAGATGTAATCACCGAATTGGATTTCCACCACCGGCTTCATACCGGCAAGTGCCATGCCTGTTGCCACTCCCGCAATGCTCGCCTCAGCTAAAGGACTGTTAAAAACTCTTCGACTCCCGTATTTAGTCGATAATCCTTTTGTTGCAGTAAACACTCCGCCTTTGCCATCAGCGATATCCTCGCCAAAAACATAGATCTTATCGTTGATTTCCATCTCTTCCAGTAAAGCATGATTTATGGCATCAACCATGACTATCGACTTGCCTTCCGGAGTCGATTTTTCATAATCCAGTGACTCCTTAAAGCCGCTTTCATCGAAAACATGATTAATTGCAGTAGCAGGATCAGGATTTGAAGCCGTGAATGCTTCGTCAACCGCAGAATTGATCGATTCATCCACTTCTTTACGAATTATTTCAAGTTCATCTTCAGTAAAAATATTTTGAACAAGTACATCATGGCCAAATCTAAAAATCGGATCTCTTTTTTGATCCTCCTTCAATTCATTTTCCGATCTGTACTTCTTATGATCATCTGATGATGAGTGAGAATGCAAACGGACCAGATCAGCCTCTATAAGAGCCGGTCCTTTTCCTGATCTGATATAATCTACAGCTTCCTGCACGATTCTGTATGACTCGAAAAAGTTGGTTCCATCCACATGGAATCTCTTCAGGTTTGCATATCCCTTCATCATTTCGGAGATAAGATTTCCCTCACCACCGCTCTGCTGTGATACATGCACAGAAATGGCATATTTGTTATTCTGAATTACAAATAAAACCGGAAGTTTCTCCCTTGAAGCCCAGTTTACCGCTTCATGAAACTCACCCTGACTGGTGGTTCCTTCGCCGGAACTGACATAAGAAATGTTTTTGATTCCCTGTCGTTCGGATGCAAGAGCGGTTCCGACAGCCTGCAAGAATTGGGTACCGGTAGGGCTTGATTGAGTCGGAACAAGATTAGGTTTTTTCACTCCAAAGTGACATGGTAATTGCCTTCCTCCACAAGCGGGATCATCCGCTTTTCCAAAACAGGCAAGGAAAAAATCTTTCGGAGTCATTCCTGACATCAGAGTCAGGGTCAAATCTCTGTAGTAGGGAAAAATCCAATCTACCCGTGAATCGAGTATCAAACCGATAGCCGACTGTATAGCCTCATGACCTGCACCTGCGATATGAAAAAAAGTTTTTCCCTGTCTTAGCAAATTCATGGCTTTGTTATCGATCTGTCTGGCGAGATACATATATCTGTAGGCAGCAATGAGAGTGTTTTTGTCTATGTTTATTTTCTCACTACCGTTATTCGATTGTGAAGTTTTTTTAACCGGTTTTTCTTCTAATACCGCAGTTTTTGCCATTTCGGTCCTTTTTAAGTTTTTAATTGAACCAATTGATAGATGTTAATTTCTTGTTTTTCAGTAAAATTAAAATGCTCCATAAACCGCAGAAGCAGTTTAGCTTTAACTTCGCCGATATTTATTTCTTTATTCAATAATTTTTTCAAGGATGTCACTTCCTTTTCCTTTATTCCACACGGTATGATACCGTTGAAAAGGTCGAGATCTGTATTTATGTTGAATGCAAATCCATGCATGGTAATCCAGCGTGATATCTTAATTCCTATGGCAGCAATCTTGCTCTCCCCTACCCAAACACCTGTATATTCAGGTTTTCTGCCGGATTCTATCCCGTAATCTTTGAGCACATCGATGATAACCTGCTCAAGGGTTCTGAGATAGAGATGCGTGTCAGGTTTCCAGTCCTGAAGATTGATTATGGGGTAACCCACAATTTGCCCGGGACCATGATAGGTTATATCACCACCTCTGTCAATCTCAAAAACTTTGATTTCTCTGTCACGAAGAAACTCGTCAGAGCCAATGAGGTTGTTTTTATCGGCAGTTTTACCCAGGGTATATGTATGCGGATGCTCGAGCATGATGAAGGTATCCTTGATTTTGCCCTCGTACCTAAGAGAATGCAGAGATTTTTGCAGATCCCAGGCCTCCTGATAACCCGTCAATCCGGGATCTGCATAAAATAATTCCTTAGATATGGATTGCCTCACCATTTGCCATTGCGGCTGCTTCCATTACCGACTCGGAAAGAGTTGGATGAGCATGAACAGTTTTAATAATAGTTTCATATGTGGCTTCGAGTGCCCTGGCTATACCAAGTTCCGCGATCATTTCCGTTGCTTCTGATCCGATGATATGTGCACCAAGCAATTCACCATACTGTTCATCAAAGATCAGTTTAACAAAGCCATCTCTTTCACCAATGGCAAAAGCCTTTCCGGAAGCCATGAACGGGAATTTACCAATTTTAAGTTTGTATCCCTGTTCTTTCGCTTTTTCTTCTGTAAGACCGATGCTTGCGACCTGCGGCTGGCAGTAAGTACAACCCGGTATGTTGTCGTAATTTACAGGAGCTGAATGTGCACCTTTGATCACTTCAACACAACGAATTCCCTCTGCACTCGCAACATGAGCCAACCAGGGTGGCCCGATAACATCGCCAATTGCATAAACACCGGGTATGTTCGTTGAATAGTCAGACTTGTCAACTTTTATGTGATTTTTAAATATTTCGACACCGAGTTCTTCAAGTCCGATCCCCTCGATATTTCCGGTTACTCCTATTGCGGAAAGGACTTTATCGCCTTTCAGTTCAATCTTTTTACCGTCTTTGTTGATGGTGACTTTAACACCGTCATTTCCCGGTACCGCGGATTCAACCACCGCTCCGGTATGAATCTCGATACCTCTTTTTTTGAAACTTTTTGCGAGAGCGTCAGACACTTCCCTGTCTTCGACCGGCAGGATTCTGTCTAACATCTCTATTATTGTCACTTTTGTGCCAAGAACAGAATAAAAATAAGCAAATTCGATTCCTATCGCTCCGGCTCCGACAACTATCAGGCTGGAAGGAAGTTCGGGAAGCGTCATGGCTTCGGAACTGGTTATTATGTCTTTTCTGTCAACCGGAATCGAAGGGAGAATTCTTGGTCTCGCGCCGGTAGCCACAATAATTTTATCAGCTTCGATTGTCTGGAACTTCTTCCCTTCATTATCGAAAACATCAATTGAAGATGCAGATGCCAGCTTGCCAAAACCTCTGACCCTGTCAACCTTGTTCTTTTTTATCAATAATTCAACATTTTTAGAAATTTTCTCCGAGATATCCCGGCTTCTCTTTATCACTTTGGAAAAGTCGATACTCAATTCCTTAAATGAGATCCCAAAATCAGCGCTGTGATTTGAAAGAGTATCATAGATTTCTGCGTTTTTAAGGAGAGATTTTGTTGGTATGCAACCCCAGTTCAGACAAATACCGCCCAGATTGTCTTTGTCTATCACTACTGTTTTTAATCCTAACTGACCTGCTCGAATTGCAGCGACATAGCCGCCCGGTCCTCCGCCAAGTATGGCGAGATCGTATTTCGACATCTAAATGTTCCTCGAATTTGATGGAAATTGAATTCCAAATATACTCAATTTAAGAATGCCTTTCAAACAGGAGAGATTTTGGGGGAAATTGTAATAGTTTATGAGCCTTGACACTTTTAAATTTAATTAAAACATCAAATAAATTTCTTTGTTTTGGGGGATGAAGATTCAAAGTCAAATAGAACGAAACCTCCGCTCTTACATAATGGAAGTCTGCGATTTCCTCTTGCTTAGTTGCTTTAATCATACTTTGTTGTCAGGTAAATGGAAAAGTTGAACAGCAAGTCTTACTTCTCTATTTCTGTCGCCATTAAGATGAAAACGGTAGTTAAACCAATTCTCGTCTGATTGGTTTACAAAGGATAAAAAGTTTGAATGTTGACTTGTTTCATTTTTTACTTTTTCAATAACTGCTGAGAAGTCTTTTTGCTTGACAAAAATAATTACTGATGATTTTGTATCACGCCAAGTTAAATAGCCCAAAAGTTGATCAATTGTTGACATGTATTTTTTCTCCCCACTCCAAAATTTACATTCAGCGATGAATACGACAGAACTGTCATATCTCAATTGAATATCCGTTTTCCCTGTCTTGTTAAAAGTCTCTCCACTTGCACTTCCAAATTCAAAGTTTGGGTCAAGAGTCAATAAAATGTGGTCTCGTAAATCTTCTTCTCCTTTACCTTCATAAACGCCAGGCAAACGTTCAAAATTCTTACCCACATCGTTTATTATTTTTAATATCTTAAAATAATTGTCGTTGTCCAAAGTTGGTTCAGGCTTGAATCCGTTATCTCGAACAATAGGTTTAACAATTATTTTATCTCTTAACTGGGGTTTTGGAACAGCAAATGTCGACGGAACATTTTCTTTATTTTTCAGAGGAACACCTAAGGATGAAAGTAAATTGTGTTTGTTGAAAAGTTGTTGTTTCCTATGACTCAAAAATGAATTAATTATTGTTCGCAGTGAATTATTGAAATTTTCAATATCCTTTATTAAAATATTATAGTTAAAACGAATTCCATTTACCTCATTCTCATAATTCCGCTTAATTTCATCAGCATCGTTTGAAAAATTAATGAATTCTGTAACCAAATTGACTCCTTCAATTGCAAAGTTACCACCTCGTAATGAAAATGAGGATGCAGGTAAATAGTTTAAAAGGTTAATGTCACCAGAAACAGGAATAAAGAATTTGATTATGTCTTTCTTATACTTTTTCCCTTTAATTACATAAAAGGCACTAGGAAAATTTTCTGCTGGAATATCAGCCTCATAACTGTCTACATATTCGTGGTCAAAATGAATTTCAGGAACTGATAATCTGTATATTTTTTCCAAATAGTCAATGTAATCGGTTTCATTTACATTTAGAATATAGCTTTCGCTTTGATTATCAATGGCAGTTTTAATGTTTTCGTGAACTTGTTGAAAGACATCTGAAATCCGCCCTTTTTGAAAAATGATTGATTTATTTCTTTTTAACATCTATCAATTTATTATTTAGTGCATGTTTTTAAAAGTTAAGGCTATGGCTCTTGGCTGTTTGTTGCCTTCGTCTCAATTATCTTTATCTCCTCAGGTGTGAGTTCATAAAGATCATAAAATATCCGGTCAACTTTTTCCTCGAGGTAGCTTATTTTGGTTTTCATCTCGTCAATTTGCGATTGAATTTTAAGGTGATTAACCTGCTCAGTCAAATCGAGAATCTGCTTTACTATATGTACCACCTGATCATGAATAACTTTTTCTTGAGGGAGATCTTGATTCAACAATTTCACTCTAAAACTTTCAATAAACTGTGTATTGAAGGTGAAATAACCGCCACGAAAAACGGTACCCGTTGATCTGATATGAAAATCCATCAATTTACTGTTTAATAATCCAAGTATATACAATGGATCAACCTTGCTTCTTTTTGAAAATGAGAGGCTAAACACTTTGGTTGTGTGATACAAATTATCGTTGTCGAATGTAAAGTTTGGTTGTAACGCCAGGTAAGGAGTCATAATTTTTGTAGTATCGAATTCTACAAGATTTTTGGGATAAATATAAGCGTAGAATGAATTCCCCTTCATTTTCCCATTTTCTCTATTTTCCAAAACCTTTTTATTTTCTGACAGATATTCCCAAGTTAGCGGGAAGACTTTCTTAATTTCCTCTTTTGTCATCAGTATAGCTTTACCTTCAATGATATTGTAAGGAAATATCACCACACATCTTGGTTTCGGTTTTTGATATCTTTTAACATCTTTTCCCATCAAAAACGGCTTTACCATTTCCTTTTCTAATACGACTTCCCGTTCAAGAGATTTGGAAAAACAAGTGAAAGTTTCCGTCTCTTCTTTGATTATATCCAAAACATAAATTTTGTCCGCACTGGTTTGTAAACCAACAAATATCTTCCTTGTAATACTACCCAAGGTATCAGGAATTTTGTTCATTTTATCAAAGATCGCCGAATTTATCGATGTATTAAAATTCCATTTATCACCCGGTAGAGGTTGGTTAACATTGATAAAATTAAATGTTGAATGGTCTTCTGCCCAAACTTCGGGTTTGTTTATCTCCAAGAATTCAAATGATTTTTTCTGATTCTTGCCAAGGAATAACAGACATGTATATGTCGTAGCATTTTTGAATATTTGTTCCGCACCAAAATGCACAATTCTTTCGATAGCATTTTCTTTTGAGATATGGTCTCTAAGACCGGCACCAAATTCCGATTGGAAAAATTTATGAGGCAGGATGTACCCAAGTACACCTTCCTTATTCAACAAGGAAAAAGCCCGTTCTGTGAATACAACATAAAGGTCATAATTCCCCTTTGAGGCAGATGCATACCTGGTTTTAAAGTACTCTACAATCTCTCCGGGATTGCTTTCGAGAATTGTTTGAATCTTTACATAGGGAGGATTACCAATAACAACATCAAAACCTCCGTTGGAGTTAAACACTTGAGGGAATGCTTTTTGCCAGTTGAACGGTTTAATCTTTCTTTCATGACCGAAGTCGATTTGTGAATCGTAAAAATCGGTGTCTATCAGGCTGTTACCACTTTTGATATTGTTATCGAGTGTGGGGAGCACTCTTTCGTTAAAAAGCGAGAGTTGATTTTTGATTGATGCTTCGGTTTCCCCTTCCAAACATTTTAAAAGAAGAGACAGTTTTGTCACCTCTACCGCATTAACATCAATATCGACTCCAAATATGTTATTCAGAAGTATTCTTTTTTTCTCGGAAGTTGTTAGATTTCCTTCGGGAGTAACGGGTGAATTTTTGCCTCCTTTGAAAGACCTGGTGTTTGCACCATAATAGTTTTTGTGCCAGTCAAGAAGATACTGATATGCTCCGATCAGAAAACTGCCACTTCCGCAGGCAGGATCTAAAACTTTTATTTTACTAACAAAATCAACAGTTTTATCCTGAATGAGTTTGCCAACAGTGTTTTCGACTATATAGTCAACAATATATTGAGGTGTGTAATATACTCCGCCGGCTTTTCGGACTTCAGGCTTCTCCTCGATTACCGCTTTATTAAATTTCCCAATCTTTATTTGCCTGCCGAGGAACTGTTCATAAGCACTTCCAAGTATCTCAACTGAAAGAACCGAAAATTCATAAGGACATTCAGGATAATAAAGTTGTTCAACGATTGATTTGATAACTTTTTTATCAATCAGCAGATTTTTACTGATTTGATCTTTCTTCAGATCAAAAAGTCCCGAGTTGTATTTTTCATCTGCATCTTTAAAGATTTGATACAAATTTTGGAAATACTCACCTTGTCTTACAGCAAATGCAAGATTCCCATATGGTTCAATGTTTCTGTCCTCTGCAATTCTTAGAAAAATCAATCTGTCGATGGTTTGTTGAACTGCGAAATTGAGTTCATCTTCATCCAAATCTTTGTTTAATTTGCTTATAGAGACCGCAAGCAGACTGCGCCATTTATCCAGTGACAGAAGGAAATCTTCATCAACTGCTGCGGTTCCTTTCTTATCAGCAGTACCAGCAACAAATTTATCGAAACTCCCTTTTAAGACCTTTTCCTTTGAAAAAGTATCCCACAAGAAATCAAATTCATTGAGATAATCTCTAAAAGTCAGGTATTTTATTCGGGAAACGGAAGCTTTATCTGTGGGGAATGGTTTTTTGGTACAGTCATATACGGAGAATTCTTCAAAATCTGTGATTATGCTGATTGGTAATTTTGCACTCCAGCCGTATCTGCGAACCTGATATGCGGGTAATATTTCTTCTTTAACTACAACACTTGGTTTCTTGGCTTCAACAAAAAAGAGTCTTTTGCCTCCCGGAAGACGGAATGAATAGTCAGGTGCTTTGGTGGAACTTCCGATCCTTACCTTGTCTTCGTGGATAACCTCTCGGTATGCCTCCGCGTAACCTTGTTTATTATCAATATCCCAACCCAAAGCATTAAAAAACGGATCAATAAAATCTCGTCTTGTTAGCGTTTCGTTATACTCTGAGCGTTTATATGATATTATCTGTTCTTCAAATCTCTCAATAAGAGAAGCAATTTCCTTGTAAGCTGAGTCTTTATCCTGCATGAATAATCCGTTTTTTTGATTATTAAAGTTAAGGAAAAACGGTGTAATTTTTTACAAGCGCTTTGAATATTTCTCTAAGAAAACGCCACACCCCCCAGGCAGTTTTATAGCACTTTGCGAAAATCTGTACAAGGCGCGTGAATCGGAATCCCCTCTCCTTCCGATACTAAAATCTTCCACCTATGTGTTGTTAACTATTAATTTAATTTTCTCAAAAGCACTAAGTGATTCAGGATTGGCAAGTGCTTCCCTGTTATCCGGTTCTTCACCAGAAAGGATTTTGGTGATTGCCATTTCAACTTTTTTCCCCGAGATTGTTCTCGGGATATCTGCCACCGGGAAAATTCTGTGGGGTACATGCCTTGGTGAGGCTTTGCTTTTTAATGACTTCCTGATTTTTAATGTGAGTTCAGGAGTCAGTTCCAGGCCCGGTTTTAGGACAACAAAAAGAAAAACTTCAATTTCTCCCTTTGTCTCAAATCCACAAACTATTGAGTCAGAAACTTCATCCAGTTCTTCAACTATTCTGTAAATCTCTGCTGTTCCAATCCTTACTCCACCGGGATTCAAAGTGGCATCACTTCTCCCGTAAACAACAATACCACCTCTTTCATTAATCATTATATAGTCGCCATGCCGCCATACTCCCGGATAATGAGTGAAATAGGCATCCCTGTATTTTTTATCCCCTTCATCGTTCCAGAATTTAACAGGCATACTCGGAAATGGGGCAGTACAAACCAACTCTCCTTTCTCTCCCGAAACACTTTTCCCTTCTGCATTAAATACTTCCACTTTCATGCCCAGTCCCCGGCATTGTATTTCTCCCGAATAAACCGGAAGCAGAGGCGAACCCAACATAAAACATGAAACAATGTCCGTACCTCCCGAAATTGATGCCAACTGAATATCAGCTTTTACATTTTGGTAAACCCATTCATAATTATTTTCAGATAGTGGTGAACCGGTTGAAAGGATCGTCTTTAACTTGTTGTAATGAAAAAGATTAGACGGTTTTACCTTATTCTTTTCGCTAATGGAAAGGAATTTTGGACTCGTACCAAAGACATTAATTTCCTCATTTGAAACGAATTCCCACAACACCTTTTCATCAGGATAGATCACCGAACCATCAAAGAGCACAATTTCTGCTCCGGCGAGCATACCACTGACAAGCCAGTTCCACATCATCCAACCCGTGGTGGTGAAGTAAAGGAGTTTCTCTCCTTCCTTAAGATCAGTGTGAAGCGAAAGCTCTTTATAATGTTGGAGCATTGCACCACCGGTTCCATGAACTATGCATTTGGGCTTTCCTGTGGTACCGGAAGAGTACAATATATATAGCGGATGCGAAAACTCTACCTTTTCGAATCCGGTAATCTCGCTCTGCTCAGCGATGAAATCATCGAACCAGATAAAATTATCCGGGACGGATTGACAGAGATGCAACGATTCACTTTCGAAATCTTGAAATGCAGGGATGAGAATGACTTTTTCAACTGATGGGACTGCTGCGACAATTTCTTTTATTTTCTCAATACAATCAAATCGTTTGCCATTGTATTCATATGATTCAGATGCGAAAAGAATTTTTGGTTCAATTTGTCCAAACCGGTCAATTACTGCTGTAGTACCAAAATCAGGCGAGCAGGAACTCCAGATTGCTCCAATCGAAGAGCAAGCCAATAATCCCATGACTGCTTCAGGAACATTTGCGGAAAATGCAGCCACTCTGTCACCTTTAACAATTCCCGATTGTCGCATTGCCGTTGCCAGCTTCAAAGATACTTCCTTGAGGCGGGTTGATTTTATCCTGAAGGTACCATAACCCTCCCGATACGAAGTAATGGCATATTCTCCGCTCAATTTTGAAAAGACATTTTCTGCGTAATTCAGAGAAATGCCTTCAAACCATTTGGCTCCCGGCATTTCAGTGTTACTTAGTATTTTTTGGTAACTGCCTGAATAAATCAGTCCTGAGAAATGAAGAATATCCTCCCAAAATGTCTCAATGTTATCTATCGAGAATTGATAGATACCGGGGTAATCAGTTATTTCGAGTTCATGTCTTTGATTAACAAAACTGATAAACCTTTGAAGATTTGAACTGTTTCTGCGCTCAGGGGAAGGTGACCAAAGAAGTTTGGGTTCCATGCTAAATCCTCTTAAAGTTTTTCGACTTCAAGAGCGAGTGCCCATGCAATATCGATTTTCTTTAGTTGAAGAGCAAGTTTTGTTGTCTGCTCGAGCAACTTTACCCGTTTCTCTTTTGGATAATTTTTAATTTCTTCGTTCGTAAAAAGGAGCTTTACTGCTTTCTCAAGTTCATTTCTGCGGAAATAGCGGTTTAAGGCAGCGGGGGTTCTTTCATATCCCGGAAATTCTTTGCTGGTAATGCTTAAGATGAGCTGTCTGTTTTCTGAGTTGTCAGGAATGGATTCGGAATTTGCGAATGCACCAAGTTCATTTCCGGTATATGAATGCGAATTGAGCATGAATGCCGGAAGATTGTCAAATCCGATACATTTTTTACCGACAGGTTTTTCCACTTCGAAAATCGCACTTCCTGAAGCCCTGCAGTAGTAATCCCCCGACATCCTCGCTACGAGATCGATTTTTTGAGGATCAATGACAGAATTGGTAAAAATATCCTCTGCCACATGAAATCCGATCACCTCACAGATTGCAATGTTAGCTGCTGCTCCCCCTTCACCGACACTAACCATTTGATGAAGCCTGCATTCCATTCTGAATGGGGATTCTTTCACTCCGAAAGGTCTTACGAAAGTGGAATCGACTTTAGAGAGACCCGATTTGACGAACTCATCAACAGTACTCTCATATTCGGCTGAAGCAAGACTAATCTGTTCAACCATTTCGAAAGTAACCGCACTGATGACACATTCTTTTGTTGCCATCAGATTCTTGTAAGTATCTTTAAAAGTGGCGTCCCGACCTCTCCTGGAAGCGGAAAATGCTACAACCGGTGGATTTGCACCAAAGACATTAAAGAAAGAGAATGGTGATAAATTGGGTGTTCCATCTTCAGAAAGCGTTGAAACAAGAGCAATGGGTCTGGGGGCAACTCCACCCTGAATCAACCGCTGCACTTCCATCACAGAAATTGATTTGGGATCAAATGTCAGCATTTAATACTCCTCATTCAGGTCAGTTTCCTGATCGATATTTTTGAAATAATTCTTAATGGCGGAAAAGGAATAACCTTTTGATAAAAGAAAGGCAGTCAACTTTTGGTTGATCTCCTTCTTATCAGTAAATCTCTTTTTCAGGGAAGAAAGTTTCCTGTCTGCCGTTAATTTTATATTATCTGCTTCAATCTCATCATTAAGCATATAAGACAACACTTCTGAAATCAACTCTTTTGCGATGCCTTTTTCAATTAATCTTGCTTTTATTTTTTGCAGCCCGTCGTGCCTGAGATTGAGAGATTCATTTACCAGCAGTTCGGAGTACTTTTTGTCATCCAGATAGGTCAGATCCTTCATCTTCAGGATAACAGGTTCAATAACCTTTTTGGAAAACTTTTTTTGATACAACTTCCTTTTCAACTCCATTGTGGAGTGGAGTCTCTTCCCAAGATAATAGAGTGCTTTTTGTTCACACAGGTAGAGTTCATTCTCGAAATTCAGCGATTCCAACATCTCTTCTGTAAGAAGATCACCCTTCCGTAATCCCATCTCGTAAACGAGCAGTTTAGGTACAATAAGCGGAGGTAAATTATCGAATTCGATAATTACAAAATTTTCGGATTTGAGTCTGATATTAAGAATTGTATTCATGAAAACAAAAAATGGCATCCCGAAAGATGCCATCAAAATTATTTTGTTTCCTCGTTGGCTTCAATAAGACCGATTTTTACTTTAACCTCGTATGAAAGTTTGTTGAAAAGATCGGGTAATTCAAGAAGTTTTTGACGAAACTGCTCTCTTCCCTGGAATCTGTCCTCACCGAATGTAAACCAGCTGCCACCTTTTTTAATTATTCCGGTATCGACACCGAGATCGATCAGATCTCCGGTTTTGCTGATTCCCTCATTATAGAGGATATCAAACTCAACTTCTTTGAAGGGAGCTGCCACTTTACTCTTGACTATTTTTATTTTGGTCCTGTTCCCGACCACATCATTTCCGTCTTTAATTTGAGCAACTCTCCTGATATCCAGCCGAAGTGAAGCATAGAACTTAAGAGCGTTACCACCAGTGGTAGTTTCAGGATTTCCAAACATTACACCAATTTTACTGCGAAGTTGATTTGTAAAAATCACTGCCGTTTTGCTTCTTGAAATCGCTCCTGTAAGCTTTCTTAGTGCCTGGGACATCAATCTCGCCTGAACTGCCATGTGTGAATCACCCATCTCACCTTCGATTTCAGCCCGGGGTACGAGTGCGGCTACAGAGTCAATAACAATAACATCGAGAGCATTACTCCTTACAAGAGTATCTGTGATTTCAAGAGCCTGTTCACCAAAATCGGGTTGGGAAAGGAGAAGATTAGAAACATCCACACCGAGTCTCTTTGCGTAATTGATATCGAGAGCATGCTCTGCATCTATGAACGCAGCAATTCCGCCTGTTTTCTGAGCTTCTGCGATGACATGGAGACAAATTGTGGTTTTACCACTCGATTCAGGACCGTAAATTTCAGTAATTCTACCGCGGGGAATGCCACCAATGCCAAGTATCCGGTCAAGAGAAAGAGCACCTGTCGGAATGCACTCCACTTTATTTATCACACCGTCTCCAAGGCGCATAATTGAGCCTTTTCCAAACGATTTCTCAATATTGGAGATTGTATCTTCAATAATTCTATTTTTTACTTCTCGAGTATCACTCATTTTAACTCCTGATAATTGTGTAAAACTGTATAAATGGCACCCTTTTCGGTCAGCACGCTGCTAAAAAGAGTGATATTAGAAATTGTAGTTGCCAAATTTATTGCAGGTTCATTCAGTATCTTCTGAACAATAGCAGGATCGGGTTCTCTTTTTATCCTGCAAAGAGTCAGATGAGGAACAAATTCCCTATCTACTTTTTTAAATCCGATTTGCTCACAAACGGTTTCCAGTTTTTTCACTGTCGAAATAACATTCTCCCCGACCTCGCATTTCAACCAAAAAACCGCAGGAACCCGATTTCTGTAAAAGAACCCGTACCGGGAGAAATTTACAGTCTCTCCTCGAATCGATTTGAGAAAATCCAGACTGCTTATAATCTCAAGGATTTTGGTTTCCTCAACATCCCCCAAAAATTTTATTGTAATATGTAAATTTTCGGGTTTGCTGATTCTTAAATCAGAACCCTTGATCATTTTTTTTACATTCTGATAAACAGATTGCTTTACCTCGTCCGGAAAATCGATCGCGATGAAAAGTCTATGCTTCAATCGGAATTCCGAGTACAAATCTTCTTAGCAATTCGAGAGCTGCCTGCGATGCTCTCACCTTGTTTTCAATTCGCGTTCCGCCAAAATTGAATTTTTTCACTACAGCGCGCTCATGTGAAGCCACACCTATGTACACCAGTCCAACTGGTTTTGTCGCCGTGGCACCTTTTGGACCCAATATTCCTGTAATCGACAGTCCAAGATCGGTTCCGGAAATTGAACGAACACCTTTACACATTTCCATAGCAACCTCTTCTGAAACAGACCCCTTCTCGTTTATCAGATCCTCGTTTACATCGAGAATCTCAACTTTCGATGCATTACTGTAAGCAATTATGCCTCTTTCAAAATACTCACTGCTTCCTGAATTATCCGTGAGAAGATTGGAAATGTTTCCACCGGTACATGATTCTGCAATGGCGAGAGTGAGTTGTCGTTCCCGCAGCAGGTTTCCAATTACCTTGCTCAGGTTATCTTCTCCATTACTGTAGATGTATCTGCCAACTCTCAATCTGAGTTGCTGCTCTGCGGCAGTAACAATTTCGTTTGCTTCTTCCATGGTATCGGCCTCTGCTGTGAGTCTGATTTTTACACCGTTCAGATTTGGAAGAAACGCAACTTTAACATTAGGAAAGACTTCATCAATCGGTGTCAACTTATCATACAAATTGGATTCTGCAATTCCTGTTGTCAGAATATTGCGTCGTGCAATTTTTTTAAGTTTGTCCCCGTATTTGGTTTTTAAGTTAGGAATTACAAAATTTTCGACCATAGCCTGCATTTCCCTGGGCACACCCGGCATTACGACTACAACTTTATCACCTTCTTCGATCCAAAAGCCGGGAGCAGTACCGTTAAAATTTCTAATCGGCTGGCAACATTCAGGAACCCGGCATTGATCCTCATTGGTTGGGGTTAGATCTCTTCCAAACCTGGCAAATCTATCCTTGATATCATTGTACACATCTTCATCTCTGACAAGTTCAGCCTTGAAAAATCTACAAATTGCCTCTCTTGTTATATCATCGTGAGTTGGGCCAAGTCCACCGGTAACAATCACAACATTGTGCTCACTCAATCCTTTTTCAAGTTCCAGGATAATGCTGTCCATCTCATCGGGGGCGGTAACAACCTTCATCACTCTCAACCCGGTTTCAGTTAATTTTGCTCCAATGAAAGAAGCATTTGTATTCACAGTTTGTCCGATTAATAATTCGTCACCAATCGAAATCACAATTGCATTCATTTACAATACCTTATTTAAACATTGCTATAATTACCTGCATCACGATCAGGGTGTAAACTCCACTCATAATATCATCAGCCATCACTCCAAGTCCGCCTTCAAGTTTTTCGAAGTTTCGTGCCGGTGGCGGTTTAATGATATCAAATATCCGCCATAGAAAGAATGCGAGAATCAGGTAAACAGGTTCTTTGGGAACCAGAATAAGAGAAATCCACATTCCTGCAAATTCATCTATCGTTGCCTCCCCGGGATCTTTTCCATACAATTCTTCAAATTTGCCACATACCCATGTGCCGTAAATTGAAGTGACGATTATTAAGGGGATTAAAAAGGCAAGATTTTCAACTCCCGGAATCAAATAGATACCAAGTGCGACGGCACTTCCGTATGTTCCGGTTGGTCCCTTTAAATATCCTGTAAGAAAGCCGCTTCCCAAAAATTTATGGAGAACATTCAATTTACTCACCCTTCAGGATCTCCTTGAATAAATGGAAATTATCCTTCACATAAATATACGCAGAGTGAACTGTAATAAAGGCGACAATGATTAGCCCCCAATACACCACCGGTTCAACATGAATCATGGCGAAGAAGTTTCGGACATCAAGCGGTAATATTTCGGAATTTTTCAACAGATAACTGATGAGCACATAATTGAGGTACACCATTTCTATAAATGTCTTCACTTTAGCGTACCTGCTCGTGGGAAAAGGCTTGTGGATGTGCTCTGCGTATGATCTGAATCCGGTCATAAAGATATCCCTCAGGATAATGACCGCCACAGGAATGAACGGAAGAACATTCAGCCAAACCAGAGAGAGCATTGTGCCTGCAGTCAGGATTTTGTCGGCAATCGGATCCCAAATCTTACCCCAGTTGGTGAAGTAATTAAACTTTTTCGCAAGCCAGCCATCATACCAGTCTGTAAGTGCTGCAATGATATAGATGACAATGGTTATCTCTTCGAAATAAGCACCATCACCGAGAAGGAAAAAAACGACGAAAGGAGTAAGGATTATCCTTAAAACAGTCAACTGGTTTGGAAGTATCATTTAGATGAGTTCTTTACCTGTAATTATTTTGAATGCTTCAAGATATTTTTCCGCGGTTTTCGTTATAACCTCGTCAGGTAATCGTGGTGGTGGAGGTTGTTTGTTAAAATTTATCGAGAGCAGATAGTCTCTTACAAATTGTTTATCATAACTGAATTGTGCCTTACCGGGCGAATATAAAGATTTATCCCAGAATCTGGAGGAATCAGGAGTGAGCAGTTCATCCGCGAGCATCAATTCCCCATTATGATCAATAGCAAACTCCATTTTTGTGTCAGCAATAATAATTCCTTTTTCAAGGGCATATTCGGCACATTTTTTATATATGGCAATAGCCTTTTCTCTTACTTCTTCCATCAGCGGACCTCCGGCTATCCTGCAAGCCTCGTCGAATGAGATATTCTCATCATGTTCGCCGATCTCAGCTTTGGTTGAAGGCGTAAATACAGGTTCATCCAGTTTTTCGGATTCTTTCATCCCTGCACGCAACGGAATCCCCGAAATTTTACCCGTCTCTTTATAGTCATTCCAACCTGACCCGCTGATATAACCTCGCAAGATACATTCAATTGGAATTATCCTGCCTCGTTTGACTATCATTGATCTGCCCTTAAGCAGGTGACTGTATTCCTGCAATTCGGAAGGATATTCAGAAACAACCGTTGTTACCAAATGATTCTTCACGATATCTTTTGTATGGTTAAACCAAAACGCGGAAATGGAATTCAGTACTGTTCCTTTAAATGGAATTCCTTGAGCCATTATGACATCAAAGGCTGATAATCGGTCAGTTGAAATGAATAACAAGTCATCCCCGGCTTTGTAGATTTCTCTTACTTTTCCGGATGCAACCTTTTCGAGTTTTTGCAGGACAGGGGCTAAAATTATCTCTGGCATCAGATATCTTTAAAAAAATGAATAACAAATTTAGGAAATTACAAAAAATATTCACTTCTCATTTTCTAATATTAAATTTTCTTTGTAACTTTATGCTACATCATATCTTAATTAATCTCATCACCAAACGGAGTCCCGATGACAACATCGATACGCTCAAAAGTTGTGGCTTTTTTTATCATAGCCGGCTTTTTCAGTAGTATTTTTTCACAAGGAAACCCTGATGCCATATTTGACCGGTTTCCGAAAGATCTGGAGAAGATATCTCCCCCATTCATCTCAATTGAATCAGTACCTGTTACCATCGGAGATTACGATAATTTCTTTTTTGGTACCGAACAGGCTGAACCTCATTTTTCAATGGATCCGACGAATCCTAAGAGGATGTTTGCAGCGTATAACATTAACGCTGCATACTACACAGCCGATGGCTGGAACTGGACACGCATAGTTCCATCATTCGGAGTCGCGGTCCAGGGTGATCCACTTACTGCATGGGGAAGAGATGGCGTTCTCCATTATCAAAGTATGTTTGGAAATATCACAGGTTCAAAAAACATTCGTTCCACTGACGGTGGTGTAACATGGACCGCAGCAGTTACCGGAGTTGATGGTGTCGATAAAAACTGGATGGCAATCGATCAGACCACCGGGCCTTACTCGAACTATATCTATAATGTGATGACCGCCGGCTCAGGTATGGGTAATATCCACCGGAGCACCGATGGTGGGGTTACATTTTCGCGAGTAACACAGCTCTCCACACAGGCTCTTCCCGGAATGATGTCTGCAATTGGACCATACTACAATGGTACAAGCTGGGTGGATGGCGGATCAGTTTTTGTAGTTACCCACTCGGGTACTAATGCTGCCGGAATTTACAGTTTCTACCATTCAACCAATGGCGGTGCTACTTTTACGCTAAAATCACAGCAAACCTTCTCAAATGTGATCGGTACAGAAATTTCAGGAAGATCAACTGTCCAGAATATGCGTACCCGACCATATCCAATGATAGCTGCTGACAACAGTAACGGACCATACAGAGGAAGATTGTATCTGGTTTATGCCTCAAACAGTCCAACAGGAAGCGGAAACAAATCTGATGTTTTCAGTCGCTATTCAACCGACTACGGTGCTACATGGTCAGCCGCAAAGGTGGTGAATGATGATGCAAATCCGCAGAATAATCACAGTTTCTTCCCTGCTATCTGGTGCGACATTTCATCCGGAAGACTTTATGTAAAATTCTACGACACCAGGCTTGTTCCAACCTCAGACAGCATGGATGTCTTTGCAACCTATACCGATGATGGAGGACAGACTTTCGCTCCCAACTACCGAATTACAAACAAGACAGCCAAGATTAAGCAATCATCAGGCACTGGAGCCAATTACCAGGGTGACTACGATGCGATTCAGTCGGTTGGTAATCAGGCTTTCATGGCGTATACCGATTTCAGGAACAACAGCTTTGGTGCTTATGGCTCCTACTTCCCCGATTATGGAATGAGAGTGTTACCCGCCAATGTTTCTGTAGGTAACGATCTTGACAGTACATTTATTTATGTAACGGTTCCATCCGTTAAAGCATACACAAAAAGTGTGAAGTTCTCAGCGGCAATAACCCCTGTACCAACGAGTGGTAGTTTTTCCTTACGGTTCGAAGGGAAAGACTCACTGACTACTTTCCCGGACAGTTTGAAACTTTGGATTCGTACTTCAGGTGGAGTTCCCGAAGCCAATTATACAGTTACTGTCACAGGCGAAGGTGCCGGTGGTACTCCTGTTCATAAGAGAACATCAAATGTCACTGTTACAGCTGCTGTACCGGTGGAATTGACTTCTTTCATCGCAAATTCCGATGGTTACACGGTCAAACTCGATTGGACAACCGCTACCGAAACCAATAATAAGGGATTTGAAATTGAGAGAGCTGAAGATCAGGCATCAGGACTTGCATGGTCAAGAATTTCATTTGTTGAAGGAAAAGGAACAACTTCTGAAGAGAACAGCTATGTATTTACTGACAGAAGTGTGACTAAACCCGGAAGATATTTCTACAGACTCCGCCAGGTGGATTTTGACGGAAGATTTGAGTACACTAAAGCTGTTGAAGCCGTAATTACTACTCCGGCAACTTTTGAACTGCATCAAAATTATCCGAATCCATTCAATCCTTCAACCATGGTCTCCTTCTCATTACCTGTTGAAAGCAGAGTAAAATTGAACTTTTATGACGCTGCAGGTAACCTCGTGGAAAGTTACGATAAAGGAACCCTGGCTCCGGGATTGCATCATCATTCACAGATAATGAGTTCTGTAGCCTCAGGTGCATATTTCTATTCTATTGAAGCTGTCTCATCAGATGGTAAGTCGAGTTTCAGAGCAAACAGAAAAATGATGTTAATAAAATAGTTGGCCAATTAACCATGCCTTTTGAGAGGAGTGATTCCAAATCGCTCCTCTCTTTTTATTTTTTGGCGATTTTTTTTGTTTTTTTTGCTTACAGGTCTTGCTCAATATTGAGAAATTCCTTAAATTTACAGTCTAAATATTTGATTTAGAGGGCAGGTAGCTCAGTCGGTAGAGCAAAGGACTGAAAATCCTTGTGTCGGCGGTTCGATTCCGTCCCTGCCCACTTTCCTGCCACGATACCGACCGTGGCAATTTTTTTCAGGTATGCCGAAATGGCGAAATTGGCAGACGCGCTGGACTCAAAATCCAGTCTGGCTCACACCAGGTGCCGGTTCGACCCCGGCTTTCGGCACCACCTTTAAACCCTTCTTTAACTCGTAAGTTTCAATCCTATTATCCCCGCAACTATCAGAAAAAACGACAGAATTCTACCTGCCGTTGCCGCATCCTTAAAGAATAATATCCCTATTATAAATGTTCCTGCTGCTCCTACTCCTGTCCAGATTGCATAAGCTGTTCCTATTGGAATATTTCTTTGTGCAAGCCAAAGGAAATAGCCACTCCCTGCCATACTTATAACCGCGGCGATTATCCACAACCATTTTGTAGATCCATCCTGTGATGATTGAGACAACTTGAACCCAAGGGGCCATCCGATTTCGAGTAAACCCGCAACAAATAAAAATATCCATTCCATATTTAAGTCTTTTTTTTAATTATAAAATCATTCCATAAATGAAATCATGATTGAGATATTCATCTTTGATCAATCGCTTTTTCTTAAATTTGTTGTCTTTTATTGCAATTTTACATTTTCAATAAAACAGACTGAAAAAATAAGCAGAAACACCTGATTTTTTTAATAATTACCTGCGAAATATGTGATTTAACAGGAAAACACACCAAGGAAGATTTATGTTTCAATTGCCCAAATACCTGTCCATTTTAATCTTGTTCGTGACAGGGCTGACATCCGCACAGAAAAGTGTGGAGATGAGCCTGGATGATTGCGTCAAGTACGGATTGGAGAACAACAAGAGCATAAAGGTTGCTGCTGAAAAGGTAAATGCTGCAAAATTAAAAAGAGAAGAGGCAGGAACCGCCGGACTCCCCTCGCTCTCCCTTCAAGCAGGTTATACCAGACTGAGTGAGGTTGATCCATTCGCAATTAGTATACCGTTCGGTGGCTCAATGCAGACATTCACAGTCTCCCCAAGCATACTGAACAACTATTCGGCAAAATTAACACTCACTCAACCCGTCTTTACAGGTTTCAAAATTGACCTGAACAAAGAGCTCTCAGATCAGGCAATTGCTGCCGGTCTTTTTGACCTTCAGAGTGAGAAGAGCAAATTGAAATACTCAATTGCTAATTCCTACTGGTCGCTTTATAAAGTAACCGAAGGCAAAAAAGTTGTCGAAGAATACATAAAGACAATTGAATTGCACTTGAAAGATCTCAGGAATTTTTTCAAACAGGGCCTGATCACAGAAAACGAAATTCTTAAATTGGAAGTGCAACTTTCTTCCGCAAAAGTACAACTGTTGGAAACAGAAAATGCGAAGCAGATGGCGAAGTTAATGTTGTTGAACAGTATGGATATGCCATATGAAACCGAACTGACCCTTAAACCTTCGCTGATTACCGATCAACCTGCAACAAATCTTACACTCGACGAGATAAACACTCTCGCCCTGAAGAGCAGACCCGAACTTAAGGCTATGGAGGTAAGATTAAACTCCAGAAAAAGTGCGATTGAGCTTACACGCTCTGCATGGTACCCTGATATTTATTTCATTGGCAATTATAATTATTCAAGACCGAACCAAAGAATCGTTCCTACCAAGGATGAATTTAAAGGTACCTGGGATGTAACACTTTCACTCTCCTACACTCTCTGGAATTGGAATGCCACTTCATATAAGACACAGCAGGCTGAATCTGAACTTGCACAGACCAATTATCAGTATCAGATGATGAAAGATGGCATTCTCATCGAGGTGAAACAAGCCTTTTTGAACTATACTGCCAACAAGAGCAGAATTGAACTTGCCCAAAATACCGTAAAACAAGCCGAAGAAAATTACAGAGTAAGTTACAACCTCTTTCAGCAAGGCTTGATTAAAAATTCTGACCTGATTGATGCTGAAGTGGCGCTGTTTGATGCAAAAATAAAACTCGTCACATCAATTTCCGATCTCAGGAACGCAGAAGCACTTTTAGACAAAGCAACCGGTAACTAATAAAGAATTTAAGAGAAAAAAATGCTAAAAAAGATTATTTACATCCTGATTGTTGTAGCGATAATTGGAGTTATTGCTTTTGTACTTTTTAACAACAAACAGAAAATGGCTGCAAAAGTTGAAACAAAAAAAATGACCACCGTTGCAGTCTCCGTGATTGAGGCAGCAATCGAGACTATTGATAAAAAACTTACGCAAACTGGAACGGTTTTCGCTGATAAGGAAGTGGCAGTTGTATCAGAGGCACCCGGACTAATAAGAGCGGTTTATTGCGATGTTGGCGATATGGTTAAAGCCGGTCAGATACTATTTAAAGTGGATGATGAACTGAAAGTAGCTGCTCTTCGACTCAGGGAAGCTGATTACGAAAAATCAAAGAAAGACCTTGAAAAATTTGAAGCACTTCTCAAAGAAGGTTCTGCGACCGAGGCACAGGTGGATGCCTACAGACTGGCATTCAAATCTTCAGAAGCTCAACTGACCATTGCAAGGAGACAGGTTGAAGATACCAAAATAAAGGCCCCCTTCTCAGGGGTGATTACGCAGCGCATGGTTAATCTCGGTAGTAATGTGATTGGAGGAACTGTTGTCGTTAATCTTGTTGATATCAGCGCTCCCCGAGTAAAGGTAAGTGTTGCTGAAAGTGATGTATTTTTTCTAAAGAACGGTGATCTCGCCACAATTACTACCGATATTTTCCCCGGTAAGGAATTTAGTGCACGAATCAAATCAATCGGTGTGAAAGGTGATGAAGTCCACAGTTTCCCGGTGGAACTTGTCATTTTGAATAACAAAAATTTGAAAGCCGGGATGAATGTCGATGTTGAATTTAACAGAAGAGTGAATAGAGAATCGGTGGTTGTCCCCAGAACTGCGATTATCGGAAGCACAGCAGATGCTCAAGTCTTTATCATCGAGAATAATGTTGCAAAACTGAAAAAAGTAACAACCGGAATCGAAACCGGAACGAATATCGAGATTCTTTCAGGAATAGAAAAAGGTGATCAGATCGCAATATCGGGTCAGGTAAATTTGAGAGATGGCAGTCCTGTAAATATCGTTAAATCAAAATAAGTTTGAGAACAAAAAATGACAATTACTGAATTATCGATCAAGCGACCCTCCCTGATCATTGTTCTGTTTACGGTACTGATTCTTTTAGGACTTTTCAGTTACCAGCAACTGAGCTATGAGTTGCTCCCAAAAATCAGCCCCCCTGTAATAGTGATCATTACCACTTATCCGGGTGCATCACCCGATGAAGTGGAAACTTCGGTTACCAAAATAATTGAAGATGCAGTCTCCGGACAGGATCAGGTATCCACTGTAAATGCAACTTCTTCAGAAAATTTATCCCTCATTACAGTTGAGTTTAATCAGTCTGTGAATATAGATCTTGCTCTACAGGATGCTCAAAGAAGAGTAAACCAGATAGTGGCAAAGCTCCCGGATGACATCGATCCGCCTACACTTCTTAAAATTGCTCTTGATGAGATCCCCATTTTAAGAATCGGTACAACAAGCAACCTTCCACCAAACGAGTTTAGAACCTTTCTGAATGATTTTGTGAAGCCTGAACTCGCACAGGTAAAAGGTGTTGCTCAAATTTCATTTGTGGGAGGTCAGGAACGCGAAATTCAAATCCTCCTAAATGAGCAGAAATTAAAGAGTTACAATCTTTCAATAAATACAGTCACTCAGATTATCCGGGCTTCAAATCTGGATTTTCCTGCGGGTGCAATCAAAGACGCTGATGCACAATATGTGGTCAGAATCGCAGGTAAGTTCAATAATATCGACGATCTTCGAAATATGGTGATTCTGCGAAACTTCAATGGCTCAGACATAATGCTAAGCGATGTCGCGGAAGTTATTGATGGCACCAAGGAATTCACCCAGCAATCGCGTATTGATGGAGTTCCATCTGTGGGAGTGCTCATACAAAAGCAATCGGACGCTAACGCAGTGGAAGTTGCAAAAGTAAGTAAGCAAACCCTCCTCGAACTTGAAAAACAGTATTCGAATATCAATTTAAAGTTCGATATTGCTCAGGATGGTTCGCTCTATACTATCGCTGCAGCCGATGCTGTAAAAGAAGATCTTGCAATCGCGGTGGTTCTTGTTGCGCTTGTGATGCTTCTATTCCTGCATTCATTCAGGAACTCGGTAATCGTATTGATCGCAATTCCATCATCCTTGATTTCCACCTTTATAGCGATATATGCGTTTGGATTTACACTCAACCTGATGACCCTGTTGGCTCTGTCTCTCGTCGTGGGTATCCTCGTCGACGATTCTATCGTGGTGCTGGAAAATATTTATCACCACCTGGAAAAAGGTGCGGACAGACGGGTTGCAGCTCTGAAAGGAAGAAATGAGATTGGATTTGCCGCTCTGTCAATTACCCTTGTGGATGTGGCGGTTTTCCTTCCGCTTGCTTTAGTAACGGGTATCGTGGGTAATATTTTGAGGCAGTTTTCTCTCGTTGTTGTAGTATCCACTCTTATGAGTCTGCTGGTTTCGTTTACGATTACTCCAATGCTGGCATCAAGGTTCTCGAACATTGAAAAGTTCTCCGAAAATACACTCTTCGGCAGATTTGTTAACGGATTTGAGAGAGCATTCAAAAAGTTGACCGAGGATTACATTGCACTTCTAAAATGGGGTCTGAACCATAAGAAAACAGTGTTCCTTGTTACTACAGTTCTTTTTCTGGGCTCTTTAAGTCTCGTCCCTCTCGGCTTCATAGGTGGAGAATTTATGACTGTCGCAGACAGAGGTGAATTTACTGTCGTTGTCGAGATGCCATCGTCAACCAATATCAGGGAAACAAATTTCAAATCGATGGAAATTGAAAAGATAATTTCTCAGATTCCGGAGGTCAAAAGAATTAACACGACTGCCGGACTTGCAGCAGAAGGAATGCTCGGTCAAAATGCCAACAATATATCTTCTATCGATGTAACGCTGATCCCAAGAAAAGAGAGAAAAAGATCAACCGATGAGATAAGTGAAGAAATACGCCAGAAGTTGAATGCTAGGCCAGGATTAAAAGTTCATGTTAATCCAATTGGTATTTTTGGTACTGCCAATCAAACGCCGATTATGCTCGTGGTTTCCGGTGCTAACCTCGACAGTGTAAGAGTAGCCGCCGAAAAACTCGCCGAAGTCATCAAAAAAGTACCGGGTACTGCTGATGTCAGACTATCTTCTGAACAGGGTAAGAAAGAAATTTCTGTCAAAGTCAACAGAAGACTTATGGCGAGCTACGGACTGACTCTTGCAGAAGTGGGACAGACATTAAGAATCGCTTTTACAGGTGATAATAACACCAAATTCCGGGACGGCCGGAACGAGTTTGATATCAGAATCATGCTCGATAATGTCTCCCGAAATAAAACCTCTTCGCTCGAGGAAATGATATTTACTTCGCGAACCGGAAAACAGGTTAAGCTAAGTCAGTTTGCTACACTTGAGTCGACAACAGGTCCTTCAAAATTGACAAGAACCGACAGAAGTAACGCTCTCTATGTTTACTCGCAGGCAGTTGGAAGACCCACCGGTTCTATCGCTCAGGACATTGATATTGCAAGAGCAAAAGTTAATTTCCCTGCAGGTGTGACCTTCAAGTACATGGGAGATGTAAAGATGCAGGGTGAATCATTCTCCAGCATGTTCCTTGCACTTACTGCGGCAATCTTGTTCGTGTATCTGATTATGGTTGCTTTATACGATAACTGGGTATATCCTTTTGTAGTGCTCTTTTCAATACCGGTTGCCATGGTTGGAGCACTTCTTGCCCTTGCGATGGCGATGAAATCTCTATCAATTTTCTCCATGCTCGGAATAGTAATGCTTGTTGGACTGGTGGCGAAAAATGCTATTCTCCTCGTTGACCGGGCAAACCAGATGAAACTTGAACAAGGGGTTTCATCAAGAGATGCACTTGTTGAAGCCGGAAGATCGAGGTTGAGACCAATCGTGATGACAACCCTTACGATGATCATGGGTATGATACCAATAGCAATGTCATCAAGTGATGGATCAGAGTGGAAATCAGGACTTGCCTGGGGCATTATAGGTGGTCTGTCAAGTTCCCTGCTTCTTACCCTCGTTCTTGTTCCTGTGGTTTATGAACTTGTGGATAACACAGGAGCCAGAATCAAAAAATTGCTAAAAAGAAAAGAAGCTGTTAATTAATAAAAAAGAGGCTGTCTCGATAGTAATTATCCAGCAGCCTCTTTTTTTTGTCATTTTACCAGTTTTTTGAACAAAACTTGTAATTGTTCATTAACCAAAGTAACTTTTGTGTTTTTTGATCACAAAAAAAGGGTATTAACCCTTTTTTAAGCAAAATTTGGGGTAAATTCGAACATTTTGCCTAATATTATCTTTCTAAAATTGTGAGCAAAAGCTACCAATCCCAACTCTGTCAGCACACCCTTCTTTCCTCGAAGTGTGAACCTCGTAAATCCCATGTTTTGCTTTATGTTTCCGAAGACCGGCTCCACATCTATCTTTCTCCGTCTGTAGAGTTCTGCTCCGGTCTCTGATTCGAGTATCTCTTCCGCCTTCTGTCTTAGTTCTCTCCCTGTATGACTTATTTCTATAATTCTCTCCCCGGCACCTTTGTGACATGCTCCCCGAAGTGGACATCCCTCACAGTTCTTCGCCTTGTACCTGCTCAACTCAAGTGTGTAACCATTTTCTGTTTTTCTGTGCCGTTTTCCTACATTATCCATTCTCTGACCCATCGGACAGATTAAACAATCCTCTTCCTGATTATAGTAAAGATTCTCGTGACTGAATGGGTACTTACTTTTTCTCTTCTTCTTAGCATCATAGTAATTGTACTTTATTACTCCCTTTATTCCCTCCTTATGTAGGAACTGGTAATTCTCCTCAGACCCATAACCCGCATCCGCAATTAAGTACTCAGGGCTCTCTCCATACTCTTGCTGTATTCCCTTTACTACATCAGGTAATGTCGTTGCATCAGCAGGTTTCTGGAAAATATCATAACTTACCACTAACTGGTTGTTCGTTGCTATCTCTACATTATAACCCGCTTTTAACTGCCCGTTCATCATGTGATCTTCCTTCATCCGCATGAATGTCGCATCTTTATCTGTCTTGCTATACGACTTCCTCTCACCAAGTATACCCTCCTGCTCCTGATATTTCTTCAGATTCACCGGCCAGTTCTTCTCTGCGTATTTCAACTTCTGCTTTAGCTTTGCCGGTACCTCGGCCTCGCTGTCTGCCAGAGATTTATTAATCCTCTCTATTGCCTCCTTGACACTCTCAGGATCGGGCTCATGGTACTCAAAGGGAAAATCTTCCTTCTCATCCTCTGAGGCCTGTGTTTGAGCAAATTCCCAAATATCCTTAAGCTGTCTCTTCATTTTCTCTTTGTTTGATTTGATGGCATTGCCCCAAACAAAGGTATATTTATTGGCATTCGCCTCTATCTTTGTACCGTCTAAATACAACTCTTTTATGCTCAAGACTTTCTGTTCTACCAGTAGTTCAACCACCTGTGTAAAGAGGTTTTTCAGGGATAGACTCAGCTTATCCTTGCGGAACCTGTTTATTGAATTGTGATCAGGTTGCTGCATACCGCTTATCCACATGTGATGAATATTTTCCTTTAGGGCAGCTTCTATCTTTCGACTGGTGTAAATATTGTTAAGGTAGGAATAAACGATTACCTTTACAAGCATCACGGGATTATAACTGGAAGTCCCTCCACCCGGATATCGGTCGAACAAAGATGTATAGTTAATTTTATCAAGAATTGAGTTTACCACACGAACAGGATGCTCCTTGGGTATCATATCCTCAATTGAAGGAGGAAACAGAAACATTTGGTGCTGATCGTAGGGTTTGAATGCAGGGGTTTTTGGTGTCTTTTTCATATGCAAAAATACAAAAAATTGATCGGATACACAAATATATATTCCTCTTAACTACTATATATTACAATAGGTTAGGACATGTTTATGTTAACACGCTTTGGTCAATTTTCTGGCGAAAACAAGGTACTACACTTTCTAATATTGATGGTTGGGAGAGGAGTCAATAAATCAGTAATGTATAAGTTGGAACCAGGTTGAGGATGGGACACTTCGTGCTAATTATGAGAACAAAACAAAAAAGGCTGCCCCTTTTGAGACAGCCTCTTTTTTGTTTGTGTATTCTAACCGTTTAAATCAAGAAAATTCTTTAATGATGATCTATTAATTACAATGCTACTTAAGAATTTACATTGCACAGCAGCTAAGTTTCTTCACATCTTTGTCAAAACTAATGGCTGCTAATTTTACTCCTTCTGATAAAGTAAGATAAGGATGAAACATTTTTCTTAATTCCTTCACGGTAATTCCATATTTAATGGCAAGAGAAATTTCCATTAACAATTCCGAACCTTCGGAAGCTAAAATCCGCGCTCCAATTAATTTGTCATTCTCTTTATTACGGATAAGCTTAATAAATCCTTTTGTATTTCGTGCCGCAAGTGAACGAGGGACATCTTTAAGTTGAATTATGGAAACTTCATATTCAATTTTGTTATTTTTAGCCATACTTTCATCCATCCCTACTCCTGCAATCTGCGGATCGGTAAAGACAACCCAGGGAAAAATAGCATAGTCTTTTTTGGTTTTTATCTCATCATACATATTTTGAACTGCGAGCGAACCTTCATAAGCAGCTGAGTAAACAAATAAATACTCCCCTGTGACATCACCGGCAGCGTAGATATTCGGAATTGATGTTTGCATAAATTCATTCGTGTCTATAAAACTGCCGCTATGAATTTTGATCCCTGATTTTTCCAGACCACAACCTTTAGTATTACCCATTCTTCCCGTGGCGACAAAAATGTGAGTCCCTTCAATAACTTGATCATTTCCATTAACTGTAACATTGATCAAGGTCTTTCCCTCTCTTTTTACAACCGATTTTATTTTCGTATCAGTTAAAATTGATATTCCTTCTGCCTCTAATAATTCTCTCAGCGTCTCAGTAACATCCGGCATTTCATCGTAAAGAATTCGGCTCGACCTTTGAAGAATAGTGAGCCTTGAACCAAATCTTGCAAACATTTGGGCATTTTCCAATGCGATATATCGTCCGCCAATTACGATTAAGTGCTCAGGAAGTTCTTTTAATTCATAAAGATTTTCGTTTGTTAAATAGCCGGCTTCTTCCAGACCGGGAATTGTCGGGATGAAAGTAGTGGACCCGGTGGCAATAAGAATATTTTCAGCAGTAAATTTTTTACCATCAGCTTCAACCGTATTTTTATCGAAAAATTTAGCAAATGCCTTTTTGAAAGTTACATTTGGATCATCTTGAATAATATCAACATACTTTGCGTTTCGTAATCCGTTTATTAATTCTGTTTTTTGCCGAATTATGTCATTAAAGTCAATCTGACTTTTTCCGCATTTAATTCCCGTAAATCCGGGATAATTTGAAATATGGAATTGTTCTGCTGCACGAATTAATGTTTTGGATGGGATACATCCAACATTAACGCAGGTACCCCCCACAGGAAGTCCTTCATTAATCATCAATACTTTTTTCTTAAACTCACTGGCTTTAATTGCTGCTGAAAAAGCTGCTGAACCACCACCGATAATTATTAAATCATATTTAGAGTTTTCGTCGCTCAATCCTTTAATATCATCAACCACTTTATAGCTACCAATAGAATTGATAACAGTAATAATTTCAGTTGCTGAAGTTTTATCAGAATCATATTGGAATTTACCTCTCTTATCCGGGTAGCTAACAGACACATCGACTAAACCATCGATTGCTGAGACTTTATTCTCAATTGTTTTTGAGCAATGATCGCAAGTCATTCCACTTATTTCCAGGTCTATTGTCTGAATAGTCATTTTAATCTTTCAATTTGTTTTCCGTTATTAAATTTATTTAGGAATTTCGTGGCACTAATTTCTGAAAACATCTTCTTATTTTGCTATATTTTCAATGCTCGTCACTTTATAGCCAACTTTATCCTCAACAACCTTTTTAAGTTGTTCTGGTTTAACTTTTGTCGTGTCATACTCAACATAGGCAGTACCGGTTTTGTAAGATGATGTTGCACTAACAACACCTTTTTTTGATTTAAGCGCATGATCAACTGACTTTTCACAGGCGATGCAACTCATTCCCTCTATGTTCACCTTGGATTTAACGATATTATTAGATTGTATTATTACAATATCTTCTATTTCAGTTGGGAAAAAAGCTGCCGAGTAATACGGAAATGTAATTAGCATTACACTAACAGCAGTAATAATCCAAAGGAATTTCTTTGAGTTAATGAATTTGATCTTTACTGCTTTGTTGTCAGACAATTCATCGGTTGAACAAGCGCATTCAATTGCATCATTTTCTTTTTGCGCGTATGTTTTATAAAATGCATATCCCAAAACGATAACCGTTAGTCCAATAAGATAAGGTCTCAACGGTTCAAGGAAAGAAAAAGTAGTAGCTATTCCTCCCAAACCACCAAGCACGGCAAGCACAGGCGTAATACAGCAAAGCGATGCGAGAAGTGCAGTTACAATTCCGCTACCTGATAATAATTTACTTTTCATTTTTTCTCCAATATTAAAATTTGATTGATTCAAGAATCGGGCATTCTTCTGATGATACTTCTTCATTAATGCATTGGTCTATGAGTTTAACAAGAACGGTTTTGATCTTTTTTAAGTCTCTAATTCTATTCTCCACATCTCTCAGTTTTTGTTCAGTCAGATGTTTGATATCTCCGCATTTTGCATCGTCATCGATTCTCAACCTTAACAACTCCTTAATTTCTTTAAGCGTAAAACCAAGTTCTTTAGCTCGTTTAATGAAAAGTAATCGGTGTAAATCCACTTCATCATAGATTCTGTAATGCGAATCTCTACGCTTTGGTTTGGGAAGAAGTCCTTGCTTTTCATAATAGCGGATACTCTCCACATTAATTCCGGCATCTTTTGCCAATTGACCTACAAAATATTCAACCATTTTTTAATTCCTTTTTTCGTACTTCACAAATATACGCACCGTAGTATAGTACCGAGTCAAGAGCGAAACGAAATATATTTCAAAAAAAAAAGAGGCTGTCTCGATAGTAAATATCCAGCAGCCTCTTTTTTTATGTCATTTTTCGTTTTTTCGAATATTACCGGTAATTGTTCATTAACCAAAGTAACTTTTGTGTTTTTTGATCACAAAAAAAGGGTATTAACCCTTTTTTAAGCAAAATTTGGGGTAAATTCGAACATTTTGCCTAATATTATCTTTCTAAAATTGTGAGCAAAAGCTACCAATCCCAACTCTGTCAGCACACCCTTCTTTCCTCGAAGTGTGAACCTCGTAAATCCCATGTTTTGCTTTATGTTTCCGAAGACCGGCTCCACATCTATCTTTCTCCGTCTGTAGAGTTCTGCTCCGGTCTCTGATTCGAGTATCTCTTCCGCCTTCTGTCTTAGTTCTCTCCCTGTATGACTTATTTCTATAATTCTCTCCCCGGCACCTTTGTGACATGCTCCCCGAAGTGGACATCCCTCACAGTTCTTCGCCTTGTACCTGCTCAACTCAAGTGTGTAACCATTTTCTGTTTTTCTGTGCCGTTTTCCTACATTATCCATTCTCTGACCCATCGGACAGATTAAACAATCCTCTTCCTGATTATAGTAAAGATTCTCGTGACTGAATGGGTACTTACTTTTTCTCTTCTTCTTAGCATCATAGTAATTGTACTTTATTACTCCCTTTATTCCCTCCTTATGTAGGAACTGGTAATTCTCCTCAGACCCATAACCCGCATCCGCAATTAAGTACTCAGGGCTCTCTCCATACTCTTGCTGTATTCCCTTTACTACATCAGGTAATGTCGTTGCATCAGCAGGTTTCTGGAAAATATCATAACTTACCACTAACTGGTTGTTCGTTGCTATCTCTACATTATAACCCGCTTTTAACTGCCCGTTCATCATGTGATCTTCCTTCATCCGCATGAATGTCGCATCTTTATCTGTCTTGCTATACGACTTCCTCTCACCAAGTATACCCTCCTGCTCCTGATATTTCTTCAGATTCACCGGCCAGTTCTTCTCTGCGTATTTCAACTTCTGCTTTAGCTTTGCCGGTACCTCGGCCTCGCTGTCTGCCAGAGATTTATTAATCCTCTCTATTGCCTCCTTGACACTCTCAGGATCGGGCTCATGGTACTCAAAGGGAAAATCTTCCTTCTCATCCTCTGAGGCCTGTGTTTGAGCAAATTCCCAAATATCCTTAAGCTGTCTCTTCATTTTCTCTTTGTTTGATTTGATGGCATTGCCCCAAACAAAGGTATATTTATTGGCATTCGCCTCTATCTTTGTACCGTCTAAATACAACTCTTTTATGCTCAAGACTTTCTGTTCTACCAGTAGTTCAACCACCTGTGTAAAGAGGTTTTTCAGGGATAGACTCAGCTTATCCTTGCGGAACCTGTTTATTGAATTGTGATCAGGTTGCTGCATACCGCTTATCCACATGTGATGAATATTTTCCTTTAGGGCAGCTTCTATCTTTCGACTGGTGTAAATATTGTTAAGGTAGGAATAAACGATTACCTTTACAAGCATCACGGGATTATAACTGGAAGTCCCTCCACCCGGATATCGGTCGAACAAAGATGTATAGTTAATTTTATCAAGAATTGAGTTTACCACACGAACAGGATGCTCCTTGGGTATCATATCCTCAATTGAAGGAGGAAACAGAAACATTTGGTGCTGATCGTAGGGTTTGAATGCAGGGGTTTTTGGTGTCTTTTTCATATGCAAAAATACAAAAAATTGATCGGATACACAAATATATATTCCTCTTAACTACTATATATTACAATAGGTTAGGACATGTTTATGTTAACACGCTTTGGTCAATTTTCTGGCGAAAACAAGGTACTACACTTTCTAATATTGATGGTTGGGAGAGGAGTCAATAAATCAGTAATGTATAAGTTGGAACCAGGTTGAGGATGGGACACTTCGTGCTAATTATGAGAACAAAACAAAAAAGGCTGCCCCTTTTGAGACAGCCTCTTTTTAATTTTATCTAATTTTCAACTGTGTTTGAAGTTTCTGTTGAAGGAACGGCATCTGTTTCTTTCTTTTTCTTCCTGTTTTCCACAATATAATAGATTACAGGCAGAAGCATCAGAGTCGCCAGCGTTGAAGTAACAAGACCTCCGATTACAACTGTCGCCAGTGGACGCTGCACTTCGGAACCGGGACCCGTATTGAACGCCATCGGAATAAAGCCGAAGCTTGCCACAAGAGCAGTCATAAGTACAGGCCTTAGTCTGTCCGCCGTCCCTTCAATCACAGCTTTCCGAAGGTCACTTGTTTTTTCGCGCATATGATTCAGGTGCTCAAGCAACACTATACCATTCAACACAGCCACACCAAACAGGGCTACAAATCCGATACTCGCTGAAATTGAAAGGTATAGACCCCTCGCGAGGAGCAGAAGTATACCACCGGAAAGTGCATAAGGTAAATTGAGGAATATCAATCCGGCATAAACAAATTTTCCAAACATTAAATAGAGAAGTCCCAGAATTATAAAAATCGCAAGAGGTACCACGATATAAAGATGCTTCATGGCTCTCTGCTGATCCTCGAAAGACCCGCCGTATTGGATAAAATAGCCTGAAGGGACTTCAATATTAGCTGAGATTCGCGACTGAAGATCGGCAACATAAGAGCCAATGTCCCGACCTGCAAGATTTATCCCGACGATCACCCTTCTCCAGCCATTTTCCCTGGCAATCTCTCGAGGTCCTTCCTGATTAGAGATGCGGGCAACTTCCCTTAAAGGAATATTTCCACCCGAGGGTATTTGAACAGGTATGTTCGAAATGTCATCGAATGATTTTCTAAAATCTTCTCTTAATCTGACAACGATGTCAAATCGTTTCTGACCTTCATAAACAGTTCCGGCAGTATTTCCACCAATACCGGTCTCTATTACCTGTTGAACATCATCCACATTTAGACCGTATTTTGAGATGGCTTCCCTGTCAATTTCAATTGTTAAATATGGTTGTCCCGATGGTTTCTCGATGAAGTAATTGTCAGTTCCTTCAATCGAAGCAACTTCTTTAGAAATGTTTTCAGCGATCATGGAGAGCTTCTCAAGATCATCACCATAGATTTTCACAGCCAGATCGGATTTTACTCCGGAGGTCAGCTCATCCACTCTCATTGCAATCGGCTGCGTGAAATTATACGACAACCCCGGCTCCTTTTCAAGAAACGGTTTTATTTGCTCTTGAATTTTTTCCTTGGTCATTCCATCCCGCCATTCGGAGGACGGTTTCAGAATCACCCATACATCGGTCTGATGTACCCCCATCCAGTCGTTAGCCAGATCTGACCTGCCGGTCTTGGGAACCACCGTCTTCACTTCAGGAACATTTGCCATTATAAATTTACCGAGTTCGTTCGCCTTGTCCATCGATTCTTTAAGGGTAACACTAGGTAGTCTCACCTCCTCTATTAATATTGACCCTTCATCGAGTTCAGGAAGAAACTCTGTTCCGAGGAATGGAAGTGTGGCAAGTGAACCAAATATTATCAAAGTTGAGACACCCAGCACCAGTGCCTTTTTATCAAGATGCAACTCCAGTTGCTTTGTGTAGATCGGTTTGAGCCACTCGATAAGATAATTTTTCCGGATTTTCACACCTTTTCTGAAAACAATTGAAGAGAGAGCCGGAACATACACCAATGCAAGTATCAAGGAGCCAAACACTGCAGTAGCCACCGTAATCGCCATGGGCCTGAAAAGAATCCCCTCTATCCCTGAGAAAGTGGCTATCGGGACATATACCATCAGGATGATAAGAACACCAAAGAAAATAGGTCGAGCGACTTCATGAGCCGCCTCCCTGATAATTTTACTTTTATCCTTTCCCTGACTCTTCTGCAGTTTTGTTATTATGTTTTCCACCATAACAACAGATCCATCCACAACCATCCCAAAATCGATGGCACCGAGACTCATCAGATTAGCTGCAAGTCCGAACTCTCTCATCCCGATAAATGCAAAGAGCATTGAAAATGGAATGACAGAAGCAACAATCAGGGCACCTTTTATCTCACCAAGCAGAAGTAGCAACACCGCAATTACAAAGAATCCGCCTTCCAAAAGATTGGTTTGAATAGTGGATGTGGTACGGTCTACAAGATCAGACTGGTCATAAAATTTCTCAATGGTTACTCCCTCCGGTAAATTCTCATTTATGGAATTAATCTTGGCATCGATATCGGCGATTACTTCCCTGCCGTTACCACCTCTTAACATCATCACGATGCCGGTAACGACTTCTCCTTTTCCATCCTGAGTGACACCTCCCTGCCGGAGCTGTTCGGTGATTCTTACATCTGCGATATCACCTATCGAAATGGACCGGTTGGCAAACTTCTTCACGATTATTTGAGATATGTCTGTTGCATTTTTTATCTGACCAAAACCTCTGACGATATACTGTTCTCTGTTATGCTCAAGATAGTTTCCACCAGACACGCTGTTATTGCTCTGAATGGCATCAAGAACATCCTTGAACCCGAGGTCATAAGCCCGGAGTTTACCGGGAGTCACGACCACTTCATACTGTTTAACATAACCACCAAATGAGTTTATCTCAGTTACACCTTTTACAGTCTTAAGTTGAGGCATTATCAGCCAGTCCTGAATGGTCCTGAGGTCTGTAAGCGAATATTTTTCACCTCTGACCACATACTGATATATCTCTCCTAGAGCGGTTGAGATGGGTCCCAGGTTTGGAGTCGATACACCGGGTGGAAGCTGGTCCTGAACGCTCTGAAGCCTCTGTGAGACCATCTGGCGGGCAAAATAGATATCCTGATCTTCCTCGAACTCTATAATCACTGCTGAAAGACCAAACTGAGAGATGGATCTCACCTGCTTTACGCCGGGTAGCCCGTTCATCGATGTCTCTATCGGGTAACTGACGAGTTTTTCAACATCGTAAGGAGAATACCTTCCTGATTTTGTAATTACAAGCACCTGAACAGGGGTAACATCCGGAAGCGAGTTTATCGGAAGTTCAGTTAACGAATAATAGCCGCCGAAAGCCATCAAAATCATCAGACTGAGTGCGACTACCTTTTGCCGCAAACTAAAATCGATTATTCCTTTCAGCATAATTTTATTCTCCACCCTCGGCGGACTTCGACAGGGCTTTCAAATCGAATACATTACTTGTAGCTATCTCCTCTCCTTCTGACAAACCTTCTTTTACGATACCAATCTTCTCAGTGGATTTTGCGAGCCTTACGGGTCTGAGAATAAATGTGTTTTCACTTTTCTTCACAAATACATATGGAACATCACCTTGGTAGATAATGGCATCCAATGGTATGCCTATTACCGGTTCTTCCGTACCTGTAGAAATTTCCATTCGTAGAATCTGACCTGGTTTAGGCCATTCATTTTTCGTCGTGACTGTGGAATTGACGGTTATGGCCTTGTTCACCTCATCGAGGGAAGGGTTTATGCTTCCGATGGTTCCCGAGACAAACTGTTCAGGGTTATCTTTTGAGAAAGCAGTAAATCTGTCACCTGTGTTGACCAGTTTAAGATCCTCAGGGGAAACGAAACCACGAATTTGAACTTTGCTCAGGTTTACAATTGACATCATGTTTTGGTAGGAGGTTACAGCCTGACCCGGATCGATCATATCTTCGTTTACAAGCCCTGACATTGGACTGAAAATCTTTAGGACCGGATCTTTGATGTTTGAGGAATTTAGGGATTCTATTTGTTTTTCAGGTACTCCGACAGATCTCAACCTTGCTTTTGCTGCAGCAAGAGCAGCAACAGCCCTCTCGTATTCAGCTTTTACCTCTTCGAGTCGGCTCTCTGTGCTGATTCCCTTTTCCTTTAACTGTAAATTCCTGTCAAGTTTGTTTGTTTGATAGTTCAATTCTGACTTTGCTTTTACCAAATCGGCTATCAGGTCAGCAAACTCCAAACTTTCGAGCTCACAAATCACTTCTCCCTGCCTGACCCGGTCACCTTCATTTTTGTAAATCTTGATAATCCTTCCGCTGATCGGTGCACTAACTTTGGCGATGTTTTGAGGTGCAGGAACAACTGTAGAAGCTATCACTAAAGAATAGTCGAGAGATTTCTTCTCAATTTTGAATAGTTTGACATTCAGGATTGCTGCCTGTTCTTTTGTCAAGGTAATTTCCTGATACTTTTTAGGTTGTTCCTTTTTCTGCTCCTTTGTTTTAGGTTTTTGCTCCTCTCCACAACCGCCTGCAGTGAAAGCGACAATCATAAAAATAGTAAAAAGAGTAAGCTGTATTTTCATAGTATACCTGTATCTATTCATTATATAAAAATTCTTTGGGTGAAAATTTTTCAAGTTCGATCAATCTAAAATTATAATCAAGGAGGTAGTCGTAATATCTCCTGGAGCTGGTTAAGTATGTTCTCCTTGCTTCGAGCAGGGTTAAGAAATCAATTTCTCCGAGTTTGTAGCCCTCGGTTGTTAGATTAAGAAGTTCTTCACTTTCCGCAAGTATGCCGTTTGCAAACCGGTCCAAATTTTCACCGGCGGACTCGTAGCCATGCCATGCAATTTCAACTTCCTTTTTCATCAATAGAAGTTCCTCACGGTAGTTTTCATCAGATATTTTAACTGATGAAATTGAATGATCGATGAGACTTCGTTGATTACTTTGAAACCAGAGTGGAAGCGATACCCCGACCTCAAAGCCCAGTGCTTTAAAACCGGATCCGAAATCCTGTCCAAATAGATTAAGTGAGATATTTGGGAAATAAGCGGCTTCAGCAACCCGGAGTTGATTTTCTGCGGCTTCAATAAGTTTTTTCTTGGAACGCACACCAGGCATGTCATAAAAAGTAGAGAGTATATCGCTCTGGGAAATTTCAGTTTTTTTGTAATAGAGTGTATCGGGGAAATTGATCGAATATTTCTGGTTTGTGGTCTCGAGTCCAATCTGATTGAACAGACTGTATCGTGACTGGTGCAGGTAATTTTGCGCCTCCGAAATCGAATTTTCTGCTTCATTTACCTGTATTTTAGCTTTGAGTAACTCAATTTTTGTCGCTTCCCCGGATTCAAACTTCAATTTCACGGCTTCATAGACACCCTTTGAAATCTCCAGTTCACTCTCTGCGAGATGCAATATTTCCAGACCATACTGAAGTTGTGAATAGGATTTTTTAATCTCTTCGCGAAGTAGGAGGAGGGCATTTTCATATTCAAGTTGAAGAGCTTCGATTTCTGAACTTATTCTGTCGGTAATTCGTGAAGTTGTAACCGGGAAAATGATGTCTTGTGAAATACCCAGTCTTTGTTCATCAAAAGAGGAGAAACTTGTATTTCCGATGCCTTCACGCGAGTAAGAAAGCACCGGATCAGAGAGTCCGCTGTTCCCTCTTAATTCTGCCTTTTTTTGATTTACTGCCTGGACAAGCTTCTGTAATTTCGGACTTTTCAGTACTGCCAGGTGCAGAGCCCGTTTTACGGAGAGTGTATCGACGAAGGAGGGATTATCAAGCGATTGCGAGCACACCGCAATTGAAATAAAGAAAAATATTACAGGTAGATACCGATTTTTGATCATATTTTATACTTCCGGGGGATAGCTTCAAATATCTTAAATTCCATAAACAAAATTAGCGAAAATCGGTTTATAATATTAATTTCGCCTGCTTAAAAATTGATTAAAAAAAAACCGCCCGAAGGCGGTTTTTCTACGAATACCTGATTTTATTTATTTTGATTTAGCGTCAGCTTCTTCTTCCTTTTTGACTTGTTCTCCATGATATTTGTGTGTTCTGAATATCAGGAAAGCAGATAACAAAAGAAGCAACATGATAATTGCCAATCCACCTGCAGAAATCATGAGCGCGAAAATAAAAGAAATAACAAGAGCAAAAACGGCTGTAAGAAACCATCCACCAACCACTGTCAGCACGCCATTAACTCTATTTACAGCGTTATCATGTTCCCAGGCTCTGTCAGCAAGAGAGGTTCCCATCGCAACAATGAATGTAACAAAAGTTGTGGATAGCGGTAGTTTCAAAGATGTTCCAAATGAAATCAGACTGGATGCAACCACAAGATTAACCGATGCTCTTATAAGGTCGAAAGAAGGTATTTTGCCATCCGGTCCCGGTTCCGGCTGATATTTTGATTTATCAAAACGGGAGTTAATCCAATTGGTCAGAATTTTAGGTGAAACAGATTTGAACATATCAAAAATGAAAAGTGTGGATTTTACCACATTTTTTGCGATGCTGGACTTCTTGAATTTTTCCTTCCCTTTTCCTTGTCGGGAAAGATTAACTTCTGTTTTTGTCACAGTATTGGATTTTTTCGATTTCCATATTGTAACGATCATTATCACACCCGATAAAACGAGTATCAGAAATGGCACAGCACCGCCTTCTTTTAAAGACGACATCATTGTATTTGAAGGATCAGAGTCAAACGAAACACTTTGAAACGCCTGATAGCCTGCAAGAGGAACACCAATAAAATTTACCAGATCATTTGCAGCAAATGCAAAGGCTAAAGCGAATGTTCCGAGAATAACGATGGGTTTAAAGATATTTATTTTAAGGATATTATTCAGAATAAAGAATAAAACCAAAGAAATGGCAAAAGAATAAGCTAAACTCTCAAGAATGTGATGTGTCACCCAGTCTGCAAAGGCTGTATGTTCAAAAATGGAACCCTTCAAACCTTTGGAGAATAAAAAGAACGAAATGAGTGAAAATGCCACAGCACCAAAAATTGCACCATACTTCTTTATTCTTGGTTTGTAATCGAATGTAAAGATCATCCTTACAAAATATTGAACAACCAAAGAAACATTAAACGATATTATCACGGAAAGAAAAATCCCGCTGATTATGATAAATGCTCTTTCGGTGTTAATGAAAGTCATCACACTATCTAAATTGCCCGATGTGGATAAAACATTAAATGTTGCTGTCCCCAGGGCTGCCCCCAGCAGTCCAAATACCAGAGAAACCGTCGTAGAAGTGGGTAATCCAAAAGTATTGTAAAGATCAAGAAGCAGTACATCCGTAAACATTACAGCTACAAAAAGGCCCATCACTTGTGCAAAATTGAACATCTCAGGATTGAAGAGACCTTTCCTTGCCACTTCCATCATTCCACTCGAAAACAGAGCTCCACCAAGAACACCCAAACTTGCGAAGACAAGTATAATATGTCTCGGAGCAACTTTGGAACCGATGGCTGAATTTAGAAAGTTAACTGCATCATTAGCAACACCAAATATCAAATCAGAAACTGCAAGTATAAAAAGAACAAAAACTATAACTAAGTAATAAATTTCCATGATTTTCTCATATGTGAATCAATTGCCATAATTTTAAAATAATGGCTTCGAAATTTACTTAGACTCAATTTGAATTTTAACAACAGTCAGATTAACAAATTATTAACAATTGTTCTTTAAGACTAAATTCTGGCTCCGGGTCTATATCCCCGATAAGGGAGTGATGACTGAATTGAAATAAACGCTTTTGAGTCGATCGACTCAACAAGTTTCATGAGATGTCTTTGTTTTTTTCTGTCAACGACAGATATGAGCATTTTGATGTTACCGGTGAGACCTTCTGCCGGAAGAATCGTTACTCCGAAGGCAGACGACCTGAGTTCTGCTGCAATTTCGTCCGATTTCTCCAAAGAAAAAATTGTAACCTGGACAAATCCCAGTCCGATCTTTTGTTCGAACCACACCCCGATAACATTTCCAAGCCCGTAACCTGTTGCATACCCAAGTATCATCCATGGATTGTCATTAAGATACGCAAAAATCTGACTGACTGCGATAACCCAGATTGCAGCTTCGAAGAATCCGACAAATCCTGCAAGATATTTTTTGCCCTGAACAACGAGTATGGTTCTGAGTGTTCCCAGACTAACATCGCAAATCCTTAAAAGTCCGACAATAATCGGACCGAAAGCGCCTTCAAACATGTGTATTCCAAAAAGTATTAAAACAAAATATCAATATAGCAGTTCCAGTTCTATTTGGTTAATAAAGACCCCAGTCTCCCTGTTCAAAATACCGGTAAAGAACCGGCTCAGTAAGATTATTTACCTTAATTTCCTCATTATCTTTCAGAGGAGATTTACCAAATGAGATGAGGGCATCTAACACATTGTTATTTAACCAGTTGGTTATATGCTCATCAATTTTAATTTCATTATATTTTTGTTTGAGTTGCTCCCCGTTAAGCGAAGTCGAACCGATGATATACCCCCACTCCCCCATTGTTGGAACATGATTTCTCATTCTAAGCGTACTGAAACCGGATGCTTTAATCGTTGTATCAATACAAAAGAAAGCCTTCGCAGCGAAATATGGACTACATGCCTGGGTTATAAATATTCCATCTTTTGAGAGATGTTTTTGGACAATCGAATAAAACTCTTTGGAATACAGACGACTGATATCGGAATTTCTTGGGTCAGGGAAATCTGCGATGATGACATCGTATAGACTATTGCTTTCCTCCAGATACCGAAAAGCGTCCGTGTTAATGATTTTGACTTTTTTGTTATTCAGAGAGCCCTTATTAATCTCGAGGAGTATATCGTTTTTTTGCGCGAGGTCGGTAATTGCCTTATCAATATCCACAAGATAAATTTCCTTCACGGCAGGATATTTCAGGACTTCCCTTGCTGCACAACCGTCTCCACCGCCAAGTATTAGTACACGATCCATACTCCCGGACATTTGAAGAGGAATATGGACGAGGGGTTCGTGATAAAGCGATTCATCGTAAGTGCTAAATTGAACACTGTTATTTAAGTAGAGCCAGTGATATTCTTTCCATTTTGTAATAACAATTTTCTGATATTTGGTCTGCTCTTCATAAACAATATTGTCGAGGTATTTTAACTGCTCGGAAAAACGGATTATTGGATTCGAAAATATGGCACCTGAAACAATGATAATAGTAACTGAAATAATCAATGTTCCCATCGCAATTTTTGAATATTTAAATCGCTCGCGAAGGTGCAAATAAAGCAGTAGTGCTACTGAGAAATCTATCGCACCCAAGATAAAGGGAGTGTAAGTCAGTCCGATGATCGGCAAACCAACAAAAGCGAAAAAAATGCCACCGACCAGACTTCCATAGTAGTCTTTTTCCAGTACATTCGCGATATTGACCCTCAGTTCTTCGAACTCTTCGTTCAGACGGGTTACGATTGGAATCTCCAGTCCGATCAATAATCCGATAAAAATAGAGAGTGAATAGATTGTAACTCCCCGAAATTCAGGGAATGCGGATATCGAGTAGACAATTATTGCTGAAAATGAGGTCGCTATAGAGAGTGTAAACTCAATCAGGATGAATTTTTCGAGTAAATTATGTTTAATAAATTTACTTAAACTGCTCCCAAGCCCCATGGAAAACAGCATCAAAGAGACAATAAGCGTCCATTGAATGACCGAGTCTCCAAGAAAATATGCAGCAAGAGTAGAGAGAATATACTCCGCCACAATGCCCGAAACTCCTGTGGCAAAGAGACATAACTTTAAAAGGTTGGATTTTTTCACAAACCTATAGAGCCCAGCCTATTAGTAGTGCAGATCCTATATAAACAAAAGCCTCTATCAGGCCGGCACCAGTATTTGGCACTGACTGTCCCTGAACTTCATAACTTAATCGCTTGCCGGGAAGAATCACCTTATCCGTCAGGATTCTGACCAGAGGAAGCAAAACAATACCAATCAATAGATCGACCACAACATCAGATATGAAATTTTCCCAGCCCGGAAAATCACCAAACATCGCTTCATTGATTATTATGGATATGGCAATCAGGATACCTGCGAATCCAAGTCCAACAGCCACATTGTCCTGTTCTATCTCTTTTAAATAATCGTATGGAGTGATAAACTGATATAAAAATGAAAATAAAATAAGAGCAAACTGGCCGATCACCCAAAATGCAATCGCTGTCAGAATACTTCCGCCTTCACCTGAAACTGCACTCGAGACCACAAGTCCTGTGGCGATGGATGAAGCACCAAGTACAACCGCAGTTCCGGCATTTCTGTCCACAGTTATTTCTTTAGGAGCATCAATCTTCCGCAGTATAAACCAGTCATTTATATATGCAGAAATATTCAGCAGTATGATGGAAAGAAGCCCGTAAATGGCAATATCTATCAAATCATTTACAAGTCCTCCGGACGGTCCGAAAAAGACTCCTCCGATTGATATGATTACTCCCGCAAAATAGCTCGCAAAAACTATCGCAAATGCAAAATTATCTTTCTCGACGAGTTCATCTTTTACATTATATTTCGGATTGAATAACCTGAACGCAAAGATACCGAGAAGCATCAGAATAACTCCTGCAGCAAAATAGACTGCAGCTGTGAGCAAATGGTCTAAAATCATCTCATTTACCTCCCGATCCACCGCGTGATCTGACATTGGGAGTACCTCTGCCAACCGAACGGGATACTTTGTTGTTTACTTTTTCTTTGAAGCTCTGCGAACCGGACTTTATTTTCGAAATCTTTTCACCGAATGATGCAGGCTTTGTTTTGGTTGTGTATGAACCGTAAGTACCGTATTTATAACTTCCTCCCGACATAGGACCGTAATACGGTTTTCGGTTTCTGTAGTTTCTGTTATAATCATCGTACTCACCGCGGAAAACCGATCCTGATGCAAGGTTCATCATCGAACTGAGGAACATGTACTGTCCGTAAAACTGCCAAAATGAACCGGAACCGCTGTTAACCCAACTCCCGTACTTTGGATTACCCACATAATTATTGTAACCAGCCGGGGCAATGGCTTTGCTCACCTTTCCGTCAGCGCCCTTGGATGCAATTTCCATCCCGAGATAGTTCTCATTTTCCCAGAAGACTTCCTCGCTGACTTCAATCCAGTCGGTGGTCTCATCTTTTATTTTGATCGAGTCAAACTGTTTTATAATCTGATATTTATGTTTGTAGTCCTTAAAGAATGTACCGTCAACATCCATATCGCTCAGTATGATCGAATACATAGGGACTTTTTCATTGTTAAGCTTTGTAATCAGATCATCGACAGGCGGTTTTTTGTACTCTTTGCCACAACCTGCAAGAAAAAGGAGCATAAGAGTTGCAAGAAATATCTTTTTCATTTAAATCTTTCCGGGGAAAATGTTGCTGATCTCATATTCTTGTACCACCCTGCCGATACTTGCCTCAAAGTCTTCTTCACCCCATTGTTCAATCGACAAAATATACTTTCCTGTTTCATCCCTGTAGTCCCAACTGATGAAGGGTTCCCAGGTGTTGCCTGAAATATCCCTGAAATTTCCTGCAGCTTCAGCTTTTCTGAAAAAAGTCCTGCCGCTGAATTCAATTATCCGTCTCGGTTTTTCCTGTTCGATAATTTCTTCAATCAAATTTTTGTCAATATTATTGATATCCACTTCCTTCATCACGGTAATCTCGATTTCGTCGTCTTCTTCGACATGCAAATATGCAGTGGCATCAGAGGATTTTATTTGGAACTCAAGAGTAAAAAAATCATCACCCCAGTCATATTCAAACTCCTTTGTTACTTCCCAACTTGCCCCTTCAACATCAAGAATAAATCCTTTTCTTAGGTCTGTGACTTTAAGGTTGGTCGGATCGTACGACGGCTGTTCTTCCTCTTTTTTCTTCTTTTTAAACCAGTTAAAAACCATGCTGACATCCAGTTTTGATAAAAAACAGGGCACCCTGAGAAGGATGCCCCAAATAAGTGATTAAGGTTTTTTCAGTTTGCTCTTAAGATCTTCAAGCAGAAGGTCGCCCTGCAGGTCAGTCTCGGAAAGAGCTTTATCAATTTTTGTATTGAGACCCTCATTCAGACCTTCCATTTCAGCATAAGCCTGAGCAAGAGTTTCGTCAGCTTCCACTTTTTGTTTCATTCTTTCCAGCATTGCAATAGTACTGTCTGCATCGATTCCTGAAAGCTGTTTATTCACCTTCTTCATTGATTCAGCAGTTTTGGCTCTAGCTTTAAGCGTAATAAGATCATTTTCCTGCTGTTGAATGGTCCTTCTTAATTTTTCAATTTGCATCTGAAGTTTTCCAATCATTTCATTCTGCTTTTCCAGATTGATTGCAGATTCAGAGGCTTTTTTCACACTGTCTTCTTTTTGGATCAGGGCTTCTTTTGCGAGCCGTTCTGCCTCTTCGGGAGCCATCTGACCTGATTCTGCCCGCTGGAGAAGAAGAACAGCTTTTCTTTCCCACTCAATCGATCTTTCATTGTAGAGATTTCTGTCTCTTTCCATTTTGATCGCCTGAGCTTTTACTTCGGCGAATGCCTGCATTGCTTGTGACAGATTGTTCTTAAGATCCCTTATCGCCTGCTCCGACATCTTGATTGGATCTTCGAGTTTGTCGATCACTGTATGGGCTTCTGCTTGACCGATTTTAAACAGCCTTTTGAAAATACTCATCATGTTCTCCTCTATTTGCAAATTTCAATAAGAAAATCAGTATGCTCTGCCATCGCGAAATGGATGGATGACATTGTGCCTTCAACTTCGTTTTCATCAAGATTCTCCAATTGGAGGGTGTCTCTAAAAAGAAGCGTGTTATTAACCTCTTCAAGGACGAATGCCCCGTGAACAAGTTTTCTGTTTACTTGAAGGAGTTTTTTGTAAACATCTTTTTCATCTTTTTTGAGTTTTCCAATGTACTGTTCGAAGATCAAAAGAGGGTTTTCGCAATCTATAATCAGATTCGAAATGCCCTTGTCTGTATCATCAACAATCACTATTTCCTCTTCCGGTATTTCCCTTGAGATGTGATATCCCAGATTAATTAAATAATTTTTTACCAATTCATATTTTGAAGACATATTTTTTCCTCGAATGATTTAATTTTGTTCGAAATATAATTAAAAATCTGCTAAATTATACTCTGTTTTTGATTAAATTTTATAATCGCTGACAAGCGGCGAATTTTTGCCATGATGAACAAATACACCCTGATTTTTGAGCTTTGTAATTGTAAAGGTCACGATCTTTACGATAATGAGAAAATCAGCTCTGTTTTCAACTCGCTTCTCAAGAGATCCGGATTTTCAATAGTATCATCTATGAAGCACGAGTTCACTCCACAGGGCTTGACTTTCGTATCCATTCTTAGCGAATCTCATGCATTGGTCCATACTTTTCCCGAGGAATCAAGACTTTCCATCGACTTGTACACCTGCTCCGAACCCGATAAACTGGAAATATTTATTGAGGAAGCACTTCAGGAATTTGAACCGGGAAAATACTTCTTCAAAGTCGTCGACAGGAATAAAATAGTTGAAGTGTAACTAAGCATATTTTTGAATTATACTTTTCACACTCCCCAGATATCCTGACCCAAACAGATTTAAATGATTCATCAGATGATAGAGTTGATATAGCTCTTTTCTCTCTTTGTATTGGTTATACCGGCTATAACTTTCGAAATACGCCCCGTAAAAGTCGCCATCAAATCCTCCAAACAGCTCCGTCATCGCGATATCTGTTTCCCGGTCACCATAATAAACTGCCGGATCGAAGATAACAGCTTCCCCGGTCTCATCCACCATTACATTCCCAGACCATAAATCACCGTGCAGCAAGGACGGTTTTACCGATTTATCATCAATTAATTCAGGCAGTCTTTTTAACAGAGAGTCAAATTTTGTAGCCAGCAATTTATCAGTATAACCGTTTTGGCTCATAATTCGAAATTGAGGCATAAGTCTTTTATCTCTGTAAAAATCGACCCAAGAGTCCATAAATGGAGTGTTTTTCTGCACAGAGTCACCGATAAAATTATCTTCATGGAAACCGAATCCGGAATCGGAAACTGTCTCATGGAAAAAATAGAGATCTCTGCCAAAATTTTCCCAAAAATTAGACCGTGCTCGCCCTTCTTTTATCATTTCCATTACAAGAGTATTCCCGGAGCAGGCAAAGACTTTTGGAACACGAATCTGACTTTGTTTTGCGAGTTCATTTAGCCCTGCTGCCTCCACTTCCGCCTTCAGATTCCCACTTTCACTTTTGTAAGTTTTTACAAAATATTGCGTGCCACTTGCTCCTGCATAGATTGCAAAATCAGCGATGCACCCACCTCCTGCCCTCCTCACAAACTTGACATCTTCACCTGTCAAATCTGATAAATAATTCATTTTGGATTGTAATGATTAAGCAGGTAATTAAGTAAATTATCACATCCATCCTCGAGAAGGTCGATTACATGATGGAATGCCTCAGGTCCGTCATAATACGGATCCGGTACTTCATTTACATTCCATCGAGTAACAAAATCGGTCATCATTCTGATTTTTTCGCGATATGTGCCATCTGAATCCAGCGATGTAATGTTATAATAATTTGATCTGTCCATTGCCAAAATAATGTCATATTCTTTAAGATCATTTGCGGACAGTTTCCTTGCTCTGTGAGGTGTGATATCATAACCTCTTTCATTACAATGTGTTATCATTCTTCTGTCAGCCGACTCACCAATGTGGTAACCTGCTGTCCCTGCTGAATCTATCTCAAAATTACTTTCCAGTCCGGCGATTTTAGCTTTCTCACGAAACACTCCCTCTGCAGCAGGTGAACGGCAGATATTCCCAAGACAAACAAACAATACTTTCACTTTTTCTTCCATTTTTTTTGAATTCTTTAATACAAACATACTTTAGACTGCCCGATTTTAAAAGAACATTCGTTAGTAGAGTCCTTGCAAATAAATTTTCACTAAATTTGGAATTGAATTAGAATAAATTTTGGATCAATATGTCATATAATGCCGTTACGGTTAAAGATCTGCTCGCCGGAGGAGAAAAATTTGAAGGCGAAAAATTAAAACTTACCGGTTGGGTAAGAACTTCGCGCATCTCCAAGAATTTTGGATTTATTGAATTAAATGATGGTTCCTGTTTCAAGAATCTTCAGGTTGTGTTTGATGATTCAATCTCCAACTTTGAAGAAATTGAAAAAATTTCCATCGGTTCATCGCTTGAGATAAACGGAGCATATGTTCGCTCATTGGGCGACAAACAACCTTTCGAACTAAAAGCTGATGAAATAAAAGTGGTCGGCTTTGCTTCACTCGATAACCCCATTCAGAAGAAAAGACATTCTTTCGAATTCCTCAGAACCATCGCTCATCTTAGACCCAGAACCAATACCTATATGGCAACTTTCCGGGTCAGATCGATAGTTTCATATGCAATTCACAAATTCTTTCAGGAAAAAGGCTTCGTTTATGTTCATACTCCGATCATAACAAGTACAGATGCCGAGGGCGCCGGAGAAATGTTTCGTGTAACTACACTGAACATTGACAATCCCCCAAGGGATGAAAAAAAACAGATAGATTTTTCGCAGGAGCTCTTTGGAAAACCATCATTTCTTACCGTTTCAGGACAACTTGCGGTAGAAGCATTCTGTTTTGCTTTCAGAAATGTTTACACTTTTGGACCGACTTTCCGTGCTGAAAATTCAAATACCGCCCGTCATGCAAACGAATTTTGGATGATTGAACCTGAAATAGCATTCGCTGAGCTGGAAGATGATATGAGGCTGGCACAGGATATGATGAAGTTCGTCCTGAATGAAGTAATGACTCAAGCACCGGATGAACTGGAATTTTTTAACAAGTTTGTTGATAATGAACTCCTGTCCCGTCTTGACAATGTTTTGAATTCAGATTTCGCAACGATCACATACACTGAAGCAATCGATTACCTGAAAAAATCGGGTCATACATTTGAATATCCCGTTGAGTGGGGAGAAAATCTCCAAACGGAACATGAAAGATATATTACTGAGGAAATCTTTAAGAAGCCCGTCTTCGTTATTGACTATCCTAAGGATATAAAAGCTTTCTATATGAAGCTGAATAGCGACAACAAGACTGTAAGAGCCATGGATTTACTGGTTCCCGGTGTTGGTGAGATAATCGGAGGAAGCCAGAGAGAGGAAAACTATGAAGTCCTCCATCAGAAGATGCTTGCGGTTGGAATTGTACCTGAAGAGTATGAGTGGTATCAGGACATCAGAAAATTTGGATCATTCCCTCATGCAGGATTCGGACTCGGTCTTGAGCGTGCTGTCATGTACCTTACAGGGATGAAAAACATCCGTGATGTAATTCCCTACCCAAGAACCCCCAACAATCTGTTATTCTAAATTTACAGGCGGTCAGATTTAATGATGATTTGATCGCCTTTTTCTTTTTTATACTCTCGATTTCTGTTATCTTGCTTTAACAATTTTAAAGATTTTAATGGAAAAAAGCCTTAATCGAATATTCGTCCTGCTTCTGTCTTTTGCTGTAGTGTTAGCTTTCTATCTCCTCGCGACATTCTCAGCAATTATTATTCCTCTTACTTTCGCATTTCTTGCTGCAACCATGTTTCAACCAATTACAATTTTCCTTAGAAGCAAGAAAGTGCCGTTTTATCTCATAATCCCCTCAATTTCATTTATAACTTTGGGGGTGTTGTTTATGATGTACCTGATAATTTCATCGACCTTTGGTGAGATTGGCGCACAAAGCGATGACTTTGTGCAAGTGCTGATAGTAAAAATTGACAGATTGCTTAATGGCATCGAAAATGTAATAAATCTTCGTTTTCATACAACAGTAGATATTGAGAAGGAATTGACCCAACTTCTCTCAAAAGATTTTATTACTACAACCGCTAAGGGACTGGTCTCCTCATTCACCGCGTTCACAAACAGTTTTTTCTGGTTCTCAATTTATTTTGTCGTTTTCCTTTTTGCCCTGCCGAACTATAAAAGATATTTGAGGTATGTGGCAGGTGGACAAAATCTTGAGATGGTTACCAGTGCTTATCTCACTATTCAAAAATTCATCTACTCTTACGCCAACATAAAACTCTTCATCAACCTGATAGTTGGTATCCTCGTCTATACAGTTTGCATAATTTTTGGAGTCAAATTCGCATTTTTGTGGGGATTTGTAGCTTTTTTACTTCACTTCGTCCCTTTTATCGGGGCAATTATCTCAGTACTTTTCCCTTCACTGATGGCACTTGTGCAGTTTGATAATATTTTTGTTCCGGGCGTGGTTTTTGTCCTGCTCACAACAATCCAGATGGGTATGGGAAACATTCTTGAACCCATTTTGATGGGAAACAAACTAAGATTGAATACGATCACAGCAATGTTTGGACTGGTCTTCTGGGGAAGTCTGTGGGGTGTGAGCGGATTGTTTCTCGGCATCCCGATGCTGGTAATTTTTAAGGTGATGCTGGAACAATTTCCCGAGACTGCGATGTTTGGCAGAGTGATGGGATTTCCCGAGGATACAGAAGGTAAAAGGATGCGGAGCTGGGATCCAACCACGATTATTACAAAAAGTTTTAGAGTAAAACCTCCGTCTGAAACTAAAACGGACGAATAAAGGTTATTTTATTATCACTAATTTATGGAGAACCCATGGCAGAAATTACACTAAAAGGAAACAAGATAAACACCATTGGTTTCCTTCCCGAAGAAGGTACTGATGCACCTGATTTTAGTCTCGTAAATACTTCTCTTGCAGAAGTATCACTCGCCAATTACAAAGGAAAAAAACTGGTTTTGAATATTTTCCCCAGTCTTGATACACCTGTTTGTGCTTCATCTGTACGCAAATTCAATGCTGAAGCTTCAAAATTGGAAAACACAGAAGTCCTTTGCATCTCAATGGACCTCCCGTTTGCTCACTCAAGATTTTGCACAACCGATGGCCTTGAAAAAGTAAGTGGACTAAGTGGATTTAGAAATTCCTCTTTTGGAGAAGATTACGGTGTCACCATTGTTGAAGGAGGACTGTCCGGTCTCTATTCCAGAGCAGTGGTAGTTGTGAATGAAGAAGGTAAAGTTGTCTACAAAGAACAGGTACCTGAAATCGCACAGGAACCTGATTATGCTGCAGCACTTGCCGCTTTGAAATAGTCTTTATAAAAGTTAGAAAAAAAGAGCCGGTTCTGTTGAGCCGGCTCTTTTGCTTTTAAATTATTTCAACAGAGTCATTTTCTTGAATGATGTGAAGATTTTTCCGTCTCTTACACCTGTTGCCGAAAATCTGTAAAAGTAGTTACCCGAGCTCAAACCATACTTTTGCATATCGATTGTCATCGAATAAAAACCCGGTTCGTTTATCCCCTTATAAAGTTCGGCAACCTTCGATCCGGAAATATCAAAGAGCTCAATATTGACTGATGCGAGTTCTGCAACAGCAAAATCGATCCTGGTTGCCGGGTTAAACGGATTAGGATAATTCTGCGAAATATTGAATTCAGCAGGTATTCCTATTTCCACTTCACTCGCGAGTTGATAATATTTAACTGAACCGTCATGATCGATCTGTTTAAGGCGATACGAATACTTGCCCGCAGCAAGTCCCTTATCAACGAACGAATATTCGTTTAATGATAACGAGGTACCTTTGCCGGTCACAAAACCTGCCGAAACCCAATCACTCGTCGCAATTGATCTCTCAACCTGGAAACCGCTGTTATTCTTTTCTGATGCTGTTACCCATTTCAATGTTACGGAATTTCCTGTGACATTGGCAACAAAAGATGTAAGTTCAACCGGGACAGGATTGGTTGCCTCATCAGCTCCCCTGTAAGGAGCAGTGGCATTCCTGATCTGGTTATCGATATCTGATGTTATTTCAGGAACAGGCATGCCTGCAAGATCGGGATCACCATCGGATGGTGGCAGAAGGTGCAAATCTGTTGCAGTAGTGTACGAAATGTCTTTGAAAATGGTATTGGTCTCATGTGGCGAAGCACCGGTTTTGTACTGACCAATGTCATTATATAATGTATTTCCCCAGCCTGCGTGGAAATTATCAACTGAACCTGTCGAATAAGCTACATTATAGTTCATTTCAGCGATACCGTTTGGAGCAACGAAGCTGCCGGCGTGGAAGCCACCTGCAACACCACCTGTTCTTGTATTTCTGAAAAGATTGTTTCTGATCTTAAAGACAGCGGTATCATTACTCGAACTCTTTGCAAATGCTGCTGATAAAACGGTAGCTGTGGTACCACCGCTGTGGACACCACCGATATTCACAGAATTAAAATCGAATGAAAATGTAAATGGAATTGAACCGGCTACAAGAACTCCATAACAGGCGCTTACATTAGCGGGACCATTCTGATCAAGAGCAATAAAATTATTGTATATCTTAAAGTTGGCATCTCTGCCGGGAGTTATGGCAATACCTCGCATTTGTGTGGAGCTCGTGGATGAACTGTTCATCCCAAAGATTTTATTACCTGATATGGTCATATTCTGCCCGATTACTGCACCGGTAATAATTCCTGACACGATAGTGTTGTTATAGCCTTGTGTCTGGTAGATTATATTATTTTTGACCACCACATCTGAACATGCCGAGAGTAACCATATACCGGCATATCCCCAGTTAAATATTTCATTCTCTTCAATAACCAGAAATCTATTGAAAACAGTTACGGTGCCACTCGATGCTATCCCGGTTCTGCTTCCTTCAATTTTGCAATTGGTCACTTTGTTATAGGAGTTGCCTTCAGGATTGTTGGCTGAAGTGGAGAATAAAATAACACGGGGACCTGCAGAGTTCTGCAGGCTGTTTTTTTAGCATGTAGATACCTTAATTCATTGTATGTCGCGCCATTAATAAAATTGATTGTGGTGGTATTTGCACCGGACAGTGTGGTGTTTTCGATATAGAGATTTATTGAAGAGCCGGTTCCACCCGCTCGCCCGTCGATAGTAATAAAATCTCCACCGTCAAACAGAATCACAGGAAGACTTGCCTGAAGCGAAGAAATTGTCACCAGATTTACTCCGGCTGCCGGTCTGATTGTGATCCTTTTCGAAGAATCTATACCTGCCTTTTGAGTTAAGGAAATTGGAAAGGTCTCGTTGGCACCTGTGTAACCACCGGTAAGTTCTATTATATAACCCTGTGTCATTGGTGTTACGATCGCACCATATGCTTCAGTAATTGAGGCATGTGTGCTGATTGGCGAACCGCTGCCATCCTTCAGGGCGACCGATGCCGGTTGTGTCAGAGCATCAGTGGTAAAGAGAGTGAAAAACAAAAAAACAATCTGAATCGTTTTTTTCATGACTTCTCCTGTGTTAGTGTGATTGATTTGAGAGTATTGATTTGATATACAATTTTAGTTTTTGTCCTGTAAATTTCAGGAACCATAGCGAAGTTTTGAATTCAAGAATAAATGAATGTTAAATTAATGTAAAAAAGTTGAAATATCATGCTGTGTCTTCAAAATGCTCTTGACTGTCACGAAAAAAAATGTTAATTTAGCACTCGCAATTATTGAGTGCTAATAACAATTGTTTTTCAAACAAAAAACAGAGGTAAATATGTCATTAAATCTTCAACCCCTCGCTGACAGGGTTATTATTAAACCACAGGAAGCTGAGGAAGTAACCAAAAGTGGTTTATATCTTCCCGACACCGCAAAAGAAAAACCAATTGAAGGCTTAGTGGTAGCTGCAGGACCGGGAAAAGTTACCGATGACGGTAAAACCGCTCCAATGTCGGTTAAAGTAAACGATAAAGTTCTCTACGGCAAATATTCCGGTACCGAAGTAACAATCGATGGTACGCAGTATTTGATCATGCGTGAGAGCGATATTTTTGCAATCATTAAGTAACAAACAAAATAAGGAAATTATAAAATGGCTTCAAAATTAATTGAATTTGATGTTGATGCTCGTTCCAAACTTAAAAAAGGTGTGGATCAGCTCGCCAATGCAGTAAAAGTTACATTAGGTCCTAAAGGAAGAAATGTAATTCTCGAGAAAAAATTCGGTGCTCCTCTTGTAACAAAAGACGGAGTATCAGTTGCTAAAGAAATCGAACTCGAAGATGCAGTTGAGAATATGGGTGCACAGATGGTTAAGGAAGTTGCTTCCAGAACCAGTGATGTAGCAGGTGACGGTACAACCACCGCTACAGTACTTGCTCAGTCAATCTTCAAAGAAGGTCTGAAAAATGTTACCGCAGGTGCCAATCCAATGGATCTGAAACGCGGTATCGACCTCGCAGTTATAAAGGTTGTAGAGTACCTGAGATCAATCTCAAAACCAATCGAGACCAATGAAGAAATTGCTCAGGTTGGTACTATCTCCGCAAACAACGAAAAATGGATCGGCGAAAGAATCGCTGAAGCCATGAACAGAGTTGGAAAAGAAGGTGTTATAACAGTTGAAGAAGCAAAAGGTACTGAATCAGTATTGGATGTAGTTGAAGGTATGCAGTTCGACCGTGGATATCTCTCACCATACTTCATTACAGATGCTGACTCTATGGAAGCAGTTCTCGAAGATCCTTTTATTCTCATCTACGACAAGAAGATCTCCGCAATGAAAGATCTTCTCCCTATCCTCGAGAAAACCGTACAGCAAGGCAGACCACTCCTTATCATCGCTGAAGATGTAGAAGGTGAAGCTCTCGCTACCCTCGTGGTAAACAAATTGAGAGGTACCCTGCGTGTTGCTGCTGTTAAAGCTCCCGGATTTGGCGACAGAAGAAAAGCCATGCTCGAAGATATCGCTATCCTCACCAACGGTCAGGTTATAAGCGAAGAAAAAGGTTACAAACTTGATAACGCTCAGCTCGGATATCTTGGAACCGCTTCAAAAGTTGTTATTGACAAAGACAATACAACCATAGTTGAAGGTAAAGGCGAAGATACTGAAATCAAGAAAAGAATCAATGAGATCAAAGCTCAGATTGAAAAAACAACCTCAGATTACGACAGAGAAAAACTCCAGGAAAGACTTGCAAAACTTTCCGGTGGTGTTGCCGTTCTGAAAATTGGTGCTTCAACTGAAATCGAGATGAAAGAAATCAAAGCCAGAGTTGAAGATGCTCTTCATGCTACCCGTGCTGCTGTTGAAGAAGGTATCGTACCTGGTGGTGGTGTTGCTTTCATCAGAGCCATCAATGCTCTCGCAGACCTCAAAGGCGCTAACGAAGACCAGTCAACCGGTATCGAGATCGTAAAAAGAGCTCTTGAAGAGCCATTGAGACAGATTGTTTTCAACGCCGGTCTCGAAGGCTCCGTTGTTGTGAACAATGTAAAAGCAGGTGAAGGAAACTATGGTTTCAACGCTGCTACAGAAGTATATGAAGATCTTATCAAAGTTGGTGTTATTGATCCTACCAAGGTATCAAGAACAGCTCTTGAAAACGCAGCATCAGTATCAGGTTTACTCCTCACTACTGAAGCAGTAGTTTATGAGAAAAAAGAAAAAGAATCCGCTCCAATGATGCCTCCCGGAGGTATGGGTGGAATGGACTATTAATAGTTCGCCCCTTTTCAAAGCCCCTTGCAGAAATGTCGGGGGCTTTTTTTTTATTATCCAATTCACTTCTTTTATCTTTATCATAAATCAAGTATATTCTTATTTCGATTTTGAAGTTTCCGGAAGAGATCAGCACAAGAAAAATGAACCAGGTATTAAGTTCCAAAGATATAAGAGAGTTAAAGGATCAGGTTAATATTAACCTGCAAAAAAAGGATATTAAGGCTGCCAGAGAAGCTGCTTCGAGGATGCTGGAAGCATTTCCGCTAGACCCCGAGGCAAACTATCTCTATGCAGTAGTCTGTCTCGAAGATTTTCGTATCTCAGATGCTTTTGAATATGCAAATATTGCCGTAAAGCTCGCCGACAGAGATCCGAATGCCCGATTTTTCCGGGGACAAATTCAGTATAAAATGGGTATGTATGAATCTGCTCTTCTCGATTTCGACTATGTAATTAACCTTTCTGCAGAATTCGGAGCCAAAGCCCTCGAATACAAAGTTTCTTGTCTTGCAGCTCTCGGTAAATATGCCGATGCCATGAGATTCTATGATACCACCTTGAGCATCGACCATTCCCTTTCCCACAGAAAACCAAGACTTCGCGAATGGTTGAAAAATCTTGCCGGCCAAAAATCTTCATTCCTGAGTAAATTACTCGCTCCTGCAGGCGATTTACTAATTGACGCAGAAGATGCTATTGCTTGTCAGGAACTTTGGTATGCGGAGTATGCTCTTAAAAAAATCATCGAAGGTACCGGAGACGAGGACAAAAAGAATAATGCGAAACTGCTACAGTTAAAAATCCTTTTTAATCAATTCAAATTATTACCTGCAAAAGCCTTACTTAAAGAATTACACCCGCTCCTCCCGGGAAATCCTGTTCTGATCGAAATCGCCGTTAAAATGGAGGAGATCGAAACCAGAAGTACTACTCAGGAAGAAATAATTGAGGAAGTACCGCTAAAACCGGAACCGGTTGAACATCCACTCCCCTCCCCACCCGACCCGGCTACAAAACCGGAGCCAAAAGGTGTAATCGAACTCAGTCCCGAAAGTAAAAGAGAAAGCAAAGCAGAAGAACCCAAAAAGGAGAAGGCTTCAGTTTCCACTCCTGCCTCTGCGGGCAAACGAACCGACTTCGAGCTAAACAAGGGAGTGAAATTCAGGGGGTATTATGCCAGAACTTTCGATCTCACCGAGCAGTTGAATTCGGGACGGAAGTATTTTGTCCATCAGTTTAATGCGCCAGCTCAAGGGTTTATAGCGGTTGAACTTATCGTCAAGAATCCATATTTCAACAGCAAAGATGTTGCGGTAGATGGACAGGCTCTTTGGTATATTAATGAAAAACAGATTGGAGAGAGCAATTTTGAGCTCCAAATTGAATCTGAATGGAGCAATGTTGCTGTTGTCCAGAGCTGGGGAACCGGAAACCCCGGATTTTGGACTCCCGGACAGGGACGGGTTGAAATATTTCTAAACAACGAATTAATTTGCACTAAATGGTTCATTCTCGGATTCTCAGTTATTTATGATCTCGAGCATTATGATATTAATGAAATTGAGGAAATGGAGGAATCGCAGGCATCACAAGGTGCTGACGGTGAGCTTACCGTAGAAAAGGTTCTGGCTGATCTGGACGGTTTCATCGGTTTGGGGACTGTGAAACAGACAATGCGTGATTTCGTTGACTATCTGAACTTTATTCAGGAAAGAAAAAAACTCGGTTTAAAGACAAAAGAGGGCCTCTCCGTCAACTCGGTATTTTTAGGCAATCCCGGTACAGGTAAAACAACAGTTGCAAGAGTTATTGGAGATGTTTTCAAGGCAATGAATCTGCTCCCTAAAGGACATATCATCGAGGTTGACAGGGCTACACTCGTGGGGCAATATGTTGGCGAGACTGCTCAAAAAACTGAAAAAGTGATTGAAGATGCAATGGGTGGAATCCTTTTTATCGATGAAGCTTATACTCTCGTAAAAAAAGGTGGCACCGGGCAGGATTTTGGTCAGGAAGCGATCGATACCCTGTTGAAACGAATGGAAGATAAAGCCGGTGAGTTCGTAACGATTGTTGCCGGTTATCCCAATGAGATGAATGATTTTCTCGAATCAAACCCCGGAATGAAATCCAGATTCACACAGTTCTTTCAATTTGAGGATTATACTCCGGATGAGATGATTCAAATTTTCGAGATGATGGCGAAGAAAGAAGACTATTCATTGTCTCAACAGGCGAAGGATATTCTCAACAAAGAGTTTACAAATCTTTACAGAAACCGTGACAAAACTTTTGGTAACGGAAGGCTTGTCAGAAATGTATACGATGATGCTAAAATGAGGCTAAGCAAACGATACCTCAAATTGCCTCCCGGAATGAGAACTGAAGAAGCATTGACCACATTCGAACCCGAGGATATTGCAGCTGTATTTAAAAAGGATGAAGCCAAACAATTTGATGTGGGGATCAATGAGGAAAAACTTAAGGAATCGCTCGATAAACTCAACGGTTTAATGGGTTTAACCATTGTCAAGAAAGAAATTAATGAACTGGTAAAGATAGCCAGATTTTATTTTGAGAGAGGTGAGAATCTTCAGAATAAATTTTCAGATCATATCATTTTCCTAGGAAATCCCGGAACCGGTAAAACAACCGTCGCGAGAATATTCAGCGATATTTACTCGGCTCTTGGTATACTGCCGAAGGGTCATCTTGTAGAGACCGACAGGCAAAATCTTGTATCAAGCTATGTGGGACAAACTGCTGCAAAGACCACCGAAGTGATAAATCAGTCGATTGGTGGCACTCTGTTTGTGGATGAAGCTTATACACTCGTAAAAGCCGGTGATAATTCAGGCAGCGATTTTGGAAAAGAAGCAATCGATACGCTTCTTAAAAGAATGGAAGATGATCGTGGCAAATTTATAGTAATCGCAGCCGGCTATACTGAGGATATGGAAAAATTCCTTGACAGTAATGCCGGACTCAAGTCGAGATTCACAAAATTTATCCTTTTCGAGGACTATACTCCTGACGAACTGGTTAGCATCGCCGTTAATATCTTCAAGTCGAAACAACTGACTATGACCCCCGAGACGATGGCAAAACTTAAAGTTTATTTCAACGAGAAATACCGCCAGCGCGACAAAACATTTTCCAATGCCAGAATGGTACGAAACATCGCTGAAGCGGCCATTAAAAGACAGCTTCTGAGAATGGTGGAGGTCCCCAAGGAATCGATAACCGATGAAATGTCACACACAATAACTGTGGAAGATATCGAAGAGCTGGCACCTGTAGCGGCAAAGAAGCAGGTCAGGGTTGAAGGTGATGCCAAACTTTTAGAGCAGCATCTCAAAGAACTCGAATCTCTCACCGGATTGGGTGAGGTAAAAAAAGCAACGGAAAAACTTATAAGCTCATTAAAGATTGCCAAACTTCGGGAAGAGCGGGGCTTAAAAGTTATCAAGAAAAATCTTCATGTTGTCTTTATGGGTAACCCGGGTACCGGAAAAACTACCGTTGCCAGATTACTTAGTAAGATATACAAAGAACTTGGACTGCTTGAAAAAGGACATTTGATAGAAGTTGACAGGTCATCTTTGGTTGCCGGTTATCAGGGTCAGACTGCCCAAAAAACGGATGATGTAATAAAACAGGCACTCGGGGGCACCCTCTTCATTGATGAAGCATATACACTTTCCCGCGGTGGTAACGATTTCGGTCAGGAAGCTATCGATACACTTCTTAAAAGAATGGAAGATTACTCCGACAAACTTGTTGTAATCGTGGCGGGATATCCTAATGAGATGAGAAATTTTCTCGATTCAAATCCGGGACTTCAGAGCCGGTTTACAAATTTCTTCATGTTTGAAGATTACACTCCCGAGGAGATGCTCGATATTACGAAAGTGTTGAGTGAGAAGAGCGGTTACAAACTTGATGAATCGGCGATGGAACACCTTAATCATGTCTTTAAGGAAATCTATGATAGCAGAGATCAAAATTTTGGTAATGCCCGCACGGTGAGAAATGTCCTCTACAAGGCTATAGGGAATCAGGAGGAAAGAATTCTGACTTTGAGCAACCTTAGCGACGATGATCTTGTGAAGATAACAATTGAAGATGTACAGAATCTTGCATTATAACTAAAGTTCTTCGGAAGCAGCCTTTTCCATCAGTTGGTGAGCAATATCCTTCCCGAGGTAACGGTCGATTATTGTATGTAAAACATACAATATGGGGGTTAGAAAGACCGCCACGCTACACTTATAGATGTAGTTCATCAAGCCAATTGCCAAAACGAGACCAAGACTCCAGTTCGCCCCGAAATAGAATGCTATAAAAAGAACAACAAAACTGTCGATAAACTGGGACACAAGCGTTGATCCGGTGGCTCTTGCCCATATCCATTTCGATCCGGTGTGCTTTCTTACCCATTGGAAAACCGTCACATCCACAACCTGACCTACCAAAAATGCCACCAGTGAACCTATGATAATCCATAGCCCCTGCCCAAATATGGCATTAAACGCTGTGTTCATGTTTACCGGTCCGGTAACAGTGTCCCGCATAACCCAAAAATCTGCAGGTACAAGTCCCATCGAAAAGTAAACCATTACATATGCGTAACCAATTAAACCGGCTGAAATGAAGGAAAGCAGGCGAACTCCCTTCCTCCCAAAATATTCATTGATGATATCTGTAAAAATGAAAACGATGGGCCAAAGAAGAACTCCGGCAGTAAGATTGAAAGAGAGGTTTTCCTGTCCAAAAAAAGAAAAAGAGACGGGATCGAAACCGAATGTTTTTTCCAGTGAGAAGATTTTCACCCCAATAAACTCCGCCAACACAGCATTCGAGACAAAAAACATACCCAGGAACAGAAATACTAAATTCGGTTTGTCTTTCATATATGGCCCTTCCCGACATTCAACTATTCATTAAATGACTTTACAAAAAACTCTATCTCATCAATCATCTTCTCATTGATGGTAAAGGTTACATACTCTGCAAAATTGTTCAGGATTATCAGGCTGTTAATGCTGGCATCTTTTTCCTCGAGAAGAACAATCTGTTTACTGACATTTCTGTTCAAAATGGAGATTTTATTATAAATCTCGACAAGATTATCCATTTCCCAATCAGGTTGATCACCTTTTTTATACCTGATATATTGCGAAAGAAGATAAAGGGAGAAAACCCTTAACTGGGTTTCATCGAGTGTGGCAAACGGCAAATGACTGTACAAAAGCGGCTTCAGTTTTCCCATGATAGGACAACCGCTTGATACCATCAGAATTCCAAGGAGGCTGCTTACGCCCGATTGAAGAGCAGTGCTTTTGGTAAAGTTTCTCGAAAAAGTTTCGACTTCCACTTCTACATCATCATAAGAAGCAAAATGGTTGAATTCCATTATAAGATGGTACAGATTTAACGCCAGAGGACAATACTCGTTTGCAGACTGATCAAGCGGGCAATGCGGGCAGGCAAAATTCTTCAGGAGCGCCCAGTCGGTTTTTACTGAGTCCTCTTCATTTCTGATTATGGAAAGATCAGAGCGACGCAGACAGACTGAGAACTCTTTCACTTCAGATGGAAGCTTAAATCGATAAATAAATGATAGTGTTTCTTCGTCAGTCATCGGTCTTGAGAAATTTTTGTACCTTTTGTTATCAAAAATAGTTTTTCTTATGATCAAAAAAAAGAAACAATATGATTATTTATTGTTAAATCACCTTTTAAAATAAAAAAACGGCATATTTCAGCCGTTTTTAAACAATATTTTCCAACTGTAAACTAAATTAATCTCTTCTTATCTTCAAACTGCTCACACCCCCATCCAGTTTTATAGTGAGGATGTCTCCGGTTCCCGTAAAATTTTCTGAGAAAATGACACCATTTTTTTCTACAAAACCTTTTGGTACATGGGAATCGCTTAATGCCATCGAATTAATCAGTTTTACCTGAGCATCCTTGCTTACGACTATATCTATGCTGCTTGCCCCACATTCGATCGTTACCTCACTGCTTCCCGCTGCAGGTTTTGGGAGAAACAACTTGGTCGAGCTGGCACCCATATCGATGTTCAGTTTCCTGAATTGCAGTTCGGTGATGTTCAATTCAAACTCTGACGCACCAATTTGAAAATTAAGACTTTCATAAAATGGCTTCGGATTGATATTCAACTCCACAAGTGAAGCGAATGAAGTGTCGTCACTATCAAAATGAAACTCAGCCATTTGGATATCAAGGTTTGCTTTACCACCGGCGATATTGTTGTTTACCGAGAATTTCCTGTTGCTTCTGTCAGTTTTTAATGTCATCAAATTTGTGTCTCTACAGTTCACGATATAAGTGCCGGCACCACCATCAAAACTTAGCTCAACAAGTTTTATCGTTGTATCGTAGGGTTCAGTTTTTATGGATATGAGACTGCTTTTGTCCTTCGACGACTTGACATGTCCAAAAAACTTTTTTGGCAAATTATGTATCGATGCTGAGACCGTGAGCAGGAAAAACGCCAGGCAAAATCCGGCAACTCCCGCTAGCACATTTCTAACGATCAGGTTTTTTGTCAGATAGACCACTCCACCTGCTATCAGGAGCAATGGCCAAAATTTCCTTATTTCCGGCAGATAGAAATCAACATCTGAAAAGTTTTTAACCAATAAAAGGGCTCCAAGTCCCAGAAAAAAGACTCCCCAGAAAATTTTACTCGGTTTCATATTTGTCTCCATGGCTTTTTTTCCTTCCGGTGAATATTATCCATACACCCAGCAGTACAAGAATTAACGGGAACGCGTCAACAATATCAAAATGAGGAACAAAATTATCGAGTCCGAATAAAATACCGGCTACGATAAGCAAAACTCCTAAATAGATTGAGAACTTCCCTTTGTTTTCAGACGAAGGCTTTGCATCAGGTACAGCGAACGGGACTGATTGCTCGGATTTGACATTGAACTGCATAACCTGTTCCGGAATTATTATCAGACCGACTATGTATAAAGCAAGTCCCACTCCATTTACCAAAGTCAATGCAATAAATGCAAATCTGATGATGACGGGGTCAACTTCAAAATATTCAGCTATGCCGCCGGCAACTCCACCAATCATTCTTTCTTTGCGTGATTTGTATATTCTCTTTTCCATTTTGGACTCCTGTTTGTTTACGGCGTAAAATTACATCCGCAATGACAAAATTTCAATCCATTAATGATAAAAGGACATAATACAAGATGAACGATTTATTTTAGTGTTACAATTTCCCCAAAATGTCAAAAATCACAGGCATTTACTCCCCTGCTCTCAGAATATATGTGAAATTTAGAAAGATCAACTGTTTAAAACAGAAAAGATCAGTAAAAACTGATCTTTTCCAATGAGCGGAAAGGGCGGGATTCGAACCCGCGGTACCGGTAAAAGTACACACGCTTTCCAGGCGAGCCTATTCAACCACTCTAGCACCTTTCCATTTGCCCATACAATTTCTGTTCGTCGAAGATCTGCCGGAAGCCTCAATCAAGTGGCGGAGAGAGGGAGATTCGAACTCCCGGTGAACCGTAGCCCACAACAGTTTTCGAGACTGCCGCATTCAACCACTCTGCCATCTCTCCATAATTTCCGTCATAAATTTCAGATAAACAGACTACAAATGTAGGAATATTGTCAAAGATTTCAAAGAAAATGTTTGGCTTTTATCCGGTAAATAATTGACCGTTCATCATAAATAAAGACAAACCATAATTTATCCGGTAAAAAGTAGTCGATTATTTTCTTTGAATATTTACATTTGCCATCTGATTTAATAAAAATAGCATGACAATTAAAGAACATTTAAAAGAAACGGTATCGCTGGCTCTGCCTGTCGTGATAGCCCAGGTGGGTTTTGTCATGATGGGTGTGGTGGATTCAGCAATGGTCGGTCGCCTTGGTGACGCTCCACTGGCCGCCTCCTCACTCAGCTTAAGCCTGTTTTTCATAATCACTGTGATTGGCTTGGGGATTGTGATGGCAATGACTCCCCTGGTAGCAATTGCCGTAGGTTCTTCCGACAGTGATAAATGTTCCAGAGTTTTTCATCAGGGAATCTGGGTGAGTCTTTTCTCCGGCATCATTTTGAATATTGTTGTTTATTTTGGAACAGACATAATTTCGTATATGGATCAGCCAAAAGAAGTGGTTGACCTTGCATTAAGTTACACCCGAATTATCTCATTTTCCATCCCTCCCATGCTCCTGTTTACCGGATACAAACAGTTTATAGAGGGCCTCTCATTTACGCGTCCGGCTATGGTAATTTCGATTGCTGCAAATGTGGTCAACTTCTTTTTTAACTGGATATTCATTTATGGAAACTGGGGAGCCCCCGCGTTAGGATTGGATGGAGCCGGTTATGCAACTCTCGGATCACGAATCTTCATGTTCGTTTCTCTTGCGGTTTTTGTCCATAAGAACAGAGAATTTAAGCGTTTTGGGTTGAAAATATTCCCGTTCAAAGGCCTGGATGAAAACGGAAAAGAAATTTTACGAATCGGAATACCAAGTGGAATCCAGTATTTTTTTGAAGTTGGCTGCTTTGCGACTGCAGCGTTCATGGTTGGCTGGATAGGTAAAGATGAGCTTGCATCACATCAAATAGCACTAAATGTTGCATCGCTGACTTATCTTGTATGTTTGGGATTGTCTACTGCGGGCACAATCAGAGTGGGCAATGCAGTCGGGGCAAAAAACATCACACAGGTGAGAAAAGCAGCCACCGTGGCACTATTTCTCGGTGCATCATTCATGGTTTGCGCCGGTATTCTTCTGATCATATTTAAGGAACACATTCCCCTTCTTTACGCTTCAGATCCGGAGGTGGTTTCGATTGCTCCCAAGTTGTTGATGATTGCCGCTTTTTTTCAGATATTTGATGGCACACAAGCAATCGCTCTTGGTAATTTAAGAGGTATTACCGATGTTAAAATTCCAACTGTGATTACCTTCATTGCATATTGGCTTATTGGATTGCCCGGTGCTTACATTTTCGGATTTCCATTGGGATTGGGTACTGAAGGAATCTGGTATGGTTTGTCCCTCAGCCTGATAGCTTCCTCACTTATGTTAAATATCAGATTTTTTGTTAAAACCGGCAACCCGAATATGTTCAGGGAAAAAATCGCAGAGAAATAAACGCCCGGTTTTTTCCTTCCGACAGGAATTGAATAATTAGCGGGATATTGTTTTTTATTAATTGAATTATTTATAATTTCCGCTTTGCTTTTACATCATTCTGACAAAGGAGCGTGCCATGAGTTACGAAATCCGTAAAATCCTGCCTAAAGAAATTAAAATCTTTATACAATGGGCTGAAAAGGAAGGTTGGAATCCAGGTTTACATGATGATCGTCCGTTTCTTTTTTCGGACCCCGCGGGATTTCTCGTTGGTGAACTGGACGGAGAGATAATTGCAACAAAATCAGCAGTCAGGTATGGCAATGAATTCGGTTTCATGGGATTTTATATTGTGAAGCCTGAGTTCCGTGGCAAGGGATACGGATTCCAGCTCTGGAAAGCGGGGTTTGACAGAATCCGGGATATTCCTTCCGGGATGGATGGTGTAGTCGAGCAACAACACAATTATATTAGATCAGGATATGAATTCGCTTACAGGCAAATCCGGTTCGAAGCGAAGGATTTGATACCTAAAAAATCATTTGAAGTTAAACCCGTCACCGACGAAGATCTCTGTAACCTGCTAGATTACGACAAGACCGTTTTTCCTGCCAACAGAGCGGCTTTTATTAAAGAATGGGTAGCCATGCCCGAAAGCCTGACACTAAAAGCAGAACAAGGCGTGTTTCTTCAGGGGTATGGAACAATAAGAAAGTGTTACAATGGTGGTTATAAAATCGGTCCATTGTTCGCAGATGACTATGGAATTGCCAGGAAACTCTTTCTGGCATTAGCCGATTTTGCCGAGGGCAAACCGGTTTATCTTGACACTCCGGAAATTAACCCGCAGGCAGTACAACTGGCAAAAGAGTTCGGGATGCAATTCGTGTTTGAAACCGCCAGAATGTATCACAACGGAAATCCTGAAAGGGACAGAGAGAAGATTTTCGGTGTTACTTCCTTTGAATTGGGTTAGCAATCACCTTTTGGTTACGAGTTTAAAGCTCATCGATCTTTTGCTCTGACCTGAGTTATCACTCAGGATGACTTTAAAGTCCCGTTTACTCGTCTTGATATAGGTTATCTTGTTCGGATAGTCATGACTTCGATTCTCGAAAACCGCCATCGTATCGTTGAGAAAAATATTCTCGAAGTTCACAGGCCCTTCGTTACCCGGAACGTCTGCAACATAGAAGAGCTTTTTGTTGATCCACTTGATCGAAAGTTTTTCGGTAACTTTTTTGTTGTTGGTTTTCATATAATAACCTTCACCCTCGAGCAAAGAGTCTTTCACGATATTCCACAATTCATAATGTTCCACTCCGGATGCAATTCTTGACCACCTCCCTTTCAACCAATGGAGTTGAGAGATTGATGGGTCTTTTCTTTCGACCGAATAAAAACCGGCTGCAGTGATCAGAAATACTGCCAGAAGTACAACATTTAAATATCTGATCATACTATTTTAATGAATGAAGCGCGAGTCTGTTGCCTTCAGTATCCATAAAAAGGGCCATAAAGCCGTATTCGGCTGAAATTTCTCTCTTGGGAAGAAGTACCACACCTCCGGCTCCGGGAATGCGATCAAGTATTTTTTGCATATCTGGATTCCCGCTGAAATAAACAAGTGTACCTTCTGAAGACGGATTATAATCGGGACCGGCACAAAGCGCACCGGAAATGTCATCCATCCCCTCAGAAGGGAAAAAAGCCATGTCATGGCCGCCAAATGACATCAAAGTCATCTCGACATTAAATACTTCCTCATAGAATTTTTTGGCTCTTTGCATATCCTTTACGGGAATCTCGAACCAGCTTATCATATGTGCCATTTTTACTCCGGTAACTTTTGTAAACTGTTAATAAAATTTAAATTTAACACCGATGTTCAACGCAAGATTTGAGCCCTCGTCACCCAAATAGTTGAACAATCCCATTCCTTCCAAGGCAATCAGATCACTTAAATGGTATGTGTATCCACCACCGATTATCAACCCGAATTTTTCAGCAGTGCTCGAAGAGGTGCTTTCCTGTTTCCATCCGCTTATATATTGAACGACATCCGTTCTCCTCATCAACGAATTTATACTGATTCCGGCAAGTCCGAAATAGTTTTTCTCTGAAAGAAATTTAACTCCGGTAGAAACCTCACCGTCGTTGAAGTAAGTCTTGTAAGTGATTCCATTGGAAGTCGCCTGTTTACCGTTGATATAGTAATAACCTCCCTGAAAATACCAGGCTATTCGTTTACCGAGTTTCCATTCGAATTTTAGATTACCCCCGGCACCTAGTCCGGCTTGATTCATCCATGGACCTGTGGTATAGATTCCCCTTAGTCCGATTGTGAATGATTTCTCTTGTTTTGGTGTGACTGCTGTCTGTGAAAGAATGTTTGAATAGAACAGAATAAAGATTAAAAATGTTGCTTGTAAGTAACGCACTAAAGTCTATCTGATAATTATTAAAAAATTGTACCGCAAAATAGTTTTTTTTTCGTTCTTTTGCGAGTCAATTTTTGATTTTTTTGTCTCAAAAAGTGAGGTTGTATGTTCGATTTTATCTCAAATGGACTTATAAACTTAAAAAACCCGGCAATACTCTTCTTTCTTCTTGGTCTTACCGTTGCCCTGATCAGATCAGAATTAAAGATTCCCGATCCGATAATTAAGATGTTTTCCTACTATCTGATGGCATCCATAGGTTTTAAAGGTGGATATGAGATATCGAAAACCGGCTTTAGTCCCGAACTTATGACTTCTGCCGGCCTGGCACTGGTTTTGGCAGCAATCATTCCCGTGATGGCTTTTTACTTGTTGCGGGGCTTTGTCAAACTCGATGCTGTCAATTCAGGCGCACTCGCAGCCCACTACGGCTCTGTAAGTGTTGTCACATTTGTTACCGCAATATCTTATATCGACAGAGCGGGAATTGAATTCGGCGGGTTTATGGTTGGTGTAATGGCTCTGATGGAATTCCCTGCGATTCTGGCGGGAATTGGACTCGCGCTTTACTACACTTCCAAATCTTCGGGTTCAAAATCGATAAAAACCGTGATTCACGAGTCAATAACTAACGAAAGTGTAATACTACTTGGTGGAAGCCTTCTGATCGGGATTATAACAGCTGATAAAGGGTATGCACTTACAAAACCTTTCTTCATTGATCCGTTTCAAGGTGTGCTGACTTTTTTCCTGCTTGATATGGGAATTGTAGCCGGCAGAAAACTTCATGAATTTGGTAAAGTTGGAATTCCCCTCACGATTTTCGCAATAGCTTTCCCGATATTCAACGGAATCGCAGGCACCTTCCTCGCAACATTACTGGGGCTTGGGACCGGTAATTCGTTGTTATTTGGGGTTCTTGCTGCAAGTTCTTCATATATAGCAGCTCCTGCAGCGGTGAGAATAGTGTTACCTGAAGCTAACCCTTCCATTTACCTGACATCATCGCTTGCGATAACATTTCCGTTTAATATTATTTTGGGCATCCCCATCTATTTCTCTTTGGCAGAATTTTTCGCTAAAATTTTTACTTAGAAAAAGTTGACCTCTGCGGTCAGCTTAATACCGAATTTATCGAAGACATCATTAATAATTTTTTTGGCAACGGATGCAATTTCAGAACCTTTTGCTCCACCATAATTTACTAGAACAAGGGAATGATTCTCGTAAACCCCGCAGTTTCCTTCCCGTTTCCCTTTCCAGCCTGAAAGTTCGATTAATTTTGCAGCAGAAAGTTTAACTTTACCATCTTTCGTTTTGAAACCTTCTATTTCGGGTGAGAACCGTTTTAGAATGTCATAAGATTCTTCCAGTATTTCAGGATTTTTGAAAAAACTTCCTGCATTCCCGAGAATTGCCGGATCAGGCAATTTTTCAGTCCTTAACTTAATTATCGCATCTCTAATTTCTTTTACTGTCACCTGCTCATCACCTGTAACAAATATTATCTCCCTTACTCCCTTGTAGGAGTAGTTCAGTTTTGGATTTTTTCTCAATTTCAGGGTCACATACAAAATTACAGCTTTGTCTTTAAGTTCTCTTTTGAATATACTGTCCCTGTAACCGAATTTACACTCCTCATTGGAAATGTCAACAGTTTTTTTCGTTTCAGTAAGTAACACCTTCGCTTCCACAAAAGTATCTTTTAGTTCCTGTCCATAAGCCCCAATGTTCTGAATTGGTGCCGCCCCGATTGTTCCCGGTATGAGCGACATGTTTTCAATCCCACCCAATCCCCTCTCAACCGAAAATGCGACAACATCGTCCCAGTTTTCGCCTGCTGCACATCGAATTGTAACACTCTCGTCGTCTTCATTTACAATATCTATTCCTGAGGTTTGAATGTGGAGGGCTGCCAGATTATATTTTTCAGAGGTCAAAAGGATATTGCTTCCTCCACCAAGGAAAAAGTATTTAAGCCGGTTTTTCTCGACATATTTCATTGAATCATACAAATCCTCCTCTGTGGCTATTTTCAGATAATGTGCCACGGTGGATTCCACACCAAATGTATTAAATTCACGGAGAGATTTGTTTTTCTTGATATTCATTAATTTCCTTAACTTAAAAAAACAACCTGTTTAATTTAAATAATCCACCACCGAATAAAAAATTAATTTAAATTTGAGTTTTGGATAATAAATATTAATAACAATATTTCATGGAAACACTACAACTCTTTTTACTGCTCGCAGTATTTTTAGCCTTTGTCATCCTGATGTTTCTCAGGAAGATACCGGCACTACTGGCGTTACCAATTCTTGCATTCTTTATTCCTGTGATTTCAGGGGTGAATATTGTTGATGTGGTGACCCTCGTCCTTGGGAACGGATCGACCAAATTATCTGAAGCATATACGATCGCAATATTCGGAAGTATGCTTTCAATAATGATGCAAAAGACCGGCGTAGCGGAAAGTTTTATAAAAACAGGAGCCGAACTTTCGGGCGACAAACCGTGGGCTATCTCAATGGTCATGTTGCTGCTGATCACCCTGCTATTTACAACTCTCGGCGGACTTGGTGCTATTATTATGGTTTCAACAGTCGTACTTCCTATTCTTGCTTCGGTCGGAGTCGGTCCTGTCACAACAACGGGAATTTTCCTGACCGGATTGAGTATTGGCGGTATCCTCAATGTTGGAAATTGGGCTGTTTACACCCAGGTACTAAAATTGCAAACAGGTGATGTTCAGTCATTTGCACTTGTTATGCTTCTGATTATGTTTGTTATTGCCATCATTTATATAACAATTCAACTTTACAGGGATGGTCATGATATAAATTTTTCCAAAATTGCAATATACTCTCTCATTATCCTGGCAGTTGGATCAGCGGGTTATGCCGTTTGGAGTTTCCTCCCCGACAACCTTAATACAGGGATCACTGACCTGCTTTCATTTTTCCCCTCTTTCTTGAAGTATCTCACCGGTTCAGGTATTGCTCTCCTGGTTCTGCTTTCAATCTTAAGAATTTTCAGAGACGGAGAGACTGATAAAGTTTACTTTACTGCCTATTTCATTCCCATTGTCCCTTTGTTTCTGATTCTGGTCTTTGGAATCAATTTCATTGCAGCATTTATCGCAGGATTGGCTTACGGTTATCTCTCAACATATCGTAAAAGTTCACTAAATATTCTCATCAGATCGGTCCTCGACGGAGGAGCTGTTGTGATGCCTGCAGTCGCACTGATGTTGGGAATTGGAATGCTGTTAAATGCAGTTATGGGCCCACCGGCAGCCTTAATGGAGAACTACAAAGACGGATGGCCTGTCTTGTTGCTGTTAAAGCCCGTTTTGCAGGCAATCAAACCTGAATCCGCCCTTAGCTATGTCCTGTTGTTCAGCCTTGCTGCCCCTCTTGCCCTTTACAGAGGACCCCTTAATGTGTGGGGAATGGGTTATGGAATTGCTGCCATTTTTCTCGCGGGTGGAATGCCGGCAGGCGCTATCATGGGCTTGCTGATGGCTGTTGGACAGATTCAGGGAATTTCTGATCCAACGAACACCCAGAATGTCTGGCTGGCTAATGAAATGAAAATTGATGTACAAAAAATCATGTGGAACACCATCCCCTACACCTGGGGTGCTGCAATTCTTGGACTAATGGCTTCCGCCCTGATTTTCTATTGAGGTTTTAAGAATGAACAAAGACAGAAAAATTAAAATAGGAATCGATGTTGGCGGCACTTTTACACATGCAGTGGCTGTTGATATTTCAGATTATTCCATTGTGGGCAAATCATGCGTCCCAACGACACATAAATCGAAAGAAGGTGTAGCAAGAGGCGTGGTTGATTCGATGCTCACTCTCGTAAAGGAATGTGATATTCACCCTGAAGAGGTAATCCTGATCGCCCATTCAACCACACAGGCGACAAATGCTCTCCTGGAGGGGGATGTAGCCACTGTGGGCGTAATCGGAATGGCAAAGGGATTCGAAGCCTTACTCGCAAAAAAAGAGTGTAACCCGACAAATATTGAGCTGTCACCTGGAAAACTGCTTAATGCAAAATTCAGATTTATTGATTGCGGTTCCAAAAACTGGAGAGATTCCGTCCCTCAATTGATCGATGAACTTGTTCAGGAGGGTGCACAAGTTATTGTCGCTACGGAAGCGTTTGGAGTTGATGACCCTGCGAATGAAGATTTCGTCGCTGAAATAGCCTCTAAAAAAGGAATACTCACTACAACCGCAAGTGGCATCACCAAACTCTACGGGCTTCGGGTAAGAACCAGGACGGCCGTAATCAACGCAAGCATGATGCCAAAAATGCTTGAAACCGCTGATATGACAGAGAAAGCTGTGAGAGAAAGCGGAATCAATGCTCCCCTTATGGTTATGCGTTCGGATGGCGGTATAATGGATATTAACGAGATGAGAAAGAGGCCCATCCTTACAATGCTCTCCGGTCCTGCTGCAGGTGTTGCGGCAGCGCTAAAATATGTAAAAATTTCTGATGGAATTTTTCTTGAAGTCGGAGGTACCTCCACTGACATTAGTGTAATTAAAAACGGTAAGCCACAGGTCAAAACCGCACAGATTGGTAAAAACAGACTCTTTGTAAGAACACTCGATGTAAGAACTCTTGGAATTGCAGGCGGATCGGTTCCAAGATACTCAAATGGTTTATTTATTGATGTCGGACCCAGATCAGCACACATCGCCGGCTTGCACTATGCAGCGTACTCAAATAATGTTGATTTTAGTCAGGGTCAAATTGAACCTGTAACACCTCTGAAAGGCGATCCCGGTGATTACCTGAGTGTTAAATTGACGGGAGAAGAGACGAGTTACACTATTACCCCGACCGAATGTTCCTACTTCCTTGGTTTGGTCTCTGACTACGGACATGGAGCTGCGAACAGTGAATCCATTGCGAATATCCTTGAACGGCTTCAAACATTGACTCATATCTCTGCCGGAGAAATTGCAAAGCAAATCCTGACGAAATCTGCAGAAAAAATTAAACCCGTAATAAAGCAACTCAGTCGTGAATATAAACTGGATGAAGCTTTGATTGAGTTTGTCGGAGGTGGTGGTGGAGCATCAGCCATTGTACCGTTTACTGCAAACTACATGAATCTGCCCTATAAAATTGCCGAAAACAGTGAGGTTATCTCTGCTATCGGCGCAGCACTGGGAATAATAAGAGATTCAGTGGAAAGAAATATTATTAACCCCTCTGAAAACGATATCCTCTCAATCAGACAGGAAGCCTTTGGGTCGGTTGTAAAAATGGGTGCAAATCCCGACTCGGTTGAAGTCACCATCGAGATCGATAATCAGAACAAAAAAGTAATCGCTACCGCTCTCGGCTCAGGTGAATTACGCACAAAGGATCTGGGTATCACCACTCTGGATTTTGCCGGTATTCATAAAACCGCATCGAATGCCTTCAGACTTCCTGAAAATAAAATTGAGTTTAAGGGAGATACAGGTTCCTTGTTCGTTTTCTCTGCTGAGCATCAAAAATCGAAGTTCTTTGGACTCTTTAAGGAAAAGGTTACAGGAGTAAAAGTAATCGATGATGAGGGTACCGTAAAATTGCAGATAAATGGTGCAAAAGCTTATGCTGTCAGTGCCGAAGGAGTGAAAAGTAAAATCAGTTCGATAATTGCTGAAATGACCACCTACGGCGACGCAGGGGCTCTGATTCCAGGAATTTATCTAATTGCAGGTCCAAAAATTATCGATTTGAGCGGATTGATATCTGAGACCCAACTCGTTTCCATCGCTGAAATAGAAATTAAAAATCTCCCCGCTGATTCCAAATGTGTAATTATTGCAGAAGAGAAAAAATGAATAAGGTATTTGAACAGATTAAAAACGGTTTGATTGTATCATGTCAGTCAGAGGGCTCCGATCCTTTTAACACCCCTTCGGGTGTAACACTTTTTGCTAAAGCAGCTCAAATGGCAGGTGCTGCGGCAATCAGATCACAGGGTCTTGCCAAGATCAGGATGATCAAAAAGCATGTACCATTGCCAATGATTGGTTTACTAAAAGGAAAATTTCCCGACGGAACAGTCAAAATAACAGGATCGAAACACCAGGTCGAACAACTTCTCAAACTTGGTTGCGAAATTATTGCAATAGATGGCACCTTCAGAAAAAGGGAAAACCTTACTGGTCCGGATTTTATCAAAAAAATAAAATCTGAGTTTCCGGGAGTTCTTATTATGGCTGACATCGCCACATATGAAGAAGGGATCGTGTGTGAATCAAGCGGAGCAGATTGCATTTCCACAACGCTTAGCGGCTACACCCCCGAAACAATAAATCTTCCAAAAGTTATTCCCGACTTTTTACTTCTTGAAAGACTGGCGAAAGATTGTCATATTCCGGTGATTGCTGAAGGCAAGATTAAATCACCCGAAGAGGCAAAAAAGATGATGGAACTTGGTGCTTTTGCAGTTGTTGTCGGCACAGTTATCACCCGCCCTCGAGTGGTTATGGGTTGGTACAAAGACGCTGTAGCGGAAGGTGTCTCCGGTTAACCCGATTTTAGCCCTCAAATAACAATATTTTACTCTCTGTCACTTCAGAATATGCGTAATATTTCCATGAGTTAGTTTTGTCTCAGTTAATTTAGTTTAATTGGAGAGAGAAATGGAAATGCACCTTAATCAGGAGTTTTACAATGTTGAAGACGGAATTGTATCCGTTCTTAAAGGTTCCGAAAAAGCTTTATACGACAATAAAGCAAGACTCTATGAAAAACTGGTCAGTTCGGAATTTTACAACAAATTTATGTGGGGGACCACAATACAGGATTATGCGGGTTTCGCGACTCTTGCATACAATTCTGCAAACGGGAAAATTCTTGACATCGGATGTGGTGGTTTGGTTCAGACCCATAAAATTTACGCAAGAAACCGGCATGAAGTGGTACTTCTCGACAACTCGATTGAGATGTTGAAGATTGGGAAGGAAAGACTTATGGAACAATCAATCCCCTTTCCCGGAAAAATTACACTTTTGCATGCAGATGCGATAAAACTTCCATTTGATGACAACCATTTCGAGTCAGTCGTAAGTTTTGGAATGCTTCACATGTTCGACAACAAAACTGAATTTATCAACGAGGGTCTAAGGGTTTTGGCTGAGGGTGGTGAATTCTACTTCTCTTGCCTGACCACCGATCGCAAACGGGGTGGACGGTATCTCCGATTTCTGTATAAACGGGGTGAGGTCGGTACACCCATCGCCATTAACGACCTGCTCGGATTGTTCCCGTCAACTCTTAAGAGATTGGAACACTATGTAAAAGGCAACATGCTCTTTGTTCACGGACAAAAATAATTTCAATTAAATTTGAAGAGGCTGTCTCAGTAAACCGGACAGCCTCTTTCACGATCATCAGTTCTTTTTCGCTTTTTTACCTGTATCCACGATTTCAATCAGATTCGCAAGAATGTGACCACTCTCCTCAAGAAGCGGATCTTCAACTACAAGTTTTTCTTTAACAACTTTTCCCTCTTTGTCAAGTTCTATCAAACCTTTGTTGGCTCTTTCCTTCTTTCGGGCTTCCTCTTCTTTCTTAATTTCTTCCTGTTCAAGTTTTCTCTTCTCAAGGTTTAGAGAAAAAACCTTCTTCCCTCTGTGACCTTTTGATTTATTGAGATCTTTAATGAAATATTGGTACTCACTGTTTTTACCTGTTCTTGTTTCATGCTTTGCTGCAAGATCAGTTATACTCGAGGATAGACCGGAGGAGGCCTGAAATGCGGTAGCGTTGATTTTATCCCATGGAAGTGCAGTAGGGTAGCTGCTCTCGCCTGTCTCTGCTGGATCAAAAGCTGAAGGGAAAAGGATATCCGGAATCACACCCTTGTGTTGTGTACTGCCTCCCGATATTCTGTAAAATTTCGCAATTGTCAGCGTCAACTGCCCGAGTTTCTGTCCACCCGAAACCTTGTCGAGATCAATCAAATTCTGAACTGTCCCTTTACCAAAAGACTGTTCTCCAAGTATTACTCCCCTGCCGTAGTCCTGAATTGCAGCCGCAAAGATTTCGCTCGCCGAAGCACTTCCGGAATTAATCAATACAGCCATAGGACCATCCCACGCAATTGACTTATCGGTATCTTTGTTTACTTTTACAGAACCATCAGCTTCCTTAACCTGAACTACGGCACCCGTACTTATAAACAAGCCCGTCAATTCAATGGCTTCCACAAGGGAACCACCACCGTTGTTTCTTAAATCCATCACAATTCCGCTTACACCTTCATTTTTAAGGGTATCGAGAATTTTCTTCACATCATTGGAGGTACTTTTGAAATCTTTTTCACCTTTTCTTTTCCCTTCGAAATCGAGATAGAATGATGGGACATCAATCACTCCAATTTTGTACTGTTTACCGTCCTCATTTATTTCAATGATCTTCTTTTTTGCCGACTGTTCCTCGATTTTTATTTTCTCACGGACCAGTTTGATCTCTTTAGGGATGGCATTCGCGCCATCTTTTTTCTTGAGAATTGAGAGTCTGACAACCGTCCCCTTTGCCCCTCTAATAAGTTGAACCGCATCATCGGTTCTCCACCCGACTATATCGACCATCTCACCATCATCACCTTGTGCGACTGCAATAATTCTGTCACCGTCGTCGAGCAAACCACTTTTTGAAGCAGGTCCACCGGGTACCACCCTTACTATGGTAACATAATCATTCTCTGATGTGAGAGTGGCCCCGATCCCTTCCAGGGATTGTGACATGTTGATGTTGAAATCCTGTGATGTTTTTGGGGACATATATGATGAGTGAGGATCTATTGATTCCATCACCGACGACATGTATATTTGAAAAACATCATCTGCCTTGTATTGAAGTACTGCTTTATGTAAATTTTTATATCGTTTCTGCAAAACTTCTCTGGCATCTTTTTCCTCTTTTCCACCGAGAATCAATCCGATTACATCGAATTTAATTCTCTTAACCCAGAGTTCATTTAATTCTTTCTCATCCTCGGCATAACCGGCTTTCTCTCTGTCAAGATTTATTTCCTCATTTTTGGTGAGATCAAGGGGTTTCTCCAGAATCGTGAGAACAAACTTGATTCTTTCATTCAGTCTCTCTTTGTACTTGTTGAACATGTCAAATGGCGGAACGAGATTTCCTGTCCCCATATTCTGATCGAGGACAAATTTATATTTGCTGAATTCATCAACATCCGACTGGAGGAAGTACATCTTCTGAAAATCAAGAGACTTCAGATAATCGTTGTATATCCATGCCGAGAGGCTGTCGTCAACAGTTTTCGGGCTGTAATGATATCTCTCTACGAACATCGATACGAGTTGCATCGCTGATGAGTGCCTCTCTTCAGGTGACAGAGATTTACTTGTATCAACTGTCGAAGTTTGCGAACATACTGATGCATTAAATGAAGAAATGAATAAAAATATGACTGCAACAAAAAGAGGGGTTCTCATAAATTTCCTGACTCTGGTTATCAATTTCACATCCAAAATATTAAAATGATTTGGCAATATAAGAAATGGCTAAAGGTTAATTGTTCTAAAAACAAGTGCACAACTTAATTAAACGATTTTCTGCAAAATTTGTTCCATTTCGACAAAACTATAAGAAATTATTTTCTTAATTTTCCATATCAAAAGATTAGATTTTTGACAAAAAAAAGAAACTTAAAATGGATCATACATTACCAACAAAACTAAATCTTAGGGATGACTTCTCCCCTTCCGGTTACGATGCCTGGAGACAGGTAGCGGAGGCAGACTTAAAAGGTGTCCCTTTTGAAAAGAAACTTGTAACCCCAACTTATGAAGGGATAAACCTTCAGCCAATCTACACGATTGAGGACCTAAAAAAGCTTCAAGCAATAAATAACTTCCCCGGTTTTCCAAATTTTCTCAGAGGTTCAGCCCCCGATGGATGTACCCTGCAACCTTGGCTGGTTGCAGCAAGCCTCACCCACCCATATGCTGAGGAGTATAATACATTGTTGCTTGATGCACTGAGCAGAGGTCAAAATGCAATTGTACTGCCCCTGGATATTACTTCCCGTTCGGGACTCGATGCTGATTACGGGAAACCGGGAGAGACTGGCAAGAGTGGTGTTTCAATATCCGGTATTGGCAGCTTGTCACGGGCTTTTAACGGAGTGGATTTGACTGCATGTCCGCTATTTGTGAATGCCGGTTTTTCACCTCTTGCTTTCATGGCACTCTTACAAGGATATCTTAATAAAAACAACCAGGATATCTCCAAAATTGCCGGGGCTGTTTATGGTGATCCGGTTGGCTTCCTTTTCGAAAACGGTACAATGCCGGTTACAATGGACGAGGCTTTCGACCAGATCAAAAAAACCACCCTATTTATTGAAAAACACAAATCCAATATTCGCACCATTGGCATAAATGGATCTGTTTTTGTAGACAAAGGTGCGACTGCGGTCCAGGAGTTGGGTCTGGCGATGTCAGTTGCTGTTGAGTCTCTCGTAAGATTATCTGAATCAGGCATTAGTCCTGAATCGCTGGTAAACCGTATGGCGTTTATTTTTGGAACCAGCACCAATCTTTTTATGGAGATTGCCAAGTTCAGAGCCGCAAGAATTTTATTCTCTGAACTGCTGAATCAGATGAATATTACACAAGAGAATGTGCAAATGTTCTCCGGTGCCAGGACAAGCAGTTTCTACCACTCCACGGTCGATCCATATGTAAACATGCTACGGATAACCACACAGGCATTTTCAGCGGTGATCGGCGGTGTTCAAATGATAGAAACACTTCCCTTTAACTCGCTCTTCGCTGCAGGTGATGAATTTGCAGAAAGAATTGCCAGAAACACTCAAATAATTCTTAGTGAGGAATCTCATTTGAATCATGTTATCGATGCTGCCGGTGGTTCTTATTATGTGGAAACCCTCACTAATGAGATTGCCACAAATGCATGGAAATATTTCAAGGAAATAGAGGCAGCCGGAGGAATTGTGGAAGCCTTACGCGCTGGTAAGATTCAGAATGACATTAAACAAGTCAACGAAAAAAGACAAAAAGATGTTGCCACTCGTAAGTCTGTGATCGTTGGAGTGAACAGTTATGCAAATGTGAAGGAAAATCCTGTTCATAAGCCTGAAATCGACCTTGAAGAAGTTTACAATAAAAGAGCCGGGTACCTGCAAAAATTACGGGTCTCCGGGAACGGTGAGAACCACTCTTCTATCCTGATCGAGCTAGAAAAAATTAATCACGCCGGAGATGAAGCCGATCAGATTTCACTTGCGGCAGCACTGGCTGAACGAGGAGCAACTATTGGTGAAATATTCAGCCATCTGAGGAAATCTTCGGATCACGAGGAAATAGAAACTGTAACTGCAATCAGACCTGCAGAGAAGTTTGAGAGTCTTCGTGTGAGAGCCTTTAAAGAAAAATCTGAAAAAGGATCATTGCCCAAAATCTACCTTTTTAACATCGGTACAATAAAACAGTATAAAGCAAGGGCTGATTTTGCCCGAGGATTCTTTGAAGCCGGTGGTTGTGAAGTAATCTATAATGCAGGCGTTCAGACAATCTCCGAGGGGCTTCAGCAGGCTGTCTTGAGTGGTGCCCGGACTTTTGTCCTCTGTTCGACTGATGATACCTACCCCGAACTTGTTCCGACCTTCGTAGAACAAATAAAAAAGGCAGATCCTTCCAATCTGTGTATTCTTGCCGGATACCCGAAAGATCAGGTGGAAGTACACAAGCAATCGGGAATCGATGAATTTATTTTCCTTGGTGCCGATGTAGTGACTATTATCTCCTCTATTTTTGACAAAACCGGAGTTGTGAAATGAAAAGACCAGATTTTAAAGATTTTATCGTTTCGCAAAACAATAGTGAAACAGGATATGAAGCCTGGAAAAAAGAGTTCATCTCTGTTACCGGAAAGAACCCTGAAGATGTAATGTGGAATACGATGGAGCAGATACCCGTTAAAAGTCTCTATACCCAAGAAGACTTGAAAGATGTTCAACATCTCGATTTTCTTGCAGGCATTCCTCCCTTTCTGAGAGGACCATATGCGACAATGTATGTGCAAAGACCCTGGACGGTAAGACAGTATGCAGGATTTTCAACTGCCGAAGAGAGTAACGCATTTTACAGAAGAAACCTCGCAGCAGGTCAAATGGGCTTGTCTGTCGCTTTTGATCTGGCGACACACCGTGGATATGATTCCGACCATCCCCGTGTAATTGGTGATGTAGGCAAGGCGGGTGTAGCTATCGATACAATAGAGGATATGAAAATTCTTTTTGATTCGATCCCTCTTGACAAGATGTCGGTCTCAATGACCATGAATGGAGCTGTACTCCCTGTTATGGCATTTTATATCGTAGCTGCTGAAGAACAGGGAGTAAAACCTGAACTTTTAAGTGGAACGATCCAAAATGATATTCTGAAAGAATACATGGTAAGGAATACCTACATCTATCCACCTGCCACTTCGATGAGAATTATTGCCGATATCTTTAAATTTACTTCTGCCAATATGCCTAAATTTAACAGCATTAGTATTTCCGGATATCATATGCAGGAAGCCGGTGCCACAGCCGATCTTGAAATGGCATATACCCTTGCAGACGGTCTTGAGTACATCAGGACCGGAATCGAAACCGGACTTGATATCGATACTTTCGCTCCAAGACTTTCATTTTTCTGGGCTCAGGGCATGAACTACTTCATGGAAGTTGCAAAAATGAGAGCCGCCAGACTGATTTGGGCGAAACTGATTAAGACTTTCAATCCCAAAAATCCGAAGTCGATGTCATTACGAACCCATTCGCAGACATCAGGCTGGAGCTTGACTGAACAGGATCCGTTCAATAATGTGGTGAGAACCTGTATTGAGGCTCTTGCTGCTGCACTCGGTCATACTCAGTCACTTCACACCAATTCACTCGATGAGGCTATTGCTCTTCCGACAGATTTTTCGGCGAGAATTGCGAGAAATACCCAGCTTTACCTTCAGGATGAAACGGGCATTTGCAAGGTTATTGACCCTTGGGGCGGCAGCTATTATCTCGAAGCATTGACGGCTGCTCTTATGAACAGAGCCTGGGAGCATATTCTCGAAGTGGAATCTTATGGAGGTATGACCAAGGCTATCGAAGCCGGTATCCCCAAACTTAGAATCGAAGAAGCTTCTGCCCGTCGTCAGGCAAGGATTGACAGCGGATCAGAGACCATTCTCGGAGTGAACAAGTACAAACCTGCCAAAGAAGAACCTATGGAAATTCTTGAGGTTGACAACACTGCAGTTCGCATTTCACAAATAAAAAGACTTCAGGAAGTGAAAGCTAACAGGAACAATGACAAAGTGCAAAAATGTCTCGAGGCAATTACCCAAGCTGCCGAAACAGGTGAAGGTAATCTGCTCGAATTATCTGTAATCGCTGCAAGAGAAAGAGCCACCCTCGGTGAAATTTCCTCTGCAATCGAATCAGTATGTGGCAGATTCCAGGCTCAGACCAGAACCGTTGCAGGTGTATACTCTAAAGAATACTCTCACGGTGAGCATGATCCGGTTATTGAAGTCAGAAAAATGACCGATGCATTTGCAGCTTCAGCAGGAAGGCGTCCAAGGATTATGATCGCCAAGATGGGACAGGATGGTCATGACCGCGGTGCAAAAGTCGTAGCCACAGCTTACGCTGATATGGGCTTCGATGTCGACATGGGTCCTCTCTTCCAGACTCCTGAGGAGACAGCAAAACAGGCTGTCGAGAACGATGTCCATTGCGTCGGAATGAGCTCACTGGCCGCGGGTCATAAGACATTGCTCCCGAAACTTGTTGAAGAACTGCAAAAACTCGGAAGAGAAGATATCATTGTAATAGTTGGTGGCGTAATACCACATCAGGATTATGACTACCTTTACGAACATGGTGCCTTTGCTATTTTCGGGCCGGGTACTAAAATACCTGAAGCAGCTATGAAGATCATGGAAGAAGTTCACAAAAGATTTAGTGAATAACCCTTTCTGCTAAATTTTCGCCGTATCAATTGTTATATTCGAATTATGAATTTTTTCAATTGATACGGCTTTTTTATTTTTATGAACAATACTGACGACAATTCCTATAAGCCCGACTGGGTACCTGAAGAACATGGTGATGAATTTGCGATTCGCATAGTTAAAGGCGTGGATTCCACACCTGTACCACCCGCCAACAGGCAGTTTCGAAAAAAAGAATACTCTGATGATGAACTTGTACAGGGTGTACTCGAAAACAAAAGAAATCTGCTTGCCAAAGCCATTACTCTGATCGAGAGTACTTCAATTTTGCATCAAAAGAAGGCAAAAGAAATTTTGAACCGGCTTTTACCATTCGCAGGCAATTCGCTGAGAATTGGAATCAGCGGGGTACCGGGGGCCGGTAAAAGTACTCTGATTGAAGCCCTTGGTACTTGGTTAATAGACAATGGACATAAAGTCGCGGTTCTCACTATCGATCCTTCAAGCTCCATCAGCAAGGGCAGCATTCTCGGCGATAAAACCAGAATGGAAAACCTGTCTAAAAATCCACATTGTTTCATTCGCCCTTCCCCTTCCGGAGGAACTCTGGGTGGTGTTGCCAGAAAAACAAGGGAGTCTGTAACAATATGCGAAGCTGCCGGTTACGACATTATTCTTATCGAAACCGTGGGTGTGGGTCAAAGTGAAATTACCGTCAGATCGATGGTGGATTTTTTCCTCCTCGTACTGATTTCCGGAGGTGGTGATGAACTTCAAGGAATGAAAAAAGGTGTAATGGAAATCTGTGATGCCATACTAATCAATAAAGCGGATGGAGAGAATAAGAAAAAGGCACTCACAGCAAAAGCGGAATATTCATCTGCGCTCCATTATCTCTATCCTTCGACGGAAGGTTGGGAATCAATTGCCTGTACTGCATCAGCACTAACGGGAGAAGGCATTCCTGAATTGTGGAATGAAATTGAAAAGTTTGCAAAAATTACAAAAGAATCGGGAGTTTTTGACAAGCGCCGAAGGACTCAGAATATAGAATGGGTTGAATTTATGATTAAGGATTTTCTATTCGATTCATTCTTCAACGACGACGAGACAAGCCGTCAATTCTCAGAAATGAAAGAAAAACTGATGAATGGTGAGATTCTCCCCTCTTTAGCATTCGATATTTTGAAAGAAACCTGGCTTTCAAAATTTTGATCTTCAGCCCCTGATGAATTCCATTATTCTTTTGACTCCCTGAATCGAATCAGGTCCTTCAAAAACGAGATGCCCTGATTGTTCGAGTTCGAGACTTTCAAAATCTACATTTTTAGTCCTCAACAATTCAAAAACCCGTTCATTTTCGACAGTGTTATCGAGTTTCCCCGTCACGATCAATGTCTTTCCAGCCTTTATGTTTTCATATTCCACTTTGTCCTGAAGCCTCCACAGTGCCTCAACAGAATTTACCGGGAGTACATCGTAGGCGAATCTTGGATTTGGAATATGTTCGGTTGAGTCATCGGGCCTCCGGCTCTTCTTTACATAAGGATTAAAGAGCTTTAACAACCAGGCAAAGGGGCTGTCAATAAGCATTTTTTTACTAAATTCGTGTTTCTTCTTCGAAAGCAGGTAGGGTGCGAGCAGAACAAGTTTATCGACTTTTCTTTTTGAAGCGATATGGCAGGCTAGGAGTCCCCCCATCGAATTTCCCACAACAACAACCTCATTACAATTGGCAGAAAAGATATCATACGCATTTATAGCATCGCGAAACCAGTCCGAAGGCTGGATAGCTTGAAGCAGATGAACATCGTCAAGACCAAAGCCTGTGAGAACAGGAGCATAATGGGGAATCCCCTCCTGTCTCAGGAATTCCATCAGAATACCCATCTCCCGTGGAGTGGAAGAAAAGCCATGTATCAATAGTACACCTTTTTCACGCTTTTCACCCTCATAAATTACAGGTGTTTGACCTTCAAATGTACCTTCGTCCTCAAGATGATCGAATTTTCGAAACATCGAATACGACTCAAGTAATCTCCTCAGGTGATAATATCTGAAAGATACAAACAGAAGCTTTAATGCCACAACTCCGGCAAGCATATACCGCTGATACTGAATAGTCAGTAAAAGCAGCATAATCAGTACTATTTCGAGAACCAGCCAGCCGGTAAGTTTTTTCTTTTTATTTGACAACCGATTGTACCTATATTTAGATAAGAAAAAAACACAACTTTAAATGTAAGCATTTACGATGAAAATAGTAACCCACAGATTTCGTGGCTTTGGTGAGCGTGAAAACTCGCTTTCCTCCTTTAAAAATGCACTCGAGAATGGCGTTATTTGTTTCGAATTCGATGTACGAGTAACTGCTGATGGAATTCCTGTGGTGAATCATGATCCATTTTTCCGGACTGACAGAAACAATAAAATTTCGATTATCCATTCGTCTTTAGCTGAGATGAGAGAATTTCAGGAGAAATCCGGGATGACAGATTGTTTGCCGGATCTTGCAGAAATTCTTGAAGAGTTCGGCAAACAAAAACGCACGGATAGCAGGATTTTCATCGATATTAAAGATTTTGGTCAGGAAGAGAAAATCTATTCGATGCTTTCACAAAAACAATTACTCCCAAATTCAGTAATTGTTTCGTGGCTCCCTGAAGTTTTGTTTGCTTTCCATAAAATCGATCCAACAATTCCTCTCTGCTTTAGCCACAATTATACAGTGTCTAAATTCAAATACGGTCTGGCTAAACTTATACTCGGTATTGAAAAGTCTAAGAATACACTTGCGACAATGACAAAGCTATTTTCCCCAAAATATGCTGAGGTTATACCTGAAATAAAATTTTATTTTGATGATTACAATGACAGAGAGTTTTCACCGGGAAAATCGAATACAACACTACCGGATTTCGAACATACTCTGAACGGACCTGTATCAGGGAGATTGATGGAAATAATTAATGAGTCAAAAGGCTACCTGTGTATAAACCATTTTCTACTTGATCATAATTATCCTTCTCTCTACAAACATCCTGTCTCAGTTATCCCCTATTCCTTGAACAGTGAGAGTGCAATAAACAGTTTCTTAATAAAAATAAAGCCGGATTATATTCTTAGTGATAATCCGGCTTTGGTTTCAAAGTTTTAAGAATTGCTACTGGATTGAAATTTTGATATCCAGACCGGCTTCATTTCTCGTTGTTGGAGGAATTCTTGCTGCACCCTCCGGTGTGGTGTCAGATCGCTTGTAGAACAATGAAAGTGTAACACGGGAACTGATTACATACTTGATTCGAGGCTCAATTGTCGTTGTGGTCGTTCCGTTTTGAGGGATACCTTCATCAGTGAACCGTTCCATGTCAAACTGAACTGTTGAGTTTTTAGTACTCGTGTAAGAGAAACTGAATTCTATGTCATTTTTAAGGGACAATCCGAATAATGGAATTTCGAATCCGGATTTTGCATAATTAAACGAAATTCCAATATCTCTGTTCAGATTCTCTGTGATATTTCGGGTTGAAGTACCAAGATCGTAAGATGTTCTGGTGTTATATTGAATTCGCCCGGTAAAATTACCACCCCAAAGGTTATTGAATGTGATATTCAGACCAATCAACGGGGCAAAGCTGTAGTTGATTCTCTGCGTCTGAACAACCTTATTTCCATCCGGAGTGATTTTCCAACCCTCAGTATATTCCGAGGAGTAAGAGTGATCAAGTGAAACCCTCTTTGCAAATCCCTGGAAAATACCAAGTTTTTCAAGTCCATCCCAGGTCATTCTCCAGTTAGGTCTTGGAATATAGTTTGTAAACTCACCCAAAGGTCCAAGACTTGCGAGGAGTGGCAGTGACTCAAATCCTTTGACAAAAGCCGATGATAAATTGCCTGCCGGATCGGAGGAATTCCTGTCATACAGCTCATTTACTCTTTTAATTCCACTCTTGAAAATAGAGAGGAACAATACAGGAGGCATCGTAAAGAACGATCTTGTTGTATTTCCGGTTGATGAAATATTCTGAATGAACAGATTTCCATCATTATCACTCTGCATAGTTGTGGATTTACTTATCGACCAGCCAACTTTCCATGACAAATCGATCTTTGCTCCTTCCCAAAGAGGTTTGGAGGTACGAATATCGATGTTGTTTCGTTCTGAATAGTTGTCTGTCAGGTTGGCATTCGGTGCTCTGGGACCAACATCATGATTCAGACCAAGGAGAAACATTCTGTTGGGACCTTCTTCGTTACTTTGCTTAAGTCCCCAGAAATTCTTAAATCCGTTGCCAAATCCTCTGATACCATTTGCAGAAACACTTACATCATTGGAAAAATCGACTGTAATATTGTCGTAATCAAAAATTAGAATCCTGATACCGTTCTTTAGAATTCCCCACAAATTGTTCAGAAGTGAAGGTTTTTTGACTTTGGGAACTGTATCCTGAGGTGCATTGGGATCAGGAGTCTGGGCTACCTTTCCACCCGGTACAGGTTCACCTTTGTTTTCACCGGTTTCATCAATTTCTCTTGACCGGGTTTTTGGCTTGGGTTGCGTTACTTCCGGCTGGCCTTTCGACGGATCACTCTCTTCAAACAACGGAGCAGTAAGGGCTTTTAGACGCAGTCTGATACCCAAAGCGGTTCTGTTCTGGAAACCGGCACTTCTACCTACCTGAATCTGCCTGAAATCGTTATTCCAACCGTAACGGACATTATATCCGGCAGTAATCTGGAAATACTCATTGATTTTCCCGAACGACGGAAGTCGAGGTGATGTTTTGAAGTCAAGGCTTTGGTTATAGCGGAAATCCTGACCAAAGAACTGACCGCCAAATATATCACTCCAAATCGAGCTTTCAGACCTTGGATTGTTGAATTCATCTGTTTCAAGGTAATTCAATGATGATGCAAAGTCTGTCTGGTAAGAGATTGCAAGATTTATCAGTGCTTTCTCTGTTACTTTCCAGTTAAAGTTAAACCCTCTGTTGGCGGTGAAATCTCTCGAAACAGTTTCCTGCGAGAGTGCCTGACCGATGGCTCTGGTTTGAGTAAGAGTGAATGATCTTCGCGCTGAAATATTCCAGTTAATGTTCTGAGGTGTAAAATAGATTCTGGTATCTTTGTAATCAGTCAGAAATGCCAGTGCCTCACCAATAAATGGAATCTTAGCCGGTTCGAAGTAATTATTCGGAGATAGTGTAACTCCGTAATTAATGCTTGCATTCCAAAGCCAGTTCTTCGAAGAGAGTGTCGTCGGGTTTCGACTGAATGAACTGTTGTAGTTGAAGTTATAAGTGAGATTGTTAAAGATATCTCTTATAACCCAAAAATCACTCGGAATTTTTATTTGCACATTTGCCACGGTCCAGGTGTCTGATACATTCACAGTTTGTGCATCGCTTACAATCTGTTGTGCGACCACCTCTGCTTGTGCCGGATCAACACCTGCAGTTATCAATTTTTCTTTCTGAATTTTTGCAGCTTCCGATACTTTTATGTCTGTTCCGGGGAGGTATAATGGATTCCCCACTCCCTCTGTACGGGAATAGTTCAATCTTAAATTACTTCCGGGAAGTGGCACAGGCAAAAGTTTAAGGATGTCAAGATCGGCAGAAACACCCCAGTTACGGCTTTCAATTCTGCTTCCAAATCTGTCAGCAAGTCTATGGAAATATGGATCTGTTTGGCTTACATTTGCATTGACCGTTAGAATGTCGGCAAACTTCAACGATGCAGATGCGGTATATGCCCAACCGGGTGTATTATCAGCACCAACAACCCTCAACTCGTTTATCCATATTTCGCCAAAAAGGTCTGCAAACGGATAAGTATTAGTAATACCAACACTCAGGAACTTGATGGATGTCAGAGTTGCATTTCCTTTAACGACATAGTAGTGTCCGGGTTTACCATCTACAGGTAGCCGGTAAATCGAATTAGCGCTGTCGCGTGCCTGTTTAATTGCTGTTAGCTGACTGAATACGATGCCGATTTCCTGCCAACCCGATTCCACAGGCTGACGGTATTCATAGTAGTTATTTGTATCGGTACCAAACCTGAAATAAATCTCCGAAGAATACACACCGGGTTGATACTGATAGGAAACACCACCGGGAATTTGTGCTGAATCACCATGAATGAATAGCTTCATTTCAGAATAATTGAATACATCGAGAGGTCTGAACAGATACTTAATCGCTTCCCTGCTTGTTTGAGGGTTGAGTCCATTAAGTACCAGGTCAAGAGACTGCTCATTCCTGAAAATTTCCTGATCAGGTCTGCTTCTGTCTCTTTCTCTTTGTACACCCGGAGGAGAACTGTAGGAAGGGTTATCCTCAATGTTCACAACTGAAATGGATAGAACAGTGTCACCTTCTATCGATTTTCTCCATTGATTTCCAACCAGATTGAAATCTGCAAGTCTGATTGCAACAAGATCATTCGCTCCTGTCACGAAAAGTCTGATATATTCTACAAGTGTTAGACTCGGTTTTCCGATCTCCGATTTGAAGTCCTTCAGTGGGATTCGAACAAGATACCATCCGGCATTGTTTCCACCACCCTGAATATAAGGGTTATTCTGCGCTGTTGTATCAATTGGAATTTCATATCTAAAATATGAGTTCGCCTGATCGAGCACACCATTTTTATTCAAATCTTCAGTGTCAGGTATTCTACCGATATCAGTAAGCTGAGCATTTCCTTCTGTGCCGTTAATGTTGAAGTAATTGTACAGATTGAAAATGCCCGAGTTGTTGAAAGAGAAATTATCGTTGCTCGGATCACCTTTTTGGCTGTTGAACACGGTTCTTTCCTGAGCATCAAAGTACCCGTCGAGACCTGTATCTTCACCTTCATCTATCAACTCGTTCTGTGGTGGTCTGTCTTCTGAATCAAGACGGTTATTCGGAATTACATCTTCGGATATTTTACCAAGATCGATATACATTTTCGAATTTACAGGTGCATTTCTGATATTCATCCAGAATTCGATGAACTCAATGTTTTCATCAACAAGGTTGTTCGCGGTCGATGAAAGAGTTTTCATCATACCACCCCATGATTTCGTCTTATCGGAGAAATTGGGTTCATAGTTAAAACTGCCTGCAGTGTCCGGTTGGAATATATAATCCAATACAGTCACCTGCTCTTCACCTCTTGCCACACGCCTGTTCGGCCAGATGTTGAATACTGTAACATCGGATGGAAGCACATTGAACCACCACGATTTACCCTTATATTTCATCCGTTCAGTTCTGGATAATCCGGAGAGAGCCGGAAGACTGTCCGGAACTGAAAGGTCTTTCCAAGCCCCGTATGTGATACCTATCGGAATGGTTCTCTTCGCACCTTCAAAGTCATCGATATAAGCAATCGATTTACCACCGTCGCTCTCAATCGTGCTTTTTTTGGTATTCGGATCAGGACTCATATACGCCATTTCACCGGTGAAGCTGACTGACGACATTTCCTTTGTGGAAAAGAGATTATCGACAAGATCAGTCAGGAATGGTAGATCATGGGCAGTCTGAAAGTCGAGACCGAGAATAAAATTGCTCAACGGCTCTTCACCGATTCTTACTTTGTCTGACAGAGTCTGTTGCGATAGAGTAAGAGCAGAAAAACCGAGTTTTGTTTTCTTGGATATGTCAAGCACACCTCTGGCACCGAAGAGGGTCTTGGAGGCGAGTTGGAAAAGATCATTTTCTTCGTAGGTAATCCTTAGTTTTGCACCGGGTACAAGTGCTGCGGCATTTCGAATTGTTACCTGACCTATGTTGTAGTCGACGATATAATCACTTCCGGGACTTAACTGACGACCATCCAGATAAACCTTCACCGAATTTTCAACGACATTGAACCCAAGCTGATAGGTTGAGGACGCTTCACCTGAAAACTTTCCTGTCAGGAGCCACTTGTCTTTGATTTTATCCTGTTTTGCAAAAGTTAGGGACTGATCGTATACGGCCAGATATTTTATCGAATCACTGTTTGGCACGGTGCTTGGAAGATTTCGACCAAAGGGTTGAAGGGTCGGGAAAATCACCTCACCTGTCTCGGCAATTATTGTGATACCCGCTTTAAAGTCAAATTTACCATCCGGCGGTGGAAGTTTACTCGGACCAACCAAATCGAGACCCAGAGCATTCAATAATCTCACATCTCCCAACACAGACTGAGGATCCCCTCCATCAATTTCGTATTTGATATCGAACTCAAACCCCTCCTCTTTCACATTTCTTCCGCCCATCGGATAAATGTTTTTAAGAAGAAGTTTCCAAGCGGTAGTCAACTGTGGCTGAAGGAACTGCGGTTTTACGAGTTTAAGCACCAGTCGGCGTGTGGTATCGCTCTGTGCAGAAGTCTGATCGAGAAATTCGCCATAAAACTGATCGTCAGCAGCACTTGAAGGATTGGGACCCTCAGTTCTGTATGCCACTGCTATGATATCCTGATCCTGCACATTAGTCTTAAAAGAAATGAACCCCGTCTCCCTGTGAATTATATAATCCACACCATCTGTCAGTCTGATGAATCTGCCTTTAACCTGCTGTCCGGGAACTTCCTCGATGTCGACTCTTCTGTAACTGTCATCGTATGATTGACCTTGCGAAATTGGAGGCAAAGATATAAATGCATTAGCAGATCTCTCATTTGGATCTTTTAGAGTCTGATTGATAGACTTCCAAACTTCAATATCTTTTACGAAAAACTGCTGTATTATTTCAGGTGTAGGTTTTGAATAATACCTGTAGAAAAGATTTAACTGAGCAGATGTGTCTGCATAAAGTGTATCAAGGAAATAGTGATTAATCGAATAATCATATGCTCTCTTTACAAAGTCCTGAGAAATAGTACCACCACCAAGGTCTTTCTCCTTCACTTCTGCTTTTTTCTGTGAGACGAGGGCTGTAAGAGTAAAAGGACCCATTTTAAAGTTTGCTTTTACTCCGAAGAGAGCCTCTGATCCACCTACGAGGCCTGAAGTTTGTAGAGACACATTACCGGCTTCCACGCTTTGGACTATTTCATCCTCGTATCCGGTATACTTGATCTTGAGCTGATTCTCATACTCGAAAGTTCTTTCAGTATTCCAGTCAGCATTGATATTAAGCTTGTCGCCAATCGTTCCACTGACATTTATCTGCACCTGTTGCTTGAAATCGGGCTCATTTCGGGTGTTTCCGAGTCTGGAAGCCGTAATTCCTTCGGTCGATTCATTTCTCCATGCGGCTCTGATATCCACTGCACCACCGATTCTCAAACTGATCACCGGAGGTCCAAAAATACTTAAAACACCCACACTCGGCAGTGGAATTTCGAAATCCGTGATGTCTTTGAGGAGATCTGACAGTTCCTTTTTCTTTACTTTCAGTTCATACTTGTACCCAAGTTCCTGCCAAAGCGATTTGCTTTTATTATCAATGGCCATCTGCAGATACTGATCAAAAGGAACCCGTAATGTGTAACGGTAGGGTGTATTTCCGATGTATTCCCTGATATTTACAAAACCACCGGCGGAATCAATCTCAATGACCCGTTTGTAATTAACCGACTGAGCAAAAAATGAGGAGTTTTTCTCTGTTTTAAAACTTGTGTAGGGAACATCTTCCCTTGAAACTTTGAAGTGTTTTAGTCGTGCGGTGGAGTCCAGTGCCAAAGAATCGATTTTGAGAGTGTCCTTTTTAACCGTATCCTTCACTAAACTCGAATCGGATATTTTGAGTGAATCACCCTTTTTGTCGATGGTATCCTGCGGAGTTAAATCGAGTGAAAAAACCGGAATTGTTTTTCTTTGCGGGTGGATGATATTTCGGGGTGCCGGAGATTTTTTCTCGGTCTGTTTTTTTGACTCTACGGCTTCTTTCTTCGAAGCATTGTCGAGAAGGTAATCCGGAATATAGTATACCTTGTTCGCAGATATTTCGACTTCCGGCATAAAACCTGTTATGATGGAAGCAAAAAGTACCGTTATAAAGTATAATATTAGGAGTTTTGACAACCTGACTGGTGTAGACGCAACTCTTTTAATGGCCGGGAATCCAAATGTTGTGAAAAATGGTAGAAATGTCTATTATGACTCAAAAATTAATGATTATCCATCGCTAAAATTAAAAAAAATCAGCTAAATCGTTAATGTAATAATTTTTGAACTATCTGAAGAATGTTGAGCTAAAATCTCTTTTATCTGTCCGTTCAAAAATGATATCAGCCTCATCTCCGTCTCCAAAAATCAGAGCTGTCAGTTTGTTTCCTGCAGCTGCTCCAGTATCTATATAATATGCTCTCTGATTTTTATAATACTTGAAGTTTGGAACAGGTGTGTGGCCAACAATCTGAATCTTGTTCGTTTTTAACAATTCCGCTCTGTTCCAAAGCAATCCGTTCTCATTGTCAATATTCTCGATTGCCATTTGATTTAATTTCTGCACATCGATATTTCCGTTATTATCGAGTATCGAAAGCCAGTTTTTACCTATTCCGGCGTGCGATATAATATGTCGGGGCAGATCATAGAACAATGGAAGACTCCCCACAAATTCCAGGTGATCAACAAGACGCCCGGGATTATGCTCATAGTCATAAAGGGTCTTGGAAGATGAATTATATATCCACAGGTTCGCAGGTGAACTGTCAGGACTTGTAAAATAGCTGAAGAACATCCGGTCATGGTTACCCAGGACCGGATGAATATCTTCTTCCATTACGAAATCCAACACCTCGAGTGAAAAGTTACCACGGTCGACCAGGTCGCCCGTACAGTAAAATTCTATATCCTCGTAGGTCTCTTTCACTCGCGTGTACAGACTTCGCAAAGTATTTACACAACCGTGAATATCTCCAAAAACAGCAAACATATTTTAGATATATTTCACTGATTTAGCATAATATTCAAGCTCTTCCCTGAATTTGGGGTGAGCAATGTTGATTAATTCTCTTACTCTTTCTCTCACAGTTTTGCCCCATAGTTGTGCGACACCATATTCTGTGACCACATAATGAACATCACCACGATTTGTAACGACACCGGCACCCGGTTTTAACTGCGCAGTGATTCTCGAGATCGAGCCATCTTTGGTTGTTGATGGAAGAGCGATGATCGGCTTTCCTCCTTCGGATCTTGTCGCACCCCTGATGAAATCAACCTGGCCACCAAACCCGCTGTAGAGCCGGGGTCCGATTGAGTCGGAACAAACCTGGCCTGTAATATCCACTTCTAAAGCTGCATTAATGGCAACCATTTTTTTGTTCTTGGCAATAATGAACGGGTCGTTTACATATTCCTGCGGATGAAACTCGATCAACGGGTTATTGTCGATAAACTGATAAAGTTTTGTTGTTCCGAGCACAAATCCGGCAATTATCTTCCCTTCGTGGAGTCCCTTTTTACTGTTGGTTATAATTCCTCGATCCACCAGATCAATCAGACCATCACTGAATGTTTCAGAGTGAATTCCCAAATCCCTTTTATCACCAAGAAATTTCAATACATTATCCGGGATCACACCTATTCCGAGTTGGAGTGTGGAACCATTCTCTATCAGGTCAGCTATATTTCTGCCTATTGCGGTATATGCAGCATCCATAACAGGATCGGAGTCCTTGGCACCTTGCGGAAGTTCAAGAATCGGTTCTTCCACTTCAACAATATAATCGATTTTGCTGATGTGGATAAAGCTGTCACCCAACGCTCTTGGCATGTTGGGGTTAACCTGAGCAATTACAATGTCGGCATTTTCAGCGGCGGTTTTTATAATTCCCACTTCAACACCGTAACTGCAGAAACCATGTTCGTCAGGTGGAGAAAGATGCACCAGTGCAACATTGATGTGCAGATATCCTTTTTTTACCAGGATAGGAAATTCGTACAGGTACATTGGCATGAAATCGGCTCTTCCCTCACCAACAGCTTTTCGGGCTTCCCCGCCCATAAAAAACGATTTGTGATTGAATGATTCTCTCATCCCTGGCTGCAGATAGGGCAGCTCACCAACAGACAGAGCATGGATCAACTGTACATTTCTCAATTCATCTTTTCTTTCAACCAGAGCTTCAATAAGAGTCCTTGGGAATGCACAATTCGAATGGATGGCGATATTATCACCGGATTTAACAACACTTACTGCCTTTTCGGCACTAACCAACTTGTTCTTGTAGTTCTTTAACATGGAGGATGACAAGCTGGGTTTAACTCTCATTTCATCAGTCATTTTCGTTACCTAATTATTTGAAAATATATGAATTCTTCTGAATTCGACATTAAAAGTTTCTGCGATTGCTTCATTGGAGCAGAAACCACTCATTGTACAGACACCTTTCGTCAGCCCATGATCACCCATTAAAGCACTGTTTACTCCCTTGTCTGCTATTGACTGAATATAAGGAAGTGCAGCGTTGGTGAGTCCAAAACTTGCAGTTCTGGCAACCAGTGCCGTCATGTTCGGGACGCAGTAATGTATCACATTGTGCATTACATATGTTGGACTCGACAGACTTGTCGGTCTGCTTGTTTCAATACATCCTCCCTGATCTATTGAGACATCTATTATAACACTCCCCTTTTTCATTGTTTTTACCATCTCTTCAGTCACAAGATTTGGAGTTTTCTCTCCCTTGATCATAACAGCACCAACCAGAACATCTGCAAATTTTACCCCGCGGGATATAGTATAAGGATTTGCAACCACAGTGGTTATCTGCTTGTTGAACATTTTTTCGAGTCTTCTGAGTCGGTGGATGTCCTTGTCAAGAACTATAACCTGAGCGCCTCTTCCGATCGCAGCCTGTGCGGCAACGGTTCCTACAACTCCGGCTCCCAAAATTACAACTGCAGCAGGTGCAACTCCGGGTATTCCACCAAGTAAAACACCTCGGGAAATCTCGTTTGTGGATTCAAGCAGGTTTTCAGCAGCTTGAATTGCCAGTTGACCGGCTATTTCACTCATTGAATGAAGCACAGGCAAGCCTAAATCATCCTCGATAAGTTCCAGACCGATTGAGACAATTTTTTTCTCGATAAATGTGGAAATTATTTTTTTACTTACGACTGCGAGATTCAAAAAGGATACAATAATTTGATCGTCCTGTAAAAATCCAAGTTCCTCTTCCGATATTCTGCTGACTTTTACAACCATCTCAGACCGGGCAAATACCTCTTCGCAACTGTAAACAATTCTTGCTCCGACCTGCTTGTACTGCTCATCTGAAAAATGACTTCCATCACCCGCACCGGACTGTATATAGACTGTATGTCCGTTCCTGACCAGCGCATCAACTCCTGCCGGTGCAAGAGCGACTCTTTTCTCTTCGAATTTTGTTTCTTTTGGTATTCCTATTCTCATTGTGAATCCGAATTGTTTGTTCTTAAATTTGTTCCAGTGATCTCGCAAGATCTTTAATGATATCGTCGGGATTTTCTATTCCAACTGCAAGCCTTATCCCTCCGGGATGTATACCATGCCGCGGTAATTCCGAGGCCGGGATGACCGAGTGTGTCATGGTTGCAGGATGTTCAATAAGTGTTCTTGTATGCCCGAGGCTGACTGCAAGAGTGAGTGTGTAAGCATATTTTGCAGCATAATTCATGACAATTCGTGCTTTTTCTTTCTGCTCTTCGAGTGTATCACCTTTAACTCCAAAAAACATCAGACTTCCGGGTGCAAAATTACCTTTAAAGTCTGTCATCTGTTTTTGAGCAAGTTCGTAAAATCTGTAGGAAGGTAATCCGGGGTAGTTAACGAACTCTACTTTTGGGTGATTTACAAGAAACTCGGCAATTTTTCCGGCATTCTCGGTCTGTCTGCTGATTCTGAGATGCAATGTGGGCAATCCGTAGGTCAGAATGGTCCAGGCAGCTTTGGTACCCAGAACAGCTCCAAAGTCTTTCCTGTAAAGTAAAAGCATGCTTTGGAACTTTTTAGGTCCAATTACAACCCCTCCCATGTCAGTACCAAATCCTCCGATTCCTTTTGTAAGGGAATGCACAGAAAAATCAGCTCCCAGTTCGATGGGCCTCTGACAAAATGGAGTGGCAAAAGTGTTGTCGACCACGATATATATCCAGTCCTGTTCTGCCCGTTTTTTGTTCTCCTCATTCACTATTCTTCTTATTTCACCAATGTCTATCAAATCAAGATTCGGATTTCCCGGAGTTTCGAAGTAGATGACTTTCGTGTTAGGGGTAATAAGATTGGCGAGATCGCCTGTATGAGTCAGATCAGTCGAAACATATTGGATATTCAGTCTGGGGTACCAGTTTTTGAACAGGGAAAATGTGCAGCCATACAAAGTTCTGTGAGCAATTATTTCATCACCCGCACGAAGTAAGACACCCAGCACAGCGGAAATTGCTCCCATTCCCGTTGTATAGGTGACAGCCATTTCACCTTTTTCGATATACGACAGATTCTCTTCGAGGAGATCCTTGTTAGGTTCGCCTAGTCTGTCGTAAATATAGATTGGTTGAAGTTCAGAGTTTAATACATTTGTATCACCAAACTCCAGAAATCCTTCGGCTCCTCTCTCAACTGAATCGAGCCTGAAGATAACTGAAGATGAAAGTGGTGAAACCACATGATGGGAGTAGTCCCATTTTGAGCTGACATTCTTACCGTATATAAGATGCGTTTCAGCCGAATAGAGAGACTCGTCGAGCATTTCACTACTCTTGTTTTTCGTCTCCATATGATCTCCTTTTATACCTATAATTATTATGTAAACTTACAAAAATAACTCGAGATGAGAAAGTTTTTTATATTTGGATATGGCTCCTTTTAAAATATTTCTGATCTTGTCAGTCACAATTTCCGGATTCGCAAACATCGTCTATTCTCAGCAAAGTACGACCGGCAGAAATGTGGATCAACTTTCCCGTTATATATCCTCTTCCGGGTTTGCTGAGATCAGGCAGCGGTATGGAGAACTTGCATCCGTAGATTCCATATTCAGGGAAAGCATGAGAATAGCAGACTCTGACATTTCAGATGCTCTTATTGCCTGCACCTGGGCGTGTCTGACGGTGAAAGAAGCCACTGTTGTTACTCCTCTGTTAAAAATGAGATTGAACATCCCCTTCTTCTCTGCTTCCACTGAAATTTTCAAGCAAAAAAACCGGAATCTGCCAAGATATCTTTTTGATGATTCACCAACGACAGAATCGGGTGATATCGACAAACTGTCCCATTTTTTTGGGTCGGCTTTCCTGGAGTACAACAGTTTTATCCCCGGGGTTACAGAACTTTTTGGCTATTTTATAGAAGTTTTCGAAGAATCTTTCAAAATTGATTCAAAATTCTCCGGCAAGGATATTTCTGTTAACTTGCTGGGAATTAAATTTGGAAATGAATTAAGAAAAAAAAGCCGGGAACTCCCGTCAAATTACCTGAAATTGTATAAACTGAACAAATAGACACCAAATGCCAAGAATACTTATTGTAGATGATGAGCCCGGAATAAGAGAAAGTATTGCGATGATCCTCGACTATGAGGGTTATGAAACCGGATCCGCAGAGAATGGAGAACGGGCACTCGAATTAATCAAAGAAGACAAGTATGATGCCGTCCTCCTCGATATCAATATGCCCGGAATGGATGGATTCCAGACTCTTAAGCATATCAAGGAAATTGACAAGAATCTGAATGTTGTAATTATTTCTGCCTATGGCAACATAGACAATGCGATAAAGGCAACCAGAAACGGCGCATTCGATTTTCTTGAAAAGCCCGTGGACAGGGAAAAGCTGCTCATAACCGTGAGGAATGCATCTGAAACTGCAATTCTGAAAAAAGAATTTGAGACGATAAAAAAAGAGATTGAGACCCCTTCCCCCATTCTCGGCATTTCATCGCAGATAACTTCGATTCTCGAAATAATCAAAAAAGTAGCTCCGACGGATGCACGAATCCTGATTCTTGGGGAAAACGGTACCGGCAAAGAACTTGTTGCCAGAGCCATCCATTCCGCGTCACCCCGTTCCTCTATGCCTTTTGTGGAAGTAAATTGTGCAGCTATACCTAATGAGTTGATCGAGTCTGAACTTTTTGGTCACGAAAAGGGATCTTTTACCGGTGCCATGAACCAAAGGACCGGGAAATTTGAACTTGCCGACAAGGGCACCCTCTTCCTTGATGAAATTGGTGACATGAGCCTTCAGGCGCAGGCAAAAGTTTTAAGAGCTATCGAAGATGGAAAAATTGAAAGGGTGGGCGGTTCAAAGAAAATTCCTGTCGATGTGAGACTTGTATCGGCAACAAACAGAGATTTGAACGAAATGATCGCCAAGGGTGAGTTCAGAGAGGATCTTTATCACAGATTAAATGTGATTCCGGTCAGGGTTCCTCCGCTGAGGGAAAGGGTCGATGATATCCCGGTTCTTGTCCGGCACTTTGCAAAGGAAATTGCGACAAAGCATAAAAAAACTGTGCCTCAATTCGCTGATGATGCAATAACTCTCCTCAAAAAGCTGAAGTGGACCGGAAATGTGAGAGAACTTAGAAACATTATTGAGCGGATAATCATCCTGGCAAATTCACCGGTGATAAAACTGGCAGATATCGACTTTCTTCTGCCGGTCGAAAAAGTCTCGATTGATGATCTCATATCTGAGAGCAGTTCTTTTCAGGATTTCAAGGACAAGGCGGAAAAAGCTTATATACTAAGACAACTTGAGATAAACAGTTGGAATATAAGCAAGACAGCCGAAGATCTTGATATCCAAAGAAGTCATTTGTACAACAAACTTAAAAAATACGGTATCGAAAAAGGAGAATAGAATGGCAGAAACCATCTTTTCTAAAATCATTCGAAAAGAAATCCCGGCAAACATCGTTTTTGAAAATGATGAAGTGCTTGCTTTCAAGGATATCAATCCGAAAGCTCCGGTTCATATTCTTATAATTCCAAAACTGGAAATTGATAAAATTCAAAATTTCGATTTGCCAAAAAACCCGGAATTACTTGCCTCCCTCTTCGATGCTGCACAAAAAATTGCAGTGTCCGAAGGGATCGACAAATCAGGTTACAGACTGGTAATCAACAACGGGGATGACGGCGGACAGGAGGTTCATCATCTCCATATCCACCTGCTCGGAGGCAGAAAAATGACATGGCCTCCCGGTTGATGAAATTTCATTTTGGGAGTAGAGGAAGGAGGATTATTCCTCCTTCTTCAACACAATTTTATTGTCGGGATCAAAAATTACGGATTTCGCACCTTTTCCTGTTCTGAATCTAAAAGTCTCTCCATTCTCTTTGTTGAATCCCTTGAAAATTTCTTTGCTTCCATCTTCATATTCAACCAGAAGCTCAAAATTTGTTTTGTAATATACCCGTTCCCACTCCTTCTGAATGAAAGTAATCTCGAGCCAGTCGGCACCATTCTCGCTGAACAAGCGGGTCCTGTTCGCATAAACCGGGTGACCCGGGAAATCAAGCCACTGATGGAAGAACCACGAATAGTCTTTTCCACTCACTTCATTAGTCAGTTTTACAAAATCTTCTGTTGATGCATTTGCGTACATTAAGGAGGGGTCAGTCACGAAACTTTTCAACAAATGGAAAAATGTTGAATCTCCAAGCTCCTGCCTTAACATGTGAATGACACACGCGGCTTTTTTATATACAAGTGCAGGATTGTAAAGTTCACCTCCTGGAGGAGTATTATAGTCCCACGATTTTTCCGAGATGGCTTCCTTGGGGTTTATGATAAAATAGTAATTCGCATAGTCTTCAATGATCGATTTGTAGTAGTTCTTCTCTTTTGGTGTCCAAATCTCGACCCAATGGGCTTCCATATACTCAGCAAAGCCCTCATTTAACCACAGGTCTTTCCAGCTCTTGGGAGAGACAAGATCACCAAACCACTGATGCGAAAATTCGTGTACAATGAGCAGTTCGTCCCAGCAACCGGCACAAAGCGTTATGAAAGACTGGTTTTCCATGCCACCATAAGGAAAATCTGAAGTAAGAGTTGCAAAACCTATCTTCTCGAAAGGATACTTACCAAATCTCTCCTCGAAGAAATCGAGCATATATGGCATTGCTTTTCTGATATAGTCCACACTCTCTTTGTCCTCCCCCTTCCGCCAGTATAGTTCAACCGGAATTTCATTGCCGGTCAATTTAGAAGTCACAATAAACTTTTCAGTTTTGTAATCTGAAGAAGCGGAAAAGACCATTAAATAGGTGGACATCGGGTGCCGGCTCTTCCAGTACCATTTTTTAATACCTGCTGAATCGCTGACACTTTCGAGCAGTCCTACGGCACCTACAGTGATGTTGGATGGCACCGAAATTTTAGCGGAGAAAAATGCCTTGTCACTCGGATGATCTTTACAAATGAACCAGTCCCTCGCTTCTATCGGTGCATTATTGGTGAAGACGGACCCGGGAGAAACAAACAATCCTTCGTCAATCACTCCGGTATGTGCATATTTCATCGAGAAGACTATCGTGTCCCCCTTTTTTACACTTTTATCAAGTAGAAAACGGACTTTGTCACCATCCCGTTCTGAAATTTGTAGATGACCTGACACACTTTTAATTTCAATTGAATTCTTCGAAGCATTTAGCCAGATATTTCCATCTTTAGGAATGTGTTTGACCGCAAGAGAGATAATCTCCTCTCCCTCAAAAGCTCGATTGTTTCTCTTTTTGAATGCATCTACGAGGTTGAGTTCAAGATGATACGAAATTACATCGATACAAGTGTCGAAAGGTTTTCCGGTAACATCTTGCGAAAAAGTGTTAATCGAAAAAGATAAAATCAGAACGGCTAAAGGAATGAATCGCCTCATCTATGCGGTTACCACCTTACCCATTACAACAGGAGTCTCACCTTCTTTCAGGGAGATTTTTGTAATAGCGTCAACATTGGATTCCGGTACCACTGCAACAAGCCCGACTCCAAGATTGAAGACATGCCGCATCTCTTCATCGGAAATGTTGCCGGTCTTTTGGATGATATTAAATATTGCAGGAATCTCCCAGGCGGACCAATCGATAGAGAGAGCCAAACCTTCCCGTAGAATTCTGTTTGTGTTTCCTTCTATACCTCCTCCGGTGATATGGGAGAGCCCCGAAACCAGATCATGCTCAGTAAAGGCTCTAATCAATTTTAAATATGATTTGTGGATGCTCAACAATTCCTCACCATAGGATTTACCAAGATCCTCCGAATAGTCAGTCGGTAAAAACTTTGAGAATAATACTTTCCTCGCAAGAGAGTAACCGTTCGTATGCAAACCTGAGGACTTGAATCCTATCAGCAGATCACCATTCTTAATTTTTGATCCGTTTATTACCTTTTCCTTTTCAACAACGCCAACGATGGTTCCCGACATGTCGTATTCTCCTTCGTTGTATAAACCAGGCATCTCAGCGGTCTCCCCACCAATAAGTGCACAACCGTTTTCGAGGCAGCCCTGTGTAAAGCCTTTCACAATATCCTCTGCAACGGCAGGATTCAGTTTCCCGAATGCCATGTAATCCAAAAAATACAAAGGCTCCGCTCCGCATACAGCGATATCATTAACACAATGATTCACAAGATCGTGCCCAACCGAGTCGTGTTTTCCCATCGCAAATGCCACTTTCAACTTTGTTCCAACCCCGTCCACACTCGAAACCAGAACCGGTTTTTTATATTTTTCAAGATCAAGTTCATAAAATGAGCCAAAAAGCCCGATATCACTCAGAACACTTTTATTAAAAGTGGATTTTGCCATTTTCTTGATTCTTCTTACAGTTTCTTCACCGGCTTCTATACTTACACCGGCCTTTTCATATGTCTCGCTCAATTTCTCTCCGTTTTTGTGCTCTTCACCAAAAAGAAAATTCTTTTAAAGTGTAAATTAAAGATTTACTATTTTTAATTTATGGAAAATCGGAAAACTTTAAAAGGAAATGCAGATGCCTAACTATTTCGCGGCGGTTTTATTCCTGTTATGTACCTTAATGGTCAACTTTTCTTACCCTCAGGCAGGAAAAATTGTTCCCCAGAACAATCATTCCAGCGGAGTGAGAACTGCCATTATCTCACCAGACGGTACAATCTGCATAACCTCCGGATTCGATAATCTGCTTAAGATTTGGGATTACGATACAGGCATTTTGACCGGAAATATTAAAAATTTGCCGGGAGTTGTCAATGCAATGAATTTTTTCTCAGGGAATATTATACTTACCGGTGACTCAAAAGGGGCGGTCAGCCTCTACGATATTGAGACAATGAAGCTTTTATCAAAAAGAAAAATTTCATCAAGGGCAATAAACAGTGTGGTCTTCGATAAAACTTCAAATATGATTTGGTGTAGCGGCTTTGGAGGTCTTCTGGTCGGGCTGGATCCTGATTCCCTGACCACACTTTTTGATATGAAAAATCTTCCCGCAGATATTAATACAGCCACTTTTGCCAAAGAAACCGGTATTCTGTATTTGGGGGCAACTTCAGGAAAGCTGTATCTCTTCGATACCCGTAAACAGAAAATCACTGATTCGAGCGAGATTTTCGATTCAGATGTTTCAGGACTTCAAAATTTTAACGAAGGGAAAGTGCTGCTTGCTTCATCTTTTAACGGTGACATCAAATTTTTTGATTGTAATCCTGCCGGAATTCCTAAACAAAACAGAGTCATCAGCACAAAACCTGTTTCAATGATTACTTCATTGTCAGCTTCCCCCTCCGGAAAACTGGCAGCAGCTACAACCCTCGAGAATCAGATTTTATTGATTAACATCGGTGAAAAAACCGTTTACAAATCTTTTAAAGCCCACGAATATACACTGTCGCTTTTCCTGTTCAAAAATGATACCGAGGGTGTCAGTTTCTCATTCGGCTTCAGATCACTTTTTTGGGATCTAAACAAAACAGAACTGGAAAAAAGAGAATTTAACTCTTTTCAGGGAGAAATTGCACTCTTCGTATCAGGAAAAGACTATCTTGTCTACTCCACTCCCGATGGTGATGTATTTAGAGTGGTTTTAAATGAAACATTCAAACCGGTAAATATCTATAAGGCTCTCTCCCCGGTTACTGCCTTATCTCTCAACAACAACGGCAAAAAAGTGGCAATTGGCAACCAGGATGGAGAAATTTGTGTGATTAACCTTCAAAACGGAGAGATCAATCTGTTGGAGAAAATCCACGAAAAGGAAATAATCTCAATTAAGTTCAGCAAGGATTTTCTGATTTCAAGTGGTGGAGACCGAAAATTAAAAATTATGCCCGCCAATGCTTTAGGTGCCCTCAGCGCAATCACATCAGAACTGAAGGGTAAATTTACATCCGTGGGATTTTCTGAGGAGCTTAAACTCGCTACGGCCGGGACATATGAAGGTGTTATTTATTTTGTCGACCCGTTCACAGGGAAAAAGGAAAGCACTTTTTCCGGTCATACAGGTGCGGTGAACTCGGTTGTTACCGGTGATAAAGGTGAATATATGGTTTCAACTTCTGATGACCGGACTACCCGTTTTTGGAACACGAATCAGTTGTTTAATTTTAGAACCTATCAGAATGACAACGGTATTGTTTCGGGTGCAATTTTCAACACTAAAGGAAGCGTCCTGACAACGGGAGATGGCGGACTTCTATCGTCAATAGATATCGACAAGGGAGCAATTTCTCAATTCGAAGAGAGTGATTTCGCTTTGACCGGTTTATCCGAATTTGGTAAATCACATGTTGCAGCGCTTTCCTCTACCGGATTGTTACAGATTTGGGACAGAATGAACGGGGATCTCGAGTATACTCTTTTCATCCATGATGGAAAAATCAGTCTGCTCTCCATGAAGGATGCTGTGGAATTTACAAACGGCGATAGTAAACTGTTGTTCAAAATCGCCGTTCCAAAAAATATCGAGACAGGGAAAAATACCGTCAAGAAACCGTTAGACAATCTAAAGCCGGTTTTCTAACCTTTTATACCTTTTAGAGCTTCTTCGACAGATGAGTATCTTTCGAGCAGCGAGGAGTAGCCTGTGATCCCGAAAAGTTTTTCAACCGTCTCGTTTACATTGCAAAAAACCACTTTTCCGGATGCATTGTTCATCTTTTGTACTGCCACAATTATGGCTCTTAAACCGGCACTATTGATAAAATGAAGTGACGAAAAATCCAAAATAAGCCTCTTTTCACCCAATTCGATAATGTCGGTCAAGTGCTTACTCAAAAGATCAAAATCCTGAATCTCACACCGTCCCTTCAGTTCAAGAATTGTTACATCACTTTTTGTACTTTTGGTAATATCCATGATCTACTTCCGGTTAATCGATTAAATTAAAAATAGAAAGGTATCCTGTGATATCAAATATCTTTCTGGTTGTTTCATTTAAATTTGATATAAAAAGTTGAGTACCCGAAGTTGCTGAAAGTTTGTGTGCCTTCATAAAAACTCGAAGACCGGCACTCGAAATAAAAGTGAGTTTTGCACAGTTGATAATCACTTTTTCCGGTTTTTCAGCGAAAGCATCGGTAACAGCGTTCTCAAGCACTTCCTGAAAAGTTATATCGAGTCTTCCATCAAGTTCCAGTTCCAATTGTCCGGCGCTCCGGTTAATTTTAATTTCCATTTTATTCTCCGGTTTTTGTTTTAGTAATCTTCAAAATATTCCTTTTTCCCTCCCGGGAGTAGACTACAGAATCCATTAATTTTTTAACTATGAAAATTCCCAACCCTCCAATTTCTCGCTCCTCAGGTGGAATGGAAAGATCAGGATCGGACTTTACCAAAGGATTGAATTCCCTGCCTTCGTCGATAAATTCGATATTAAGGGACTTGTCTTTGAAAATCAACTTGATTTCGATTCGCCCCTCTTCCCCTTCCTCATAGGCATAGTAAACAATGTTCGACAATATTTCATCGACTGCTATCAAAATGTCATAAATATCCTTTTGAGGGAAACCAACTTCCTGTGCAGTCGACTCGATTAATTCGGTTACCTGCACAGTCTCTTCTATTTTGTTTACTATCGAGATACTTCTTGTTAATTCCATTATATCAAATAAGTTAGTGTCAATTCATTAATTTTGTCGATTAGTGTTTTTACATTCACACTCTCACCTTCCATGGTCATCACAATATTACCGTTTACCAAAAGTATTACTTTCGGGGGGGCCGAATTAAGGTGAGGATAAAATTTTTGTGGTGTCAACAGATTGTTTGAGACACTCCCACCCGACTGAGAAAAAAACGGTTCAATCTGATCCTCAGATCCTAAAAACAAATAATATCTTCCGGCTTCTTTAAGAGATGCCGAATTTTGATTCAAAGCTGTTGCGACTGCAAGACAGTGATCACAATCAAGACTCAAAAAAGCCACAATCATAATTCCCCTGTCCGCTCCGGGTACAAGTTGACTGTATATCGAGACGACCGGGGGATATTTTGATGCCAAAGGTGGCTTGTCATCAGACTTTTTCACTGTGACAGTATCTTTCTTCTTATCTTTTCCCTTCTCAATTGCTTTCAGGCTGTCTGTTTTTGCTGCCTGAATCAGGGAATCGTTTTCAGCCGGTTTGAGCAACGGTTTCGAGATTTCCGGTGCTTTCAGCACCTCATAGGCTTTAACGGGAAAAACAATCAGCAACAATGCCAGTACGACAACATAACCGGCAGCTACATGAACGAATGTGTATTTCTTCTCTGCTTCAATTGAGAAATAGAGATAACCGACAGCACCCATAAAAATCAGATTCTTCAGAATCGATTGAAGTGCCGTCATTGGAACCAGTTCACCAAAACAACCACAATTGTCGCCGCCCTTTCCACTGAACTCGAGAATTGCCAGATAAACTGTGAAAGTTAGCAGCAACAAAAAAGATGCCGGAAGGGTAAACTTTCGTAACTTGATGTTGAACAGAAACAATAATCCCAGAAACAACTCAAACGAGATCATTGCCCTCGAAAACCAGGGAACCAGTTCCCAATTCATTATCCCCTGTTGCACAGTAACAGTCTCAAACGCCTCAATTGGAAAAAGTTTACTTATTCCGGAGAAGATGAACATAACACCAAGCGAAATCAACAAAATTTTCTGAACCAGCTCTCGCGACATATCTCTTCGTTTATTCTTTCTATGTATTAAGCCCAAATTTAACATTTTTTTTTAAGTTTTCAATTGAAATTCTTTTTCTAACCGAAGAAATTAATATTTTTACGGAGCAATAATTTGACAGTTTGATGACCGACTCTATTCTCCTCCTTTTAACTCTGATAAACCTCGTGTTTTTCATCTTCTATTTCGTCATTTTCAGGAAGAGACAAATTACTCCTAAGGAGAACGATTCTTCATCTCCATCGGGCAATTCAGAAACCGGGAATAGCCCAAACCCCCTTGACAATAAAGAATCCTCCATCTTTTTTCAACTTCTGGAGTCACTGTTCGAACGCTCTTCTCTCGGTATTCTGCTGTTAGATGAAAAAGGGCATCTCATTGGTAAAAACAGAAGTGCCATTGATATTCTGGAAATAAACTCTGATCCGGATATAATCGGAAGTCTTGATGATATGGAGAGAATATTTCCTGAAATTTTTAATGCTGAAAGAAGACTCAAAAAGGACTTTGTCAGCTATGTCAGTTACGATTCTGTGATTGAGAAGGATGAAAAATCAACTTTTCTTCGCGTAAATTACTTTTGGTTTAAGACACCTGCCGGTACAGATGCACTGATTATTCAGATGAGCGACTACACAAGCTACAAGATTTTCGAGAATGAACTTATCCGTTCAAAAAATGAGGCTCAGACTCTCAACCGAATGAAATCATTGTTCCTTGCAAACATGAGCCATGAAATAAGAACACCTATGAATGGCATAATCGGTTTCTCAGCCTTGCTGAAGGAAGATCTTGTGGATCAGGGACAACTTGAGATGGCTGAAAGAGTTTATAACAGCGCCATTAAACTTATGGAAACTCTGGAAGCAGTTCTGGACCTCTCAAAACTTGAAATCGAAAACTACAAATCTGAAAAACATGCTGTGGATTTAAGGGAAATTGTTGTTCAGGTTTATAACGGATTCAACGATTTGGTTGAGAAAAAGCAACTCAAACTTGGTTATGTAATTCCTGAACATCCTGTAATAATTGAAATTGACGAGGTAATACTCGTTAAGATCATGCGACAGCTCCTTTCCAACGCAATAAAGTTTACCCACACGGGTGGGATTTTGATAAGACTCGGAGTTGAAAATCAGAAAAAACAAAGAATCATCTCAATCTCAGTTGAGGACACCGGAATCGGTATTTCACTTAAGGATCAGGAGATAATTTTTGATGAGTTTCGACAGGTTTCTGAAGGAATCGGCAGAAATTATGAAGGCGTTGGCATCGGGTTAAGTATAGTCAAGAGATTTTGTGAGATGATAGATGCTAAAATTTCAATAAAAAGTTCACCGGGGAATGGCTCCAAATTTACTCTTAAATTAAAGTCGGATATCTTGATGCTCGAATCCGATTCTGATGGAGTACGGGAAAAATTGAATAACTATCCCAAAAAGAGCATCCTCATCGTTGAAGATGATTACACAAACCGTGAACTGATCAAAATATACCTTTCCGGAGAGTATGATATTACGCTGGTTTCATCAGCAAAAGAAGCAATCGAAGCTCTCGAAAAATCTTCCTTCGATTTTCTCATGACCGACATTAATCTCGGTGCAGGTATGAACGGGATCGAACTCTTCATGCATATAAAAAATACTTTACCAAATGTGCCGGTGGCTATTGCCATGTCCGCATACTTTCTTACCAATACTGAAAAGGAATGTCTCGAAGCCGGTTTTACCAATTTTATCTCTAAACCGCTAAAACGAAAAAGACTCTTTGAGATTTTAGATCAACAATATTAAAGTCTTTCAAATTTTCACTGCTTTTCGTAAATTGTGCTTCTTTTATAAATCAAAATTGCATGCTTAAGAAAATTCTACCTGATCCGGCTTACTCCGGCACCATCCTCAAACTGGCTTTACCTGTTATTGCCGGACTTTCAACTCAGATGATTCTTTCTCTCGTTGACACTGCCATGGTTGGCAGGCTTCCGGATCCGGAATATACTTTGGCAGCAATGGGTTTGGGATTACTCGCCACCTGGGCGGTAGTGAGCATCTGTTCTTCCCTTTCCACCGGAACTCACATACTCGTTGCACGCCGTTATGGTGAAAAAAACTATGCCGGCATCAGTGCTGTGCTTTTCAATTCATTCGTACTCACCGTGACGATTGGTACGCTAATGGCTATCATTGGATGGGTAACTGCCGACTGGATATCCGGATTTCTCTCAAAAGATGATAAAGTTGCCGATTATGCCGCACAATACATGATCTGGAGATACCTCGGACTCCCCTTCTTCATGATTACAGTTTCATTCAGAGGGTTCTTTTTCGGAACGGGAAATACAAAAGTTTTCATGTTCTCGGCGATAATGATAAATCTTTTGAATATTCTGTTCAATTACATGTTCATATACGGGAAACTGGGCGCCCCCGAGATGGGAATTGCCGGTGCATCTCTCGGATCTTCTCTCGCGACAGTGTTTGATGCAATTTATTATTTTATTGTTTTTCTTGGTTTCAGAAACTACAGGGAAAAATATCATTTTGGCAAAAGTCTGAAAATTGTCCCGGAGATTATCAAAAGAATTTTGAAATTGTCAGTTCCCGTTTCTTTCCAAAATGTTTTTATCCTCGTAGGATTCCTCTCTTTTGTTGCAATTACCGGATTACTCGGCATAAATCAGCAAGCCGCAACTCAGGCTATCATTTCCACTCTTTTTCTCTCATTCTTGCCATCCAACGGGTTTGGAATTGCCGCTCAGACCCTAGTGGGTAATGAACTCGGGAAAGATAACATTGCCGGCGCGAAGACATTTGGTTATGAAACTGCAAAACTTGCGACAATATACACACTTATACTTTCCACAATATTCATTTTCTTTCCTGAAGTTCTGCTGCATATCACTACTGAAAAAGATTCGGTCATAAACGCAGCCATTCCGGCAATAAAATTTGCAGGCTTTGCTCAAATATTTTTCGGAGCGGGTATAGTTTTCGCATATGGATTACAATCAACCGGGAAAACCACCTTTGTAATGATGGTAGAGGTAATTACCAATCTCCTGATCCTGGTGCCGATGTCATATTTCCTTGGAATCTATCTTGGATACGGGTTGCCCGGTGCTTGGTCGGCTCTGATTCTATATACGACAATTTACATGGTCGTGATGTATATAAAATTTCACACCGGAAAATGGCACTCGATGAAATCGTTTTAATCATTCCTGAGGAAGGGAGTGATGGCAAAGATGGAGAGGAAAAACACACCGATAATCAAAAACGGGTAGCGGACTCCAAACCAGTTCACCAGGTTACCCGATAGAATGGAGCCGAAAATCACCCCCAAAGTTTGCGAACTCATCGCGAGTGCGAGTATGCCTCCTTTATTTTTTCCACTCGCATGTGTCGATATTTTTGTGAATAGAACTGGCACAATAACCCCATAACATAAGCCTAATACTGTCCGTGCAGGTATCAAAAGATATACATTGGTAATGAACGGATGGAGAACATACATCAGGCCTGTTCCCAGTGAGGCAAATCCCAGGACCTTTCTAAGAACTGCTGTATCGACAATTTTTCCGAAATAAGCCGAACTGATGGTTGAAAAAATCCCAAGAATACTATATAAACTTCCTGCCATAAAAGCAAGAGAATACTCAGTTGGTAAATTGAAACTTTCGATATACAAAACAAATATGGGCCTGAGAGAGGAAATCCCCAGTGAAGTCAACAGTATGAGCGATGCTGTGCCCAATAAAACCCGGTCATTCAGCATGGTTCTGATATTGTCTCTCACCCTGATTTCTTCTTCCTTGTCAGGAGCATGTGAATCCTTATCAACAAACATTATCACAACAACCGCCAGCAGAGCTATCGCAAGCCCCACCACCAGAAACACTCCTCTAAAACCAAGAATTTCTGAAAGCAGGCCTCCGATCACGGGTCCAATCACTACCCCTCCGTTGCTTGCCGATTGAAGCAAACTGATGGAATAACCCTGTCGTTCTTTTGGTGCGATGGCTGTGATTAAAGACATCGCCGCGACATTATATCCACTTAATGTTCCCTGTAAAAGTCTCATTCCAAGCAACCAGTAAACATTCGGTACAAAATAAATTAAAACCTGAGCAATCGACAATCCGAGCAAAGCACGCACTACCATCGGCTTTCTGCCCCGTTTATCCCCCAAAGCACCCCACATCGGCTGGGCAATCAAGGCCGTCACGAACGGGCCGGCAAAAACAATCCCGCTCCAGATGGCAATTTCATTTGTCGTGGCTATCCCAAGCTCCCTTATGAACAGTGGAAGAAAGGGAATTAAAGCACTCATTCCACCCATTGCAAAAAACTGGCAAACCACAAGGATAAAAAGGGTTCTCTCCCACTTTCGGGACATGGATTGTTTTAGATATCTTTTTAACATTTATTATTGTTTACAGAAAAAATCTTTATTTTACCTCTTCAAAAATGATAAAATACTTCACACAATGAAATATAAATTATGCCGGCTTTTGTTGTTTCTGTTTTTAACGGTCGAAACAACTTATGGCACATCGATTGATTCACTCCTGTCTGCTGCATCCAAACAGACCGGTGCCATAAAAGCTGCAACTCTTGTACAACTCTCATTCCAGTATAAGGATGTCGATCCCCTCCTCGGAACCAGACAGGGATTTGAGGCCGCAGCACTTGCCCGAAAAGAAAAAGATCCACTGACTGAAGGAACTGCATATACTGCGATTGCGGTTAATTTTACCAATCTTGGTTATTACGATTCAGTGGTTACCTACGCAATGAAAGCAAGAGCCATTGGTGAGAAGTATAAAATCCCCGTCCTTATAGCCGATTCACACAACTACATCGGATTGGCTTTCTACTTTCTTGGAGATGGAAAGCAGGCGATCCGATTTTATGAGATGGCACTGGAATTTAGGAAACATGATAACAACCAGGACAAGCTCTCCAAACTCTATAACAATCTCGCAATAGCATACTCGATGGAGCAAGACTATCAGAACTCTGAGAAATATACCCTCCTCTCTCTCGAACTAAAGAAAAAAACAAGGGATTACAATTCTCTCGCGAGGACCTACACAAATCTTGCCTCAATTTACCGCAAGAAGAAACTTTATACTCTGGCTTCAAGTTATCTCGATACAGCATATTCATTAAGCGTCAAGTACAGGTACGAAGGTGGAACGGGAATTGTTTACAAAAGTTTCGCTCGGATTTATGCCGATCAAGGACAATACAGCAAAGCAATAGAATACACACTGAAGGCTGCGGGGATATTTGAAAAATTGAACGACCCGCGTGGAAAATGTGAGACATGGATTGAACTCGCGGAATACTTCAGGAAGGACAATCAGCCGGGTGAAGCAATCAAAAGACTGGAAGAAGCGGTGCAACTCGCAAAGCGATTTAACTTTAAAGTTGCTTTGACGGAGGCTTATATAGCACTTTTTAACATCGCCAAAGCACAGAATGATTCTGAAACGGCTATTAAATATGCAGATATGCTAATACAACAGAGAGACAGCCTCTTTACAAGATCTTCTTACAATAATCTGTTGTTAAAGAGTATAGACTACGAAATAAAATTAAAAGATCAGGAAATCAGGACACTTTCGGAGCAACAGCAACTTCAGGAGCTTCAAAACAGCCGCAATTTCATGATATACCTGATCATTTTTATAGCACTCGGTTCCTTACTTATAACTGTTCTTGTCATTTTCTATCAAAAAAGAGCCTCATTACGACTCGTTCAGGATATGATCAATTCTGTGACCGACCCCTTTATGCTTATAAACGCTTCGAACAGTGAAATCCTGATCAGAAATAAATCGAAGATAAGCGATATGTTCGTGAAAATGAAGATGGGTTCGATTCTCACTCCGGAACGACTGAAACGAATAAAGGAGGAAAAAAATTCATTTATTGAGGAAGTCGAATTTCAATCTGAAAACGGGATCAATTACAACTTCAATCTGAATTTTTACCCGGCCTTGAGCAAGGGAGATGAAGTGGAGAAAATAGTTCTTTATGCAGCTAACATCACTTCTCTTAAGAATGCAGAAAAAACGATCAAGCAGTACCTGCAAAGATTAACCCGGTCGGAGGAGGAACTGATTAAATTAAACGACAGTAAAGACCGTCTGATTTCAATACTCGCTCATGATTTGAGAAATCCGTTTGTTCTCTTGATCAATATCGCTGACATCCTCATCGACGAGTATTATGAGATGACAGAAGAAGAAAAATTCAAACTTCTGAAAGACTCACAACGAACAGCAATCGCCACTTTACAGATTTTAGAAAATCTTCTCAGTTGGGCAAGAACCCAAAGTAAATCATTAACCGTGATAAAAGAGCCGCTGGATCTCTATAATATTGTAGAGGGGACCATTCTTACAGTTGCTCCCCTTGCGGAAGTCAAATCAGTAACAATCGAGAATGCTGTCCAGAAAAATTTGCCACCCGTCAGGTTCGATAAATTCATGCTCGACACCATCCTTCGAAATCTGGTCGCCAATTCGATAAAATACACACCCGGAAACGGCACCATAAAAATTCATGCTGGTCTGTCGAGTGACAATAAAATTTCAGTAAGGGTTTGTGATACAGGTACAGGAATACCTCAGGATGAGATTTACAGGATCTTGAATGAGAATTCGATCAAGTCGAAACCCGGAACTGATAATGAAAAAGGAACCGGCATCGGATTGATTATCATAAAGAACTTTTTGAATATTAACGGATCTGCTTTACAAATAGAAAGTGCCCTCGGTGAGGGCACTTGCATGATGTTTGATATTTATAATGACTAACCGCGAAGGATGTCTGTAAGCATCTCCTCTATGCCGCCAAATCTGCTTTCATAGTCAAGCTGGCTTCTTCTGATTACTTCATGTGCCTCTTCCCTGCCGTAAATATGAGTAATCTCAGTGCGGGCTTTCGAAGACCCCGGAATGTCTTTATAAGTAAGGAAGTAGTGCCTTAACCGCTCAATAAGTGAAGGCGGACATTCATGGATGTCCCGCATATTTCCATATATGGCATCACCTTTCATAACGGCAATAATTTTGTCATCAGCCTCATCACCATCGAGCATCCTTAATCCGCCTATGGGAATCGCCTCAAGTGTGATTCCACCCATCGTTATGGTTTTTTCAGAAAGAACACATATATCCAAAGGATCACCGTCACCGATAATACCTTTTCTTCCCGTCTTTTCATCACAATATGCGGCAACATTTTCAGCACAAAAGGTCTGGGGTATCAGCCCGTACATACACGGACTAACATTTGAAAACCGTTGTGGACGGTCAACTTTGAGGTACCCCGTGCCCTTGTCAATTTCATATTTAACCGTGTCGGTAGGAACAATTTCTATAAATACCGTTATTTTGTCAGGGGCATTATCACCGATCGGAATCCCGTGCCATGGGTGGGGTTTGAACAACAAACCCATCATTTTCCAAATGGGATCTTTCTTCACATCCAACATTAAAATTCTCCGTTTCTTGTCAGATTTCTATTTCTGTTGCATCATTTGATCAAGGAGTGACTTATAATCTTTTGGTACTTCGAAAATACTCGCCGGTACAGGCATCACTTCGGCTTTTGTAGTTTCAAGCATCTTGACTTCTTTACCGTCTTTTATATCCAAAACGAGTACCGGGAAAAGATCGGCAAACTGACCCAACGCTCCCATCACGCTCCCTTTGCTCTCCGCTCCCTGATCCAGCTTGAACAGGAAAAATCCGCCCAAGTCTTTCGTAAACCAGGCGATACCGTTTTCAAGATCACCGGATTTAATGATGTATTTTGTACAATTCAACCCGTTGATCATTTTTGTTTCACCAGTATTTACAACAGCGTCCTGAATATTTTTGGAAGTATCGTTTGCTTTGTTTTCGCCGTCAAGAGGTATTTCCATATATAATTTTTGAGCATGCATCACCATCAGCATTTTATTCTCTTTCATCATGATGGAGACTTTCATTCCTTCTTCTTCAGCCAGTATCGCGGATTCCTTGCCATTCGTGTAATACTCTACATCCTTGAGTTCCTGCGATTTTGCGTCGTAAATGGTCATAGTGACTTTTCCCTCAAAAATCTGAGCATTGAGCGAAGAGACTGAAATAATGAATGAAACTAACAGAAAAAATTTGATTTTGAACATAAAATGCCTTTTTCTTGATTGAATTGAATTTATTAAAATATTTTTTGATGAAAGTAAAGATAAACAGTTGATTGTTCAAAAAAAATGATTTAACTCTCAAATCAACCCGAAATTGACTATCGGGAATCTTTTTGAAGAAAATGTTATTTTACATATAAGATTTGAATTTTTATTCATTAATTCGGAGAATACTGTGAAGAATTTCATTGTTCTATCCCTCTTTCTATTTCTTGCCACTTCAATTCATGCTCAAACACTCGATGAAGTGCTCGCAAAATATTACAAAGCCATTGGACAGGAAAAACTTGTTAAAGTAAATACCATGTTGTCAAAAGGCAAACTCTCCCAGATGGGCCAGAACCTTCCTTTCAAAATGACCTATGCAAGACCGTTAAAACTTAGATTCGAAGTCACATTCCAGGGTCTAACAATGATCCAGGCATTCGATGGTGTGAAAGGCTGGTCAACCAATCCATTTATGGGTGATGGTGAACCTGCCGAAATACCTGCCGACCAGCTAAAGAACTTAAAGGTTCAGGCTGATATGGATGGAGCGCTCTGGGATTACAAAACCAAGGGATATACTGCTGAGCTGCTCCCCAACGAAAAAGTCGAGGGTGTTGAGTGCTTCGTGATTGAACTTAAAGATGCCGAAAAAGACAGTTATAAAATCTATCTCGATAAAGAATCATTCATGATCCTGAAGCAAACCTCAAAAACCGTGATGGGTGGTCAACCGGTTGAGATGGAGATTTATCCTTCCAACTATAAAGATATTGACGGTATGAAGATAGCCTTCGACATTGAAGTAAAAGCCGAAGGACAAACAATCTACAAAATGGCTCTCGATTCCAACGAAATCGACCCAAAAGTTGATGATAAAATCTTTGTAATGCCGAAATAACCCGGTATACTAAATCTTAAAAATAAGTCCGTTCCCTGAAGTTGACACCAATCTCGTCAACTGCTATCGAGCGGGCTTTTTCTATATCCACCTCTGGAATTCCTACAACTGATAAAACTACATTCGGTACGAATGCTTTAGCTTTTCTCGTAAAATCCAGCATTTCAGCATACATACTTTCATCCACCCGCATCAATTCAGCGTACTTTTTGGAATCAGTGGCATTCAGACTGACTGAAACGGTATCTATAAGGCCTCTCATTTCAGGGGTGATATCTCTGTGATTTATCACATTTCCATGCCCGTTGGTGTTAATGCGGGTCTTTCCCCCGTTCTCCTTCACAAATCCCGCAACAACTTTCACCACATCCCATCTGATAGTAGGTTCACCATATCCGCAAAAAACTATCTCGGAATATTTCATCGGAGCACCGATGGCGTGTATGTATTGCTGAATACCCGGTTCGTTGTTTTTATCCATCCCGAGGTTATATCCTGCCAGAAATGGAGAATCCTTCCTTCCACAGAAAACGCAATCGGCATTACAACGGTTTGTCACATTTACATATAAGGCCGTGCCTATCTGATAAGCAATCGAAGTTTCGGGAGCCTTCCCGATTTTGAAGAATCGCCATGCGTTGTAAGCTGTAATCCGGGCAATGTCGTCAACTGTAAGATGGTGAAGTTTCGCCAGTTCTTCTGCAACATACTGAACATGTCCAGGTTCATTCCGCTTTCCTCTGAAAGGAACGGGAGTCATAAACGGCGAATCAGTCTCGAGTAGAAGGTGTTCGGGATGAACCTTTGCTGCTATCAGTCGAAGGTCCTCCGCTTTTTTAAAGGTGATGTTACCTGTAAAAGAGATCATGTGTCCCATTCTGACATACTCAAGAGCATGCTCGAGCGGTGCATTAAAACAATGAAACTGTGCTCTGAGTCCCCTGGGAGTAAACTCTCTGATAATCTCCAGCATGTCATCATCGGAATTACGATTGTGCACAATCACAGGAAGATCAAGTTTAATCGCCAGTTCCAGTTGATCTCTGAATGCTTCTATTTGTTTCTGTTTTGGAGAGTAATCGTAATAATAGTCGAGACCAATCTCGCCAATGGCAACTATTTTTTCTTTGTTTGCCAATACTGTCTGTTCGAGAAGTGGCAACCAGGCTTTGTCCCATTCCTTGCTGTCCAAGGGATGTACTCCCACGGAGCCGTATATAATTTCATATTTTTTTGTCAGTTGAACGACCTGAGCGGAACTCGCAAGGTCAGTGGCAGGAACAATAATATACTCAACCCCTGCTGCCAGGGCTCTCTCAATCACCTGATCGATTTCATCAGCATAATCGGGATAAAACAAGTGTGCGTGTGTGTCTGTAAGATTTTTCATTTAAAATTTCTATATTTTATAGTTCAAAATTAGCAAATTTCTGCTTAGCTTGAATTTGATTAGTACCGTTGAATCCAAATTATGTTTGAGCTTAAATTATTCATAACCGGAAAGGAATGTTTAATATGCCTGTTGCATTAGAGGGACTGTTACATGAAAACCTGTTGGAAAAATGCCTGACAAATAATTATCCTTTGTTTGGAGCAATTGCAGGGGATGTTGTTGGCTCACCGTATGAAGGGCCCGGAAAAAGAATAAAAAATAAAGAATTCCCTCTTTTTACCGACGAGTCAATATATACGGATGATTCTTTGCTCACCCTTGCCATTGCGAACGCACTTGTTGAGGGCTCCGGATATGGCACCGAAATGAGAAAAATGGGAAATAAGTACAAATTTCCTAAGGGTGGTTATGGAGGTACCTTCTGGCAGTGGTTGTCAAGTGATACAATGGGGCCATACAACAGTTGTGGAAACGGATCGGCGATGCGTGTCAGTGCTATTGGCTGGGCTTTTGACAACCTTGACCAGACTTTGAAAGCTGCCCGCAAGACAGCAGAGGTAACACATAATCATCCTGAAGGTATTAAGGGGGCTGAGGCAGTTGCAGGTGCGATATTTATGGCGAGAACCGGAAATTCAAAGGAAAGCATTAAAGAATTCGTTGAGAGTACTTTCCAATACAACCTCACTAGATCAATTGATGAAATTAGGGCAGATTACCGATATAATGAAATCTGCCAAGGTACTGTTCCTCCTGCCATTAGGTGTTTTATTGACGGTTCTGACTTTACAGATTGTATAAGAAATGCTGTTTCATTAGGTGGTGACAGTGATACCCTTGCAGCCATCGCCGGAAGTATTGCGGAAGCCTATTACTCCGGAGTCCCCAAAGAAATAAAAGAACACATTATTACTCTTCTTCCGGAGGAACTTCTCCGTATAATTGTCAACTTTGGCGAAAAGTACAAATATTGGAGTAGCAATGGATAAAAATCATTCATTTTGTATTTGTTTATCGAGGCCCAACCCAACCAATAACTAATAATTCAAAACTCATAACTGCGCCAGCTTATAGTTCATAGTTCATAGATCATAGCTAAACCCTACCCGGCATACGCCCTGATCAGCTTCTCTTTGTCGAGATCAAGGGTGATTTGTGTTTCCTCTTCGTACACCTTTTCGTTTTCGCCATTGTAGTTGCTTTCGGAATATGTTGCGCTTTGGAGCAGTTCCATATCGAGTTCACCGCCGATGATTTCAAGTTTGTTCACAATCAGATTGTTGCCATTCAGGGCGTCAACCTTCCCCTCGACGAGATAGGGACCGAACGACATCGTTTTTTCGGCATATTTGGCGTATGTTTCTGGGAAAAGCACGGCTTCAAAGGTATCGGTCAGATCTTCCAGTGACAGGAACTTCATCGCCTTGCCGTCTTTTGTCCGTATCCTTTTGGCGGTCATAAACCAGCCGATCATTTTAACATTTTTACCGTGCATTTTGGGGATATCGATGGCTTTTGTGACAGTGGGATCGTTCGTCCATCCGCCATAAAACTGCAGAGGGTGCCTGCTGACCATATAATCGAACGCCTCCATTTCCGCCAGACACTTCTCCTCAACAGAGTACTGAACTCCCGTGATCACCTTACGCTCCAGTTCCATCTCCTCACCCGCAAAAAGGCTCTCCTGAAGTGTATCGAGTAGCCGCCTGTGTTTCATATAAACATCGAGCTGCTTAAGAAGGTCGGGTCTTCCCGTACCGAGACAGTCCATTGCCCCGCATTTTATCAGGTGAACTGTGTCCTCGAATCCGGAGCGGGTTCTTGTCAAAAAATCCTTGAGGGAAGTGTAGTCGCCGTTTTCTTTTCTCTCCCTGATCAAATTTTCGGCGGTACTTTTTTTGAGATTTTTTATCGCCTGCAGACCGATTCTTAGTTCGCTCCCCTTCCCCGTATATTCGTAAACGCTTTTGTTTATGCAGGGAAGAAGTATCTTAAGACCCAGTCTGCGTGCCTCCTGAATGTAAACTGCAGCGGAATAGTAGCCTCCGCCATTACTTAAGACACTCGACATAAACTCAGCAGGATAATGGACTTTAAGGTATGCCACCTGATATGAAAGAAGAGCAAACGACGCACTGTGTGCCTTGCAGAATGAGTAACCCGCAAATGACTTTATCTGCCGCCACAATTCCTTTGCAACATAGGGTTTTAAGCCCCGCATCTCACACGACTCGAAGAACCGCCCCTCAATCCTCTCCATCGCGGTTTTGCTCCTGAGTTTGCCGCTCATTGCGCGACGGAGAAGGTCAGCTTCCTCAAGCGAGAGCCCCGCTATATGATGCGCCACCTTGATTACATCCTCCTGATAGATCATCACACCGTAAGTTTCTCCCAGTATCTTCTCCATATCGGGAATAAGATACTTCCGCCTCCTGGGGTCTTTGTGGCGTGCAATAAACTCCTGCATCATGCCGCTTTCCGCCACACCCGGACGAATAATCGAACTTGCCGCTGTCAGCATTTCGAATGTATCAACATCCAACCGCGTAAGAAGTGACCGCATTCCCGGCGATTCAATGTAAAAACACCCTATCGTTCTCCCCCGCTTTATTATGTCAACTGTCTTCTCATCCTTGAACAGAAAATCATAATCGAAAATGTCAAAGTCCACCCCTGCCGCTTTCCGTGGTATCGGGCGGTGGAGAGAGATTATCTTTGTCTTCGACTGCTCCGGCAGCCGGTAATCGATCATGTTAAACACTGTTAATCCAATAATTCAGTAATCCAAAAATGCAGTAATATTTCAAAAAAGCGGACTACAAAATACCATACATTTGTATGGTAAAGTAGGGAAATATTTCAAGAATGTCAAGGGAAAAAGAAATTACATTAAAAAAAGAAGTTGAGTAAAAACAGAGGGGAATAGTTATATTTAAGAGAAAAAATAGAGTTTTTATGAAACCGCGTGTAAAGCAGATTTATGTTGATACCTCAGTGATTGGGGGATGTTTCGACCAGGAATTTTCCAAATGGTCTAACAGATTATTTGATACTTTCAGGTCCGGCGAAAACCAAATAGTACTTTCTGATGTTGTATTAGAGGAAATGGAACATGCACCAGAATTTGTGCGGGAAATATTGGACACTGTACCTGAACAGAACAAAATAATTATTGCTCTCAACGAGGAAGCAGAAAATTTAGCTAAAGATTATTTAAAGGCCAAGGCTGTATCTCCCAAATATTTTAATGATGCTTTACATATTGCCGTTGCTTCTCTGAACAATGTTGATGTACTGGTTAGTTGGAACTTCAAGCATATTGTTAATTTAGCGCGGATTACAATTTTCAATTCAGTTAATATGTTAAATGGTTTAAAAACAATAGAGATCCGGACACCGAGAGAAATTATTGGAGAATAAAATGAAAACTGTGGATGCAATCAAATTGAAAGAAGAAATTATAAAAAAGACTTCAAAAGAGTATCTTTTGCACAGAGAGAGTTACTTGAAAAAATTGGAGGAAATCCGAAAAAAATATTCCACGGACGCCAAGAAACGGATTAATTAAATCTTTAGTTGTTTATACTGTTAAAACTATTCAAGAATATTTATTTCTGGATTACAGCACTTTCCCCATGGTTTCTCTTAGTACTCCGAGGGAGCGCTGACTGAGGAGGTCAATTTTGATCAGACCCATATCCTCAACGGGATACATGTCGGGCTGAGTGATGATTATCCCCAACCCCTTGTTGCTTGCGAATTCGAGGGCAACAAAATCGGTGATGGGAGTGGGTGTAATAACAATTCCCCCGGGGTGAATGCTGAGATGTCGCGGAAATGATGCCAGCCGTGAAGCGATTGAAATGATACTTTTCCATGGCTCCCCTTCAAACTTTAATGATTTCGATTCCGGAAACATGGTTGAGAGATTTGCAAGATTTCTTGCATCTGTCCACGGAATAAATTTGCTGTACTGCGATATTTCACTCTCCGCAATTCCAAAAACTTTAGCTGTCTCTCTGAAAGCTGATCTCGCTCTGAATGTAACAGTAGTCGAGATCATAGCCACTTTATCGTAGCCGTACTTTTCAAAAACATATTTAACAATCTCGTCCCTTTCCCGCCATGAAAAATCGAGATCAACATCCGGGGGACTCATTCTTCCCCTGTTCAGAAATCTTTCGAAGTAGAGGTCATATTTTATCGGATCCACTTCCGTGAAGCCGAGGCAGTATGAAACAAGACTGTTAGCAGCCGATCCCCTCCCGAGCAGCATCATCCCCCGCCGTTTTGCCTCCCTTACGATATCCCAAACCACAAGAAAGTAGTCGGGAAAGCCGAGATCATTAATCACTTCAAGTTCATAACGGAGGCGGTTAATTGCGGTTTCGGTGATCGTGTGATATCTCATTTCCAGCCCTTTGAAGGCAAGTTTCCATAAATATGAAAACGACGGTTCATTGTTTGGTGTGGGGAAAAGAGGAAATTTGGTCTTTCCCATCTCGAGATTCAAGTTGCAGTTGTCAACGATGTGGTTTATATTCTGAAGTGCGCCCGGTATCTTTTTCCACTCCCGCAACACTTCCTCATAGCTCCTGAAATAGTAATCCTTGGACTCTGTTTCTTCCGGTTTTATGCTCCCCAGAGTTGTTCGCAGTCTTATTGCTGTAACGGTTTTATGCAGAAGATGGTCTTCTTTGTCCAAAAAGTAAACGGGAGAAGTGGGAACATATCTGTAACCATTGGCTATGCAGAATTCATACACCTCCCTCGACATTTTCTTAGTGGATGGCGTTACGGGAAGTTCACCAAATACGGTTGCCTTGTTCCCTGCTGCCTGAAGAAGTCTGATCGAAGGGGTAATGAGGAAAATTCCCGGTAATTCACTCCTGACAAGTCCATCAAGTGTGAAGTCCCCCTTCAGCTTTCTGGCAGTTATTATCCTGCAAAGATTTGAGTACCCCTCCCTTGTGGCAGCAAGAAGAAGTACATACTCCTTCTCATTCCCGGGATCATCAATATAAGCACCCAATAGAGGCTTGATTCCGGCCTCCGTGGCTTTTTTGTAGAATTGAATCAGTCCGTACATGCCGTTCCTGTCCGTAAGAGCAAGAGCCTTCATTCCAAAGCTCTTTGCCCGCCCGATCAGGTCGTCTATCGATACCGCTCCCTGTAACAGGGAGTAATTGCTGTGTACATGTAACATCTTTTTCTAATCCAATAATGCAATAATGCAGTAATGCAGTAATCCAATAATGCAGTAATATCCCTTTATCCAATCCGGTCCCTTAAATTTTTCAAACTTCTGACCTCATACTTCAGCCTTCAGAAATTCAGCCTTAATTCTTCCCCATCTCAATCGACTCAAATCCGAACTTTGACCTTATTTTATTGATGGCTTCCATCATTTTTTCCCGTTTTTCTTCGGTGGTTTCGAACAGTGATTGTTGTTGATGATACTCGACAAAACCGCTCATTCCGACACCGATAAGACGCACACCAACCCGGCGGGTGTATGCTTTTCTGAAAAGATCCACTGCGGTTTCATATACGAACTTGTCATCCATTGTTGGCAACACCTGTTTTGCCCTCGTGATGGTGGAGAAATCGGCATATCTCAGTTTGATATGGATGTTTGTAGCCATACTTTCTTCATCTCTGATCTGCTGACAAATTTTGGCTACAAGTCTGAACATAATGGCTTCAATTTCTGCGGGTGAGGAAATGTCGGAACGAAATGTCTGTTCACTCGAAATGCTTTTCCTCTCCCAGGATTCCGCAAGAAATTCCGTCCCCTTTCCGTTCGCTTTCTCCCAAATATCCAATCCTCCTTTCCCAAAAACCGATGCAAAATACTCGGCGGGCATTCGGGCAATGTCACCCAGAGTATAAATACCCCGGGAATGGAGTTCACGAATAAAAACCTTCCCCACTCCCGGCATCACCTCAGCGGGAAGTGGTGCCAAAAATTCTTTTTCCGTGCCATTCGGTATAAAAGTGATTCCCCGTGGTTTGTTGAAATCTGAACATATTTTTGCGATCGTCTTGTTGCTTCCTATTCCTATTGAACCGGGAAGTCCGATTTTCTCATAGATCTCATCCAGTATCCTCTCGGCGAGCAGCATGAAATTTCCGTATATCTTCTCACAGCCTGTGAAATCCATGTAAAACTCATCCACGGAAGCCTGCTGTAAAACAGGGGGATACTTCACAAGAATATCCTTCACCATATTGGAATATCTGCTGTACTCACCATGACTCCCTCTGACAAATATGGCTTGTGGACAAAGTTTATACGCCTTTCCTGCAGGCATTCCCGATCTCACCCCAAATTTCCTGGTCTCATATGAGCAGGCGGCAACAACCCCCCTTCCACCCGGTTGTCCGCCAACTATCACAGGTTTCCCCACCAGGGAGGGATCGAGTATCCGCTCTACCGAAACAAAAAAAGTATCAAGGTCAAGATGAAATATTACCGCCATTGGACTTGGTTCTACTTCACAAAGAGCATCTTGTCCGACCGGATGAAAACCGGTTTCAGGTTTGCATCCCTTACGGTGAGGTTGTAGAAATAGACTCCTGATGCCATGTCATTCATCGTTCCTGTCTTTCCCGGGGTGAAGTCCCTCTCATGCTCTCCTGCAGGTAGCCAGCCGTTGTTCAATACTGCCACAATCGCTCCGTTTACATCATAAACCCTCAGTATCACCTCTCCCGGTTCTTCAAGCCTGAATCTTATCGTTGTCGATGGATTGAACGGGTTGGGATAGTTTTGGTAGAGTACCACTCCCTTGGGTGTAAGTTCTCCACCTTCAGCAATATCTGTCAGTACCACCGTTACACTGTCCCATTTGCTTACGAGTCCCTGGTTATCCTTCGCTGTGATTTTGTATGTATAGTTTCCTGTCGGGTCTGAGAGTGAATCGGTAAACATTGTGTCTCTGCCTGAGTATATTCTGTTTAATTCTCCCGGGATGAAATACGGGTCTCTCCCCCTGTGAAGTGAGAATGAATTGAAATCCGCCTCTGT